>CBFIEJ010000006.1:0-59719 GCA_965661575.1 uncultured Flavobacteriales bacterium | reverse complement strand
TCCAGAATTATGGGGAAGTGAAGCATGGGAATCGACAACAGAAGGGGCTCAGAATTACTACGGAGAAAATGAAGGTAACCTGGATCTTTATGGCAGGTTATACAATTATTTTGCTGTAGAAGATTCAAGAGGCATATGCCCTGCAGGCTGGCATGTCCCTACAGATGAAGAATTCATGGCTCTCGAACTGGAAATTGGAATGAGTGAAAACTTGGTCGCAACTGAAGGTTGGAGAGAAACCGATAGCGAAGGGCGTAAACTGATGTCTGAACAATGGTGGCTCGGCACTAATCAGTTTGGTTTTTCTGCTTTACCTGCTGGTTTCGGAGGCGGAAGTTTTGACGCTCAAGGTAACACGACTCAATATTGGTGCTCTTTGCCAAACACTTACTACCAGAGAACAAGGCGACTTCAATCGGGCTTTGAGGGAATCAGTCGAAGCTGGTCATACGAATGGAGAGGCTTGTCCATCCGTTGCTTAAAGGACTAACGCCCTATCTTGCTCGCCCTGCTCAGCGCTAATCTGAAGCTGTCTTGGTACTCATGTTATCGTCCCCAGAACCCCACCAGACGAATGAATTCATCCCTGCTAAAGAGCTTGCACATCAATTGAATTGTAAGCCAACGAAACACGGTTTTGAAAGTCTAATTGTACCCCATTTGTACCTCAAATCAATAAAGCACTGATAGTCAGTATTGTTTACTTTCTGCATCGGAAAGTAAGTCAGCGCTGGGCCAACTTCGCATCCATCTATTGAGGCGGGTCTTTGTAAAGCTCAACCTTGACAGCAGCCAAGCCTCGGGGCCCCTGCTCGACTTCGAATGAAACCTTTGAATCTTCCTTGATCTCTCCTTCGACATTGTTGATGTGCACGAAAATGCTCTCCCGAGAATCCAAGTCTCGAATGAACCCGAATCCTTTCGAATCATTGAAGAATGAAACAATTCCGATTCGCGGAGCATCATCTGGCAACTTTTCTTTCTTTGGAATTCCCAACTCAATGTCTTCCGCATTGATTTCTTCCTTCTCAGCAGGATCCGGTGGAGTGTCGGTCACGTTGCCGTAAGCATCGACATAAGCAATCATGCTGTCATCGTCCAGGCTTGACTTGTTCTCTGATCGCGCCAACTTCTTGGCCTCTTTCTCTTTGCGCTTTTTTTCACGCTTTAGTTCGCGTTCGCGCTTTCCGAATGATTGTTGTGATCTTCCCAGGATTTCTAATTTTTTTGAAAGGTAAGAATTAACCGCTGAAATTGGTTCGCAGGGGCGTCATCAAAGTGCACGCATTGGTTTTAATAACTTCATGGCGGTACGCGTCGTCAAGGCAGAAAGAAAACCTGTCCACCTGCATGCAGCAGTTGGGCCATGGTGCGCAGTGATTTTCCAGAGACACTCATGGATCCCATGCTGTTTGTGGAAACCTCACCCTTGGACCCATCGGGGAAATGCAAAATATAACGGGTCCCAAAAGGCATGGGGTTCCCGTGCTGATCCCTACCGGCATCCAAGAGCAGCACCTGTGATTTCATGGGCATCTGCTCGTAGACTTCCAATGCATCGCTTGATTCCGTCGGAGGCAACCAACTTTCAACCAAAACATGTCGAATTCCAGTGCTTCTTTGCTGCGGGTCCGAACCATCATTAACTCCGGCCCTGAGCACCACCACGTCAGCCGATGAACGCAAGATCAACGCCTGCCCTTCTTGTCCCGTCCAATCGAGCACTGCAATGTCCAACGCTTGACGTGAGTCGTTCGCTTCAGGTTGAGCATTCCACGCTGAACCGAAATGTCCCAAAAGTGGCAGGAGGTCAGGCATCGACAAAAGCTCATCTCGGTTGAAGTCTGGTTGCCAAGATTCAGAACTTGCAACTTGAGCATTGGCTGAAAGAGAAAAGATGAAGCCCAACAGTACGACCGAAACGTTCTTGCTCATGCTTAGATTTTGAGCGAATATAAATTGCATTTAAGCGGATGAGAATCGCAATTCAAAGAGAAGTTCACAGGCTTCGGTGAGCAACCTGTCCTGCTGAGTATGCTATGCATCAATCCACCTCCAATACCAACGCCGAACCCGCTGGAACCGAGAAATCTCCTTTCCCTTCGTGCACAACCTCTCCGTTCAGCGCATTGCGCAAGGAGCGGCGGCCATTCAGCACCTCATCGAAACGCGCCAAATCCAATGCTTCAGAATCGTCAGATTGGTTCAAAACCACCATAACCGTTTGCGATTCATCAAAGCGGAAGTAGACATAAGTGCCCGCTTCAGGAACAAAATGCATCAATCGTCCGTAATGGACCGCGCTTGCTGTTTTCCTCCAGCGCAACAATTGACGCATTTCGTTTTGAAAGGCCCTCGACGCTTCCGAAAGTGCTTGGCCAGAAAAACCATTCATCTCATCCCCATGCCATCCCCCTGGAAAATCACTTCGAATGTTTCCGTGGCTGTCGTCGCCGGTATTGGTCATCAAAATCTCCGTACCGTAATAAAATTGAGGTGTACCGCGCATCGTGGCAAAGAAATACAGGGCAATTCGCGACTTCTTGATGTCATCTCCCAGTTGCGTGTGAATTCGGCTCATATCGTGGTTGTCCGGAAAAATGACATGATCCTCAGGCCGAGGATACAGGTAATCATTCCCCAACATTTCGTAGAGTCGCACCCAATTGGAATGCCACGCCTCCTGCTCATTCATGCATTGGATGAATGCGTGATGCAGCGGAAAATCCAACAAGCCCGGCAAGCAGGATTCATAACCATCCGTATTCTTTGAACCTGCCTGCCAATACGCCAAGGTAGATGGACTCAAACTCCATTCTTCGCCACACATATTGAAGTTGGGGTAAGCTGCCATCACTTCACAACTCCAGCGCGCCATGAAGGCAGGATCGGAGTAAGGATAAGTGTCCATGCGAATGCCACCAAGTCCCAGCAATTCAATCCACCAAATTGAATTTTGGATGAGGTAATCTGCAAGCAGTGGCTGACGCTGGTTCAAGTCCGGCATCTCTTTCACAAACCAACCGTCTGAAAATCCTTTGACATCGGACTGCGACGCATAAGGATCGCGCAAGGTCGTGCGCCGGTGCGTCGTCGGAGTGAATTCAGCGCTGTTGTTGATCCAATCGGACGTTGGCAAATCTCGCATCCATGGATGTTCAGAACCGCAATGGTTCATGATCATATCCATGATGAGCTTCATCCCACGCTCCCTTGCGGCCTGCGCCAACGCCTTGTACTCCGCATTGGTTCCAAAGCGCGGATCCACCCGGTAATAGTCCGTCGTAGCATAACCGTGATACGACCATTGCGGTTGATTATTCTCCAAGACCGGATTGAGCCACACGGCCGTAAATCCCATGCTATCCAGGTAGCCCAAATGCGATTCTATCCCAGCTAAGTCTCCACCATGACGTCCATGATCATTCGATCGATCAACCCCTTCTAACATACCCGCTACTTCGTCATTGCTTGGATCTCCATTGGCAAAGCGATCCGGTGTGATCAAGCAGATCGCATCGGCCTGACTGTAGCCTTGTGCATTCGAACTTGCTTGCTTTTCCCTTTGTTTCAACTCAAACGAAGTGCTTCCGAACTGTTTTTTGTTTCCATCAAGAGCATCCAACCATTCAATGAGGAGGGTTCCAGCAGGCGCCTCTTGAGCAACATGCAAATAGAGAAACTGGTAATTCTCGCTCACCCCACGGCGAGGAACACGGATGAGCTCAACGCCGGGATAATCAATGACTGGCTGCAATTCTCCGATCCCCAATCCATGCACCATGATTTGCAGAGTGTCCACTGGCATGCCCACCCACCAATGCGGGGGGTCAACTCGATCAACCGGTGACTGAGTCAAGCCAAATGTCGAAGTGAAATGGAAAGCAAGCGCCAAGAGGCAAATGGATCGTACACGCATGTTCACAGGATGAGAGACAAAGAAAGCATCAGAAGACCAAACTCAAAGCCAGCGTAGCAACCGATCAATCACCTTTGTCTTCCAAGGCGTGTAAGGTGGCATCAGCAAAGATGCCGCGCCGTCCACTCGCTGCTCGTAAACTCCCCGCATGTGCGTGAATTCTCTGAAACCATATTCACCATGGCCCGACCCAATCCCACTGTTGCCGTGTCCTCCAAACGGCAATTGATTGCTCGATACGTGAATGACTGAATTATTGATGCTCGCTCCGCCCGACTGAATGGAATTGAGCACGCGGTCAACGAACCGGCTGCGCTTGCTGTAAATGTACAAGGCCAATGGAACAGGTCGGCTGTTTACCGCCGTCACCACCTCCTCCAAATCGTCGTATGGAATGATGGGCAATACTGGTCCAAACACTTCTTCCTCCATGATTTTCGCGTCAGGTGACAGATCTGACAATATGGTTGGATGAACGAGGCAAGCCTTAGCGTCGCTTTGACCTCCATGTGCCAACGTTGCACCCTTGGCCACTGCGTCATCAATCAATCCAAGCAAACGCTCTGCATGCACGTCCTTGACAATGCGCTGGTAATCGGGATTTTCAGCAACCGTTCCAGGATAGAGCTCAGTCATTGCATTTCGCAAAGCCTCTACAAATTCCGCTTCCATAACCCGTGGCACAAAAATGTAATCAGGCGCAACACAGATTTGGCCCGCATTCGAGAGCTTGGCCCAGGCAATCTTCTTGGCAGTGGCTGCTAAGGGCGCTGACTCATCCACAATGACCGGCGACTTTCCACCGAGCTCTAGCGTGACACTGCAAGGGTGCTCCGCCGCGGCGCGCATCACGATTTTCCCGACTTCGGGTGAACCCGTGAAGTACATATGATTGAATGGCAATGACAAAAGATGCGAGGCGGTATCCACACCTCCCTGAACCACGGATACTTCATTGGCGGGAAAAACTGAAGCCACGATTTCCGCAACAACCTGCGCTGTCTTATTCGTCAATTCTGATGGCTTTAGCATGGCAGTACACCCCGCCGCGATGGCTGCAATCAACGGACGAAACACCAATTGCATAGGATAGTTCCAGGGAGCAATGATCAGTGCAACGCCCTTGGCTTCGTAACGAATCCACGATGCAGAACCAAGATGCGCCAAGCCTCCTGAAACTCGGCGTGGCTTCATCCACTTGCGCAGTGATTTTTTCACCGCTTTGATTTCGGATTTTATCACGAAAATCTCAGTCAAATCAACCTCCTCTCCCGGCTTTCTAAAATCCTCCCACATGGCGGATTTGAGGTCATCGCGCCGACGCCATACTTCTGCATACAATGCGTCAAGCCGCTTGATCCGTTGCTTGGCGCTCAGTGAGCGTTGCTCGTTTGATCGATTTCGTAAATCATCAAAAGCTTCGTTCATCAAACTGATCGAAGGTGACAAAGGCAAGATGGCTCCAGACATGTGGTGAATTTGTGGTAATCTAACAGGTTCTACCGTCAAATTCCTCTGAATTTTTCAGAAATTCGACGAATGAAAGCGCATTGGGACGAACGCTACACTGCCACGGAAGGCGCTTATGGCAAGCTACCAAACCCATTCTGGGCTCAAGAATTGGTCAAATGCAAAGGTCGGAGTGCATTGCTCCCCTGCGAGGGAGAAGGTCGAAATGCCCTCTGGGCTGCGCAGCAGGGATGGTCCGTTGATGCCTTCGATTCGAGTCAAGTGGGAATGAACACGTGCGCGCGCTGGTGCAGAACCGCCGGAGTCGAAAACTTGGTCAAAACGCATGTTGCAGATGCCTTCGAATGGCGCAGTGAATTGGCCAACGGACATGACGTTGTGGGTCTTTTTTATGCTCATATGCCCGAAGACCAGCGCAGATTGTTTCACCGCAAAGCCTTGTCATGGCTAAAGCCCGGAGGAAAGCTCATTCTGGAGGGGTTCAATTCCCGTCAACTCAGACTGAAATCAGGCGGTCCAAAAGATGCCGCCATGCTATTCAACAAAGCACAGCTTGAAGAAGATTTTGATGGGTTGATCATTGAACAGCTCGAAACCATGCGGACCACATTGGATGAAGGCCCCTTTCATCAAGGCGAAGCGGAGATCATTCGAATGGTCGGCTCAGCTCCAAAATCATCGAAATAGATATCAGCATGCGCTACCCTCTTGTACTTCTCATTCCGGTTGCCATCGTTTCGGCGTCACTTGCTTTTTTTGAACCCGAAGAGGACGACAAAGGAATCGCCAGCATTCCCCGCGACTTCAACAGCAATGATTTGAGCCAAAACAAGAATGGAGAAGAGCTGTATGCCAAGTGGTGCGCAGACTGTCATGGCCTCAATGGTCGCGACTTCGTTCAGAGAACATGGAAACTCGGAAGCCAACAGAACGACATCGAGCGCATCATTGCCACTGGCTATGCGCTGCTTGGGATGCCTGCCTACGGGGACGTGCTTGCTCCCCGTGAAATCGAAGATATTGCAGCCTTTTTACTCGAGAAAGCGTCCGAATCAGCCCAATTTAGGCCCGCCCCCCCTCAATTGATTCAAGCGTCTGACTTGAAGTTGCGCGCCAATGTGGTTGCAGACGGACTGGGCACTCCATGGGGAATGGACTTCCTCAACGACTCGACCTTGATTTTCACCGAGCGGGAAGGCAATCTCTGGGTGCTTGAAGCCGGCGTCAAGCAACCCATTCTCGGCTTACCCGAAGACTTCCACGTCAAGGGACAAGGTGGTTTATTGGACGTGATGGTTTGGAACGATCCCCAAACTTCAACCCCTTGGATTTACCTCACCTACAGCAAAAATCATCCGGACGATGACAAACGATCGGCAACAGCTGTGGTGCGCGGGACATTGAATCGTTCTGACCAAGGATTCTCGGTTTCAGAATGGCAGACGCTAATGGTCGCGACTCCTTACGCAAAAACACATCGGCACTATGGGAGTCGTCTCGCCATGGGCCTTGACCAGATGCTTTATGTCACTTGCGGAGAGAGAGGCATGCGCGATATTCATCCGCAAACGTTGCAAACCTACCCTGGTAAAGTTCACCGACTTCATCCAGACGGCAGCATTCCCGAGGACAACCCATTCGTCGATTTTCCGGAGGCCATCCCCTCGATTTGGTCGTGGGGACATCGAAATCCACAAGGCATGTTCGTTCATCCCGAAACCGGTTCCGTGTGGACACATGAGCACGGTCCCAAGGGCGGCGATGAAATCAATGTCCTTCAAAAAGGAGCGAACTACGGGTGGCCCGAAATCACGTTTGGAAGAAACTACAGTGGCACCATCATCACCCGTGATACCGCAAAAACCGGAATGGAACAGCCCTTGTATTATTGGCTCCCCTCCATTGGGGCGTGTGGCATGGAAGTCGTAGTGGGGGAAAAATGGCCGATGCAGTGGCAAGACAATCTGCTCGTAGGATCGCTGAGTTTTGAATACCTTGAACGCCTTTCGCTGGATGGTTCAGGACGCGTGATTCAGCGGGAAAAACTACTCAATGGAATCGGCCGAGTCCGAGACATTGCCCGCAATTCTCAAGGCGAAATCTTCGTTGCGATCGAAGGTGCATCCAGTATCCTTCACTTAGAACCCATATTCGACAACTGAGACATGCAAGGAAGAGGAGTAAGAGCGATGCTAGGCTTGGCCTTCTTCGCAATCAATCACATGAGTAATGTGGCGAATGCACAAACCGTTACGCCGAAACTTACACCAGCAGAGGAAACCGCACTGAGGAATTCTGCCGCACCACCGCAAGACACCACGTTGTGGTCTAGCAAAGGGCTCATCAACATTCACTTCAGCCAAGTGCAACTCAACAATTGGGCGGCTGGTGGACAAAGTAACCTATCGTTGCTCACCAAGTTTGATCAGAACTGGAATCTCGACCGCGAGCAATTTGGTTGGGATTCAGAGTTGCACCTTGCCTTTGGTCTCCTCCATCGGCCTGAAGACCGAGTATTCTTAAAAACGGATGACCGGATTGAATGGTCAACCAAATTGGGGTACCGCACAACCACATCTGGTTTTGTAACGGTCATGGCACATTTTCGATCCCAACTTGCTCCGGGCTATGCCATTGAAAACGGTGCTCCGAATAGGGAGTTGCTGAATTCCAACTGGCTCGCTCCCGGGTATGGTGTTGTGGCGGCGGGCATGGACTACAAACACATCAGCGATTCCGGCAGCACCATAAACGTGTTCCTCGCTCCCATCACCTTCAAATCCACGTGGGTTTTAGACGATTCACTCTCCCAAGCAGGTGCATTTGGCGTGACGCCAGGCGAAACAAGCCGCTACGAAATCGGAGGGTATCTAAAATTGAATGCCCTCTGGAAAATCTCCCCGGAAATAAGCTACGCCGTGCGGCTGGACTTGTTCTCCAACTTCATGGACAATCCGCAAAACATCGACATCTACAGCGATCATGTCATCGCATTGAAAGTGAACTCGTGGCTGACAACAACCATCAGCGCCACATTCATCTATGACGATGATATAACACTTACGAAAAACCCTGAAGAAGTGAACGGGATCTTTGTCCCTCAAGTTGGACCTGGTCTTCAGTTGAAGCAAGTTTTATCTGTCGGATTATCGCTCAGCATTTGAGACGATTCACCGACCATCCCAATCCATGCCTTAATTTCGCGCATTCAAAAGACAAACAAGACCATGAAAGCATACGTTTTTCCCGGCCAAGGCGCCCAATTCTCTGGTATGGGCAAAGACCTCTTTGAGGCATCAGAAGCGGCTCAGAAACGATTCCACCAAGCCGATGAGATTCTAGGCTTTTCGATTTCACAAACCATGTTCTCCGGGAGTGATGAGGATTTAAAACAAACCTCTGTCACGCAACCCGCCATTTTTCTTCACTCGGTCATTTTAGCAGAAATGCTCGGAGACGGATTTGCGCCAGACATGGTCGCCGGCCATAGCCTCGGCGAGTTTTCCGCACTTGTTGCCGCCGGAGCTCTTCAATTCGAAGATGGCTTGAAACTCGTGTCCGAGCGAGCTTTGGCAATGCAAGACGCTTGCAATGCAAATCCGTCGACCATGGCTGCTGTCTTGGGCATGGAGGATGCGCGCGTTGAAGAAATTTGTGCGAATACCCCCGGCATCGTTGTCGCGGCAAATTATAACTGCCCTGGCCAACTTGTCATTTCAGGTGAAATAGACGCCATCCACGCCGCATGTGCAGCCTTGACCGAGGCCGGTGCGCGTCGCGCCCTCGTCTTGCCAGTCGGTGGAGCATTTCACTCACCACTCATGGAGTCAGCACGTGAGCGGCTCTCTTCAGCCATAGCAGCGGCACCATTCCAGGCGCCCCGATGCCCGATCATACAGAATGTGTCAGCCTCGCCAGTAAATGATCCAACGGAAATTCGCACAAACTTGATCGCTCAATTGACTGCGCCCGTTAAGTGGACACAATCCATGTCAAAAATGATCGAAATGGGAGCTGCAGAGGCCATTGAAGTAGGCCCGGGAAAGGTCTTGCAAGGGCTTTTCAAAAAGGTAGATCGTGGGTTTGCCGTATCCAGCGCAAGCATGGAAGTCTGAGGAGCCAACCTGTTTTTTACAGTTTAGGGAATTAAAAAAGGCGGGATGTCCCGCCTTTTTTAATGCTTTGAAATGGCAACGCCTATGCTACCTCTGCTGCGTAAGAGTGCAGAGCCTGCAGCTCTGTCTCCGATACCAGCAAAGCATGCTTCAGTCCATTATTTTCTGACCTCAACTCGTCGCAACGACGTTGAGCCAACGCAAGTTCATTCTTCAATCGCATGAATTCCTTCAGCGTCTTCACACGCTCCTGTCGAGCTGTCTCCAATTGCACCATGAGATCTTCCATACTACAAAGAACGCAGAATCATGCATGCATCACAATGGGGTAACGAAGCACTTTTCCACCTTTTATCGTTCATTTCAACAAAAGAGATTGAGACAACGCCAGTTGCTTTTGCCATTCAAATCACACCCTTCTGACCGGATCGTGAAAACGGTTCCGTGCCACGAATAAAATGACAAACATCAACAAACCAAAAGCACCACTGATCGCATACAAATTGGGGATTTGCGCTACATCACCTGCAAATCTTTGACCCGAAAAAATAGCTCCCGCGCCAATACCAACCTCAAGCGCCATCAACATCGTGCCAAGGGCCAACGCCACCTTTCCGGGTTTTGCCAAATCCGCTGTCCATGCAAAAATTGCTGGCATATTGATGCCAATAGACATGCCGTATACCACACCAGCCAATGCCGCAGTCAGCCGCGTTTGAGCCAGAGACAAGCCAAACATTCCAATGGCTAAAAGTCCCGAGCCGATGATCAAAAGAGGCACGCGGCCAATACGGTCAGAAGCTTTACCTGCGACCAACCGCATCGATATGGAAGCGAGAACAATGATGGTATTGAACGAGCCTTTGTAGACGTACCCCAAGGAATCCACAAAGTCCGGCGTAATTGTTAAAAATGCTCCAAAAGCAAAAGCCACCGGGAGAAGTGCCATCGATGCTGGCCAAGAAGACCAATCGAGAACCGGCCCTTTGAAAACATTTAAATCTTGCCAACGCACCTTGCGACTGTGCGGCAGCGACTCAGGCAAGCGAAGGGTCAGGATTAAAGCGAAAATCCCCAAAGCAGTAGAGGTCAAAAACATAGCATCGTAACCAAACTCGACGCTCAACCAACTCCCGAGAGCTGGTCCTCCTGCCATGCCCGCATTGCCCGCTACTCCGAGATACCCCAAAGCTTCTCCCCTGCGACTCAAAGGTGTCGTATCCGTGAGAAACGCCGTTGTCCCTGTTGGTCTGAAGCCCGTGCTCATTCCATGCAAAAGTCGCAACAGTAAAAACAACCAAACAACAATCGGAAGTCCACGCCATACTCCGGTTAAGTCTGGCTTCAGCCAACCAATCCCAATGTAGCCTAATCCCGCGATTATCGTTACCCAAGTACCAAAAAGCATCACCGGTTTACGACCTGCAGAATCCGCTATGCGCCCGCTAATGAACCGTGATGCAAAGGCCCCAATCGTAAACAAACCTACGATCCATCCAATCAAGTCTGGACGACCTAATTCAGCCAGAAAACCAGGCAACTCCGGCATGATCATACCGAAACTTGCCATGAACAACACTGTGCTCATGCACAGCAACCAAAATTGGGGGGAGAAGATCTGCTCTTCTGGGCGCCTTTCTTTCTTCACTTGCGCGCAAAGGTACCTCCTATTATCTTCGGGAGATGCAATATCCAGCCAAGGTGCTTTTAGCATGGGGCGAAGCCATCTCCGGAAATTCAAAAATCCACCACTGGCTGATGCAAAACGGGTTTCCAGAGCTCGGCCTCACTTGTCATGCGCTGCATCACGTTGAGTCCGCTCGTTCTTGGTTGATGCAGAATGGACACCCGCATCTCATGGCCTTGGTAAGAGGCGCAGAAGGAGAAGGAAATGCCGTTGTATGGTTGAACATGCACGGCTTTGACTACCTCGCGCATGTGGCACTGGGAGCGGACAATGACGATGCGGCCATTGAAAAGCTCATCAAACTCAATCAACGAGAATGGGCAGGCATCGCTCTGAAAATCCGCTCCGTTAAAAATCAAATCGAAGAGAACAACAACGATATGCATCGCATATCGCCTCGATGATCATCGGCTATTGTAAACGAGGTGGCTCCACTTTGAGTCGTCCAAAACCTCGTTGGCCAATCGCAACACATCATCAGCTGTGATGGCTTCGATGGCATTGAAGACAGACTCAAGGCTTTCGACGCGTCCATATTGCAAGAAACTCTTTCCCAATCCCGTCATCATACTGCTTCCCGAGTCCTGAGAAAGCGCAACATGCCCCACAACTTGCTGTTTGATGTCTCGCAATTGACGAACCCCCAGTTTTTTTTCCCTCAGTGCTTTCAACTCTTTTCGGACCAAGGACTCCGCTCGAGCATGCAGTCGTGTGTCTGTTCCGAAGTAAACGCTGAATAAACCGACGTCGCTGTATGGCGTGTAAGCACACTCAATATTGTAGGCCATGCCGTGCTTTTCTCGCACGTTTAAACTGAGACGATTGTTCATGGTCGGACCCCCCAAGTGATTGGCCAGTAACGCCAATCCCAGACGATCCGGATGTCCGCTGCCTGTCGTCGTGCAGCCCATAACATGGTGCACCTGGTGAATGTCCTTGGTCAACCGAACATCGAATGGCGAAATCGGCTGGAAGGGCTGACGATTCATTGCCCCGCCTCCCTTTGACGCTTCACCAAAGTATTTCTGACAAATCCGAAGCACCTTTTTCCACGGCGTTGCACCTACAGCACTGAACACCATTTGCTGCGGATGGTAATGCCGATCGACAAAACCTTGGATGGTTTTTCGATTCATAGCCGAAACAGAAGACTTGTTCCCTAAGATATTTCCGGATAGCGCGTGTCCCGAAAATAAACGCTCCTCAAATTCATCGAAAATAGCGTCAGCAGGACTATCTAAGTAGGCATTGAGTTCGTCCAAAATCACATCGCGCTCCTTCAAAATCTCTTTTTCTGGGAAAGTCGCATTGAAAGTGATGTCGTTGATGAGTTCGACGGCACGTTCAAGGTGTTGTTCTGAGAACGAAGCATAAATCCAAGTGTCTTCCTTGGAAGTGTATGCGTTGAACTCTCCGCCGACACAATCAAGGCGATTGAGGATGTGAAAAGGCTTTCGTTTCTGCGTGCCTTTGAACAGCGTGTGCTCAATGAAGTGGGCAACCCCTGCCTCGCCCGCACTATCTATCTCATCCCTTGAGCCCGCATTGATGACCAAGCCGCAATGGGTCACTGGCCTCGGCACTTGTTTGTAAATGATTCGAAAGCCATTTTCAAACGCCGCAGTTTGCAACTCTTCCTTTCCCCAGTGGGGTGAGGCGTGACCCTTGGTCCCCTTCACTCCGTTTGCCATGACTACTCGCCCGATTTAAAAGGGCAAGTCATCTTCTTCGTCACCTGATGCCGCTGGCATTGGAGGCACATCGGGCAATGGTGCTGCGGAAACGGCTTCAGCAGGTGCCGAAGGTTGGCCTCCACCTGACTCGATGCGCCAAGCATTCAAGTCAACGTAAAAATTGCCATTGTACTCTCGTCCGCGGATGTCAAATTTGACCAAAACCTCGTCTCCTTCGCCCAAACGCGCAATCTGTTCAGTGCGCTCCTTGACCGCTGTGAATTTCACATCTTGCGGATATTGATCCTCCGTGGTGATCACGAAGTCGCGTTTGTAAAATCCACTTGGGAAATCCTGTTGGTCAAAGATTTTCTTGACCTTGCCTTTCATTTCAAAACTCATGGGACAAAAATACCTTCAACCAGCACAAGAATCGGTGTCAGTGGAGAACTTGTCAGGAAGTTTCGGAGTCAGCCGGCATTGAAGGTTAAGACCGCCTTCAACGCCTCTGCAATATCACCCGCAGCAATTAACTTTTGGGCATGCTCATGAATGGCCCGTTCCAATCCAATTCCGTCGTCTTCGAACTCCATGAACAAGTCCGATAACTCAAGCAATTTGAAATCATTGACATCCGTCTCGTCGGGAAGCACCAAGGCCGAACCCAATTGAGCCAACTCATTGCCCGTGAGCACCGCGCTTTGACGCACTTCTCGGGGCAAAGCGTCCACGCCGACTCCCGGAGCTGCAAGGGGCTTTGGCACGTCGAACAGCGCCTCACCGGAAGCCCGCACGTAGGCATTTCCGCCACAACGACCCACCAAGTCCAATAAATTTGGAACCGGTTGCCCCGCCTCATTGAGAACATCTTCCCGAAAGTGCATCCGCTTGATTTCACAAATCACCAATTGACCGGCACCACCCTCATCGCCCAAAGACTCGACCCGCATCACTTCGCATTCCAATTGCACGGGACTTTCCGCAACACGCATCGGGCGCACGAGGTCTGAAGCCACCGCGGTCAATCCCGCTTTTTCAAACTCACTCACTCCCGCTGGAAAATCACCACTTGCGAGGGAACAGGCATGGACCATCGCATAGTCAACCAAATTGATCACCACCTCAGGCACCTCCAACACATTATCGAGCGTATGCTTCGTGGTGTTTCCACGCATTCGTCGCGCAGGACTGAAAATTACAATGGGTGGCTTGGCCGAAAAAACATTGAAATAACTAAAGGGAGCTAAATTGTGCCGACCATTTTGATCCACTGTACTGGCAAAGGCAATGGGTCTAGGTGCAATTCCGCCGAGCAACTTTCCATGCAGATCACGGCCTTCAAGCGCTGCGGGATCGAACGAATGGAATCCATTCATTTTGAGACGCGATGATTTTCAACACCCTCAATGGAAGCCATTACCTTTTCTTTCAAATTTGCTTTGAATGCTTTCAAGCGCTCTGCGACCTCTGGTTGCGACGTTGCAACAATCTGTGCAGCGAGGATTCCTGCATTTTTCCCACCGTCCAATGCGACTGTCGCGACTGGAACACCTGACGGCATTTGCAAAATGCTCAACACCGAGTCCCACCCATCGATGGAATTGCTGCTGTGAATCGGTACGCCAATGACCGGAAGTATTGTCAGCGATGCCGTCATACCCGGCAAGTGCGCCGCGCCTCCAGCACCAGCGACGATGACTTTGATTCCACGGTCAGCCGCAGCTCTCGCATGTTCCACCATGCGCTCGGGCGTACGATGCGCCGAAACAACGGTCATCTCGAACGGCACGTTCAGTTCCGAGAGCACGTCGGCAGCTTGTTCCATCACCGGCAGGTCGCTTGACGACCCCATGATGATGCTGACGCGAGGTTGATGTGAAGGATT
Organism: uncultured Flavobacteriales bacterium; assembly: GCA_965661575.1. Lineage (GTDB taxonomy): Bacteria > Bacteroidota > Bacteroidia > Flavobacteriales_D > Sanyastnellaceae > UA16. The sequence continues at coordinate 44,970 of CBFIEJ010000006.1, read as the reverse complement.
CATGGTCATTCGTTTCCCTTTCTTTGTTCGATTTCATCTCGCAACCGCGAGGCCTGCTCGTAATCTTCTCGTGCGATGGCTTTCGACAGATCCTTTTCGAGCACCTCCAAACTTTTTTGCCGGCGTTTTGGCTTCGTCACTTTAGGTGCTTCAATCTCCTCGTTCGACTCAGCAATTTCACTCTCACCAATGCCGGCCAACTTCAACACCTCTTCGGAACAAAAGATGGGACAACCAAACCGATAAGCCAGTGCAACAGCATCGCTCGGACGGCAATCAATCTCTTCTGTTTTCTCTCCGCCCTCACACAGGAGTTTGGCAAAAAACACACCTTCCACCATGTTGTAAATGATCACCTCACTCACCTGGAGACCAAACGTCTCGAGTGTGGTTTTGAAAAGGTCATGTGTCAAAGGTCGAGAAGCCTTCATTTTCTCAATTTCAATGGCAATAGCCTGTGCCTCTGAACCACCAATGACAATTGGCAGCTTGCGACTTCCGTTGATTTCCCCGAGCACCATTGCGTAGGCTCCTGAAGAGGAGCCGCTGAGGGTGATATCGGAAATTTCCATTTCTACTTTCGGCATGCGATGGAAAAGATTGAATGCGAAGTTAAGTCGTCGTTGGGTATCAACTGTTTAATGTCTTAGCTGCTGCTGTAAGCTTCGGTAAGATCTCAAAAGCATCGCCCACAATGCCGTAGTCTGCCGCCTTGAAAAAGGGCGCTTCAGGGTCGGTATTGATGACCACGATTGTTTTTGATTGGTTGACTCCGGCCAAATGCTGGATGGCTCCGGAAATTCCAGCCGCGATGTACAGATTTGGACGAATGGTGATGCCCGTCTGCCCGACGTGCTCATGGTGTGGGCGCCAACCGATGTCGGATACCGGACGAGAACATGCCGTTGTCGCACCCAATGCTTGGGCCAAATCCTCGACAATCCCCCAATTTTCTGGTCCTTTCAGACCACGGCCGGCACTCACAACCAATTCAGCTTCTGGCAATGGAACTTGCCCATCCGCACTGGCTGAGTCGAAGCCGGTCACCTTTTCGCGCGCCGCTCCCACTTCTGCCGAGAACGCCTCAATAGTCGCCTCCGCTGAATTCGACTTGATCCCGAACGCGTTGGGCGTTACGGTGTAAACCGCCACCGCTGTGCTCACTGCAACGTCTGCCATGGCCTTGCCTGAAAAAACATTCTTACGGACTGTTCCATTCGCGGGCAATTCCGTGACGCCTGCCACGAGACCTGCCTGAAGACGGACTGCAACCCTCGGCGCTACCGCGCGGCCAAAATGGTCATGAGACGCAACCACTGAAGTGGAACCTTCTTGTTGCACGGCTGCCGCCGCTAACTTCGCCCATTGACCGCTATCGGTAAAGGCTTCCGAACAATGCAGCACTTTGCTGATTCCTGTGGCACCAATCCCACCATCACCTGTGATCTCACCGGCGACCAAAGCGACCGCAGACACCCCCTGCGAAGATGCATAGTCTGCTGCGTAGCTCGCAGCCTCCAATCCACTCTTCGTTGGAGCGCCATTTTTGGTTGAAACAATTGCTAAAACTGACATGACTTATATGGCTTTTGCCTCCTCACGAAGGAGACGGATGAGTTCTTCTGGACGATCGGCATCGATCATTTTGCACGCGCCTTTTACTGGAGGCAAGGTGAACTTGCTCACGCTCGTGGCAGCCTCGACGGAAGCCTCCAATACGTTCAATGGCTTTGACCGGGCGGACATGATGCCACGCATGTTCGGGATTCGTTGCTCTGCCATTCCTTTCGCTGCACTTGCGACAAAGGGCATGGAGACTTCGATTGACTCTTCTCCTCCGCCGACTTCCCGATTCATTTTTCCAATCGTGCCTTCGACTTCTAGGCAAGTGGCCAAGGCCACAAAAGGAAGATCGAGCAATTCTGCCACCATGGCGGGAACAACTGAACCGTTGTGGTCAATGGTTTCCTTACCGCACAAGATGATGTCAAAAGATTCTGAACGTGCGTGATCTGAAATCAAACGAGCAACCTGCATCGAATCCTGCGGATTCGCGTCGATTCTGATTGCATCGTCCGCACCAATGGCCAACGCTTTCCGAATGATGGGATCGCACTCTGCGCCTCCAACTGTCAAGGTGGTTACACTTCCGCCTTGTTGCTCCTTCAACTCAATGGCTCGCACTAGCGCATACCATTCGTCGTATGGATTGACAATATATTGCACTCCGCTAGAATCAAAAGCCTTGTCGCCATCCGTGAAAGCAATGCGGCTAGTTGTATCGGGTGCTTGACTTATGCAAACGAGTATTTTCATATCGCAAAGGTAGGAATTGCACGACCAAAAGCGGAAGGCTCACTCCGCTTATGTATCGGCTCAGGGGCCAACCAAAACCACTCCTACCCAACGGCCCCTTCGACCGTCCAAAAACGGCTACTTCGTAGTTGCTGTGAATTTGATTTTTGTTGATTTAGTTGTTGGCTTATCTTTGCCGACCAATTTGAATGGAGAAGACAATGCGTGAAGTGCAATTTAGAGAGGCCGTTTGTGAAGCCATGAGCGAAGAGATGCGCCGTGATTCGAGCGTGTTTTTATTGGGCGAGGAAGTCGCTGAGTACAACGGCGCCTACAAAGCATCGAAAGGCATGCTGGATGAATTTGGTCCAGAACGCGTAATCGACACCCCCATTGCGGAACTTGGTTTCGCTGGCATTGCTGTCGGCGCTGCGATGAACGGTCTGCGACCAATTGTCGAGTTTATGACGTGGAATTTTGCCATCTTGGCAGCCGACCAAATCATCAACCATGCGGCAAAAATGCTGCAAATGAGTGGAGGTCAGTACAATGTACCTATTGTCTTCCGCGGCCCGAACGGCACAGCCGGCCAACTGGCAGCCACACACAGCCAGTCGTTCGAATCCATGTATGCGTCCATTCCAGGATTGAAGGTTGTGACGCCGTTTACACCTTATGAAGCAAAAGGCCTTCTGAAGTCAGCCATTCGTGACAATGATCCAGTGTTGATCATGGAAAGTGAAAAGATGTATGGAGATAAAGGAATGATACCCGAGGGGGAATTCCTCGTTCCTATTGGAAAAGCCAACATCCGTCGCAAAGGAGATGCAGTCACAATCGTTTCCTTCGGGAAAATACTGAAGACCGTGCACGAAGCAGCCGACCAACTTGAAAAAGAAGGCATCGAAGTTGAAATCATCGATTTGGTCACCATTCGTCCCCTCGATCTTGACACCATCATCGAAAGCATCAAAAAGACCAACCGATTGGTCATCGTTGAAGAGAGCTTTCCGGTAGCAAGCATCAGCAGCGAAGTCGCATACCGTGTTCAACGCAACGCTTTTGACTACCTTGACGCACCAATCGTGCGCCTTTGTCAGACAGATACCCCTTTCGCTTTCTCTCCACCGCTGATTGAAGAAGCCTTGCCACAAGTCAAGGACATCATGGAAGCCGTGAAGAGCGTAGCATACGTCGCGTAAAGAACACATTTGAAGTAAACAACCCTGAATCAACCGCATCAAATTAGGATGCAATACAATTTTTATTATGGATACAATCCTGCTTTATTCAGTACCAGTAATCGCCATTTTGGGATTGCTCATCATGGCCATACAAGGCGCATGGGTACGCAAACAAGACGCTGGTGAAGCAAAAATGGCTGAGATTGCTCAGCACATTCACGAAGGTGCACTCGCATTCCTCAATGCAGAATACCGCATTCTTGCCATTTTCGTTGTCGTCGCTGGTGCCTTGCTTGGTTTTGTCTCTTCGATTGTTGAGACAACTGAAATTTACATCGTCGCTGCTTTTGTCATTGGCGCTGTATTTTCTGCACTCGCCGGCAACATTGGCATGCGCATCGCTACACAAGCCAACGTCCGTACCACCCAGGCGGCGCGAACGGGCATTGCACACGCCTTGAAAGTAAGTTTCACAGGAGGTACGGTCATGGGACTAGGTGTTGCGGGCTTGGCCGTTTTCGGATTGAGCATGCTTTTCATCTTGTTGTTCCAAATGAAAAGCGGAGGAACTTGGGCAGGTGTGGAATCCATGACAATTGTTTTGGAATCACTTGCTGGCTTCTCACTCGGAGCTGAGTCGATCGCACTCTTTGCACGTGTCGGTGGTGGCATTTACACGAAGGCAGCCGACGTCGGTGCAGACCTCGTTGGTAAGGTGGAAGCGGGCATCCCAGAGGATGACCCCCGAAACCCTGCAACCATTGCAGACAATGTAGGCGATAACGTAGGTGACGTGGCCGGAATGGGTGCTGACCTCTTCGGTTCATACGTCGCAACTGTGCTTGCAGCTATGGTGCTTGGAAATTATGTCATCAACGACATGGGTGGAAACATCACCGACGACTTTGGTGGCATCTCAACCATTCTCTTGCCGCTGATCATCTCTGCTCTTGGTATCATCTTTTCAGTGTTGGGGACCCTTTTCATTCGAGTCAATGACGGTGCAAAAGAGCCTGAAGTTCAACGTGCTTTGAACATTGGAAATTGGAGCAGCATCATCATGACTGCTGTAGCGTGCTACTTCTTGATCGATTGGATGCTCCCAAGTGAGATGAGCATGGAATTCTTTGGAGAAGGATTGCGCACGTTTGATTCAGTCAATGTCTTTTATGCCGTACTCATCGGTTTGACTGTGGGAGGAGCTATCTCATACATGACGGAGTATTATACCGGTCTTGGTAAAAAGCCCATCCTCGATATCGTGCAGAAATCTGCCACCGGAGCAGCGACCAACATCATTGCTGGCCTTGCTACTGGTATGATCTCCACGTTCGGTCCAATCTTACTCTTTGCTGCTGCCATCTTCGGAGCCTATGAGTTCGCTGGATTCTACGGGGTTGCTATTGCAGCATGTGCCATGATGGCGACGACGGCAATGCAATTGGCCATCGATGCCTTTGGTCCAATCGCAGACAACGCAGGAGGAATCGCCGAGATGAGCGAACTGCCAGACGAAGTCCGTGAGCGCACAGACATCCTCGACTCTGTTGGTAACACAACAGCAGCCATTGGAAAAGGATTTGCCATCGCATCAGCAGCATTGACTGCCTTGGCTTTGTTTGCTGCTTTTGTCGAATTCACCGGCATTGACGGCATCAACATCTTCAAAGCAAACGTCCTAGCCGCCCTTTTCATTGGCGCGATGATTCCTGTTGTTTTCTCTGCTTTGGCGATGAATTCAGTTGGCAAGGCAGCCATGGAAATGGTGAAAGAAGTGCGACGCCAATTCAAAGAGATTCCCGGAATCCTCGAAGGAACAGGCAAACCGGAATACAGCAAGTGCGTTGACATCTCAACACAAGCTGCTCTGCGAGAAATGATGCTCCCAGGAGCCTTGACCATCATTTTCCCATTGGTGATTGGCTTGCTGCCACTCGCCTTTGGCATCGACGGTCAGTACGCTGCTGAAACACTTGGCGGCTACATGGCAGGTGTTACGGTGAGCGGTGTTTTATGGGCCATTTTCCAGAACAATGCTGGTGGAGCCTGGGACAATGCGAAGAAGTCGTTTGAGGCCGGGGTTGAAATTGACGGAGAAATGACCTTCAAGGGTTCCGATGCGCACAAAGCAGCGGTCACTGGTGACACGGTAGGTGATCCTTTCAAAGACACCAGCGGACCATCCATGAACATCTTGATCAAGCTCACCTGTTTGGTAGGTCTTGTCATCGCTCCGATTCTAAGCGATCACAGCGAAAATGGTGGACACAGCCAAATCGAGGAGACGCAGATTGAGCAGACTGTTGAAGGCATCGCAGAACAGCAGTCCCGCGCGGAAGATTGATTCTTCTGCAATCGAAGGCTTCAAATTGAAGTCACAAAAAAGGGAACCTCAATGGTTCCCTTTTTTCATGCCTAATGTTTTTGCAGCTTTCAGACGAACAATCCGTGCAGTTCGGCATCCACGCTCTCGATGACTGTGCCGAGATCTGCCTTGCTCTCGTGGAAGCCGTTCTCGTCTACGTCAATGATCAGAAGCTTGCCAGCTGAGTACGTGCTGATCCATGCCTCGTATCGTTCGTTCAAGCGGTTGAGGTAATCCAAACGAATCGCCTCCTCATAGTCGCGTCCCCGTTTTTGGATGTTCTCCACAAGTTTTGGAACGGAAGCACGCAAGTAAATCATCAAGTCGGGAGGAGATATGAATTTCTCCATCAACTCAAACAAGTCTTGGTAGTTTTTGAAGTCACGACTACTCATCAACCCCATCGAGTGGAGATTGGGCGCAAAAATATGTGCGTCCTCGTATATCGTTCGGTCCTGGATGACCTTTTTTCCGCTTTCCTGCAATTCAGCAAGCTGCGCAAAACGCGAGCGCAAAAAGAAGACCTGCAAGTTGAAAGACCAACGCTGCATGTCTTTGTAAAAATCGTTCAAATAAGGGTTGTCATCAACCTGCTCAAAATGAGGCTCGTAACGGTAATGTTTCGCGAGGAGCGTCGTGAGTGTCGTTTTACCCGACCCAATGTTTCCGGCTATTGCAATGTGCATAATCTTGGCTTCGTTCAATCTGCAAATTAGGCCTTGAAGCGGCGCAATGAAACATGGGTTTTCAACAGAAACCCAACAGGGTATGAACGTTCCTCTGTGCATGAGGCTCCATGCGGGCTGTTTTTCCCACTACACCGGATCAGCGATCATCTGTTCTTTGGAGATTGACAATACTTCTTCAACCATTTCGCGTGAATTCAAAAGCCTCGGAATTTTATGCTGACCTCCCGACTTGCCCTTGGATCGCAGCCAGTGCTCAAAAGTTCCATCACGAACAACACAGCCCTCGGGAAATTGCAATGCCAATCCCCCACTGCGCTTTGCATCGTAATCTGAATTTTGTCTTTTAAGCGACGCATCCAAACACTCCAAAAATAAATCCATACCACCTTGTGGCTCTTTTGCGAATTCAAGAACCCATTGGTGTCCTCCTGTACGATCCTGGCGCATGAACATTGGAGCGGCAGTGTATTCTTTGACACGGGCACCGGTGAGTGCGGATGCCTCGGCTACAGCCTTGTCCGCCTGTGCCACCATGACTTCTTCCCCAAATGCATTTAAATACGACGTTGTCCGCCCGACTACTTGCATTCGGAAAGGATGCATTTCTGTGACGCGAATGACATCGCCAAGAGCATACCTCCAAAGACCCGCATTCGTCGAAATGACCAAGGCGTAATCCACCCCAACTTCCAACTCTCGCAATTCTAAAACAATTGGGTTCTCACTCTCCCATTCCGTCAACGGTACGAACTCGAAAAAAATCCCATAATCCAACATCATCAACATATCATTCTCAGCTAAACGATCTTGCAACCCGAAAAAACCTTCGGATGCATTGTACGTCTCGAGGTAATCAAATGGATGACTCGTGCTGCCAATCAATGATTCGAACTCTGCGCGGTACGGCGCAAAACTGACACCACCATGCATAAACAGCTGAAGATTTGGCCAAACTGCGCTTAAAGAATTTGCTCCAGACAAATCCAAAACTCGCTTGACCACCACCGACATCCAACTGGGAATTCCAGCCAGAATACGCACATCCTCGCGCATCGTTGCGCGCGCCATGGCGTCGACCTTTTCTTCCCAATTGTCCATCATGGCAATTTCCCTGCTCGGTGTCCTTCTGGCTTCTACCCAAAACGGCAAGTTCTGCACGATGATCGCGCTAAGGTCTCCCGTGTATGAACCGGTCCCCATGGAATCAAGTGAAGATGATCCGCCCAAGATCAAATGCTTGCCACCATACAACTGAGCATCAGGGCGTTGATGACAGAACAACGCCAGCAAATCCTTCCCTCCTTTGTAATGACAGGACTCCAGGGATGCGTTCGTCACCGGCAAAAATTTGCTTCGATCAGCACTTGTTCCTGAACTCTTTGCAAACCATTGCGTCTCTCCCGGCCACAAAACATCTGATTCGCCCGCCTTTGCCCGATCAATCCAAGGCTTCAACTGATCATATGTTCGAATGGGAACGACTCGCTTGAAATCATTCCAATTGCGAATGGAGTTAAAGCCCGACTCACGGCCAAAAGAAGTTCTTCTGCCTTGGGACACCAGATCATTAAAAAGTCCTCGCTGAACCTCAACCGGTTGCTTGCGCACCAAGTCAATGGAGTACATGCGTTTACGGATGAACCAGTTGAATGCGGAATTAAAAGGCATGACGAAATGGAAGCCTAAGTTAATCCGATACGCGCAATAACAGCGCAACGGACTAAATCATGTCAAGCAAAAACCCGCTCGATCGCCTTGAGTGCCAGTTCTACATCGCGACCAGTGTTGTACCGGCCAAAAGAGAAACGCAGACTCGCGCGCTCAGGATCGTGGAATTTTAGAGACCGCAACACATGAGAGCCCAACGTGGCTCCACTCGAACAAGCACTTCCCCCCGAACAGGCTACACCTTCTAAATCGAGCAAGAAAAGCGCCATCCCTGATTTGGGGTGCGGCGGAAACGACACATTAAGAACGGTATAAAGACGACTTTCCTTGTCAGAATCACCGTTGAATCGGATGCTGGGAAACAACGATTTTAAGCCCAAAGCCATCTGCGCTTTGAGCGCACGAATATGCTGCTCATGTTCTTCCAATTCAGCATAAGCCAGATTAAAAGCAGCAGCCAAACCAACGATGTTATGGGTCGACTCCGTTCCTCCACGAACAGCACGTTCTTGACTGCCCCCTTCAATTTGGCCACCCAATTGAATTCCCTTGCGTATGTACAAAAACCCGACTCCTTTTGGGCCGTGAAACTTATGCGCCGAGCAGGTGATAAAATCCACTGGCAACGTCTCCAAATCGAATGCATAATGACACATGGTTTGCACCGTATCCGAATGAAACAACGCGTCCGCATTGCGGCAAAGCAAACCAATGGCATGGAGATCTTGCACAACTGCCACCTCATTGTTGGCATGCATAATGCTCACAATGGTTTTCGGGCCTGTGGCGAGCAATCTTTCCAAATGCTTCAAATCGATGGTACCATCTTCAAGGTGGTCCACCAAGTCCAATTGAATGCCGTGCGAGCGCTCGAGGGAGCGGGCGGTTTTGATGACAGCACTGTGCTCTGCCTCTGATGTGATGATGCGTTCGCAGCCCAGGTCGCGCACAGCACCGCGCAAAGCCAAATTATCAGCCTCCGTTCCACCCGAGGTGAAGTAGAGGCAACTCGAGTGACAGTTGAGATGCTTCGCAATCGATCGTCTGCTTTGCTCGATAATGACCCTCGTCTTGCGGCCAATCGCATGGCTTGATGACGGATTACCATACGCCTCCTGCAACACCGGAATCATGGCTTCTGCCACTTCTGGTGCAACGGCCGTGGTTGCTGCATTATCAAGATACACGTTCATTTCGCGGGGGAATGGTTGCAAAAATGCATCAATTCCGATGAACCAACAATGCATGAAGAAAGAATCTTCCGCTGAGAATACCTCAGTGCTGAAGTAATGCTTGCAATTCTTGCTTAAATCGTCCTCCCAAGGCACTGGCAGCTTCTACGGATTCAGCTTCCGCATAAACTCGAATGATGGGCTCTGTGTTTGACTTGCGCAGATGCACCCAGCCTTCCGACAAGTCAAATTTCACTCCATCAACCGTATTCACTTGAGCCTCCGGATGAGCGGATACAAGTTTGGAGAGTGCTGCGTCAACGTCCGAGTCAGGCAACTGCAACTTGTCTTTGGACATGAACCAATTGGGATATGTGGCGCGCAGTTCAGATACTCGCCCTCCAAACGCCACGAGGTGTGTCAAAAACAGCGCTGTACCGACCACAGCGTCGCGACCGCAGTGAGACGTTGGGTAAATAACTCCTCCGTTCCCTTCACCACCAATCACGGCGCGCGTTGAACGAATGGCTTCGACCACATTGACTTCGCCCACTGCACTGGCGGTATGCGTTCCACCATGCTTCTCGGTGATGATTCTTAAAGCCCGGGTCGAGCTCATATTGCTCACCGTATTTCCTGGAGTTTTGGATAAAATAAAATCAGCGACGGCGACCAAGGTGTACTCCTCGCCAAACCAACTTCCATCCTCACAAACGAAGGCCAACCGATCCACATCGGGATCAACACTGATGCCCAAATCGCATTGTTCTTCCACCACGACCTTGCGCAATTCTTCAAGGTGGGCAGGCAGTGGCTCAGGATTGTGAGCAAAATGTCCTGTTGGATCGCAATTGACCTCGACCACCTCGCATCCCATTGCTTCGAGCAACATAGGCATGATGATACCACCTGTGGAATTGACCGCATCAATCGCAATTTTCAACCCTTTGGCCTTGACAGCATCGGCGTCAACCCATTCCAAATCAATCGCATGGTCAACATGCGTCTCCATCCATCCCGCTAGGTGCTCTGTAGAGCCGATGTCATTGATGTCTGCATACGATGCTTTTTCAGACGCCAGCGCCAACACGCGCTCGCCCTCAGCTGCATTCAAAAACTCTCCTGCAGGACCCAAAAGTTTCAGAGCATTCCACTGCTTTGGGTTGTGGCTTGCGGTGAGAATAATGCCACCTGCAGCGGACTCTGCAGGCACAGCGAGCTCCACTGTTGGAGTCGTGCTCAACCCCAAGTCCAGCACGTTCACGCCCATCGCATTCAGCGTACCCACCAGGCAATCCCGAACAAGTTCACCGCTAAGACGAGCATCACGACCGACGACAACCGTAGGTTGATCTTGTCCTGAAGCCGATTTAACCCAAGACGCATACCCCGTCGCAAACCGAACGATATCGTGCGGTGTCAGACCTTCTCCCTCGGCACCCCCAATGGTGCCTCGAATCCCCGAGATTGATGTTATCAGCATGCGTCAAATTTACCGCGCATCTCCCGGTTTCGTGGACTAATACTTGCAGGATGTGAAAAAAGGACTGTGAGAAATGATTACGCTCTCGGCTCCTCTACTTAGCTTTGGCTTATGAATGGGGAAGGACAAGCATACCGAGATGAGCCGGCGCTCAAAGACTTGGTTCGCAAGTTTGAAGAAATGGTCCACAGCGGAGACCAAACCTTCTTCGACATGGACGAATTGGAGGGACTCATCGAGCATTACCTCGGCGTAAAAGAAACCCGAAAAGCGGAGATGGCTCTGAAGCATGCCCGCCAACTTTATCCCGGGCACTTGGGGCTCAAGCTGCGGCAAGCTCAAATCTGGGCCAACAGCGGCAAGCCGGTGAAAGCCGTTCCCCTCCTCAAGGATCTGCTCCAAATCAACCCCCACAGCGAAGAGATCTTGATGACTTTGGGATCGATTTACAGTCAAATTACAGAGCACAAACAAGCCATCGATTGCTTCAAACGTGCCTTGATTTTTGCTGATAGCGATGCCCGCCGTGAAATCAGGATTGACATCGCTCTCGAATACGAAAATCTCGGCGCTTGGAAAGAGGCCATTCTAAACCTCGAGGAAGCACTAGCGGAGGATCCAAGCAACGAAACTGCGGTCTACGAATTGGCCTTCTGCTTCGAGCGTACAGGCCAGTTCAAACGCGCAGCGAAGTTTTACGAAAAGTTCCTGGATGAGCAACCGTATTCTTTCGCAGCTTGGTACAGCATGGGCAACGCGCTGCAACAATGTGGGAAATTCCCACAAGCCATTGAAGCTTATGATTTTGCCATTGCCATTGAAAGTGCATTTGGCCCCGCTTACCATCAGAAAGCGGAAGCATTGGTAGCGATGGAACGTTACAATGATGCGCTCCACACCTACGAGGAAACACTCAGCTTCGAGGATATCACTCCACGTACTCAATGTTACATGGGTGAATGCCTCGAAAGACTCGGGAATTTGGATCAAGCATCAGAATATTACCGAGCCAGCCTCAAGCTCGATCCTGCATTTGCGGACGCTTTTATCGGTTTGGGGGTGTTGGCTGATCTTCAAGGCCGACTTGGAGAAGCATGTTCGCACTTTGAACAAGCCCTCTCCCTCGAACCGGAGCATGCCGATTACCACCTGCTCCTCGCAACCACTTTGAAAAAGAAGGGCGAATACGAGCGAGCCGAAAAGGTTTACACCGAAGGTTTGATTCGTGATATTCGCAATGAAGAAATCTGGCTCGAACGCATCGACAATTTGCAAGTCGCAGATCGCCATGAAAATGCACTTGACGTGATCGACGACTCCGAAACAGCCCTAGGTCACAATGGATCTATCGGTTATCGGAAGTTCATCAGCCTCTATGCCGTCGGCCGCCAGAACGAAGCCTTCGAGTTTCTAGAACACCTGCTGCTGCATCATTTTGATGAAGCACAAAATTTAATAGACTTGTTTCCTGCGCTTGCCAATGATGCGCGCTTTGTAAAACGCCTCGAGCGTTTTAAACCCTAATGCAATGTTTGACATTTCACATCTCCCTGAACGCACTTCTCAACCCCGTCAAAATGGCCTTACGATGGTCATGGACAAAGGTCTTAGCCTGCGGCAGGCAGAAGATTTAATCGAAACGGGGAGCGACCTCGTGGATTTCCTGAAACTTGGTTTTGGCACCTCCATCATAACGCCCAAAGTCGCAGAAAAAGCCAAACTATATCACGATGCCGGATTCGACGTCTACTGCGGCGGCACGCTGTTTGAAGCGTTCTACGTTCGCAATGATTTGGATGGATACCTCCGGTTCATAGACAAAATGGGCATTGAGTGCTTGGAAGTCAGTGATGGTTCGATGGTCATTCCACACGATGAAAAGTGCGAAGTCATTTCCAAACTCAGCAAGAATTACAAGGTACTTTCAGAGGTAGGCTCAAAAGAAGAAGGCATTTTGATCAGTCCTGCTAAATGGATTCGCATGATGAGCAATGAACTTCAAGCAGGCAGCTTCAAGGTCATTGCAGAAGCCCGAGAAAGTGGAAACGTAGGCATCTATCGCCCCAATGGTAGCGCACACGTCCAATTGATCAAGCGCATTTTAGCGAATGTTGCGCTCGAAGACATCCTGTGGGAAGCGCCAAAAAAGCCACAACAAGTTTGGTTCATCCGTCAGTTTGGCGCGAATGTCAACCTGGGCAACATCGGTCCCAACGATCTCATACCGCTTGAATGCCTCCGACTTGGCCTTCGAGGAGACACCTTCTTCGAGCACTTGCCTGAAGCCCTTGCAGACGGCAAACGACTTGCTCCAGAAGAAGTCACAGAAGAAGATTAATCCACCTCTCATTGTTCAGGTGCTTCCAGCACGCTGATTTTTTTTTACACGTCCAAGATGCACTTTGTGAAATGAACACAATTGTACCATCCATCCTCCCAGAGACGATGAAGCAGTGGCTTGAAAGCGGCAAGGAATTTAAAGTCCTCGACATTCGTGAAGCTCATGAAGTAAGCGTAAGCCGACTCAGTGAGTTCCACATTCCAATGGCATTTTGCCTGTCGAGGCAGTCCGAAATTTCACGGGATATTCCCGTCGTCATCTACTGTCGTTCCGGAGCGAGGTCAGCCGCAACTGTGAGTGCGCTTTGTTCGAAACATGGTTTTGACAATTTGCGAAGCCTTGAAGGTGGAATCACCGCTTGGGCAAAGGCTTTCGAACCGGGAATGGAAATCGCATAAACATGAACTCCCTGCAGTCAAAACGCCGATCGTTCCGAGCCTTTATTGGGCTTTACCTCAGGGGAATGGCCATGGGAGCTGCGGACCTGGTTCCAGGGGTTTCAGGTGGAACCATCGCGCTCATCACTGGCATATATGACGAGTTGCTCAGCTCCATTTCAGCCATCCACCCGCGTATGATCCTGCAAGTTTTTAAAGGAGAATGGAGAACCATTTGGCATGCCATCAACGGCAATTTCTTAGTCGTTTTGGCCCTAGGCATTGGCACGAGCATTCTAGGCTTATCCAATCTGCTCCATCATTTGTTGGAACAGCACAGCACTTTGCTCTATTGTTTCTTTTTTGGATTGGTTTCAGCGTCCATTCCCTTTGTTGGTCGGGAAATTAAAATTCGCAATGCACGGACTGCCTTCGCTTTCGCCGCCGGCACCGTAATTGCCTTTGGCATTAGCTCTCTTCCCATTTCCCAAACAGAGCCCTCGGCGCTCTATCTCTTCGGTGCAGGGGCTGTGGCGGCTTGCGCGATGATCTTGCCCGGCATTTCAGGAAGTTTTATCCTGCTCCTTCTCGGTGCATATGCAACCGTTATTGGCGCTGTTAAATCTTTGGACTTTGCGCGCATTGCAATCATTGGTGGAGGCGTCATCACAGGATTGCTCCTCTTCAGCAAGCTGCTCAAATGGACCTTGCAAAGGCATTACAATGTGCTGCTCGCATTGCTTACCGGCTTTCTATTCGGTTCGTTGCGAGCCATCTGGCCATGGAAAGAGAACGTTGAGTTACTCTACACGCACAGTGACGGAAGAGAAACATGGTCTGAAGCCTTGGCTTGGCCAATTGGTTTGTCAGGTGCGTCCCTAGGTTTGGCATTGGTGTGTGCCCTCTCGGGCATTGTCCTCGTTGCACTGATGAATCAATTTTCACAACCGATTCATAATGACTGAGGCCCAACGATTTGGACTGTTGGGAAAAAGCCTCGCCCACTCTCACTCACCCGCTTTATTTGCGGAAAAATTCAAACGCGCGGGACTGGACTCTGCCCGTTACTCGCTGTTTGAATTGGACGAGATAGGTAAGTTCAGCGACTGGATCATCACATTGCAGGAACAGCACGGGCCGTTGTCAGGATTGAATGTTACAGTGCCTTACAAGGAAAGCATCCTCCCTTTCCTCTCATCCCTCACCCCAGAAGCACAGGCCATTGGAGCCGTAAATGCGATCAAACCCTGTGACGATGGCACGTGGATGGGGCACAACACCGATGCGGTAGGTTTCCTCAACAGCATTCGGCCGTTTCTGCGTTCTGATCACGAACGTGCACTCGTCATAGGCAATGGCGGTGCAGCAAAAGCTGTACGATATGGCCTCAACACACTTGGAATCCAAGTGGCCCATGTCACACGCCGCGAACTAAGCGGATCTTCGGTTCGCTTCGAAGACTTGAGCCCAGAAGCTGTCGGACATCACAAACTTGTGGTGCAGTGCACACCTGTCGGCACCTATCCTGACGTGGATAACTGTGTGCCCTTTCCTTGGTCAGGGATGACCCCACAACATCTCGTGGTCGACTTGGTTTACAATCCCGCGGAAACCAAATTTCTGAGAGAGGCGCGATCCAGAGGAGCTGAGTCTATGAATGGCAAGGACATGCTTTATGCCCAAGCCGATGCGGCTTGGCGCTGGTGGACGACTTGAACCAAAAGCGGCAGTGTATCTTTGCGCCGTGAGTAAGCACAACATCCCCCCGACCGAACAACAGGGAGCCCACAGCGACCTGAATGCGATGAGCATCGAAGCGCTGATCGGACACATGCACCGTCAGACGCAAAATGCGTTCGATGCGGTAGAGTCGTGCTTACCTGAAATTCAACGTTTTGTCGAAGCCCTTGTCCCAAGAATGACGAATGGTGGTCGTCTGTTTTACATTGGCGCAGGCACCAGCGGTCGTTTGGGAATTCTCGACGCAAGCGAATGCCCCCCAACATTTGGCGTTGCACCTGAGATCGTCCAAGGCTACATTGCCGGTGGCGATGGAGCTTTGCGTGTGGCTGTCGAAGGAGCCGAAGACAACCTAGAAGGCGCATGGCAGGATCTCAAGGCGGCAAATCCGACCTCAAATGACACGTTGATTGGAATCGCAGCCTCAGGGCGCACACCCTACGTCATTGGTGGCATTCAACGTGCAAATGAAGCCGGACTGCTCACAGCTTGCATCACGTGCAACCCGTCATCTGAACTCGGAGACATCGCCACCCATCCGATGGTGGCCACGACTGGACCCGAATTCGTGACAGGAAGCACTCGATTGAATGCGGGAACAGCCACCAAACTGGTGCTGAATCTGATCAGCACATCGGTAATGATTCAACTCGGGCACGTGCAAGGCTCAGCAATGGTGGACATGAAACCATCAAACGCAAAGCTTGTCGAACGAGGTATCAGGATGATTGAGATGGCGACGGGAGTCGACCGACATGTAGCTTCCACTGCTCTCGAGACGTGTGGCAGTGTGCGCAAAGCCATTGAACAAATCGAAGGAAATGCACACGCTTGAACCTTATTTCGCCTGGCGCAACCACTACGTCGCGAGCAGTGATCCGCGCAGCCCTTTTTTCGAAAGGCAGTACAGTGAGTTGGAATATTCCACTAAAATCTACAATTACTTCATTCATCCCCAGTGGGATTCGATTGAATCACAAACGTTATTCTGCAAAATTCTCTTTGCGGATTACGACGAACGATTTGCCGTGATTGAGTTCATTGGAGAATGGAACGATTGCCTGTTCAATGACGTGATGCATCTGAAACGAGAGGTCATTGACGTGCTGATCGCAGAAGGCATCAATCGATTCATTTTAATCGGTGAAAATATCCTCAACTTCCATTTTGGAGACGATTGTTACTACGAAGAATGGTTTGATGAAGTCACAGACGATGATGGATGGATTGCGCTTTTAAACTTTCGAGAACATGTTCTCGAAGACATGAAAAGCATTGACCTCGATAGCTATTTTGTTCTGGGAGGAGAATTGAGTGAAATCGGATGGCGCACGCTGACCCCTGCGCACTTGTTTGAACGCATCGACGATTGCGTCAACCAGCGTTTGGGTTTAATCGGCTGATTTGCCGACGTTAGAATCCTTCGATCGCTCCCAAACCAAACAACGCAAAGTCCATTCTGACCGGGTCGTTGGGATCCACTTGACGAAGAGCAGTCATGAGCTCTTCGACGGCTCGCCAGTCGCTCGCCTTGCGACTCAACAATTTCAGTTTCCGACCCACATTTCCCGTGTGCACATCGAGCGGAATCATCAATTGGCTCGGTTCGATGCTGCTCCAGATGCCAAAATCAACTCCGCGAATTCCTGGTCGAACCATCCAGCGCAGAAACATGTTCAAGCGTTTCGTCGCAGAGCCACGAGCTGGAGTAGCGACATGCTTGCGCGTGCGTCCAGCTTCGAATCCGCGGGCCAATGCTGCTGCAAAAAAACGATCATGAAAGATCTCCAGATGCGGACGAATCGACTCTCCCCTTTGATCAGAAAGATTCGACGGTAAAAACGCTGCCTCAAGTCCCCCAAATTCCTGCAGCAAACCTTGCAGTGCCTGCATAAAGAGGAGTGCATCTCGAGGTTGAAAAGTCCGGTGCACAAACCCCTCACTCACAGCGGCAATCTCCTCATCACTGGCTGATTCGAGAAACTGACGCGGCGCATTATCCATCCGACTCATCCACTTGGCAGCATTATTTTTAATGGTCATGCGCTGACCCCACGCCAAGGTCGCCGTTAAAAAAGCGGCAACTTCGATGTCCCGTGGTTCACTGAAATCATGCGCAATGGAGATGGGATCGTCCGGTATGAAATCAAGAGATTCATAACGGTCCGCCTTTTCCAGTAAAAATGATTTCAATTCGGGGGAAACGCGAGGTAAATCCTCCCGATTGACAAAACGCCCACTCTTATTTGATTTGTTGGCCATGCCACGCAAAATTCGAGCTAAATTTGCAGAGAATGGAATTTGTGCATCCAGAAATACTGTGGGGGTTGAGTGCACTGGCCATACCCATTATCATTCATCTTCTTCATTTTCGACGCTTTCGGCGTGTGGCCTTTTCTCAGGTCGCATTCCTCAACGCGGTTCAAAAAGATGCACGCGCGATGCAGCGCATCCGACATTGGTGGGTCCTGATCATCCGAATGCTTGCCTATGCCGCAATCATCTTGGCGTTCGCACAACCCCAATTGCCTCCTCAAAACAATTCTGTTGGATCAGAATCGGACCGCGATGGTCATGCGATTTCTCTTTACGTTGACAACAGCCATTCGATGGAGGCCCAAGGAGAAGAGGGCCAATTGCTGCAAGCCGCAAGAAACAAAGCCGCACTGGTGGTCGAGCAATTCAGTCCTACCGATCGATTTCAAATCCTGACCTGTGATTTTTCAGGAAAGGACCAGAAATTTCTCACCCAAGAACAAGCCCTTGAGCGCATAGAGAGCATCCGCACTTCACAACGGGCCCGTGGAATCAAAGAAGTTTTTGCGCGGATCCAAAGTCAACTTACGAAGGCACTGGACTCCAAGCGTTCCGCTTATTTGTTTTCGGACTTGCAGCAGTCAACGCATGCTTTCGAAAATGAAATGGATGAGCCCGACACCACCATTGTATGGCATTTCATACCCGAACTCGCTGGTGGATCTCCCAATATCTGGGTGGACTCTATTTGGTTTGATGAACCCATGCGCATTGCTTCTCGTCCTGCTGCGCTTCGCATTCGACTCAGCCACAACTCCAGCGCCGCTGTGAATGGCATTCCCATGAACTTAAGTATCAATGGAGACCGCATTGCCATCGGAACATTCAACCTTGTCCCTGGCCTCGATACAGATACCGTTCTACGTTTCAACCATGGCGATGCAGGAATTAAGGAAGGTGTGGTCTCCATCGAAGATGCTCCCATTCGATTTGATGATGACTGGAATTTTGGTTTTGAAGTCACCGATAACATTCAAGTTACCATCCTCTCAGAACAGACCAGCTCCGAAACAGCAAAATCTATCCAGCGTGTCTTTGGCACCGCAAATGGTCTTTACAACGCGGAAATTCACTCCCGTTGGACTCCAGAATTAATCGCAAAATCAAAGCTGATCATCCTCTGTGATTGGGATGCTCAAGGGTCAGGCTTCGCTCTTGAAATAGCCGATTTTGTTCGAAAAGGAGGCTCAATTGTCTTCCTACCTAAAAACGGTCAAATAGCTGACAATGAACTGTTTGATTCTCTTGGGTTACCAAGTTCCGGAGCTTGGGTTGAAACCGACGACCGTGTGCGTACCCTTCAATTGAATCACCCGTTCTTTCAAAACATGTTCGCTGAATTTCCCGAACGGATCGATCTACCAAATGCCAAGCGCATTTGGAATCGAACGGTCGCCTCGTCCGAAGAAATATTGGCACGCACAGAACTCGGACGCCCTTTCCTCTCCCGCTGTCAACTTGATCGGGGTCAAGCATTCATCTTCCACGTGAGTGCTGAAGCTGAATCCAGCAACTTGACTCGACACGCCCTCTGGATTCCATTGCTGTTGCGCATGGCAGAACGTGCATACGCGACGCCCATCAATGCAGGTGAAATCGGATCGTTGAAACGCTGGACGCTTGCCGCCGATGTTCCCAACATAGGAGAGCTCAAACTCACCCAAAGCAGCAGCCCATCAAAAACTCCTTCTGAAACAAATGAAAGTTCAGGCGACTGGCTTCCAGAAGTTCGTCAGGTTCCAGGTCAAATTCAGGTGCTGTTGGAAGGTCTGTCTATCAATCCTGGACATTATGTCCTTCGCGATCAGAGCCAAAGCTGGGCGTCGATTGGCCTGAACCAAGATCGCAGGGAATCAAATCACGCTGCCTTCTCTCTCGCTGAGTTCAAATCCTTCATCGAAGAGAATGGATGGAACCAAGTCAAGGTGCTCAGCGTTACCGCCTCAAGCCTACCTCAAGTCATAGAACTATCCGAACAAGGTGTCCCCTTGTGGAAAGCCTTCATCATATTTGCACTAATCGCCTTGGCGATTGAGACGATTTTACTGCGCACATGGAAAGCATAATCATCAAGAAAGCTTTGGTCATAGACCCCCAAAGCGAACACCACGGACTCGTTCGAGATATCCTGATCGAGGCGGGAACCATCGCTGCGATCGCTCCAGATTTAAAGCCACCACCCCATGCAGAAGAGTGGCATGCCCAAGGTGCAGCCGTATCACAAGGTTGGGTTGACTTGCAATCCCACTTTTATGACCCTGGAGCTGAGCACAAAGAAGGCTTGGAAAACGGCGCAAATGCTGGAGCACATGGAGGCTTCACTCATGTGGTTTTGAATGCCAATCCCCACGCAACGCCGGATAATAAATCAGCAGTTTCCTTCCTCCAAGCTCAAGCTCATGACCACGCCTGCACCCTGCACCCGGTGGCCACTGTTTCACAGAAGTCAAACGGTCAATCCCTTTCTGAAATGCACGATCTCGCCGCGTCAGGTGCTGTTGCTTTTTCAGATGACGCACCCATCGACAAAACTGAAATGCTGCGGCGAGCGTTAGAATATGCTCACGAACTGACCCAACCCGTCATCAGCTTGCCATTGGACATGGGGTTGAACGCAGGCGCACAGATGCATGAAGGTAGCACAAGCACTCACATGGGGGTGACCGGGAATCCGACTGAATCGGAAGTGATGCGCATCCAACGCGACCTTGAAGTTTTAAAATACACGGGTGGAAAACTGCACTTTTCCGTCATTTCCTCTGCAGAGTCCGTCGAACTGATTCGCGCCGCCAAGGCGCGCGGATTGAATGTCACTTGCGCTACGACGGCCAATCATCTTCATTTTGTTGATGAAGATCTCCATGCATTCGATGGGACCTTGAAGGTCTTGCCTCCCTTCAGAGCTCAGACAGATCGTGAGGCGCTGCGACACGGAATAATCGACGGAACGATTGATGCCATTGTCTCAGATCACAGGCCAGAGGATTTGGAACATCACGACGTAGAGTTCAGCCTCGCTTCTTTTGGAATGGCCTGCATCGAATCCACATTTCCTGTAGCCCTGAGCGCGCTGCACTCCGTTTCTAAAAAAGACGCACTCACCGCTGCGGTCAATGCTTTGAGTTCTGGCCCAAGAAAAGTTCTAGGTTTTGAACACAATCCCATCATGCCTGGAGAGTTGGCTGACCTGACTTGGTTTCACCCCGGAGAACCGTGGAAGAATCGAGGAATCACCAAAGGGGCGAACGTCGCCGAATCCATTGCGAAACATGGACAAACCTTGGTCGGAAACCCGCTGGGCACAGTCCAAGGAACGAGATCATTTCTGCGCAACTGAAGCCATCAAGCTTCTCCTTGAGGTCCGCTGAAGGTTAGCGGCATCGCTGGGTCTTGATTGCCTTTGGGAGCTTGAATGGGGCCTTGTTGCTGCTCAAATCGCTGCACATTCTCATTCAACGCCTGGAGCAACCTCTTCGCATGATGCGGTGCCAATATGATTCGACTTCGCACCTTGGCCTGTTTCATCCCCGGCATTATTTGAGCGAAATCCACGACAAATTCAACGGGACTATGCGTGATCACAGCCAAGTTCGAATAGACACCTTGGGCCTCTTCTTCTGGCAAATCGATGTTGAGCTTTTTGGAATTGGGGCGGTCTTCTTGAGCCATAGGGTGTGCGGTGTAGTGTTAAAAAAAGGAAGTTAGTCCAATTCCTCAATTCAGGCCAGCGGCAGCTCCAACAATTCACGCAAGTTGGCAATGTGCGGAAAAGTATCATTTGACCGATTTCCAACGGGGTCGAAGTGAATGGAGCGCCATCCAGCATCGTGAGCGCCTTGCACATCACATTCCATGTCATCTCCGATCATGATCGCTCGTGATGCACTTGAATCCGTCAGCGCAAGGCTTCGATCGAAGGCCTCACGTCTTGGTTTTTTAAACCCCAATGCATCGCTGGTGAGTACTTTCAAAAAGTAAGGAGACAGCCCTGAATTCTGCATTTTGATGTGCTGGACTTCCTCAAAGCCATTGGTTAAAATAAACATGCGATGACCGCGCTCCTGCAATTCTGAACAAACCTCCATTGCTCCGTCCAACAAGGCAGTGCGATACGGAGCACGCTTGACATACGCCTCTCCCATTGACTCTGCCAATCCATCCATGCCTTCGAATTCAGCGATTCCGAGCTTTTCAACGGAACGTTTGAAACGCAAAGGACGCAGTTCTTGCTGGGTTAGCGTTCCCTCTCGGTAAGCTTTCCAGCACCGTTCATTCTCCACCTCATAGACCGCAATGAACTCTGCTGCCGTATGATTGCCCGGAAGTTGAGGTTGAGCCAATTCAAGGAATATCTCATTCAAAGCTTCACGGGAATTGCGGTCAAAGTCCCAGAGTGTTCGGTCGAGGTCGAAAAAAAGATCAGGTAGCATTGGTAGAAATTAATTTTTCAGATGCACTTAGAAAAAATCGTTGGCCACAAGCCAAGACAAGGATGTCAAAACCACAGTCCAAATCACAAAGGCGAGGATCAACAAAGCCGGCATACGGGAGTCCTTAATGTGATATTTAGAAGCCAAAACTGACGAAATAGGCACAGAAATCAAACCGGACACAACGAGCAAACCCCACAAACCAAACCGTCTTCGAAACCTCACCCAACGCCTACGACCCGGAGTAAAGACCGGCCCCTTGGAGTTTTTTTGGCCACGCCATTCGCTCCATTTCTTGAACAACCATTTACCAAAATAGAAAAAAAGCAACACTCCGAAAGCCGAA
Source organism: uncultured Flavobacteriales bacterium (assembly GCA_965661575.1). GTDB lineage: Bacteria > Bacteroidota > Bacteroidia > Flavobacteriales_D > Sanyastnellaceae > UA16. Next base: position 22,564 of record CBFIEJ010000006.1, on the reverse strand, counting down.
CCGACACTGCAGATGAGAACTGTAGGCAGCCAGCCGATGCCCCGACCAATCATAATTGATGGTGTGACGACAAACTTGGCTATGGCCGCGAGCATCCACAATATGGTTTCCAATGGTCCGGGCATATCAATTCATCTTGGTACCAAAGGCCAAGTCGCCCGCATCGCCCAGTCCGGGATGGATGTATCCTTTGGAAGTCAGCACCGCATCCACTTCTCCAACCCAGAGGTGGCCATTTTCGGGCAGGGCTTTCAACATTTTATGCACTCCTTCTTCACTCGCAATGACTGCTGCGATGTGAATTTGAGCGGGCTTCCCAAAGCGCTCCACCATCAATGCCAGCACTTGCTCCAAAGACGCACCTGTGGCGAGCATTGGATCCGCTAAAATCAACGTTCGATTTTCAAGACTCGGGGAACTCACTGCCCCGATGCCGATTCGAAACCGTTCATGATCAGCATCTTCATACTCCCGACAAGCAGAAACAAATGCATGGTCTGCCTGGTCGAAAACCCGACTCAGGCCGTCATGCATCGGCAAGCCAGCGCGCAAAATCGTTCCGAGCACAGGAGGGTCTTGCAACCGCCGCACATCGGCTTGGCCAAGCGGAGTTTGAACGGTACCTGACACGAACTTCAGCTCCTTGGCGATTTCATACCCCATGCACTCTCCCATGCGCGCCAGATTCGCTCGAAATCGAGCCCGATCTGATTGCAGTTCGACATCCCGCAATTGGGCAAGAATTTCGTGGGAAATCCCCGGTGATTCGCTCAAGTTATGTAGCATCGCTTGTTTCAGTTAATGGATTCGTTTCAACATTTCTTCATACGCCTGTCTCCACCCTTTCCACTCGCCAATATCGCTCACAGATTCATTGTGCCAGAGCAGGCGAAAAACTCCACCGACTTCCCTCGTCGCATCAGCCAATCTCACCACCTGATCCACGGCCTCTTCCGGAGTGAGACACAAGTAACGCATGAGTGTCGCATCCATTGCTGCAACAGGGTGCAATTCAAGACCCATTGTTTTCTCATTGATCACATCATATGCAGGAAACGCTCGGGACATTCCCGACCGAAAACCAATGACGTCGGCAAATCCCAATGTGTGATCCTCCTTCAACCCCATCGACTCAAGTCTTCTCCAGCTCGCACCGGGCTGCTGCAAGAGGTAATGCTGGCGCGAGCGAACCACCTTTTCGCCTGTGATTTTGGTCAATCGAACAATCTCAGTTTTCATTTCTTCGGCAGAAGTCGACTCGTGAGCGGCAAATCCGGGATGAATCCCAACGTCGGCTGTTTTCTGCAATGACTGGATTTGAACTTGCAGTCCTGAAGACTTCCAAGACAAGCCCCGGTCATACCTTCCTCTGTTGGCCAACAAGAAAAAGTAAATCGCACGCAATCCCATCTTTTCGTGCAACTGCTCCAACCATGCGTAGGTGTCATAGGCATCTGACTCCGCCCCTCGTAACGTATTTACTCGAGCCCCAAAACGCTGCCATCGTCCCTTCAAAACATCTTGAGCCGTCGCTGCGATGGTCATAAAGATCGATCGGTGCCTGAAAGCAAACGCGCTGTCCACGTCAACCGTTGGGACCACTTGATAATCGGATGTTGCATGAAAAAGGCGGCAAGACTTGGCCCATTCAATGACACGAAACTCGACTTCTGGTCGCGCCAACCATTTCTCTTGAAATGCCAGTGTAGATCGCCCATTGATACGCCCAAAAACATCACGCTCATCCTTCCCAAACTTGTACTCTTCCAGTCGTGTCGTCATCCAAAACAACCAACTCCACCAATCACTAAAAACCCTTGCCTTGCCTTCAGATTCGATTCGCACCCCAAACGGAAGTCGGGTACCGCCGGGCGTCGCCTCATTTGAAGCGTCCGACCAAATCCAAGAGGGTACGGACGTACCGGATTCACTCAACAAACCCGCTGAGGGTATCCAACTCACCTGCGTCTTGTCTTTTGGAACTGCTCCGCCGTATTGAATTTTGCGCCTTGAGCTTCCCAACCATTCTGCTTCATTGGCTGCCCATCGGTAGTCGCATTTCAGAATCACGTCAAACGCGATGCGCGCAACATACTGGTGACGCTCGTTGGGGCCATCCACCTCATCGGCGAGCCATAGAATCAATGATTCAGCCATTGGATGAGTGAATTGACCATGTGGTGAGCAGCGCGTCCGTCTCCATAAATTGGTTGTTCATAATTCGCCTTGGCTGCGGATTGCATCAAGGCAGAATGCGCGGTGCGCAGTTCCGTTGATTCAGCGCACAAAGCGGCAAAACCACCCTCTATCAACTCTTTCCATTCCGTGGATTTTCGAAGCACAAGCGCTGGGCGCTTCATGAAAAACGCCTCTTTCTGCAGCCCTCCAGAATCGGTCCAAACCTCGTCTACCTCCTTCAACCATTCCAAAATCTGCAAATAACCTGCTGGCTCTCTTGCGTCAATGTTTTTATCTGACAATGCGGTTTTCCATCCATCGCCCCATTGTGCGACCAGGCCCTTCCGCGTGCGGGGATGAACTGGAAACAACACCTTCAGCCCCTGCCTCTTGGCGTGATTCGCAATCGCCTCGATCCAGTCAACCAACGTTTCTTGGTGGTCCACATTGGAAGGACGATGCAACGTCAACAATACTGAATGGGACTTTTGAAGGCCTTTTGATGTGGGGTCACCACCAAAGAAGCGGGCAGTATCAAGCATCAGATCTCCTACCGCCTCCACTCGCAATCTTGGACGACTCCCCGTTGCAAGGCCTTCCGCTGCCAGCTGTTCTGTAGCCGATTGAGATGGACAGAATAACACGTCACTCAGCTGATCGGTCAAGATTCGATTGTGCTCCTCAGGCATTCGACGATCAAAGGAGCGCAAACCTGCTTCTATGTGAACCACCGGCACCTGTGCTCGTGAAGCCGCAAGCGCAGCAGCCAACGTTGAATCCGTATCGCCAAATACCACGACCGCATCCGGTTCCACCTTGGCAATGGCATCGCTGACACCCTTCATCATTTGCCCCATTCGGAGGCAAGGATCTCCGTCTACATGCAATTGAATGTCAATCTTTGGCAATTGAAGTTCTTCTTGAAAACGGCCGGACATATCATGTGAATAATGCTGCCCCGTATGAAGCAACACCTGGTTGATCAACTCCTTATTCAATTCTATTGCATGACTAAATGCCGCTGCTTTCATCAGCTGCGGTCGAGCGCCTACAATGGTCAAAAGTGTTTTCAAAGGAGGTTTACCTTAAAGTTCGCCTGCATCGGCGAAGCTAAAATAGTCGTCTCCTGCAACAATGAGGTGATCAAGCAACGGACAATCCAACATTTTTCCTGCCCATTGAAGATTTTTTGTGAGTTCGCGGTCCGCTCTACTTGGTTTGCTATTGCCTGAAGGGTGATTGTGAATCGCTACAATTCCGGCAGCTCGCATGGCCAAAGCCTTCGAAAAAATGACCTTAGGATCAGCAACTGTGCCTGTCAAACCGCCGCGGCTGATCATCACCTCACTCATGACAGCATTCGATCTGCGAAGCAACAAAATCCAAAACTCCTCATGTCCCAAATCTGCCATTTTCAGAGCAAGCCGATCGTAGACATCCTTGGAACTGCGTATGATTTCATTGCAGTCACGTCGTTTCGCCTTCACCTGCCTACGACGACCCAATTCAAGCGCCGCCGAAATCTGGACTGCTTTGGCAATCCCGATTCCCTCGACCAAAGCATAACCCTCTGGGGGCATCTTGGACAAGACTGCCAGATCACCTTTCGCTGCATCCAAAAGGGATTGGGCCACGCGATGAACAGGCCGACCGCGTATCCCCGACCCAATCAAAATGGACAACAACTCACGATCTGAAAGCGCCTGCGCTCCTTCAAGCAACATTTTCTCCCTCGGCCTTTCACCTTCCATTGTTGTGCCCTTTGTAGTGGGAGGCTCTCATGACCAACGCTTCTGCCGCTCAATTCCAAAAAAAAAGCCCCCTGTTTCCAGGGGGCTAATCAATGCGTTAAATCAAAAGCTCAGAGCTTCGATATGTGAACGGCCAGACTCGATTTGAGGTTGGACGCTTTGTTTTTGTGAATCACGTTGTTCTTGGCAAGCTTGTCCAACATCGCTGAAACGGTAGGAAGCATCTCTGCTGCCTTCTTCGGATCTGTCATAGCTCGCAATGCACGGACGGCATTTCGAGTCGTTTTGTGCTGGTAACGGTTGCGCGCTGCTTTTGTTCGGTCGGAACGAATGCGCTTCAGAGATGATTTGTGATGAGCCATGTGCTTTCGACTGTGTTTTTCCCAAAGGGGGTGCAAATATAATGGAGATTCCAGTCTATGCAAGCATCAAACCCATTGAAATTCAGGAAAAACAGAAAGGACGCACCCCTGCGTCCTTTCACCCTAACAATCTACTCGTTTTTCGGAGCGGTGCCTGCAAACCCCGCGCCGAAATACCCGACAATAATACAAATTATACACTCCAAAACCTGAATCAACACTTCCAATTAGATTATTAAACACACAAAAAACCAAAATCCTTGGCTCAAAAGATATAGATCTGCCGTCAACCTATGGTTTGATTGTATCTTGCGAAACAGCACATGACCTGCGTTCACTACACATCAATTTCCTTTATTCCTTGGCTCTGCTTGTGCCTATTCTTGAGCGGCAACGTGCTTTTGAGAGCGCAAGGGACCATGCTCTTTGACAACGCATCAAGCAGTGCCAATGTCAATGTTCCTGGGCTTCATCATGCAGCGGCCATTGCAGACTTTGACGGAGATGGCTGGGAAGATATCTACGTCGCGACAAAACAAGGCCCCAATCGTCTGTTCAGAAACACCGGAGCGATGGTCTTCAATGAAGTCGCTGAACCGTCAGGCGTCAACGACAGCGGCAATAGCAACGCTGCGCTCTGGGCAGATTTCAACAACGACGGTTGGCCCGATCTCGCCGTGGGCAACTATTTAGACGCCAATCGCCTTTATCTGAACAATGGCAACGGCACTTTCACAGATGCCACAGAAGACTACAATTTTGGTAACGAAGGGCCATGTCGTAGCCTTCATGCAGCGGATTACGATGGTGACGGCTGGATTGACGTTTATGTGGTCAATATGAACAGCCACAATGCGATGTACCGAAACATGGCTGGGCAAACCTTTCAAAATGTCACATTCCCTTCAGGCACCATAGACACGGGCATCGGGATGGGCTGCGTGTTTTTTGATTCCGACAACGACGGAGACCAGGATCTTTATGTGACACACGATGGCAACCAAGTCAATAAATTTTTCGAAAACAACGGTGACGGCACTTTCTCTGAAAACGCCGCCAATGTGGGCCTCGACTACCAAGGAAACTGCATGGGTGTCGATGTGGCAGACATCAATCACGATGGCTGGCTCGACCTGTACATCACAGACCTCTATCCAAGCGAATTGTTCCTCAACAACGGAGATGGCACCTATTCAGCCGTCGGCGAATCAGCCGGGGTGAATGATTCAGGAATGACGTGGGGATGTGTCTGGTTTGATTACGACCTTGATTCCGAGTGGGACCTCTACATCGTGAACGATTACGCATTCTCACCCGCTCCCAACCGATTGTATCGCGGCAATGGAGATTTGACTTTTGATTTGGTCAGTGAGGGTGACGTCGTCCTCGAGCACAATTATTCAGATTATGGTCTGGCTCAAGGCGACTTCGACCGCGATGGAGACTTGGATTTAGCCATAGCTACCACCGGATCATCTGCACAGCCCGGTTTTCAAATCCTCGAGAATCAAAATCAATCAGGCCATTTTATCCAATTTAAACTGGAGGGAACGGTTTCAAATCGGTCCGCCATTGGAGCTCGCGTTTCAATCCATTTTGATGAGCAGGTGCGCATGGATGAAATCAATTGCGGCCAGGGATACAGCGGTGCCAGTTCGCTCCTCGCCCACTTTGGACTTGGCGAATCAACCATCGTTGACTCGGTGAACATTCAATGGCCCAGTGGTGTGCTCAGTTCGCATGGACCTTTTGCATCAGACAGCACGTATCAAATCCTTGAACCCGGATCACAACCGTGGTTTCAACTGGGTTGCACCGAACCTCAAGCGTGCAACTACAGCATTGCAGCCGAGACCGATGACGGTTCATGCACTTATCCTGACGCTGGGCTCGACTGCTCGGGCGCGCCATTAGACGATTGGCCAACGCTTGAAACGCACAGCCTTGCGCGACTTTGGAATGAAGCACTGCTCATTGGAGTTCGCAGCGACTTCGCTCGCCCAACCGTTCATGCGCGAAATTTATGGCACCAATCAGCACTGGTCTACGATGCCTGGGCTGCGTGGGCTGTCCCAGGTGAAGTGAGCCCAAAACCTTGGCTGCTCGGAGACACCATCGGAGGATTCGTCTGTCCTTGGAGCCCGCTGACTCCCGTTGAAAACGAATGGGAACGAAAAGCGGCGCGAGAACGATCGCTCAGCTATGGGAGTTATCGGCTGATGCTGCATCGTTTCGAACATGCGCCCCGATTGCAACGCATTCTCACGCACCTTCATTCGCAAATGGAGCAACTCGATTTTGACACGGCATTCCACTCCACTGATTATACAACAGGCAACCTCGAACACGATGCTGCAGCCTTGGGAAATTATCTCGCAGAGCAGTACATCGCCTTTGGGCTTCAAGACGGAGCATTCGAGGAAATAAACTACCAAAACACCTACTACAATCCCGTCAATTGGAACCTCGTGATGGACGAACCGGGAAATCCAAACATGTTTTTCCCCAACCGTTGGCAGCCTTTGCAATTGCTGGAGTTCATCGATCAATCTGGGAATGAAGGTAACAACGTCTCACCCGACTTCCTGAGCGCAGAGTGGGGAAACGTTCAACCCTTTGCCATGGATGCTAGTGACACGACGGTCTTCAATCGCTTGGGAGGCAACTACACCGTATACCACGCTGCCCCGCAACCTCCTCTCATTGATCCGCTCGAATATTCAGACCTCGAAAACGATTACAAATGGGGGCACTCCCTCGTCAGTTTGTGGTCATCGCATTTGGACCCAAGTGATTCCGTGACGTGGGACATCAGTCCAGGCGCCTCGGGGCTCAACGGTTATTTGCCCGCCGACATGGAAGAGGCTCGGGCATATTACCAGTCAGAAAGCGGTGGAATACAAGCTCCCGGCGTTGCTCCCGGCCACCCCATCAATCCTCACACAGGTGAGCCATATGCCTCGCAAGAAGTCTTGCGCGGAGATGTCACGCGAGTTTTGGCTGAATTCTGGGCCGATGGGCCGGATTCTGAAACCCCTCCTGGTCATTGGTTTACCTTATTGAATTATGTCAATGACCAAGAAGAATTGGAGCGTCGTTGGCGAGGGAACGGCGAAGAATTGTCGCTTTTGGATTGGGATGTGCTCGGCTATTTTGCCATGGGTGGAGCCATGCACGACGCTGCTATTTCAGCATGGAGCAACAAAGGCTGGTACGATTACGTCCGACCCGTCTCAGCCATTCGATGGATGGCTGATCGTGGACAAAGTTCAGACCCCGAACAAGCCAATTACGATGGAGCCGGGCTTCCGCTGATACCCGGAAAAATTGAGCTCATCACCAGCGCCGACTCCGAAGAATTGCGAGGCAGTGAAAATGAACATCTCTACGAGGTGAAGGTGATGGCTTGGCGAGGACCGGACTACATCTCTGTTCCCGCGCTTGACGAAGCAGGCGTGGGATGGATTCGAGCGCGTGAATGGTGGCCTTACCAACGCCCAACGTTTGTCACACCACCATTTGCCGGATACGTCAGTGGACATTCCACTTTTAGTCGTGCTGCAGCCGAAGTGCTTTGCCTGCTCACTGGTGACGAATATTTTCCAGGTGGCATGGGTTCCTTCCCGGTTGAAGCGCATGAATTCTTGGTCTTCGAAGATGGGCCTTCAGCAGACCTCGAGCTTCAATGGGCAACGTACCGAGATGCCTCAGATCAAAGCGCTTTGTCGCGAATTTGGGGCGGCATCCATCCTCCTCAAGACGATTATCCGGGCCGTGCAATCGGAAAAGTGGTGGGTGTGGATGCGTTTTTATTGGCTGAGGCGTACGCCTTTCCACTCCTCGTCGATCCGACAACTTGCGCCGGTGACTTCAATGCCGATCAAGCGCGCAATCTTTACGATTTATTGTTGCTCTTGGTTCATTTCGGCGAAGCAGTAGGAGGCGAAGCCAACATGGCTCCAGCCACTTTAGATCTAGACAACGATGGCATGATCAACACGCCCGATTTATTGGGATTGCTGACGGTCTTTGGAGTGCCTTGTTGACGTCCCCCGCGCGGGAGATTTCGGTACTTTCTATTGCACAGAGCTGTGCACGACGAGCTCGTCCAAAAACAACCAAGAATCCAAGCCAGACGCATCATGCCAGTCGGGGCATGGACCGGGATTCAACGCTGTAAATCGCACAAACTTGGCGGCTTCATGAACCGGAAGTGCCACCCTCACGACACCCTGAGTGTCTTCTGATTCGAAAGCCTCCACTCCCCTCCAATTGGTCTGATCCAACCAATCGCCCTGCCAATTTTGACCATCCAGTGACCATTGAAAACGGAACGAATCAGGAACGAAAATCCACGCATCTTGGTAGAGGTAGAATTGCATGCTCAGCGAGTCGACTTGCTGGGCGGCACCAAGAGCAATGCTCACACTCATGTCCTTTCCCTGAGTCGCTTGCCAACAACCATCTCTGAAGTCGGCTGATCCCAAACGTCCATCGGCCAATCCTCGCTGTCCACCACCGGGATAATAGGTGCTCCACTGATGCCCCAATTCCAGCGGTTTGAAAACGCCAGCATGACCGGCCAGAGGAAAACGCCAAGGCTCGCCAATTGCAATTCCGTGGCGACGCAAATCGACGATCAGTTCACCCTCTCCGGCCAGTTCAAACGACTGTTCAAAGGGGCGATCTAAAATTTCACCAGCGCCATTTTTGGTTCCGTGGCTCGACCATTTCACATCGCCATCGATGCCCGAAATCACTTGAACCAATTGCACGTTGAGTCTTCCGGGAATGCCAGAAGGAGCACATACAATTTCGACTGGAATTGCTTCCCATCCATAATCGACATTCCAAGCATCCAATCGCGTATAGTGATGCTCCATTCTTTCTCTAAAATCCCCCCAATTTCGGTGTGACTTTGAACTCCATAAAACCTCGCTCATGGCCACCATTCGCGGAAAAACCTTGGAATCAACCAAATCCTGCGGTGCTCGTTCAGACCACATGTTGCACTCGCCACCCAAGATTCGTCCAGATCCCTCGAGGCCTTCAGGCTCTGGCTCAAACGAATACACCCGTTCCAAATCGATCGACTCAATGGGATAATCAAAGTAGCAGTGCGAGGTGGGCGACATGATCGCATTGCGCCCCATCGCAACGGCATCGCGTCCCCCTTGCATTCCCCTCCACGACTGAACGGTCGCACCTTCAGGCAATCCACCTTCAAGGATTTCATCCCATCCAATCAACTTGCGATCGTGTTTGGCCAAAAAGGCACCGATTTGTGAAATGAACCAAGATTGCAACTCATGTTCGTCGTGCAGGCCTTCTGCTTGAATGCGGCGCTGGCATTTTGAACACGACTCCCACCTCACTTTAGGCGCTTCGTCCCCACCAATGTGGATGTATTCCGAAGGAAACAACTCCACCACTTCCAACAAAACTTGCTCCAGAAAACGAAAAGTAGAATCCTCGCCTGCACAGTAGATATCCTTGAACACCCCCCAATCGTGAGGAACCTCCAGCGAATCACCCGTGCAACTCAACCACGGATAAGCGGCAATGGCCGCGCGGCTGTGTCCCGGAAGTTCAATCTCTGGAATGATGGTGATGTTGCGATCAGCAGCGTAGGCCACGATGTCCTTGATCTGCGCCTGGGTGTAAAAACCACCATGCCGCGATCCGTCGGCCTCCGTTCGCCAGGCGCCGGTAGATGTTAATTCCGGGTATGCCTTTATTTCGATTCGCCAACCTTGATCTTCGGTGAGATGCCAATGCAGGATATTCATCTTATGCAGCGCCAATAAATCAATGGTGCGCTTCACATAATCCGGCTCCATGAAATGGCGACAACAATCCAGAAGCAAGCCGCGGTGTTCGAACCTCGGTGAATCCGAAATCGAACCCATCGGAAGGGACCATGGACCGGCGTTCTCGGAATCTGGTGGCAACATCCACCGCAAGGTGGTCAACCCATGGAAGGCACCCGCTGCAGCAGTGGCTGTGATGATCACGCCGTCCGCATCAACCTCGAGTGAATAACCCTCAGGATCATAGCCAGCGGCATATTGCACTGAAATGGCCAAGCCACGCTCATCTGACTCTCCTGGCAGCCAATCATCCCACTGGGATTGATGAACAGTCCAACGATCATCGATTGACCACATCCATGTGCCACGCCAAATCAGCGAACTCTCCTCTTCTGTACTCCACGCGACAGCTGCCGGTTCGGGAATAATTGACTTTGACACGGGCTGCACTTTTGGAACCGAACAACTCGACACAGCTCCGACTGCAGCGAAGAAAAGCATCCCCATCAAAAATTCTCGCATGGTCAAATGTAAATCAGTGCAGGCGACTAAACGAACCAAGCCCGCACTTGATCATCAACCACAGGATGATCGACGCCGTCAAAGTGCTTTGTGCTGCGATTCATTTCACGTCGGCAGGATGCATGAAATGCCCGAACACCGCATTCTTGCCAATGCGCCAACTGCTCCGGACGCACCCCACTTCCCACCGTTACCTCAAAGCCCAATTGCAACGCGCTTTTGATTTTATCACTGCCGAGCATGGCCTTCTCCGCTCCTCCACTGCTCAACATTCGAAGGATCCCGACTTCTTTTAACGCTTCGACATCTGCCTTCCAATCTTCGCTCGCGTCCAATGCGCGGTGCACCACCAATCGATGCCCACCAAATTCTGAGGCCCACGTCTCGAGCTGAGTCAAGTCAAGTCGAGCCTGATCAGTCAACCCACCCACTACGACGCGAGCGGCTCCGGCTTCAAGCGATGCCGCAATCTGATCGGTCATCCAAGCTTTTTCATTGGCACTGTATTGAAAGTGTCCCGCACGAGGACGGATCAAGGCATGCACCGGAATGCCCGATGCAACCGAGCGGCGGATGTCCGTTTCAGGTGGAGTCAATCCCCCACACATCCAATGCGCACACAACTCTACCCGATGCGCGCCTGCATCTCGAGCAACTTCAACATCCATCGGCGTACTCGCACAAACTTCCAATTCAAACGGTTCTAAAATGCGCAGTCCATTCTGGACCTCTTTCACATCTTGGAACCGCGTAAGATCGAGCACCTCACCCCTTGTTTCGACCATCTCAACGGTATGACCTGCATGCAGCATCTGCTGCAAAGCGGACGGCAGTTCCAATTCTCCACGGCTGGAATGCGGGGTTAATTCTCTGAGAAATGGCAGCAACAATTCAGGGTCCAACCGAAACAGATTCATAGAAACATGCACGATTCCATTGAACTGAAAGAGCTGATCAATGACGTCCTGCTTCGGCTTCTCCAAGATAGACGTGAGCATGCCTTGAGCCCCCTGCAAAACTGCAAACGCAGCCGTTTTCTCAGGGGGAAGTCCGAGGTGTTCGCGATCGTAGGCCAATACCGCTTGGCCTTGAGGTTGGCTTCTCAACTTGGACAAGGAACGACGGGTCGGAACATTGTCACCATTGCACAACACGAATGCAGTGCCCGAAGCGACGGGGTCTTGTTCCAACGCGCACTGCACAGCATGCGCTGTGCCCAAGGGCTCAGACTGCACTGCATATCCCGTTCGCATTTTTAAACCAGCAGGTGTTTTATTCCAATGCTCTACAAATGACTTGGTCAACGAATCGTCCGGACTCACCACCAGCGTAACCTCAGTGAATCCCGCTCTTAACGCCTGCTCCAAAATAAATTGCAGCAGAGGTTCTCCCTTGGGTCCGACGCGAATCATAGGCTTTGGTCTGCTCAGTGCGTCCTGTTCAAACGCTGCCAAAAGACCTTGTGATTCCCCTCGCATTTCCATCGCGCTGCGTTTCATGCGCGAAGCTCGACCCGCTGCCAAAATCAAAATTCGGTCGCATCTCATAGGCTCAAGGTATCACTTTATGAATTCTTCGAGCCGCACACCTTCTGCTCCGAGCGCAATAAGCATCGGGTGGCCTTTAGCCCTCTCGATGGCTTCGGCCACCGCGCTCTGGCGAGACGCCTCGCAAACTACAAAACCTGTCCCACCGCCCCCCGAGCCGTTGATCTTACCTCCTAACGCTCCTGCTTCGCACGCTTGGGTGAGGATACCATCGATCCGCGGTGTTGAAACCTCAATCCCCTCGCTCAACCAGTGGTGATGTTCGTGAAGCAAAGCTCCAACTTGCCGCAAATCAGGAACCGCAAACTTCAGCGCTTCGGCACCTTCGTGGGAAATGCGACGGATTTCCAACGTGGTCATCATGAGATGCTGCTCCAAATCATTCCACTGCTGTGGAAACTGTGGCGGCCGTTGAGCCCAATCAATTGTGCCTTGACACTCCCAATTCTGAATCAGTTCCAAACGGCAATCCTTCGCCCGGGATAACACACCCAGCGTATCCTTGGGTTGTTTCGAATCAAAGAGCAACCAAGATCCGGGAGGTGTTGGGAGCGGCGTGGATTGAAATGCAGGTCGAAACGCAATGTGCTGCGTCCCTCCCAATGCACACACCGTTTGGTCCATCATTCCGCCAGGTTCACCAAACCAATCGACCTCTGCTCGCCATGCGGCCTTTGCAATCCATGCTTGATTCCAATTTCGATCGCTGCGTTCTGCAATCAACGCACACCATGCCACCAAGAGGGCTGATGAGCTGCTAGCCCCTGCGCACATGGGTATCTGACTCGAAACAATTGCGTGCCAGCCGCTTTGAGGCAACCAGCCTTCTCGATCCGCCAAGTGCAAAGCGATGAGCAAATAGTCACGTGGCTGGGGCGCAGGAAGTGCGTCTAAGTTGTACACACGTTGTTCATCGAGATCAATCAAATCCACGTGGACCTCGCGGTCTAAACGTGAGGTAGACTGAATGGAAATGCGCAAATCAATGGCAGATGCCACCACCGGAAAACCGAAATAATCCTGATGCTCACCGAAAAGGCAAATTCGGCCCGGTGCAGAAACGGCAAGCTTCATGCACGCCGTCGGTTCAAGCGGACGATGATCAGCACACTGATGACCGCAACACCGGCAAGCAACCATGCCGTCGCGAGATCATCGTAAAGCCACGAGCCAACGGCAAAAAGGGTCGCATACACACCCGCACTGCCAAAGAGCATGGACAAAACACCTCTCGGAACAGCCCACCCTACACCCGAATGATCTTCATGGGCAAAACGTTTCCATCCTGGTCCACCTGGCTGCACTTTGGCCACAAATTTCCGCAGCGTTTCATCCGATTCTGCGGGTGTTAACCAAGTGCCAATGATCCAAATCATGGTTGTGATCAAAGCCCCCCAAACAAGTTTTTCGTGAGAAGCCCAAACATTCTCGGTCAGATGATCATGCACAAATGTGAAGTATCCCGCTACGAGCAATGAACCGGCCATAGCGACCAACTCGGTCCACGCATTGATGCGCCACCAAAACCAGCGCAGAATGAAAAGCCCTCCTGTTCCTGCTCCAATGAGCAGAAGCAGATTGAATGCCTGTCCAGCATCGGTCAGCAACAAACCCAACCCACTCCCTAGAATGAGGGACAAAATCGTCGTCAAACGACCCGCTGCGACCTGCTCTTTGTCTGTAGCCTCCGGGCGGATGAAACGAACCCAAAAATCGTTGACCAGGTAACTCGCCCCCAAATTCAATTGCGTCGACATGGTGCTCATAAATGCAGCGAGTAAGGAAGCCGCTACCAATCCCAAGAGTCCCGGAGGCAGCAATGAAAGCATGGCAGGATACGCCAAGTCATGGCCCAACTTGTCTGCTGGAATATCAGGGAAAGCTGCTTGCAAATCACTCAGTTCAGGAAAGACCACAATGGAAGCCAATGCAATCAAAATCCAAGGCCATGGACGAAGCGCATAATGTGCAACATTGAAAAGCAGCGTGGCTCCCACAGCATGCGATTCATCCTTGGCGCTGAACATGCGCTGAGCGATGTACCCGCCTCCACCGGGCTCCGCTCCGGGGTAATAGCTCGCCCACCACTGCACTGCCAGAGGAACCAGAAGAATGGGAACCCATTGGCTCGCATCGTGCAGATCGGGTAGCATGGCCGTTTTGGTGGCAACTTCACGGTGTGCAAGCAATTCAGTCAACCCACCGATGACTTCCAAATCAAGAATGTAAATGCAGGCCCAAACCGAGCCAACCATGGCCAACACAAACTGGACCAAATCAGTTAAAATCACCGCTCGCAATCCACCTAGAGCGCTGTAAGACAATGTTATAAGCCCTGTGACTGTAAGAGTAAGCCAACCCGGCCAGCCCATCAATATCCCCCCCAGTTTGATGGCTGCAAGCGACACCGTGCCCATCACCAAGACATTGAAGACCAGCCCTAAATACAGCGCCCGAAAGCCTCGCAACACGGCCGCAGGCTTACCCCCATAGCGCAATTCGTAAAATTCAATATCCGTCAAAACGCCCGATCGATGCCACAATTTGGCATAGACAAATGCGGTGAGCATCCCTGTGAGTAAAAACGCCCACCACCCCCAATTTCCACTTACGCCTTGTTCGCGAACCAGTCCCGTGACGAGGTTTGGTGTATCCGTCGAAAATGTCGTGGCCACCATGCTTATGCCCAACAACCACCAAGGCATGTTGCGGCCTGCGAGAAAAAAACTTTTGGCGCTCTTGCCCGCATCGCGGGAAGCCCAGAGACCAATTCCAAGCGCAAGGGCAAAATAGGCCGCTACGATGACCCAATCCAATGTTGTCAACTCCATGCCACAAGAATAGGAAGGAACCCACCAAACCAAGGTGCGCTGTTTATAACCCGTGCTCCAATCGGGATTTTTTTGTCAAGCCTGCAACAACGCAGCTGTAGCTATGATCCAGTAAACTACGCGCCAAACTCCATTCCACATCGAGCTCCGCGCTCACGGAGTTCCAATGTTTTTTATTGAGATGCCAACCCGGACGAATGCCCTCAAATTGCTCACGTAATTCGATGGAACGCTCCGGATCGCATTTGAGTGAAACGCCCCGGAAATCGTCGACGTTGGCGATTGCAAATACCTTTCCAGCGACTTTCCAAACCATGGTTTGATCATCGAAAGGGAACGACTCCTCGACCGCTAATTTTGAGAGACATCGGTCCCGAATTTGTTCGAATTCAAAAGTTCTCATTGTGTTGGGCAATTTCGACATTAAATTGCAGGCGAATTCACACGAAACCAAATCACATGCGATTCACTACTCAGCTTTTGGGCCTAGCCCTCTTGATGCCTTTGTTTTCAAACGCTCAATGCACCGATCTTTTCATCTCTGAATACCTGGAAGGTTGGAGCAACAACAAGGCCATCGAAATTTTCAATCCCACAGATGCGGCTGTCGATCTTAGCGACTATCGTTTGGAGCGTTACTCCAATGGAGCGACAACTGCCCAAGACAATCAAAAAGTAGAACTCTCAGGTACATTGGAAGCGAACAGCGTAGTGGTCGTAGTCCTAGACAAGCAAGACCCCGATGGTGTGGACTTTGAAGCGCCTGTATGGGATGAACTTGCTGAAGCTGCAGACCTCTGGGTTTGTCCGGTTTATGCAGACAATAACACAATGTACTTCAACGGCAACGACGCCATGGTTCTTCGCAAAATCTCAACGAATACAGCGATTGACATTTTTGGTAAGATCGGTGAAGATCCAGGAGAAACAGGATGGGCTGACATGACCCAAAACCACACCTTGATTAGGAAAGAATCTGTGACTCAAGGCGATACGGATGCCCTGAATGATTTCTTGGTCGTGGACGAATGGAACGGCACCTTGTGGTCGAGCGACTCCTTGAACTACACCTTGGACATCGTTTTCGCCAACCTCGGATCGCACACATGCAATTGCGGGACCACCGATGTCAATGAAGTCAATGGCGCATTGGGATTCGAACTGTTCCCGAACCCTTCCGCTGGTGACATCACCTGGTTGCGTAGCGAGAACGAGCTGCAGGAAGTATCGATTTACAGCCTCGCTGGTCAGCGCTTGAACCAACAGCAAATGAATGGCCAGAAGATCACTCAGTTGTCCATGAAGGATGTACCCACAGGAATCTACTTGGTAGAAGTGATCTTTGAGAACGGCGCGCGCTCGACGCAGCGTTTTGTACTGAAATAATTCCATAGAACATGGGTACGCTGAAGCCTTGGAGGTTGGTCGCATTCTTTTTGGTCGCATTTGCGGCCAATGCGTCCGCCCAGTCCTGCATCATCAAAGGTGAAGTTGAAGACGTTTTGACGGGTGAACCGTTGATTGGGGCCTACATCAAAACGGGAAACGAAATCGTCTCGACTGATCTAGATGGTAAGTTCTCATTGCAGGTTCCGCAAGGGGAAACGACCATTGAAGTCTCTTACATTGGTTATTCCAACCAATCGAAACAGATCAAGTGCATCAACGGTGAAGTCTTTGCTCGATTCAGGATGGAGACATTGGTGATGAACGAGGCCGTGGTTGCCGCGGACATTGTCATTTCTCGAAAGACACCAGTTGCCTTCACGAATGTTCTGCCCGCCCAAATCCAAGAAGAATTGGCTGGTCGGGACCTTCCTATGGTTTTGAACACCACTCCCGGTGTTTATGCCACTCAACAAGGTGGAGGTGACGGCGATGCCCGTGTGACCATACGAGGATTCGACCAAACGAATCTTGCGGTGATGGTCGACGGCGTACCAATGAATGACATGGAAAATGGCTGGGTCTACTGGAGCAATTGGGCTGGACTGGACCTGGTCGTGCGAACCACTCAAGTCCAACGGGGGCTTGGCGCTAGTAAACTCGCCATTCCATCCGTGGGAGGTACCATCAATATTTTGACCGGAGGTGATGAATCTGGCAACGGAACGATCAATTACCAGTCGGAGGTGGGATCATACGGGTATTACCGAAACAGCTTGAGTGGAGTCTTTGGCAACAAGGAAAAAGGATTCCTTCATTTTGCTGGATCTTACAAAACGAACCAAGGGTTTGCAGAAGGCTTGGAGTCGACGACCTATGCGTATTATTTGAAAGGTCGAAAGACCTTGGGAAATCACAACCTGAGCATCACCACGTTTGGGGCGCCTCAACGCCACGGTCAGCGGGCCTACCAAATGCAAGTCTTCGAATACGACAAAGATCTGGCCGCCCAACTCACTGATGCAACTGGGCAAATGGAATTGGAAGACATATACAACTCCAACTACAACACCAATTCGTCCACTGGCGAAGTGGATACTACGTACAATACGATCGTAGATGGAGGACGGGGATTCAATGAATTTCTTGTCAACTACCAAGAGGTGTACTACAACTTCAATGAGACCACCGGACAAGTTGACACCACTTACGGTGCAACCCGCAGGTACAACCCACGTCAGAACTATTATTTCAAACCCATTGTTACACTTCGTGACGTTTGGAGCTTATCGGACCGATCTTCCTTGACTACCACTGCTTACGCTAGCTTTGGCAGCGGCGGTGGAGAAGCATTGCTCAGTACATCAGGTGCATCGCGGCTCGATGATTACACCATGGACATCCAAGGGATTTGGGACGCACACCAGTTGTTTGAATTCGCTCCGAACGGCCTCAATGTCGATGAAAATGGTGAGAGGAAAGGCTCAAATTTCATTCGAATATCTCACAACGATCACCGCTGGTTCGGTGCGTTGTCCAACTTCAAGTCTTCACTGAATGAGCACCTCATTTTTAGTGCTGGCATAGATGCAAGGCATTACACTGGAAGTCACTACCGAACCATCGGTGATATGTTTGGTGCTGATTATTACGATGCTCCGAACGATCGACGGGACCAAAACTCAGACTTTGATGAACCGTTGCGCGAGGGAGATAAGTATTTCTATTACGATGACGGACAAGTCGCATGGGGCGGTTCCTACCTTCAATTGGAGCTCGACAAATACAACTTCTCGGCCTTCGTGAACGTGTCTGGAGCGCAGAGTTGGTATCGCGCAATCGACTACTTCAGGCCAAACACTGTGAGCATCAACGACACGACGTATGAGGTGCGCTCGACTGATGAGTACCGAGTGCTCGGCGACACAGAGTGGTTGATGGACACCACTTTTTTGACAGCGGACAATCCAAATTTGGAAAACTACACGACGCCATGGCAACGACTCACCAGCGGTACCATCAAGGCGGGTGGAAACTACAATTTCAACGAGTGGTTGAACGCTTACACCAACATCGGATACTTGAACCGGGCACCTTTGTTCAACTCTGTATTTGATCTTGATAACAACGTGATTGAGGGCTTCGAAAACCAATATGTCAAGGCCATTGAAATCGGTGTGAAATATGCACGTGGGAACTTTGCTTCCAACATTAATGCGTACCGCACAGGTTGGGAAAACAAGGCGGTCAATCGATTTTACGGTGTCGCTGGACTTTGGAATGACCCCACCCTGTCCGTTTACGCCGACACCAGCACCGTCGAAGGCCGAGACGCTTTGATTGCCTTGACAGAAGGCACCGGCGACGCGAGTGAATGGGGAGAGATTGGGGCTGCTGTCATCGAAGACGCAGACCGTTCTTTGGGTTATAATCTGCTCAATGCAGATGCTGTCCACTCAGGATTGGAGTGGGATTTTGCTTATGACATCACTTCCAAGTTTGACATCCAGGGTGTGGTCTCTGCAGGCAATTGGCGATGGACGAGCAACGAACGGGTGGACCTCGTCAACCAAACAACGAACACATTTGTCACCCGCATCGCGGATGGCAGTACTGCCGATACCTTGGTGAACTTGAATGGTGTGAAGGTTGGAAATGCCGCACAACGACAGGTATCGTTCGCCTTGAGTTACCGACCGAAATACGGCACCTACATCTCCATCAGGAACACTTGGTTTTGGCAGCACTATGCCAATTTCTCTCCCGGGGACGTGATCACTCAAGGCGAGCCAAAGGATGTTTGGGTAACACCTGGTTATTCGCTTTTAAACGTCAACGCAGGCACCTCGATCAACCTATCTCCTCAAGCCGTGCTGCGATTGCGGTTGAGCGTTACAAATGCTTTCAATGCGTTGTACGTGTCTGACGCCAACAACAATTCCCAATACGCCAATAACAGATACGGTACCGAGGGCGGAAGCGGATGGGCAGAAGTGTTCATTGGCCCGCCGCGGATGATTCGATTGAGCGCAGTATTGGAATTGAAAGGACTTCAAAATAAAAATCCGAAGCAATGAATTTGAAAACAACATTGGCCGCGGCAGCGGTATTGTGTTCCGTCCACTTGACGGCCCAAGAAAACATCCTCGACATGCGCGAGAATTATAACATCGGCCAATCGGTGACCGTCTCGGGCGTTGTAACCAGCGATGATAACCTGGGTTCAGTTCGATACCTGCAAGATGCTACCGCAGGCATAGCCCTTTACCCTGGGGCAGACTGGTCCAGTTGGGACGCCACGCCTCAAATTGGCGACAGCCTATCCGTTACGGGAACAATCACCGAATACAATGGATTGCTTGAAGTCGGTCCCGATCTTACTGCAGTGGATTTTTTCGGCCCAGGAACATTGCCCGAACCCCAGGAGATAACCCCTTCTCAAATGGGCGAAAGTCTCGAAGGAGAACTCGTCCGTGTCAGCGGGGTCACCTTTCCTCTGGCCGGTACAACCATTGCCGGAAACAGTAGCTATGATTTCAATGCCTCGGGTGAAACCGGTGTGTTCTATGTCCGCACGAGCAATGCACTTGCAGGCGAGCAACTATCCGGCTGCGAAGTAAATATGATGGGAATCGTTTCCCAATACACGTTTGATGGTACCGGTGGCTATCAATTGCTTCCGCGTGGGCCTGTGGATTTGGTTCCCGTCTCTGCCGTCTGCTTCACATCACCCGTGTCTCAATCGAATATGGAAACGACAAGTTTTACCTTGTCGTGGTCCACAGACATCGCATGTGACGGTGTTATTGAATACGGAATGACGGAAGAGCTGGGATTGACCACAAGCGCTCTTCAAAACAACACGACCAATCACTTTGCAAATTTGGAAGGACTCAGCCCAGGCTCCATTTACTATGCGCGTGCGGTTTGCACCCTTGAAGATGGTTCGAGTGCAGCATCCATCATTCGATCGTATGCCACTGTATCTGAAAGTTCAGGAGAGATGCATGTCTACTTCAATGGTGCTGTCGACCACAGTGTCGCCACCGATGAATTAGCCCTGTCACTTGGCACGGACATGAATGATACCGTAGCCGCTTGGATTACCAGCGCCCAGCACACGCTGGATGTAGCAGCCTATAACTTCAATGATCAAACACTCCAAGAAGCCTTCAATACTGCAGCTTCCAACGGGGTGCAAATCCGATGGGTCTACGAAGGTCAAAATGCCAATATTGGTCTCAGTAGCCTCGACGCATCCATCGTGACGCATCCCCGCACGGACGGTGAAGGAAGCGGCATGCACAATAAGTTCATCATCGCCGATGCTGAATACACGGACCTTGCCTTCGTATTGACTGGCTCAACCAACCTCACCACTGGAAACTTGGTGAGTGACCTGAACAATGTGATCATCTTCGAAGATCAAAGTCTCGCACGTGCCTATGAACTCGAATTCGAAGAAATGTGGGGAAGCGATGGACCAACACCAGACGCTAGCAACTCAAAATTTGGACCTGACAAAACATGGAATACTCCAGTGAACTTTATCGTTGGAGGAAGCCCAGTTGAGTTGTACTTCTCCCCCTCGGACGGAACGAATGCAGCCATTCAATCGAACATTGAAGCAGCCAACGCAGATTTCGAATTTGCTCTACTGACCTTGACACGTGACGACTTAGGCGACGCCATCGTGGAACTCAACCAGAGTTTCTTTGTGAGTCCAGTGGGCGCAATCGAGCAAATCAACACTACCGGAAGTGAGTACGATTACCTCGTGGAAAACAACGTGCAGGTGTATCACCACAACATCAGCAACGATTTACACCACAAATACTGCATCATCGACCACAGCGACGTTGACTCTGACCCCATCGTCATTACCGGTTCACACAACTGGTCTTCCACGGCAGAAAATGTCAACGACGAGAATACAGTGATCGTGCACGATGCGCGTATAGCCAATTTGTATCACCAAGAATTCCAAGGAATTCTCAATGCTTTGGAAGTGTCTGTCAATGAAGTCGACACGCGAGATGCTGCGTGTACCATCTTCCCCAATCCTGCACAAGGGACCCTCACCGTGCAACTCAATGACTCAGAGGCTACAGGTGGATGGCTGAAGCTGCTTGATTCTAGCGGTCGCCTGGTCTTTGAATCGCAAATAATGACGCCGACACATCAGCTTTCAGTGGCACATCTTCCAGCCGGTCTTTACTTGGTTAAATTCGAAGATAACTTGCCGACGCAACTGATCATTCAATAAGCGCTCGAGGGCAATCTCAAAATTGCCTTGACCACGCTTAGCGCAGAAGTGAAAACATTCCCGTGATGACCAAATATGGGTCGTCATTGGGAATGTATGTCTGCTCACCATCCTCTGACTGTATGGTGACCTCATCGTCTCCTTGCAAGATGCGCAGTTCGTAGTAGTAGGTGCCTTCTGCCGCCTCATCCACTTGCGGATTCCAGCCAGCGGTCGCTCCAAAGTTCTGCGAAGAATAAAGCAGGTCTCCCCATCGATTATAAATACGGATTGTGCTACCTGGCCATGCCTGTAAACCGTCCACGTAGAAAGAGTTGTTCAGGGCATCCCCATTGCCTGGCGTAATCACATTGGGCAAGGTGAGGCTGCATTCTTCAGTGGTCACATTGAACGCGCCTTCAGCGGAGAAACAAGGCGGGTCCGTGGAAATTGTGACGCTGTACACGCCATCCCCTATGGTTTCCATTCCGGAGGCCTCGGAGACTACGGGTGCTCCTGCCATGTCGTACGACCATAGATATGTGTATGCCGTATTGGACGGCTGAACCACAACCGAATTCACCGTTAACGCGGCCGCATCATCGGGGCACAACACCACATCCTGCGCATCCCAGCTCAACGGCGGCTCCAGCACTACCAGATCCAACGCGGATACTCCTTGCCCAATATTTCCACAGGGGTCTTCGACTCCATTGGACACATCCGTCAATCGCATGAAATAAGCACCACTGTAAGCGATTTCACCATCCAATTCGAGTTCGAATTCAGAAGCCAAATCACCAGCAAGGTCCATGGCCGTGACACCATCAAATCCGTAAATCTCACCTGCTGGACCCTCCAGTTCAAAATCCTCAGGCTCGACGGTAGAAACCAAAACGGGCTCGTTCAAAACCACCATGAATTGCTGCAGG
>CBFIEJ010000005.1:0-85219 GCA_965661575.1 uncultured Flavobacteriales bacterium | reverse complement strand
AACGCATCACCACCCAGGTGCTTGCGGAAATGAAAGCCAATGGCGAACCCATCGCCATGCTCACGGCCTACGATTACTCCATGGCGACCATCGTCGATCAAGCCGGTGTCGACGTGATACTCGTCGGAGACAGCGCATCGAATGTGATGGCTGGTCACGAGACGACACTGCCCATCACGCTGGATCACATGATTTATCATGCATCAAGCGTGGTGCGCGCCGCGAAACGCGCGCTCGTGGTGGTGGATTTGCCCTTTGGCACCTACCAAGGCAATTCAAAAGAGGCTTTGAATTCTGCCATACGCATCATGAAAGAAAGCGGTGCCCATGCTGTAAAGTTAGAGGGCGGTCACGAAGTCAAGGAGAGCATTGAGCGCATCCTGACTGCAGGCATTCCCGTCATGGGCCACCTCGGGCTCACGCCGCAATCGATTTACAAGTTTGGAACTTATACCGTGCGAGCAAAGGAGGAGATGGAAGCGGACCAATTGCGCGCAGACACGAAGATGCTCAATGACATTGGTTGTTTTGCAGTTGTTTTCGAGAAAATCCCCGCGCATCTCGCACAAGAAGCCAGTGCTTCTGTCGCGTGCCCAACCATTGGCATCGGTGCGGGAAGCGGTTGCGACGGACAGGTCCTTGTACTGCATGACATGCTCGGCATCACGCAAGCCTTCAGTCCCCGGTTCTTGCGCCGCTACCTCGACATGGGTGAACAAATGAACGGTGCCATTCAACAGTACGTGAAAGACGTGCGCCGTCGCGATTTCCCCAACGAATCGGAACAGTACTGAGCCACGTGCCATGAAGCACAAAACGGAAGATCAAAACTCATCGGAGGCGCACACGTGGGCCCGAAAGCCCAAGGCACCCATTGTCATGAGCAACGTTGACAACCTGCAAGTGCTCTATGAAGACAATCATTTGATTGCTGTCAACAAGCGATCCTCTGACATTGTACAAAGCGACTCCAGCGGTGACATCACCCTGTGCCAAGTGGTAGGCGAATACATCAAGAAGAAATACAACAAGCCGGGAGATGCCTTCATCGGCACAGTCCACCGACTCGACCGTCCGGTGAGCGGCGTCATTTTGTACGCGCGCACATCCAAAGCCCTGTCCCGTTTGACCAATCTTTTTCGGTTGCGCGACATTCAAAAAACCTATTGGGCAGTCGTCCGCCCCGGACCCGAGCAACCCGAAGGACACATCGTCAACTATCTGGAGAAAAACGAACGCATCAACAAAAGCTTCGCCTACAATCAAGATGGACCAGGTCGAAAGCAGAGCGAACTCACATACAGCGTAATCGGTCGTTCTGACCATTATTCGTTCGTCGAAGTAAAACCCAAAACCGGGCGGCATCATCAAATCCGCACGACGTTGAGTAGTTTGAAAAGCCCCATCAAAGGTGACATCAAATACGGCGCCCGCCGCACCAACGACAACGCCTCCATTCATCTCCACGCCCGTCGCATTGAGTTCGTACACCCGGTCAAAAAGGAGCCCATGAGCATCCTCGCTCCTCCCCCGGAAGATCCACTTTGGAACGAATGGCTGCGCGTCGAAAACAACTTGATTTAAAACGTTTGGTAAAACGCGTTTCAAACGCTTTTTCACCTCACGTACCTGTGTATCTTTGCGGCCATGAGTACGCAACCAGAACACGTAAAATGCCTGATCATTGGATCGGGACCCGCCGGATATACCGCAGCCATTTATGCCGCTCGAGCGGATATGAAACCGGTCATGTACCAAGGAATGCAGCCGGGCGGACAACTCACGGAAACCACCGAAGTTGACAATTTCCCGGGGTATCCTGAGGGGATCAACGGTCCACAAATGATGATGGACTTGGAGGCGCAAGCCAAACGATTCGATACCGATGTGCGCACCGGATGGGTCACTAAAGTGGACTTCTCAGGACCGGTGCACAAAATCTGGGTCGGCGAAGGCGCAGACCAGATTGAGGTGCATGCAGATTCTGTGATCATCTCAACGGGTGCGTCAGCCAAATGGTTGGGTCTGGAATCTGAACTGCGCTTGCGCGACGCTGGAGGTGGAGTCAGCGCATGTGCTGTCTGCGATGGGTTTTTCTACCGCGGACAGGATGTGGTAATCGTTGGAGCCGGCGATACAGCCTGTGAAGAAGCGAGCTACTTGGCAAAACTTTGCAAGAAGGTGACCATGCTGGTGCGACGCGATGAAATGCGCGCATCCAAGGCGATGCAAAATCGCGTACTGGGCATGGAGAACATTGAGGTACTCTGGAATACAGACACCGTTGAGGTCCTCGGCGAAGAAGGCGTAGAAGCCATTCGGGTGCGCAACAACAAGACCAACGCAGAACATGACATTCCCGCCACAGGGTTCTTTGTGGCGATTGGCCACAAGCCCAATACCGATGTATTCAAAGGCTGGATCGATCTCGACGAGCAAGGCTACATCAAATACGGTGAGCCCGGTACCTCACGCACCAATCGCGAAGGTGTATTCGTCAGTGGTGATGCCGCGGACAAAACCTACCGCCAAGCCGTTACGGCTGCAGGCACGGGCTGCATTGCAGCGTTGGACGCTGAGCGTTACCTCGCGGCCAAAGGCATTCACTGATCGCATCAAACTGCAAACAAAAAGCCCCCCGATGCATTGCATCAGGGGGCTTTTTCTTGCCACAAAGTGACTCAATTCATTCGTTTACTTATCGGT
This sequence comes from uncultured Flavobacteriales bacterium, assembly GCA_965661575.1. GTDB lineage: Bacteria > Bacteroidota > Bacteroidia > Flavobacteriales_D > Sanyastnellaceae > UA16. The sequence goes on along the minus strand of CBFIEJ010000005.1, from coordinate 82,513 downwards.
CAAATTGAAACCCACCGAGATGGTTACACGCATGCCAGTGTTATTGAGTTTAATCGCATCAAAGTAATCGTTTGTATCCAAGATGTCACCTGCTGCCGAATTCTTGGCACCTAGCTTGTCAGGGACAATGGAGATATTGATCGGCATGTTCAGGTCACCCTTTTTGATGTTGTAACCTGCCGCAAAGACAAATCCCAAGCCTGAAGCAGACAAGTTCGGTCCTGTGGCAAATTCAAAACCACCTTCTCCGCGCACGCCAACTAAACTTGAAAAGCTCGGCAAAAACATTCCTTTTTCCATGCCGGCTACGAAAGCTACCCACTCGACAAGTCCAACAATTGGACCCCCTGAGTCTGCAAAACGGGTTTCCCATTGCCACCCATACTGGGTCGTCCATGTGAAGGGTAAAGCACCAGCGTCAGCCACCTCCATGGAATCCATCTGGTGATAACGGTTCAATACTTGTGACGTGGTTCCGTCTCCAATGTAGGTGATCCCGAATCTTGGACCGGTTAATTTACCAACCTCCGAAATAGTGGCAGGCTCACCAGGCATTTGAGCAAAACTGAGCGTTGCAAAAGCAACCGCTCCAATCAAAACAAACATTCTATTGAAGTAATTCATGGGCGAAAGATAGTCAAATCTGAAGATTGACTTATTTCACAAACTTTTAAGGCAGAGAGAACAAGCGACTGGCTCCATTCGTTTCATTGACTGATAGAAGACACATGGCCATACCGACTCAAGAAGACACTTTCTTCCCACTACTCGACATTCTATCCCACGGTGAACCGATGTGGTATGAATCGATGCGAAAAAAAACAAAGGAAGTTCACTTCATGCACCTCGAATCCATAGATTTAATTGCCACGCACAGCAACGGGCAGCCCTTGCTCCTCAATCGCATGGGTTGGGCCAAAATCAATCTAGCCATCGCTGGATTCATCCGAACACCTGTGAGAGACGCGGTACAAATCACAGATGCGGGATTGTCCGTTTGGAGAAAAGGGGCATGCCGTTGGGAGGATCTCTACGCAACAGATGCATGGAAACAGAAAATGGGATCAAACCTACCCGAATCGCCTCAGTCCTGATCGCATAGTTGCAGAAAAAAAATCTTGCGGTTTCTCTTTGAAAACAAAAAAGCTTCGCAACGAATTGCAAAGCTTTTTCTAGGGTGGCTAATGGGGTTCGAACCCACGACCCCTGGTACCACAAACCAGTGCTCTAACCAGCTGAGCTATAGCCACCGTTTACCCCAAAGGGTGCGCAAAGATAATTGGAGTTTTTTAAAGTCCTACATCAATCGATGCGAAAGCTAAAAGCGTTGGTCACAGATTGCAGGTTGACTTCAACCTAGCACAAGAATATAGCCAGCCCCAGAGCGAAAATTCTATTTTCAAAAATCCTATTTTCGATCAAAAAACACCTATTTCAAGCATGAAAATGACCTAAAATAGACATCATTCGTAGTTTTAGTGAAATTCAGATTTTGAACCGCTGACCCAATTCACAATGAAGAGCATCGCGCAAAATCCTGATTCAGACATTTGTACATTCACCTCTAGCTTGCCATCCATGCAAACCATTCTCTGCTTCGGCGATTCCAACACTTGGGGATACAATCCCGTTGACGGCTCGCGTTACGGTTTTGCAACGCGCTGGCCCGGCAGACTCCAAAAATTACTCGGCTCGGATAAATACAGGATCATCGAGGAGGGACTCAATGGACGCACTACGGTGCACAACGAAACCGAGCGCCCCATTCGCAGTGGTCTCGACATCCTTCCAGTTTTATTGGAAGCGCATCGGCCTCTCGATTGGATCGTCATCATGCTAGGCACCAATGACCTCAAAACGCATTTCAAGTCATCATCTGAAGAAATTGCGGCCAATGTCGGACAGCTCTGCGACGTTGTGCTTGAAAGCGAGCATCTGAAAAGTCATCGACCTCAATTGCTCATCTGCGCTCCAACTTCTGTAAACGAAAGCAGCCAACAACTGCCGCAATGGTTTTTGGGTGCATCAAATGCCGCGCACAACTTGCCCAAATGCATTGAACAGGAATCTCAAAAAAGAGGTGTTCTTTTCATCGATGTTGCCCGGTTATTGGACCACGAATTTCTGGATGGTTTGCATTGGGAGGCAAGCCAGCACCTCACAGTCAGCAGGGCAATTGCAGGTTTGATTTCGGGCTAATCATTGACCACCGCCAGACGTTTATTTCTCGCACCGGGTCGATCGCCCCAGAAATCACAAAGGCGAAAGCCAAAGAACAGCTTCAAAACACGATCAATCCTTCGCAAGAATTCTTCGTTCAATAGGGCAACCAATGGCATCAGTCTCATTGGGTTCTATGGGTTGACCAGCCATGGCTTGCTCAACAGCCAGAGCCAAGTCTTGCTCACTTGGTTTCGCCCGGTGCTTTCCCAATGCGTAATAAAGGTCATTGACACGACCGCGGTATCGCACTAGACCATTCGGATCTATCAAAAAAGCTTCTGGCGTCCACTTGGCTTCGACCGCATCAGACCATCCCGAGGTGTCTTTCGCGAGCGACCAGTTCACACCATAGCGATCCGCAAATGTTGCAATCTGCTCGTTTGTAACCGTTGGATTCGGGAACCAACCCACCATCTCAACTTGACCAGGGTACTCCTCCTCCCACTGCTCATTGAGTGCATTGAGGTAATAGGTGTAATCCTGGCAAATTGGACAGAGTGGCGCCAAGAAGATCCAGACTTTCCACATCTCAGTCCTGCACTTGAATCATGTGACTGCGCACAAGGCCAGATGATGTGGTCAAGCGATAGAAGTACGTACCGGACTTCAATTGGGGCAAAGCAAATCGTTGCTCGTGGTGTCCTGCGGATACGCGCCGTTGTGGCATGATGTTTTGCACCTCCCGACCCCGGACATCCAACAGGTCCAGTGTGACATCGTCGGCCTGATTGAGATGGTATCCAAACGTTACCGTTTGGCCTTGACGTGCCGGATTCGGCCATGCAGGAAACAAATTATCTGCGGCATAAACAATTCGCGTGTCTTCGTCAGGCACTGACAAGCTGATGTTTTCATCGCCGGGCATGTAATCCACAAATTGCAAGAACATCACGAACATCTCATCTCCAGTCAAATCTCCCCATCCCGTCCACTGCGGTGGGTTATTGGGATTGTTCGGATTGTTCGAGGTGTTGTCATAGGTGCAATAACCATGAATCGTATAACCCGCTGGGATGTGCTTCAACTCCGGATAACTGAATATTCCCTGCCAGTTGAAATCCCACTCCGGAATCGAAATCAACGGAATGGTGTCGTTGCCATTTCCGGAAACAGCGTACACTTCCCAAGATTGACCGAGCAAGTGGCAGTGCGGGGTGATGGACAAAAGACTCATGTCGCTGGTTACATTCAAAATGCCATGGAAAGTCTCCACAGCATTCGGCTGAATGAAAAACGGCTCAGTCAAATTATTCACCGTCATCAGTGCCAAATCCACCTCGCGCTGAATGGGTTCGTCGGCAAAGAACAAGTTGATTTCTGTCACATCCGACTCCTCCACAGGCGTGGGGCCGTAGTGCATCTGTAAAAGCAAGCGACCGTCCGGCCCAATGGTTTTCCCAATGGTCGGCGGAAAGTCTGTCGGTGGTGTACCTGGCACCCAACCACCAAAAAGAAAGTCCTCAACGTTTACGCCATAATCGCCAAAACTCTCATACCCCGGCGCCGCATCCTCGGCATCCAACTCCTCGGCTCCGGCGATCGAAACGGCACTCTCTGTATATGCAATGAGTGCGTGGTGTGCAATGGCTGCATTGCCTGTTCGGACCTCAACAGCTCCGATTTCGGTCTCCTCCTCCACTCCTGTTTCGAGGACAAAAACCTGGTACTGCTCTGTCATGTCTCCAGCATGCACGTATGGCTCCGGCATGGAGACCACCAAATCTGGCTCACCAATTTGACTGCCTTCCGGAAAATCTGGGAGTCCAGGGTTCAATGCTGGATCACCCTCCGGCATTCCTGCTTCGTACCAATCGGCCAACACTTGAATTTGACCTTCTGTCAGGAATCGCTCTCCACGCAATGAGGCATACTCCACATCTGGCGTCCAAGGCGGCATGTAACCCGTAGAGGTCACATATGAGATAAAAGCAGCCTGATTTGCCACCTCATCATAGGTTGTGAATGGAATGGGTCCGATTTCGCCAACCCTGTGACACTCCGTGCAGTTTTGATAAATGATGGGCGCAACATCTGCGTGGAAGGTGGGAGCTTGCGACCAACTTGGGTTCACACCAATGACGCAAGCGAGAACGAAGGAAAAGTAAAATCGATTCATGCCCACAATTTAAGAGATTTGTCCAATATTCACGATTGACATTCGTTTTCAGTTGAATCGAAAACCTTGCGACCTTTGCAACGATGACTCAAACAACGGCTCATGTTCCGCGTATTTTGCATTTGGCCAGTTGGTACCCCAGCGCGGTGCATGGCACATTGGGCAACTTCGTCAGACGTCATGTAGAGGCCATTTCCACCTCACATCCTGGAGAGGTTTGGTATGCCGCACCGACACCCCCAACTCAAGTACTTCCAGAAAACTCCCGGGAAAAACAAGGGGGGTTTTTCGAGTGCATCACATACTTCAGAGCTCAAAAACCGGTTGTTACGGGAACGACACGTGCACTCTTGCAGATGGCCGAGCAAGTCAATGACTCAACGTTCGACGTCATTCACTTGCATGTGGCATACCCCGCAGGAAAAGCTGCTCGCATCCTCGCCAAACGCTGGGACATCCCTTTGATTGTCACTGAACACTGGACTGCATATCACACCGAGCAACGCCACCGGATTCCGTTTTGGCGGAAGTGGTCCATGCGCTCCACCCTGCGACAAGCGCAGGTGATTTGTCCCGTCTCAAACGACCTTGCCAAAAGCATCGCTAGTTTTGCAAGCATCAGCAAAGCGGAACGTTTTTGCGTTGTCCCCAACGTGGTCGATACTTCCCTTTTTCAACCCCAAACTTCAACCACCAAGGCACCATCGTCTGCATTTCAATGGCTGCACATCAGCTCGTTGGACGATGATCAGAAAAACATCAGTGGCCTGATCCGTGCGATTCAACTTGTCCGAAATCAATCCGACCAATTTCATGTCCAGGTGATCGGAGATGGAAACCCTGCCCCACATGAAGAATTGGTGCACACACTTGAACTGCAAGACTGCGTCACCGTGCGTGGGGAAATTGGTCTGGATGAAGTCGCTGAAAAAATGCGCAACGCCGATGCGCTCCTGCTTTTCAGTCGCTACGAAAATTTTCCGTGCGTCATTCCGGAGGCTTGGGCGAGTGGAACTCCCGTATTATCGACCGACGTTGGTGGAATTCGCGAACACCTTACGCCAAGCCGAGGGGAGTTGGTGGAATCTGAAGATGAGGCTGCATTGGCCCATGCCATGCATCGCTGGATGCGGGGAAACCCAACCTTCAATGGCGCAGAATTGCGATTGCACGCGGTCGACCACTTCAGCGTCGAGGCTGTAGCTCGGGCATACAGCCACATCTATTCCGAAGCCCTTCAATCGGCGGCAAGGTCAAAAAACGCGTCGAAATGACTGCCCAAAACAAAACCCGCGCCGAAGATCGCCATGCTCTCCTGAGTCGGGTGCTATTGTTGATTTTCACGACTGCCATCATCCTTTTGAATACTCGAACACTCGGCGCAAGTGGCCAGGGTGAAATTGCTTGGATTCAACTCGGAATCTTAGTGATTACAGGGGTCAGCGGATTCTTAGCTGGCGGCACCGTGGTTTTCCTCCAAAAGGAAATGCACGTTTGGAATGCCTTGGTCCCTGGTCATTTGTGGCTGGTCGCATCGGCCGTTGTGGGAACTGGAATTGGCACTGCGTTGCATTTATTGCCCGCAACGCATTTTGCATTCATCGCAGCCACTGGCTGGATGCAAGGGGCCATTATTTTTCACGGCCAACTGCTTTTGGCGGAACAGAAAATCAAATCGCACAACGCGCTGCAAGTGCTGCAGTCTGGAGTGCTCTTGGTCATTCTCTGCCTATTGTTTAGCACCCAAGTCGAGCCCCAGATCAGTGATTTCCTGAATGCGTTGGCCGCTAGCCTTGGCGTTGCATTCATCGCATCTGTGATTCTGGTCGTGCGCCAGGTACACCGACCAGATAAGTCTGAGCGTCTCGCTCCCAGTTACGTGGCACGGCGGTTGTGGACATTTGGTCGCGCCGCTCAATCGGGAGCTTTGCTTCAGATGCTCACTAACCGGGCCAACCTGAGTCTACTTGCACAAGCACCGGCTGGAATCGCAGCGTCTGGCGTCTATTCCATTGCCTTCTACGGATTGGAAGCCATGTGGTTGATTCCGCGCGCCCTCGCCCCGTTGGTCTACACTCGAACCGCCGCTGAGAACCAGCGCGATGTTCGGATTTCCAATACCCGGTCACAATTGAAACGGGCCTTGTTGGGCGCAGCCATCTCACTGCTAGGTGCCATCCTCATCCCAGAAAGCACATACCATTGGGTGTTTGGATTTGATGGCATTCGTCCTGTTGTCATTGGCCTCGGTCCTGCTGCCATTGCAGGTGCTTTTTCCTCCATTGTGGCGCATCACCTGTCGGGCATTGGTCAGCACCGGTGGAATGCGTGGACTTCAGCGGGCGGGCTCGTTGCGCTCTTGATTTTGGCGACGGTTCTGATCCCAATGCATGGGGCCGTTGGCGCTGCTTATGCTGCCTCAGGCGCTGCTATTGTGCAGGCTTTCGGCCTCTTAGCCGCTTGGTCCAAGTGTGAATCAACTTCAGCCCTCAAGTTGTTTTTATGAGGCTCGTGACGCTCGCAATTAGTTTCAACCCAACACGCCGAGATCGCTCACCACAGGAGGTCGTTTGACCTCGAAACCTTCGGCACTTTTTACGCCGCCCAATCGGCCCATTGCCACGTCGCGGACCTTCAAATGCTCGAGGAATTCTGGCGTGCTGATGGGGGTTTGGGGAGCATCTGGATCGGCTTCAGGCTGATGAAACTGCGTCGCATACGCAGCAATTGCCTGCGCTTTGATTTTTTCAAAGCCGGTGATATCAACGATGATGCTTGGTTCCCGCCAGCGGTCTTGAATACCGTGATAAACAGCCTGCGGCCGCCACGGCATTTGGATTTCACCTGAGATTGAATCACGTGTTTCAATTTTGACCAATCCACTCAAAAAAGCAGCGCGATGAATCAATTCAGCGCCTCGCCCATGATCGGGATGACGGTCTTCCAGCGCATTGGCCAGGACCATGCTTGGACGCAACCGTCGCAGCACTTCAATCACCACGTCCAATGAGCCTTGATTGACCTCGAAATAACCATCACCCAGATTCAAATTCTCACGGTGCGGCACGCCCAAAATTTGCTGAGCTGCGGCGGATTCTTTCGCCCGCGTTTCAGCGGTACCACGAGAGCCCAGCTCACCTCGAGTCAAATCCACGATGGCTACTTTTTTGCCTTGAGCAACGCTTTTGGCAATTGTACCACCGGCAAACAACTCCGCATCGTCGGGGTGTGCCCCAAATGCGCAAATGTCATAAATCGCACCGTGCTTTTCCATGATACAAAGGTAGCGTTTCGTCCGCGTGAACAGAAAAGTCCATCATTTCGAGATTTATGTTGAACATCGCTCGAATCGGTGTTGTTTTGCATTTATGGAGCAACAAACCCCAAATCATGCTTGTGATGCCTTGGTCATCGGAGCCGGATTCGCCGGAATCGCCGCAGCCACTCAACTCGCCGCTTTGGGCCGCAAGGTAAAGGTGTTAGAGCGCCACGATCATCCCGGTGGACGAGCGCGTGTTTTTCATGAGCAAGGCTACACCTTTGACATGGGTCCGAGCTGGTATTGGATGCCCGACGTATTTGAAGCGTACTTCTCCAAATTTGGAAGTGACGTCAACAAAGAACTCGATCTGGTCAGACTGGATCCGTCCTACACCGTTTGGTTCAAGGATGGACCAGTTGACATTGCTGCTGACTTGGAAACACTCAAGGCTACCTTTGATTCGATGGAGTCTGGCGCAGGCGCCCGGCTGCAATCATTCTTGGACGAAGCCGAGGTGAAGTACGAAATTGGCATGAACAATTTCGTTCGAAAACCTGCGCACAGCGTGATGGAATTCGCCACGTGGGAAACCGTACAGCAATCAACGAAGCTGACGTTGCTGAAGAGCTTCAGCGCACACGCTCGGAATTACTTCACAGATGAACGGCTTCTGCAAATCATTGAATTTCCGGTGCTCTTCTTAGGAGCAAAGCCTGAAAAAACTCCTGCGCTTTACAGCCTCATGAACTACGCAGACACCGTGCTTGGCACGTGGTACCCGATGGGGGGAATGCATGAAATTGTACTGGCCATGGTCCGGGTCGCTGAAAAACTCGGAGTGGAGTTTGTTTGCAATGCAGATGTTGCTCAGATCACAGACAACGGAAAAGCCGTGAGCGGCGTCCGTTTGCAATCAGGAGAAACCCTTGAGGCCAAAACCGTGATTGCTGGTGCAGATTATCATCACGTAGAACAAACACTGTTACCCGCAAAATGGCGCCGCTATGACGAAAAGTATTGGGATCAACGAGTGATGTCTCCAAGCTCGTTGTTGTTCTATGTCGGCGTCAACACCCGGGTGCCCAAGCTCCAACACCACAATCTGTTTTTTGACACAGAATTTGGGCCCCATGCCGAGACGATCTACGACTCGCAGACGTGGCCAAAAGATCCTCTCTTTTATGTGAGTGCGCCGTCGACCACAGATTCAACGGTGGCACCTGACGGCTGTGAAAATCTGTTTTTCCTCATTCCGCTCGCGCCGGGATTGGATGAAAAACCTGGACAGCGTGAAGCGTATTTCGATGAGATGTGTGATCGCCTCGAACGACACATCGGAATGGACATTCGCCCGCACATCGTCTACAAACGGGGATTCGCTCACCGGGAATTTCAAGAGGACTATCGTGCTTTTAAAGGCAACGCCTACGGACTGGCCAACACATTGAAACAGACCGCATTTTGGAAACCCAAAATGAAGAGCAAATTACCTGGCCTTTACTTTACAGGCCAATTGACCACACCTGGCCCCGGGGTTCCTCCGAGTTTGATCAGCGGAGAAGTGGCCGGCGTCGAAGCGCACGAATGGATGAAAGTCCATGCCAACGAGAGGAATTGAACCAAAACTGTCTTACATTGGTTAACTTCTCATGGATGCTTTGAAACTATACGACCGTGTGTGCGCGGAATGCAGCGTTCTTACCACGAAAGCATACAGCACCTCTTTTTCCCTTGGCATTCAGTTTTTGGGCCAACAACTCAGAGAGCCGATTTATTCCATTTACGGATATGTCCGGTTTGCAGATGAAATCGTAGATACCTTTCACCACGCGGACAAAGCGTCGTTGTTTGACCGGTTCAAAAAAGACACCGAACTTGCTTTGGAGGAGGGCATCAGCTTGAATCCGATTCTTCATGCTTTTCAACAGGTCTATCACAAATATTCGCTTGAAAAAGAGCACGTCGATCTGTTTCTCCAAAGCATGGAGTGGGACTTGAAGCGTGCCGAATATGATCGCATGGGCTTCGAACAATACATTGTCGGCTCGGCCGAAGTGGTGGGTTTGATGTGCTTGAAAGTATTCGTCGGCGGGAATCAAGCTGAATATGATCGACTCCAACCTTATGCCGAACGCCTCGGTGCGGCTTTTCAGAAAATCAATTTTCTAAGAGACCTGAAGGCTGATTACGAAGAAATGGGTCGCTCCTATTTTCCCAACCTGGACATGAGTCGTTTTGACGAGCAGACCAAACAAATCATTGAAGATGAAATCGACGCCGATTTCAAAGAAGCGTACAAAGGCATCATTGAATTGCCTCGCAGCAGCAGACTCGGTGTCTACATCGCTTACATCTACTACTTACGACTGTTCCAGAAGATTAGGAGCCTCCCAAGTGAGCGCATCATGGAAGAGCGCATTCGCATTCCCAATTCACGAAAAGCCACACTCTTCGTAGGTTCATACTTGCGCCACAGTTTTAATATGCTTTGACATGAAAAGGTGGGCAATTGTGTGGCTTGTCTCGATCATGGCGGTTGGAGACTTCCATGGTCAAATCGATGAGAAAATCGCAGACCGTTCAGCTGTGTTTCCTGTTTTGGAGTATTACCGACTTGCCTGCTTAAATCCAAGTTCGAAAACCGTTGTTTTGGAGTTTGATTCCATGGCTGTGGCGTTCATCGCGGAGTATCCGGAATCTGCACTTGGGCTTGGCATGAAGTCTACCGCTCAATTGATGCTCGCAGAATCCATGTGGAACCCGATGGATAAATGGACTCAATTCCAAACTTGGAAACCCCAATTGGAAGAAGCGATTGTGCAGCGACCACTCGATGCTGACTTGAGATTTTTCAGACTTTCTGTGCAGTTCAGTGTCCCAGCACTGCTCGAATACAACAGTGACATGGATGAGGATTCCGATGCAGTCCGGGAAGCGTTGTCCGATGCTTTTTGGGCTGAACGACCAGAATACGAGTCTTTCGTCGCAGCCTTTCTAAACCAACTTTGACATGACCATATCCAACGACAGCAGTCCCTTCACGGGCGAAGCGATGCAAGCACTCAACGAAATGGTGGTTTTGGTCAATCCTCAGGACCAAGAAATGGGATTGATGGAAAAAATGGAAGCACATCGCACAGGAGCTTTGCACCGGGCGTTCTCGTTTTTCATTTTCAACAGCAAAGGCGAATGGTTGCTGCAACAACGTGCACACGGAAAATACCACAGCGGTGGATTGTGGACCAATGCGTGCTGCAGCCATCCGCGAAAAGGTGAGACTGCAGCTATGGCTGCCACGCGCAGACTTCAGGAAGAAATGGGATTGTACTGCCAAGCAAAACCTCTGTTTCACTTCATCTACAGGAGTGAATTCTCAAATTCATTGATTGAACACGAGTTGGACCATGTTTGCGTGGGCTATTCAGATCAGCTACCCAACATCAACGATGATGAGGTGGCGAGTTATCGATACATCAGTACCGATGCACTCGAATTTGAACTGAAGGCTTACCCCGAACATTTCACCGTTTGGTTTCGGATTTGCTATGAGCAAGTCAAAGACAAGTTGGCAGCGCTCCAACAGACTGCATAACCTTGAAAAAAAACCGTCAAGCCATTGTCATCGGAGCCGGTGTCGCAGGACTAGCCGCTTCCATTCGCCTGGCGGCGAAGGGCTGGGACGTAAAGCTTTTTGAAGCCGCCGATGAACCCGGTGGAAAACTAAGGGAACGTTGGGAAAACGGCTATCGTTTTGACCTGGGCCCATCCCTTTTCACGTGGCCCCAATTGATCCAAGAATTGGATGACTTCGCCAGAGAACACCGCCCTCACGCATCTCTGCCCGATCCCTTTGTCCACGAAACATTGGATCGTTCTACCCATTACTTCTGGGAAGACGGCAAATCGCTCGTCGCCTGGTCCGACCGCGCAAAGTTTCTTCAGAGCGCTACAGAAACATTTGGTCCAGACGCTGCCAACCTCGAATCGCACATCGCACACAGCGGACAGAGTTTTGAAGCCACACGCCGAATCTTCCTGGAACAAAGCCTTCACGAGTGGAAAGGCGCAGGCAAATCAGCCTGGCGCGCTGTCTTACCATTTGTGCACCGATTGCCTTGGTTCGGGACGTTGCATCGTTGGAATCGCAAGCGGTTGAAAGAACCTCACTTGATCCAGCTCTTCGATCGCTACGCCACCTACAATGGTTCTGATCCACATCGGGCACCGGCAATGTTACACGTCATTCCACACCTTGAGCATGGATTGGGCACGCATTTTCCCCTCGGAGGCATGCACGGAATCACCAAACACCTTGTCGCACTAGCGGAGGGCCTTGGCGTCGCCATCCATTGCAATGAACCCGTGAAACGCATTGTGCACGAATCGGGAAAAATCAAGGGCATCGTTCTGGAAACTGGAAATGATAGCGTCACACCAGCCGATCTTGTGGTGTCCAATTCTGATGTGCACCCCACCTACCGTAAACTACTTCCCGACCTCGTTGCTCCTGAAAAAATCCTGAAGCAAGAACGATCCACGAGCGGTGTCATCTTTTATTGGGGCATCAAAGGTGAACATCCAAAGTTGCACTTGCACAATATTCTATTCAGCAAGAATTACAAAGAAGAATTTGAAGCCATTCACCAAACAGATGGTCCCGGAGACGACCCCACGGTGTACATCAATATTTCATCCAAAATCAAGCCTGATGATGCACCTCAGGGTTGTGAAAACTGGTTTGTCATGGTCAATGTGGGGGCGAATCCCGAACGCGTCGAATCGATGATTCCAGCGATAAGGCAACAGGTGCTTGCGAAGATCCAACGCACCCTTGGGGCCGACATCGAATCGCTCATTGATTCGGAATTCATCCTGACTCCACAAAAGCTTCAAGACCGCACGAGCTCCTGGCGTGGCGCGCTCTATGGCGCGAGCTCAAACAGCATGCTGGCTGCTTTTCTGAGGCATCGCAATCGTTCGAACCAACTGAAAGGTCTTTACTTTTGTGGTGGAAGCGTGCATCCGGGTGGCGGCATCCCCTTATGTTTGCTGAGCGCACGAATTGCAACTGAACTCACCGATTCTCATTCATGAATCAAATCAACAGCTTCGAGCGGAATTGGATTCCGCGAATCATGCTCATTTTACATGCCGTTGGTGTGGTGGGGATTTTGGCTGGGTATGGTAAATTCTTCTTGGATTTTACAGCTTCCAACCTACTGGTGAATGGAATTCTGGCTGCATGGATGGACTGGGAAGACCGGCATTGGACTTGGATTGCTGCGATTGTTGGTGGCCTGCTGGTGGAAATCATTGGCGTGCAAACGGGAGTGCTTTTTGGTGCGTACGCTTACGGCGATATTCTGGGGGTGAAATTGGCTGGAGTACCTTTGATCTTGGGCGCATTGTGGTGGATGTCACTGCTGGGGTTTGGATACTGGTCAGATCGCATCCTGGAGCGCTGGCTCAAACTCAAAAACAAAGCACTGAACCTCATCGTAAGAGCATTTGTGGCGGCCTCCTTGATGACCGCTCTAGACGGCTTGATCGAACCTGTCGCTATTCGAGCCGGCTGGTGGGCTTGGGAAGCTGTGGATGTTCCCTGGAGCAATTACGCGACTTGGTGGATTGTGGCTTTTGCCTTCCATCTGCTCCCTCAAAAAATGGGTAAAAACATCGGGGCTGGATTACTTGTTGCCATCTTTGTATTGTTCTTCTTGTTTTTGAACTGGTTTCCATGGACGCGATAAATTTCATTTCAGCAGCTAGCATTGTAATCGGCACCTTCATTGGCATGGAGGGAGTGGCCTGGCTAGCGCACAAACACCTGATGCACGGCACCATGTGGTTCTTCCACGCAGATCACCACGTGCACGAGCCTGGTTTCTTCGAGAAGAATGACGCGTTCTTTTTGATTTTCGCCATTCCAAGTGCCTGGTGCTTCATCACCGGCTCGATGGCTGGAGGAGACTTCCGCGTATGGATAGGCACCGGAATCGCAGCCTACGGATTGGCGTATTTTTTGGTGCACGATGTATTCATTCACCAGCGATTCAAGTGGTTCAAGCGGACAGAAAACACCTATTTTATGGCCATCCGAAAAGCGCACAAAGTGCATCACAAACACCTCACCAAAGAAGACGGTGAATGTTTTGGGATGCTGTTTGTACCCCGGAAGTATTGGCAGGATGCGAAGCGTGCCATGGAGATGAAACGAAATCCAGGTAAAACGATTCAATCATGATGGAAGATGGCAACCTCCATGGTCTCTACCTGGTGGTGGATTTAGCTGTACTGGCTCTACCGTTGTTGTTGAGCTTTGACAAGAAAGTATCTTTCTTCAAAGAATGGAAGTACTTCCTTCCCGTAAATTTCGCCGTAGGAGCCTTTTTCATTGCATGGGATGTCTGGTTCACCAAGGCAGGAGTTTGGGCTTTCAATTCTGATTATTTACTTGGTCCTACGTGCTTCGGCCTGCCCATTGAAGAATGTCTTTTTTTCTTCTGCATCCCCTACGCCAGTGTATTTACCTATTTCGCTTTGCGCGCTTATGTCAAACGAAATCCACTGCAAAATGCGGACGGCACACTGAATGTCGCCGGAAGCATCCTCTGCTTTCTCTTGGTTTGGAATTTTAGCGATCGATGGTACATCGGCATCACTTCTTTTTTGACCTTCTTCGGCCTGTTGTGGGTCACCTTTAAACACAAGCGTTGGTCCTCCGATCTATGGCTTGCCTTCCTTGTTTTGCTTTTCCCGCAGATCCTTTCAAATGGTGTACTCACAGGATTGGATTTTTGGAATTACCCCCTGCTCCACTCGGATGCATCAATCGTTCGTGATCAGATCGTTTGGTACCACGCTGGACACAATACAGGCTGGCGCATTTTCTCCATGCCTGTGGATGACATCATTTACGGATTCTTGCTCATCGGCATGCATGTCGCCGGGATTGAAGCGCTGAAAGAACGCAAAGTTCGGAAGCAACGATTGGGCTGATTTTCACTCCCTGCTCGACGGGAGCAGAAAAGTCCCTTCAATCGGTCGGTGATCCGAGAAAGCAATGTCCACCGTGCGGTAATCCATGCATTCCAAAACAGGACTGTGCCACATCTGATCGATTCTCAAGAAAGGCATATCCCCTTGGTATGTTCCACCCAAAGCTGGCACGTTCCAAAAGCCCAAACGTTGGTATCCGTCGACAAGGCAGCTCGACATCTGATGAGCCGCATATGATACAGGAGTGTCATTGAAATCACCAGCAAGGATCACCGCGTGGGGACTTGCACAGGCTGCCTCTGCAACCTCCCGAGCTTGACTCGCTCGTTTTGCCCAAGCCACCTGAAGACGCTCTAAGATTCTCATTCGGGCAGCTTCATCTGCTACATTCCGGGCATCTTCATAATCTGCTTCCTCAAAACCAATGCTGCTCAGATGAACATTGAAGATGCGGACCGTGTCGCCATCAATGGCCAAGTCCACTGCCATAGCGCTGTTGTTTCGATCATTTTCAAATCGAATCGATTGCTGTGCTACCACGGGGTATCGCGATAACACCACCAAACCAAATAACTTGTCTGTTCCACGACCTAGCGCAAATTCTTCAGTCAAGTGAGAAAGACCTGTTCTCCGCTTCAACATATCGCGTGACATCCAAGGGTTGGAGCGAGCTTCGCGGCCGCTCGTGGCCTCGAGGTAGGTCTCTTGAATGCAAATAACATCCGCACCTGAGCGTTTCATTCGGGCCAAAATCGAATCTTGTACACCGGGAGCACCAATCCACGCGAAACGATTGAACTGCCTGACATTCCAGGACATCACCTTGATACGCTGACCTCCATCACCTTCAGAATCGACAGTACCGGTTTGAGCCCACCCCCATGTTGACTCAGCCTGTGGGAACGAAAAACCAAACACAATCAAGCCCAGTATCCCCCATTTCCATCTCCGCGATCTAAACGCACCTACGGTTCCAATCGTCATAAGCACCCAACTCAACGGAAAGACCACACCAGCCACGCCCAAAAACGGAATCATTTCAGGGGATACGCGCACGGCAAACTGGGCAAGTAACACTCCGACCACACCTGGAAGGAACAAAACCATCGACCACCAAAGCCGTCGTCTACGCGGTGCCTTGGGCTGCCTCATGAGTTCGATTGACGGAACAAGAATTCTTTTTCTTCTGCTGTGAGCTGGTCGTAACCGTGCTTCGAGATTTTGTCAAGGATGACATCCATCTGAGCCGACTTTTGTTTCTTTTCAACGTTAAAGTCTGCGTCAGATTTGAAAGCCGGAGCACCTGATTTTCTTCCGGAAGTTTTAGATTTCCTGCGGTTTCCTCCTTGAATAGGGGTGACCGCATCGCGGCTGCTGGACCACACTCCGACCAAAGCGTCGAGGATGGATTCAAACCAACGCACCCAATCGCGTCCTTTTCGTGATTCCATAACAGAGAAATAACCAAAAAACGCACCACCGAGATGCGCCAAATGCCCTCCTGTATTGTCCGAACCGCTCAAGGCAAAATAATCAAGACCAACCCAACCTATGGCCAAATACTTCAGAGGCACTGCACCCAACAGCACCAAGGTAATCGTGCGGTTGGGTTGGGCCGTAGCCACAGCTGCCATGATTCCCATGACCGCAGCACTCGCTCCGTAGGCAAACATGCCTTGACGCATGCCTGGAAAAACATTCAGTACAATGGCATAAAGCAAAAAACCAGCGAGTCCTGCAACGAAGTACATACTCAGCAATCGTCGGGAGCCAAACTCCATAACAAATAACCGACCCATCCAATGGAGCCACAGCAGGTTCATCGCAAGGTGCCACACTCCGGTATGAACGAACATATGGGTTAACACTGTCCATGGACGTCTCGCAAGCACCGACAAATCCCAAGACGTGGCCAAACCAAACGCTTCGGAACGATCAAAGCCAAGCTCACCAAAGCCAAGACGACCTGCAAGTTGGAGCGTTGCTAGTACCAGAAAAACCCCAACGTTAAAAAGAATCAGGCGGTTCAGTATTCCACCCGTATTCCATTGCTTTTTGGCCTCTTCCCACATATCAATAAAAAGTTCCGCGTTCTTTCTGCCATCGCTTCAGCAAGATGTAACCAAACAACATGCCTCCCAAGTGAGCAAAATGAGCCACATTGTCACCAGAACCGTTGTCGAGTGCTAACCCCAGCTCGATCAAGCCATATCCCATGACAAAGTATTTTGCCTTGATTGGTATTGGCGGAAACAGCAACATCAACCGCGTATTGGGGAACAACAATCCAAATGCGAGCAAAATCCCAAATACTGCTCCCGAAGCACCAACCACTCTTCCAAATGTGGCCTCTAAAATGTAGACCGCCTGCATGTCAGACATTCCGTTGGGAACCAGTTGAGATCGATCCGGAAAAAATGTTCCGTAGGTCTGGTAAAAATCCAGGCCTATGAAAAATTCATGCAAGAAAAACCCGCCAAGTCCACTGATGATGTAGTAATTCAAGAAGCGCTGCGGACCCCACAGACGCTCCAATTGACTGCCAAACATGTACAAGGCAAACATGTTGAAAAAGAGGTGACCCAATCCTCCGTGCATGAACATATGCGTGATGATTTGCCAAGGTTGAAAAAAGGGCGAACCCGGATACGTTCCAGCCAACCACGTGACCGCTTGATCTTGCCCGAGCAGCATCGAAGCGACAAAGAACAACACGTTGATGATGATCAGATTTTTGACAACCGGTGGGGCATTTTGTAGCATTATTGGAATCGTTGCTCGATGTCGTTGGCATCAAAGTTAACAATCACGCGACGACCGAATGGGTCGCGGTCGGGCGTAGAACAACCAAATAAACGGTCCAACAAATCCGTCATCTCCTCTTCCTTCAGTGGCTTTCCCGCACGAATGGCCATGGTTTGCGCCATTTGCGCGGCGACACGTTCTGCCCTTGAGATCCCCGGCAGCTCGTTTCCATCGTCCTCCAAGACAGCTTCAATCAAGAGCGTCGGAGTCGCTCCCCCTTCGGCGGGCATGCCGGTGATTTCAACACCGTTGTCATGAGGTTCGAGATGGAGTCCCATGCGCTCGAGCCATTCTTTGGAGTCCAGTACAAAGTGCCGATCACTGGCATTCAGCTCAACGAGTTCTGGAAACAGTAACCTTTGAACGGGAATGGAAGACGTCGCATTTTCAAGCTGAGAAACAAGTAATTCATACAAGACGCGCTGATGAGCACGGTGCTGATCAATGAGCAGAATCCCTGAACGCGTGCTTGTCGCTACGTATCGCTGCTGGAACTGAAACACCGATCGCTTCTGATCCAAGGCCTGTTCATTGAGCAATGCAGTGGCAGCATCGCCAACATCTGATGACACCAATTCCATGTCAGTCTGACCATCCCGCACTTCGATTGGTTCCGAGGCCAGTGCATCACCGTAAAGTTTTTTCCAAGCATCCATCTGTCCTCGACCCGGCCGCAGCGAAGTGCTTGGACGCATGCCCGTGACTGCAGACGGGGTGGCTCCTGGCTCTGAACTTCGGAAAGGATTGTAATCCGCATTTACCGTGACAGCCGGTTCCGGAACATTTCGTGTTGGATCCAACGGGGTAATATTCAGTCCCGTTTCTTGGTCAAAGTCAAGAGAAGGCGCTACGGCATACTTCCCGAGACCTCGCCGAATGGCCGGCAACAACAACGAAAGCACGTGACGTTCTTCGTCAAATTTTATTTCCGTCTTGGTCGGATGAATGTTGACGTCGAGCCTCGCTGGGTCAATGGTTAGAAACAACACATACAACGGATACTGATCTCGAGGCAAAAGCCCTTCGTAAGCATCCATGATGGTACGGTGCAAAAGCGGATGTTTGATAAAGCGCTGATTCACAAACAAGAATTGCTCCCCGCGGGTGCGGCGCGCGAATTCTGGCTTGCCCACAAAACCCTCGACTCCAACAACATCCGTCGTTTCTTCCACGGGCACCAAGCGCTCGTCGTACTTACTCCCAAACACCCCGACCACACGCTTTCTTCGCGTCGAAATCTTGAGGTTGAACAATTCTGAGTCGTTGTGATGCAGGGAGAAATGAATTCCCTCATGGGCCAAGGCAAGGCGATGAAATTCATCGATGACATGACGCATTTCTACGGCGTCAGACTTCAGGAAATTCCGCCGCGCTGGGACATTGAAAAACAAATGCTTAACAGCAATTTGAGTGCCCAACTCGAGCGCACAGGGCATCGGCTTGGACGCCTTCCCTCCTTCCATTAGAAGTTGGACGCCATGCTCTTCGCTGGCATGGCGAGTCTTCAATTCGACATGAGCAATGGAAGCAATGGAGGCCAGCGCTTCGCCTCGAAAGCCTTTGGACACGATGCTGTACAAATCTTCAGCAACACTGATTTTGGATGTCGCATGCCGCTGAAAACAGCGTTCAGCATCAGCCAGCACCATGCCTGCGCCGTTGTCCAAAACTTGAATCAGGGTGCGTCCTGCGTCAACAACACGAACCTCGATTCGACTTGCCCCCGCATCAACGGCATTCTCCATTAGCTCCTTGACCGCAGAAGCAGGACGCTGAACCACTTCTCCAGCTGCGATCTGATTGGAGACATTTTCTGGAAGTTGACGAATCACCTCAGGCATTTTCCATCCATTTCAATACACGTGAAAAATCGCTTTGCTCCACCCACTGAATCCCTTTCCAAGCCAGCCAAATCAGCACCACCGCTATCATTCCAGCACGCACCATCGACCAACGAGCTCCCGCAATCTGCCGTATGCGCTGTTCCGAGCGTTCGTTTGAAGCAGCAGAACCTTTCGAACGAAAACGAATTGTCCGGGGCTCAGAAGCCCCGTCTTCTTCTGCAGAATGGTGTTGTTCGACACGCTTCTTCCTCTCTTGCCACTTCTCATCCAATTCTGGCAAATGCCGGGACTTGAATTCGAACCGACGAGGCTCTGTTCGGACATTCCGAAACATCGATTTGAGGCGAGGGGCTTGCATAATTCTTGAGCGAAAATACGCCGGAGCGCACGCAATTCCGGTTCAGACGGTCATTCGTTGTTCAAAATCAACTAACACGTCATCCACATCTTTCGAACCTGGGTAACGTTCGAGGATTGCATGCATCACACGATCAACAGTAGCATCTGGGCAAGAAGCACCGCTGGTTACCAAAACGAACGGTGGGTTTTGGGCATCTGGTTCTGGCCATGGGTCCATGGTCGATTGATGCAAGCCCAACCGCCAGTCGAAATGCTGAACCGTTCCATCGGACAAAAACTCTTTTTCATTGCGGATGAAAAACGTCGGTAATTTCTCCTCACAAAGCTCCACCAAATGAGAGGTGTTTGAGCTGTTATAACCGCCCACCACCACGGCCAGATGGGCCATGCTCGTGGCCAATGCCGCTTGCGTGGCTTGCTGGTTGTCATTCGTCGCATAACACAATGTGTCACGCGTATTCGCAAAATCTGTTGTTTTCTGAGGAGATGGTTTCGCATCAACCGCCTGCTTGATGCGATCGCTGATTGCCTGCGTATCTGACGCAAGCATGGTGGTCTGATTCACCACACCGATGCGATTCAAGTGCAGCGCCGGATCAAATCCAGCTGATGTTCTTCCCTCGAAATGGGTTTCGAACTCCGACAAATCTGTAGCCCCTGAAATAAAACCACACAGGATTTCGGCCTCTTTCATGTCCTTGATGACCAGGGCATGTCCTTTTTCTCCCGCGTGACTGAAGGTCGCTCGTGTCTCCTCATGCACGGGCTTTCCGTGGATGACGATCGTGTACTCTTCGGTCGCCAATTTTGCAGATCGTTTCCAAACCTTCTCCACGAAGGGACATGTGGTGTTGTAGGCATCGACATTCACTCCAATTTCCTTGAGCTGTGCCTCGATTTCCAGGGTCGTACCGAACGCAGGGATCAAGACCACGTCTTCGCGGCGAAGCTCCGACATGGGGGTCAAAATATTCCCCTCTGTGTCTTGCAAAAACTGAATTCCACGGTCTTGCAAATCCGCATTCACTTCAGGATTGTGAATCATCTGACTCAGCAAAAAAATACGTTTCCCCGGGTTTTCATCAATGGCGCGGTAGGCAATTTCGATGGCATTTTCCACTCCAAAACAAAAACCGAAATGACGCGCGAGCACGAAGCGAACGGTGCCAAAGTCCAAGACCGTCGGTTCAAAATTTTGTTTCCGAGGATCTTGAGCCTTTCTCCTCGCCTTCACCCTTGAGATGATGGGACTGAGATAAAAATCGGGGACTTCAAAACTGCGCATACAGCAAAGAAAACCCTTTGGCGGGAAAGAATGTTGGGGCGCAGCTCAAATTTTCCTTGCATCATCCGCAACTTCCACAGCTCTTTTCTCGTAACCGATGATTATGAAGCAGATACCACTTCGATACCTGGCACTGGTCATTCTAATGTTTGTAGCATCAGTCACCACTTTTGTGGCAGCCCATCACCCCTTTTAAACCTCAGGGAAATCGACCTTTGAGTTCACGAAAACGCACGCTTTTGGTGCGGCGCGCAATGCGTTTCATGACGTGATTCGCCTCCTTTTTCTCGATTCCTCGTCCTTGCATCATTGACAAAGCGTGCAGCTGAATCAGCGGCGCGGTCAGTTCGGGCGAAAAGGCCAAAAAAGGCCAGTCCTCTGTGCGGATTTCAACTTGAATCTCTTGCGATTTTGAAAGCCACTCAAGGGCAAGTGCGTCGAGCGCAAGCATTTCTTGACCGCAATCATCGACGCCCTTTGAAAGCCTCCATTCAAGGGCCTGCTCGACCCATTCGGCGTCTGCAACACCATCAGCTGGCCAATCAGGCATTCCCCAGCATGCGCAAAACCAGCAAGCCGACAATACCGCACTTAGCATGTGCGGTGGGTTTCTTGAAACACGACTCCCATGCGTTCCAATTCCGGCAGAATCACATCGTAATAATCACGGTGCAACGGCACTGCCACACCCGTTTGTTTGAACCGGTCGTTGAGCATAGCTTCTGCTGCGATGGCCATCGGCCAGCCTACAGTATCCGACATGCCCGTGTAGACGGCATCCCGACCTTCCAATCGGAGAGAACTGGTCACTTCGTGTCGCTCCCCGTTGAGCTCGTACAAAAAGCGATGCCACATGACGATCATATCGCGATCCTCCGCCTTCAATTCCCACTTGACCTCCAGCAATTCTTGGATGATTTGGGCTGGTGTTCCTGATGTCATTTTTGGACCCAATTGCGCATCGAACAACCCAAGCCATTTCAGACGCTTCATCGATTCATCCGAACAATTGGTCACTCGACGCACAGCGGACTCGAGGCCTTCTTCTGCCCATTGGGCAGGCACAAACGAACGCAACCAGTCCGCCCAAGAACAACCCTCTGACCAATTCATCTTCACATCGTCTCGAACGCAACCCAATTGCACAAGCGCATCCCAGCCAGCACAAAACCCTTCGCCACGCAGCGTTCCGCGGACGAGCGTTTGGATTCCACCAAGCCCATATTTCTCGACATACGCAATCGAGTCCCGGTTGGGATATCCCTCAAATGACGTTCCACCGACCTCGATTGTTCGGGCGTTTTGAAATACGCGATGCGGAGGAACCAATCGATCTGCACCACCTGCCAAAAAAGTAGCTGGTCCAGCCTGACCTGCGAGCACAACGTTGCGCGGATTCCAACTGAATTTGTAATGCCATGGGTTGTTGTCTGAATCTGGGGCAATCAAACCTCCACAGTAAGATTCGAACTCGAGCATTTTCCCCCCTTGCTCCTCGATGCGGTCGAGCACCTGTTTCGCACTCAAGTGGTCGATTCCTGGATCCAAGCCAATTTCATTGAGCACCAACACCCCTTTTTCAACTGCACGACTGTGGAGGGCTTCCATCTCCGGACTCACGTAACTCGGGGTGATCACAGGTACACCTGCTTCGATGGCCACAGACGCAATTTGTGCGTGTAAGAAAGCAGGAACCATGGAGATCACCAAATCAGCAGCGGTGATCCTTGCATCGCGGGAAGTGTTGTCCGCTGGATCAATTTCAAAAGCTTCAGAAGCTGGATGCTGCGCGCATTTTTGTTGAGCCAATGCGAGGTCCATATCGCCAACAGCCACGCGCCAGTTGTTGGATTCCGAACGATTAAGCAATTCCTGGATGAGTGACGAACTCGAACGACCTGCTCCCAAGACCACCACCTTTTTCATAGACTGCATTGCTTTTTGGTTTGCGCCAAAGATAATTCAGGATTGAAGCTTGGCATGAAATTCGCTGACGCGATGGTGGATTCGCACTAACTTGGCGACTGAAAATTTGCAATGGAACGGAATCACAAAACCAATCATTCTCGGGCGTGGGCTTTTGTTGTTGCACTGATCGCAGTAGCCAGTTTCACGAGCTGTTCTGGATCCAAAGCATTCGTCAAACGCGGTCTGAAAATGGAGGAAGTCGGCATGATGCAACAAGCCGCCAATTTTTATTTCACTGCTGTCACCAAAGACCCGTACAACACAGACGGACTTGCGGGTCTGCAGCGTGCTGGTCAATGGGTACTCAATGATCACTTGACTCGATTTGATCAAGCTCGTCTTGCCGGGAATCGAGCGTCAGCGGTATCAGCCTATGAAAAAGCGAAAGCATACCAAACAAAAGTGGAACGGCTCGGAATCGGCCTTCTCATATTGAGTGACACGGAAGCGGCCTACAATCGCGTCAAAAATGACCACCTGGAAGAGGTGTACGAGGAAGCTTTAACCCATCTTGAAGCCGAGGAATTCCGAGAATCACTTGCGGACTTTGAGGAAGTAATCCGCCTAAATGCCGATTACAAAGATGCGCGTACTCTTGCCAATGTCGCCTATTGCGAACCCCTCTATCGGAATGGGTTGCTGGCACTCGAAGCAGAACATTGGCGCTCCGCCTACGCCGATTTCAAAGCATGCGCAACGCGCGATGCTGACTTCAAAGACGCGAAGACACTGCGTGATGAGTGCCTTGAGAAAGGGCAGTTTGGCATCGCACTGGTGAATTTTGAGAACGGCTCAAGCCGCACAGGCATGGAAAATAAGCTCAAGTCGTACGTCGAACAGGCATTGGGCAACAGTCAAGACCCCTTTTTACATCTCGTTGATCGGGAGAATCAAGCGTTAATTTTGAAAGAGCAGCAATTGTCGCTGAGCGGTGTCATTGATGGAAATTCGGCCATTGAAGTTGGCGGACTCATGGGTGCGAAAGCCCTGCTCAAAGCCACTGTGGTATCGTGTGATGTCACCACATCGTCTTTGCAACGTTCAGATATGCTCGGATTTGAAGGTTACAAGGTGGCCAAGGTCAATGAAGATGGCAAAAAAGTTTACGAGACCAAATACCGCAGTGTGATGTATCAAAAATACAGGCAGTCTCGATCTGTTAAAGTGACCGTCCAACTCGCCCTGATTTCACTCGAAACGGGAAAGACCGAAATGTCAGAAATCATCAAACGAGAACAAAATTCCTCGACCGAATACGCTCGTTATGGTGGCGACCACAAAAATATTTACCCCGCGCGAAGCAACGGAAGCATGTGGCGATTGGGGCGGCGCGATTTGATGAGTCAGCTTGGGGCTAATTCCAACCTCACATCGGAGACGTCAATGCTCGACGCGACCGTCCAAGAGATTGCGAATGCCGCACGATCCCGGATAGAGTCTGAAACGAAGCGGCTGGTCCAATGACGCGTGACTTGCAACTTTCAATCGGCCGCAAACTGCGTGTACAGACCTACATTGGAATCGGTCTTTTGTTGCTCGTCCTCACTGGATGTGCAGGGGCAAATCAGTGGGGAGAAACTCCCGCATGGGTCAATGAGCGTCCCCGAGTCAACAACGACTACATCGGCATCGCAAGTGCCAGTAAAAACCAATTCGCCGCAGACGCATTTGGCACCGCACAAAAACGAGCACTCGCGGAACTCGCTGCCCAGATTCGAGTCACCATCGAATCCACCTCCATTTTACACACGACGCAATTCCAAGGAGTTGCCGGTCAAAACTTCTCTGAAAACATCAAAAGTGCAGCCACCGAGGACCTCGAAGGCTATGAGCTAGTGGGACGTTATGAGAACGAAACAGAAATTTGGGCGTACTACCGACTGAACAAAGCAACCTACCAGCGCATTCTAGCTGAGCGGAAAGTGGCTGACTTGGAAATTGCAGGAGGACATTTTGAGTCTGCGGTCGCAGCTCATGAGCAGGGAAACATCGCCATGGCGATTGACGGATACGTCCGATGCCTCGAAGATTTGGAAACACACTGGGGTGAAATCAATCTTTGGAATGCGTCCCGGGGAGAAATCGCTCTGGATCGCGCCGCATTAGATGGCATTTCAATGCTGATGGGCAGCATCCACGTCGAAACTGAAAAAGACAGAGTGATCCTCTCCTTCGAAGACCGCTACCGTGGAACTTTTATTTGCCAGGCAATCCTTGACGAGCAACCGTTGAGTAAAATCCCCATCGCGTGGCGCTACAAACGCGGGACGCTCCCTAAAAGTGGTGAAGGGCAAACCAACCCCGCGGGTGAAGTAACGATCGAATTGAGTCAGTTTGAACCCGGCACGGGCCGCTCTGAACTGAACATCGAATTGGATCTGGAACGCCTGGCGCCGCGCATCGCAGAATCTCCTGCGCGCGGTTTTTTCACTCATCTTCAAGTTCCTTCCGTATCAATCCCGATTGAGCTCTCCCCTCCAACCGTTTACTTCAGCACCACTGAAAAAGTACGAGGGAAGAAACGGAACGAACAATTGCTTCGAAATGCCATAGCTGCGGGTTTGAGTAGTCAGGGCGTCACCTGGGTAGAACGGAAAAATGATGCCGACCTCATCTTGGCGTTGGAATCAGACACCCGCGACGGCGGGTCGGGTTCGGGCTTTTTCACCGCATTTCTCAACGCTTCAGTCGTCCTAAAGACCCCGAGTGGAACGCCCATATTACAGCAGAATCTGAACGACATCAAAGGCGTTCAACTCGATCTCAACTCCGCTCATGCGAAAGCCTATGAAAAAGCTGCCTTGGAAATCAAGGGCAACTTTCTGCGGCAATTGGTCAATGCGTTGTACGAATGAGCCTTGAAACACTTCGTTCGCAACCTGGCCAAAATATTTTGGCATGTTTATTGAATTCATCATCTTGCAACTCAACACACCTTGCAACCCAACAATCGAAAGAACACTGATATGAAAAAAGCCCTCCACACCTTTGCGCTCTTGGGAGCGACCACTGCTTTGCTGCTCACGGGCTGTAAAGGCGGAAAAGACACCTCATCAACACCACAAACGCGCGGAGAAGTGCGCATCGTCGAATATTGCTCAGGACCCGAGTTCTTGACCAATGGTGAATATTTCAGAGCCTCTGCAACGGGCACCAGCCCCCAGCGTGAAATCGCCAAGAAGATTGCACGGCAAAACGCCGAAGCCACTCTGGCCCGAGCCGTTGAAGCTACTGTTGAAATTGTTTCTGAAAACCAAGCCACACAACTCGGTTTTGGAACAAAGGAAGAAGCCACGAGCAAATTCAACGAATTGTCTCGCACGATCGTGAACAAGAAGCTCACTGGAGCCATCACCATCTGCCAGGAATTGACCATGACTGAGGAGAAAAAGTACATCGCCTACCTCGCCGTTGAATTGAGTGGCGCAGAACTGGCCAATGCATATGTAGAAGGATTGAAGCAGGATGAGCGCATTCGTGCCGAATACAACTACGATACATTCAAAGACACTTTTGAAGAAGTAATGTCGACCTATCGCGAGCAATAATCGCTGCGATTCACAACGATTGAAGCTCCGCTTTGGCCAACGCCAGGGCGGAGCTTTTTCATTCAATGTGCATCCGGATCCAACCAAACGGGCACACTTGACTTGTCGGCTGGATGTCGGAGCCGATGCGCTTCAACCAAGTTCAGCCAGTTGCGAAACATCACGGGGCCTTCGGGCGTCAGGACTGACTCAGGATGAAACTGAACCGCTTCAATGGGCAAATGAGGATGCACCAAGGCCATGGGCAAACCATTTTCATTCCGAGCCGTCAAATCAAGATTGGGAGGAAAGTTGCTTTCTTCGAGAATCCAACTGTGGTAATGCCCCACCGTTAGCGGTGCCTCAAGCCCTTCAAATAAGCGAGTGGACGCAACTGAAGTCAATTGAGACGTTTGGCCGTGCAACACTCGTTCCATATTGACCAATGTCCCCCCAAAATGCTGAACAATCGCTTGCATGCCGAGGCAAACTCCAAGCATAGGGACCTGGTGAGCTGCCGCGATGGGAATGATGCGCATCAATTGCCCGGCTTCATCTGGGAGTCCCGGGCCCGGCGAAAGCACAATGCCATCAAACTGCACAATGCCCGCGGGGTTAATGACGTCATTGCGCATCACCTTCACTTCAACACCACCTTGGCTGACCAACATGTGTTCAATGTTCCAAGTGAAGGAATCGTAATTATCTACCAGCAGAATGCGCATTGGTGTACTTCGTTGTGCAAAGGTGGGAAATCCGTTCTTAGCTTCGCCACATGTCCAAGACCATTTCTTCTTCCGATGCCGCAGCGCCCGTTGCATCCTACAGCCAAGCCGTCACTGCGGGAGATTTGGTGTTTGTCAGCGGTCAAATACCACTCGACCCAAAGTCTGGTGGTTTGATTTCGCATTCCATAGAAGCAGCGACAGAACAAAGCCTGCGCAATGTGCAGCGTATTCTTGAAGCCGCAGGACTGGACTTGCGGAATGTGGTCAAAGCGAGTGTTTTCCTCATCAATACAGAGGATTATGCAGGGATGGACGCTACGTACAAAAGCATCATGTCCGAACCCTTTCCGGCACGTGAAGCCATTTTTGTGGCTGGACTACCGAAAAATGCCCGTGTCGAAATCTCCGTCATTGCCCACACAAAACGTTGAACCAAGAACCTGCAAGCCATGTTTTTCAAGAAAATGTTCTATTACCTGAACCCTGCCAACTTGTTCCACCGCGACCCTGATGCCGATGTCAGTTTGCGCATGATGCACGGTGTCAATAAAATCAGCCTCGTGATGTTTGTGCTTTGCTTGATCGTGATGGTGGTGCGCTGGATCGCCCGCTGATCCTGAATCCTTTGGAACAGAGCTGAACTGCAAATCAAAAGAGCAGGTCTGTATTGTTGTTGCGGTACTCCACTTTCAAGTCCTTGAGCATTGATGCCTTGATATTGAGCCGGAGGTAGATGCTCTTTCGCACTCCGATGGGCACCCAATTGACCGACAGCTCCCAGCAATGCAAATCCCAGTAAATATCCAGCTGTGTCGGCGTCCACTCTTTGCGGACCAGATCATACCCAGTATTCACGTCAACGCGCCATTTTTCGGTGATCTCAATGGAGCCGCGGACGCGCGCACTTTGCGTCATGATCAACGTATCACGCTGGATATCGGGCCTCCAATTCTTGCGTAAATCTAAATTATAGTCCGCCCGAAAGTTCCAGGGGAATTGTCCATCGCTTCCCCCGTTAAAACTACTTCCGAGTGCAGCATTGGCACGCGTCATACGTAAAATAGGCTCACCTTGTGTGACAAGAAATTGATCGATGCGCTGTCCACTGGAATCACGGGCATAGGCGCTGTGCGCGATACCAAGATTGACCCTCACCTTGTTGAATAGATCCGTATTGGCCCGCGTGACGATGTCACTGAGTCCCAACGAATCGGCAATGAAATTGTAATTGGCAGAAGTCACCAAATTGTCAATGAGCCGCACTTTGCGGACATCGCCAGTGGCCTTATCCATCACCTTGGCCTCCAAATTTTGACTGAGGCTAAAGTTGACCGCACCCGATGCCCGGATGTCTTGGGGCACGAAACGATTGAGGCTGTAAGGGTTGAACTCGTATGACTCGTCATTGAGACTAACGGTTTGAGTGCGTTGCAATTCCGGAGTGTAACTCAATCCCATGGTCGGACTGAGCACGTGACGAATGGCTTGAACCGTGCGGTTGGGATTGAACTCAAATGTGCCGTAAAAACGCGTAGATGCGTTGGCGGACAGTCGCCAATCACGGGTGGTTTGAAAACCCGAAAGGGTGTCGGTCACCTGCTGGATTTCTCCTGACTCGTCTGCAATCAGACTTCCGTTGAGCTCTTGAAACGCCCAAAATTCATTGTATTGAAAGCTCGGTGTGATGCTCACAAACCCCAGTCGCATTTGACTTGACGCGGATGCATTGTGTTTGATGCCATTTCGGAAAGAGACATTCGACCAATCACCCGCCAAAAAAACGCTGTCGGGCGCTTGCATGGTCTGCTCGAAGCGACTGGATGCCGAAACTGCAATTTCATCCAGCAACCGACTTCGTGAAGACGTCAAACCGAGCAATTTAGACAAACTTGATCGCTGCAAATTGAGCGTCATCGCCGGAGCGGTAATGTTGACGTTGCCTGTTTGCGAGTTTTGCGCATGACGTGCACTGAGCGCGAGCGAGATGGGTTTACCGGGAAACGATCTCGAATATTGAATGCTCGACTGGAACGTATTGGTCAAGTAGTCCTGCTGATTGCTCGTGATGTTGGATTGAAAATGGTTGTTGGAACCAAAATTTACACTGGTATTGAAGCGGCTATTGGGCCGCGCTCGATTGTCTTGGCTGTGGCTCCACCGCACAAAAAACTGGTTGGATAAGGAAAGCGTCGGAAGGCCTGTAAATCCGTCGCGAAGGCGCTGATAACTCAGATTCAAATTACCGCTTGCACGGTACCGAATGCGGTAATTGGTGCTACTCCGTAAAGCCCAAGACCCTCCGGAATAAAGGTCGCCAGTCAATCGTGTATCCGCGTATTCTCCTATGGGCATGTAATACCCCAAATCCTTCAAAAAGAATCCAAGCGCACCGCCATTTCCGTAACCTGGCATCAACAATCCATGGCTGCGTTTGTCAGGTGGAGTTGGAAACCAACCAAAAGGGAGTGCCAATGGCGTTGGGATTTTGCGGAATTTTAGGTAAAAAGGCCCCGAGACCACCTTCTCACCCGGAATCATGATCGCACGCTTCAAATGAAAATGAAAATGTGGGTTGTCGGCATTGCACGTTGTGAACTTGGCATTCGCCACATGAATGCGCTGGTCACTCTGGCGTTTGGCCACCTCGGCATGAAACACACTTTCCCCTTGAACCGTGACGGCCTTTCGACTGAGCCCACGGCGAGACTTCAAATCGAAACACAATTCGTCCTGCTCAAAAGTTTGACCGCCCTGGATCATGACGGGCCTGCCAATCCAATCGCCAAGTGAATCCCGAATCCCGTAGGCACATGCCTGGTTTTTTTGGGAACTGTAGACGATTCTGTAGGCCTCCAAGCGAATGTCGTCCATGGCTACAAATGCATTCCCAAACAACTCAACTTCTGAAGTGACAGCATTCACACGTGTGGAATCCTCGGCTCCCCAATCCACTTCAAATCGTTCGTCTGACTCTGAGGAAATGGACAGTGAATCCTGAGGTTCTGCTGCCGTTTGTGCGCACACCACGCACGGCGCGCTTATCCACATCAGAGCACGGAAAATCAGTGACAAGCAGACGACGCGCGAGGGTCGTGACGTTTTAGATTTGATGGAACGCATGAAACGGCAGTCAAAATTAACGAAACGAGCGGTCCTGTGGGCCATGGGAGGACTGATATTCCTCTGTGTTTCTTTTACTCCCGTTGCTCCAAGCATGGTTTTGGTCATTGACGCAGGTCACGGAGGGTCCGATCCTGGAAATTTGGGGACGGGACGATACAAGGCCACAGAAAAGTCTGTCACGTTAGACGTGGCTTTGCTTCTGCGCGACTACATCACCGAACGCTTTCCCGATGTGGAAATTGTGATGACTCGAGAGGGAGACACCTACCCCAAGATCAGGGAGAGGGTCAAACTCGCCAATAACATCAATGCAGACCTCTTCATTAGCATCCACTGCGACGCCTTCACCAGCCCAAACGCAATCGGTTCGAGCACCTTTGTCATGGGCATGGACCGAAGTGAAGAAAGCCTCAGGGTCTCCATGCAGGAGAACTCTTTCATTTCCCGCGAGAGCGATTACGAGGCATTTTACGAAGGATTCAAACCCGACGATCCGGACACCTACATCGCGCTCAGCCTTCGCCAATCTGTCTTCCTCCAACAAAGCCTGGAACTCGGGAGTTTGATTCAGTCGCAATTCAAGCAACGCGTCGGAAGAAAAGATCGCGGGGTACGTCAAGCCGGATACTATGTCACATGCTTTACGCAAATGCCATCGGTATTGGTAGAGCTGGGGTTTTTAACCAATCCCAAAGAAGAAGAATTCCTAAACTCCAAGTCAGGTCAAGAACTGATGGCGTCTGCTCTGCTTCGTGCTTTTCGAACCTATAAAGAAAAACACCACCCGGGCATTCAGAGCGAGGATAAAGAAATGCCTGCTCCCGAAACACTTGAACAAACCAATGTCCTTCCAAACCCGACTTTTCGTGTGCAAATCATGACCGCTGGACTTCCACTCAAGGAAGATGATGAAAGGCTGCAAGGTCTACCGTCCCCCGTGGAGTATCTTCGTAACGGACTGTACAAATACGCTGTCGGAAATTGTGCGCAATCAACGGATGCCAACAAGCTTAAATTGCAAATGCAAAAGCGAGGATTCTCCGATGCGTTTGTCGTTAAATTTGAAGGAACGTCATTTGAGTCTCAAGGAGTGAAACCCGTTCGTAAAAACTGATCTACGTGGCTATAGCATCAAAAGAATTTAAGATTGGAGCGCTTGTCATCGGCGGACTTGTGCTGCTGATCCTTGGTGTCAATTACCTCAAAGGGTTCAATCCATTCCGCCCGTCAAACACCTACTATGCTGCGTACGCGGCAATTGACGGACTCGCCATCTCCAACCCTGTTGTTGTGAACGGATTCAAGGTAGGACAGGTCACGCAAGTTGGTTTCTCCGATGCAGGTGACGGGTCATTGATGGTGGCCTTTGAAATTGAACAATCCACCTTGCGCATTCCACGCGATACCCGAGCGAAAATTGTCTCCAGC
Organism: uncultured Flavobacteriales bacterium; assembly: GCA_965661575.1. GTDB lineage: Bacteria > Bacteroidota > Bacteroidia > Flavobacteriales_D > Sanyastnellaceae > UA16. The sequence continues at coordinate 50,845 of CBFIEJ010000005.1, read as the reverse complement.
GACTTTTTCGGAACCAAAGCAATTGACCTGATCGCTGGAGAGGACGAAACGCTTGCCTCCCCCGGCGACACCTTGACGAGTGATTTGGAAATGGGAATCGCCGAAGCCGTGCGGATTGAGTTGCTCCCTCTGAAAAACAAAACCGATCAATTGATCGATGGCGTTGATGACATCTTGGAAAACTTAAAGGCTGTCTTCGAAGCTGATGCCACCCTCGGGCTGCCAACTGCTTTTGAAAGCATTCAACGCACCGTTGAAAGTTTGGAAAAAACCTCGATTCAATTGGACAATATGGTCGCCGAAAATCGATCGAGCCTGAAGGGGATCATGACCAACGTGGAAGGGATTACTTCAAACATCAAGGAGCACAACGACGATCTGGCCAACGTGATGGAGAATTTTTCAGAAATCTCAGATTCGCTGGCTGCTGTGAACTTTGCCGAAACCGTGCAACGCGCAAACTCTGCACTGAGCCAAGTGGACGAAATCACGCGCAAAATCAACATGGGAGAAGGTTCGTTGGGACAGCTGGTCAACAGTGATTCGCTGCACGACGGACTAATAGCCACCAACAACGAATTGCAGTACCTCATCAATGATCTCTACCTCAATCCTTGGCGCTACGTCAGGGTCTCTGTTTTCGGTAAAAAACAGGAGAAAGCACTGTCCAAAAAAGAATTGAAGAAGTTGAAAGCAATCATCGAACAACAGTTGGATGAACGAGAGGAGAATCAAAACCCCTGATCACCAACCTAGAAAGCGTTAAACGATGTTGAGCCAATTGCTATTTCTGATCATCCTGGGCACTGCCAGTTTCTTTTTCGCCAAGCGCATCGCCGTCATCCGTCGAAACATTCTTTCAGGCACCGATTGGGATGGCAGTGATCGAAAATCAGAACGGTGGATGACCATGGCGCGCGTTGCGTTGGGGCAAGGCAAGATGACGACGCGTCCAGTCGCCGGAATCATGCACATCATCGTTTACGCAGGATTCGTGATCATCAACATCGAAATGCTCGAGATCGTGATTGATGGGATTTTCGGAACCCACCGGGTGTTTGCTTTTCTCGGTGGCTTCTACAACGTGCTCATTGCTTCCTTCGAATGGCTGGCTGCAGGAGTTCTCGTGGCCTGCGTAGTGTTCTTCATCCGAAGAAACGGCATGGCTTTGGCCAGATTAACCTCGAAAGACCTTCAAGGTTGGCCCTCCCTCGACGCCAACATCATCCTCGTAGCTGAAGTGGTTTTGATGTTTGCTTTCCTCAGCATGAATGCTGCCGATGCCATTGCTCAATCACGCGGACTTGAACATTACATCCAGGCTGGCTGGTTCCCCGTAAGTAGCCTCTTGATGCCGCTTTATGCCGGTCTCTCCGATGCGGGCATCATCGCCCTTGAGCGCGGCATGTGGTGGGCACACATTGCAGGTGTCTTATCCTTTTTGGTCTACGTTCCTTACTCCAAGCACTTCCACATCATCCTCGCCTTTCCCAATACATATTTCTCAAATCTCAATGCGCCGGCAGCGATGGACAACATGGAGGCAGTCACCAAAGAGGTGCAACTCATGATGGATCCCAGTGCAGACCCATTCGCCGCAGCTCCAGCCGATGCCACACCTCCAAAATTCGGAGCGAAAGATGCTCCAGACTTGACGTGGAAGCAATTGATGGAAGCCTACACCTGCACAGAATGTGGACGCTGCACTTCGGAATGCCCAGCCAATCAAACAGGAAAGTTGCTCAGCCCGCGCAAAATCATGATGTCTACGAGGGATCGAATCGAAGAAATCGGTGCGGTGCGGGAAGCCAATGGCGGAGAATGGAAGCCAGACGGCAAGTCACTTTTGGGCGACTGGATTACAGAAGAAGAATTATGGGCTTGCACCAGCTGCCAAGCCTGTGTGCAAGCGTGTCCTATCAACATCAGCCCCATGGGCATCATTTTGGACATGCGTAGGAGCTTGATCATGGAGGACAGTAAATCCCCCGAATCCATCACTTCGATGTTCAACAACATCGAAAACAACGGAGCACCATGGGCTTTTCCCGCAGGCGACCGAGGCAACTGGACCAAAGAAGTTTAAATCGAGATGAGTTCAATAGACATACCCACAATGGCGGAATTGACCGCCGCAGGACGAACGCCTGACGTACTCTTTTGGGTCGGATGTGCAGGCAGTTTTGACGACCGTGCCAAACGAATCACGAAGGCCATTGCACGCATATTGAATGCCTCTGAAACCTCCTTTGCCGTGCTGGGTCAAGAAGAGTCGTGCACTGGTGACCCGGCCAAGAGGGCGGGCAACGAGTTTCTCTACCAAATGCAGGCCGCTCAGAACATCGCGACGCTGAATGGGTACGGAATCAAACGAATCATCACAGGGTGCCCTCATTGCTTCAATGTTTTAAAGAATGAATACCCCGAACTTGGCGGCAACTATGAGGTTTTGCATCACACCCAATTCATTCGAGAATTGATTGAAACCGGTAAACTGCGCATGGCAGATGGTGCGCCGTTCAAAGGCAAGCGCATCACGTTTCACGATCCGTGTTACCTCGGACGCGGAAATGGTGAGTACCTCGCGCCTCGTGAAGTCATTCAAAAACTGGACGCCGAGCTGCTTGAAATGCGCCGTTGCAAGCAAAATGCAATGTGCTGCGGTGCTGGTGGGGCACAGATGTTCAAAGAGGCCGAAACTGGGACGGCTGAAGTCAACCACGAACGGACCAACGAAGCCCTCGAAAACAAACCCGAAGTCATCGCAACAGGGTGCCCATTTTGCAATACGATGATCACAGACGGCGTGAAAAACGCCAACCAAGAAACCGAAGTAGAAGTCAAGGACATCGCAGAATTAATCGCCGAGGCAGCTGACCTGCTCGACACCCCTGCAACTTAAACACTCCCCCATGTTATTAGAAGGAAAAGTAGCCATCATCACCGGTGCATCACGCGGTATCGGCAAAGCCATTGCCCAAGAATTTGTAAGCCAAGGAGCGACTGTCGCTTTTACCTACCGTTCGTCGGAGGAAAAAGCCCGTGAACTCGAAGCTGAACTCACAGCAAATGGAGGACAAGTGCAAGGGTTCAAATCTGACGCTTCCAAAATGGACGAGGCTGAAAACTTGGTGGCCGCAGTCGTCGAGTCCTTTGGCACTGTCGACATTGTCATCAACAATGCGGGCATCACTGACGATACGTTATTGATGCGCATGAGCGAGGAACAGTGGGATCGCGTCATCGATGTCAACCTCAAATCTTGCTTTGCCTTGACGAAAGCTGTGATGCGAACGATGCTCAAAGCGAGATCAGGAAGCATCATCAATGTGAGTTCGGTCGTCGGCGTGCAGGGAAATGCAGGCCAAGCAAATTATGCTGCATCGAAAGCCGGAATTTTGGGATTCACCAAATCGGTCGCTTTGGAACTGGGTTCGCGCAACATCCGCTGCAATGCCATTGCTCCGGGCTTCATTGAAACGGAAATGACTGCTTCGCTAGATGCTGATACCGTTCAAGGATGGAGAGACGCCATTCCTCTGAAGCGTGGAGGCCAACCTGAAGATGTGGCTCAACTCTGCACCTTCCTCGCCAGTGATATGAGCGCTTACATCACCGGACAGACCATTTGCGTCGACGGCGGTATGATCACTGCGTGAACTCGTTTTGATGGACCTGTACCTGCCCAGTCAATGGATCATTGAGGCGGAGCCTTGGCAATGGCTCGCTATCGGCACGCCTGGCCTCCTGGCCGCATGGTGGCTGTATGGGCGAGGCGGTGCGCAGATTGAAAAAAAAACCACTGGTGGCGGGCTCAATGTGGCTGGAAGATTAGGACTCAGTCTGATTCGCTGGTCTGCCATCACTCTTCTCGCCTTTCTTTTATTGGAGCCTTTGATTCGCGAAATTGAGCTGGAGAAAGAGGCGCCCACCGCTGTGATTTTATTGGACCAAAGCTCTTCTGTCCTGTCGCGCACGGATAGCGGAGCAACGGAGCAAGAGATGAATGAATGGTTCGAAGAACTGGACAACGAACTTCGGTCATTGGACCTGGAAACCGAATGGTACGGTTTTGATCAAAACCTATCCACCCTGACGTCACCAGCGCAAGACCGCATTCGATGGGACGGAACTCAGACCAATCTTTCTGAGGCCATTGAAAAGATGAACGACCGCATCGAAAACCGCAACATTGCCGGAATCATTCTAGCGTCTGACGGACTTGTCAATCGCGGAATAGATCCCGAATACGGGGCTTCATGGCCACTTGCTCCGACCTATACGATTGGACTTGGTGATACCACGAACCACGAGGACCGGTGGATTGAACGGATCAATCACAATCAAATCGCCTACCTCAATAACACTTTTCCTGTCGAAGCCATTATTCAGTCACAGGGCATGGAAGGACAAAAAGCTCGGGTCCAAATCCTCCGAGGAAATAAACAGCTTGCCACAGAAGAGTGGACCTGCAGCAGCAATCAAGATTTACACCGCGTTCGATTCATGCTCACGGCGACCGCCGTCGGAACCCAAGGCTATCGAATCAAAACCAGTCTCGGAAACAATGAATTCGACACTCAAAATAACCAGCGCAGTTTTTATGTGGATGTGATGGAAAGTCGGCGGCTCATTACGTGCATTGCCTCTTCACCTCATCCTGATATCGGCGCCATCACGATGGCATTGGATGCACTTGACACCTATGACGTCCGGACCATTTACCTCAACGGCCTCGCCGATGCATCCTCTGTTCTCAAGGCTTTGGAAAAGTCGGACGTCGTCATTGCCCACAACTTATTGGGCCAAACTTGGGGTGGCAAAAGTTGGGAAGCCTGGATTTCATCGCAAAACCTCAATGCTTGGTGGATGGCGACCTCATCAACTGCTTTCAATCACCTGCGGCAAATAAATGGACTTGGGGCACGGCTAACAAGCACCACTGATCTCACACAAAACTATCGTGGCCGAATCAATCCAAGCTATGGAATCATTGATTACGATGTCACTGCCCTCGGAGAAGCCATGCGCTCGTGGCCGCCCATGACGGGACCAATGGAGTCGATGGAGTGGTCCAATGCTTGGACTCCTCTATTCTTCAAGCAAATCGGAAACATCGAGACGCTTGAAGCCTTTTGGGCGACAGAAGTCAAGACTTCCGGTGAGCGCACAGCACTCACCATCGGAGAAGGACTGTGGAATTGGCGCATGCGCAGTTATTTGCAGTCTGAAAGCCATGATACATTCAATCAGCTCGTTCAGAGGCACGTTCAGTTTTTGGCCGCGAATGATCTACGCGAACGCTTCAACATCCAAACCGAATCACGCGTATCCAGTGACGCGCGCTTGAGCTTTCAAGCCGAAGCTTATGATGCGGGATGGACCATGTCAGCAAACGCCCAAATCGAGGTGATTCTTCAGGACACTGCCGGAAGTGAGTTCATCAGCAACATGCAATTTGACGGTGAGCGCTATCGATCGGACTTTGGGCGAATGCCAGAAGGAAAATACACTTGGAATGCCAAGTGTTCCATGGCTCAAGAGACATACCAAGAGCGTGGAGTCATCGTGGTGGAAAACATTCAAATTGAGCAATCAAGTTTGTCAGCCGACCACGATTTACTGAAACGGATTGCGGTTAAAAATGGAGGCTCTTTCCTTGGCGACTTGCAATCAATTGAGCCTAGCGAAGCGTCCCGTGCATTGGTTCTGTCCGGTTTACCCGCAACAATCTTACATGAACAGGTAGCGCTTCAGGACGGTGTGGAATGGATTCCGATCCTAATGCTCGCATTGTTGTTGCTGGCCATTGAATGGATCATTCGCCGGAGAACCATCGGTTATTGATTCTCTGAAAGAGCGATAAATTTTGCCAAAGCAGAGGGAGGCAAAGGGCTTATCCGTAATTTCGAACCATGTCACAACAACCCAATCCTCAGAGCATGCGCCGCATACTCATCATCACACTGATCTTTGCCCCCATCTTACTTCTAGGTGGATCCCTTACGGTCACGATTCCATCGGGCCATGCAGGCCTCTTGTTTCACACCTTCAGTGATGGCATCGACCCCGACGAAACACCTATGAAGTCTGGATTCCACTTCAAAGCTCCTTGGAACAAAGTGCACACGTATGAAGTGCGCCAGCGGGAACGCCTCGAACACCTCGAAGTCCTCAGCTCAAATCTTTTGAAAATTGAGATGGACGTAACCGTCTTCTACCAACCTGATCTCGCTTCTCTTGGTCGTTTGGAAATTGAACGTGGAAAGAATTTTGAGCAAAAGGTAGTTGTACCGGCGATGCGCTCCGTCGCTCGTGAAGTCATTGCCAAGTACTTGCCGGAAGAATTCAACACAACCCGACGTGACGAAATTCAAACCGAAATTGACACGCGCATGCGAGAAAAATTATCGGAGAACTACCTTCAGCTCAATGATGTGTTGATCCGAAACATTCAACTTCCACGCAAACTTGAGGAGGCCATTGAACGCAAACTACAACAAGAGCAGGAATCTCTAGAATACGAATTTCGATTGGAAAAAGCCAGCAAAGAGGCGGCGCGGATGCGCATTGAGGCCGAAGGTATCCGGGATTATCAGGAGATCGTTTCACGTGGTATCAGCAAAGAACTCCTGAAATGGAAAGGCATCGAAGCTACTTCGGCTCTGGCGAATAGTCCGAACTCGAAAGTGGTGGTGATCGGAAACGCGGAAGATGGGCTGCCTCTAATACTCGGGGGCAACTGATTGACTTCCTCACCGATTGCGATTGAATCCGTGTCTTCGGATTTCAGTAGTTTATTGCATAAAAAAACCGCCTACAAGGGCGGTTTTTTTATTTCCTCCGGCCCCTAAGAGCCGCGCTGGAAAGCTCAGGCCTCTACGAAGAGCCCTTTCGCCTTTGATTGGGCTATCGCAGCCTTCAATCCAATTTTGTTGATCGTGCGCATCGCAGACGTCGAAACGCGCAACGTAACGTAAGTGCCATCTTCGGCGTTGAAGAATCGCTTCTTCTGCAAGTTGGGGTAGAACGTGCGCTTGGTGCGGCGCTTCGAGTGGGAAACGTTGTTTCCTACCATTACTTTCTTACCAGTGAGTTGACATATGCGGCTCATAGCGTTACTTTTTCGGACGGCAAAGAAACGACAGAAAATCCAGCCATCCAACCGTTTGCCGGAACTTCATTGCAATTATTTTACGCTGCGAATGATCCAAGCCAATGCTTCCCGCATGCTTCTTTCAATGTTGCGATCGCGGCTATTGCCCAAGCTCAGACACTTGGCCTCCACCCCACTTGGCCCAGCCAGCGCAATCCACACTGTACCAACCGGCTTCTCTTCCGTTCCTCCGGAGGGTCCTGCTACACCAGAGGTAGCAACAGCATAATCCGTTCTTAAGCGTTTTCTAGCCCCTTGCGCCATCTGCACTACCACTTCTTCGCTCACAGCTCCATGTTCTGCCAGTGAAACTGAGGAAACCCCCAACATCTCCTGTTTGACTCGGTTGTCATAAGCCACAACAGACCCCATGAACATCGCACTGCTTCCTGGTACTGAGGTGATGCTTGATGCAATTGCACCTCCCGTGCAAGATTCTGCTGTTGCCAAGGTCATTTTCCGACGGGTCAAAACCCGCACAACTGCAGCTCCCAGCGACTCGTCTTGGTCCGATACCACATGACTCCCCGCCAAGGTTAAAAAATCAGCGACCTCAGCCTCCACCCGTTCTTTGGCTTTAGAAGCATCAGCGTCAACCGCACTGAGCCTGACCCGCACCTGGCCCGGCGCAGGCAGATAAGCAATTGACACCCCTCGCGACTCCAATCGCTCCTCCCAATCCCAAACCAATTCACTGAGATAACTTTCGCCCACGCCTTGGGTGAGCAATGTTCGGCGGTAGCGTGTGGGCAACGCCCAGTGCAAATCAACGCGTGGCAACACTTCCTCTCGCATCAATCCTTTCATCTCGTAAGGAACCCCAGGCATACTGACCACCACCTTTTTTCCCGCATCACGTTCAAACCACATGCCCATGGCTGTTCCCCTTGGATTTACGAGAACCTTGCATGCCTCCGGCAACATCGCTTGGTGTCGATTCACATCAAGCATCTCAAATCCTCGGCCAGCAAACCATTGTGTAATGCGTTCAAGAATCGCCTGGTCCATCACTAGTTGCGTATCAAAATAATCTGCTAACGTTTCTTTTGTGATGTCATCCCGGGTCGGTCCTAAACCACCCGTGATCAGCACAAAATCCACTCGTGACAAGGACTCATCCAGCGCTGCACGAATCGCTTCTGATTCATCGGAGATGGAGGTGATTCGATGCACACGAATTCCATGCGCAGCAAGTTGCGCCCCCATCCAGGCAGAATTGGTATCAATGGTCTGGCCCAACAACAATTCGTCTCCAATGGTGATGATTTCCGCTAGCATGCCGCAAAATTAATCCGCTCGCCTTGACGACTTCGAAATTCGGGCACAAAAAAAGCCCCTCACCTGAGCGAGGGGCTTCAAAATACATTTTACCGGAATCACTGAACAGCTAATCTCACCACTGTATGATGATCACCTTGAGCGATGTTCACCAAGTAAATTCCTGATGCCCAGTGGCTGGTTTCCATCTGTTCTACCATGGCACTTGTCTGCATGGAAAGCACACGCTGACCAGTAGCACTCCACACGTCTACCTGGTGCGCACCAGGTCGGTTGATCACCAATTCTACCTGACCGTCAGCTGGATTTGGATACATACTGATGTCATTGGGATCAATGGCTTCAGCAATGCCTACCCAATCTTCAAATTCAACATCTGCGCAATCTCCCAGATCGTCCGTGGGTACACGCAGGTGTACGATGTCATTGATGTCAATGGGATCTTCGTCACCACGCACGTGCAGCCCAGGCTCGAAGTCACGCTGGTAAATGATCTCCAATTGGCCATTGACCACATCAGGAGCGATTGATCCAAAGACTGCTTCGTAACCGTCAAAGTCGACATCAGGAGTCAGATCACAAGCATCCTCCGTGTTCCACGTTACACCACCATCTGAACTGTAGACAACAAATTGGTGACGGTAATTTTGAGCACCCGTAGAAAAATTCTCCATGATGGCAGAGTAGGTGACATACATTGCACCTGACGCATCTGTCGCGATCGATGGGAATGCTGCACAGCCGACGTAGTACGCCGCAATCTCATCTTCGAAATCCAACATACCGCTCTCATCGTAATCGAAGGAATAAGCGATGATTTGGGCACTATCTGGGCCCATGGATTCATTCCAGTAAGCCAAGCCATTGGTGCCTGGAAAATAGCTCGTCGTGCCATCAATGGTATCCGCATCCATGTAATACATCGAGCCAAATGACACATGGACCTGTCCATACTGGTCAATGTGCACATCTCCAGCTCCGTCAGCGTTGAAGAACTCTTGGAACAGACCATCATCATTGTAGTCTTCACCGATTTCGGGCAACCCCATATCCACTTCGTACAAGTCTACAGGGAAATCAACAAGCAACTGCTTCTCCCACGTATCACCATTATCTTGAGAAATCATCACGAACGAGTCGCTGAAATCGTTGAATGAGGCGAGTGCGACGGTATTACCTCGCGCATGAATGGCATAAGTATCGCCGCTAAACCCAAAGAACTGGGTGCTATCCGCCTCAGGAAACACATAATCGATGATGTCCCATGTGTCTCCTCCATCTTGTGATCGGTAGTAGAGCAACGCTCCGTCCTGACCACCGTAAAATGCACCGCCGTTGCCTTCTGGTGTAGTTACGCAGATCACGTGTAAGGAATTCCCATCCTCACCTCCAGCAGCCATACGAGGCCACAGTTTACCGACAGCAATATCACTTGGGATGCTCGCTTCGGTCCAGGCAGCACCTGTTCCAGCATCTCTCCAGGCCATATGCAGCGGAGTGTCGATGCCCGGGTGGCTCACGACTACTTCACGCCCACTTGCTGTATGAACGATCGAAGGCCAGCCAATGCGAGTAGACTCGATGCGCTCGTAGGCGATCTCATCCCATGCCGTGCCGTCATAAAAGTTGTAACCGGTTCCGCGGTCTTCAAATGGCGTCAATTCCAAACTCATGGTCCACGCTGCAGAAAGCGCTTCACCACCGCCGGCCATGCGGTCATCAATGGCTGCATTGGACTGCAGATCATATTGCGTGTAACCAATGACCTGCCGCTCCACAATGAGTTCACGTGACATGACGTGCTCCACATCCAATGTGGACTCGCCCTCCAGTGGTTGTTGTGGACGATCGGAAAAATCCGCAATCGCCTTTGTCGGCATAGGCATCGCCTTGCGCATCTCTGGCGCTAGTTGAGGAACATCCTGCAAAAGCCGCTCACCAGAGGTGGCAGGGCTTTGTGCCAGTCCTGAAAAAACAAATAGGCCTATAAAAGCGGCCAAAGTAAAATGCTTCATGTGGGTTGATTTAGAATCAACAATTACCGACACGAAGCGAAAAAAAGCAATTTTTTTCAGACAGCGTTTTCTCAAGTCGTCTTGAAACGTGCAAGAACGGTTTCCCTTCCGACAACATCTTGATCCATGCTGACGCAGATTTCACTATCTAACGGGAGAAAGACATCGATGCGCGAGCCAAATTTAATGAAGCCCACCTCGTCGCCATGAGTGAGATCATCACCTTCTTTTAAATACCAGCAAATACGACGCGCTACAGCGCCGGCAATTTGTCGAAATAAAACAGTTCCGTGCTGGCCTTCAATGACGTGTGTCGTTCTTTCATTTTCAGTGCTGCTCTTCGGGTGCCAGGCAACCAAATACTTACCAGGATGATAACGTGCAGCCAACACTCGACCGGCCATGGGTGACCATTGGGCGTGGACGTTTAATGGGCTCATGAAGATGCTCACCTGAATCCTTTCATCCTTGAACCATTCCGTCTCCTGAACCTTTTCGATCACCACGACCTTACCGTCACTTGGGCACAAAACATCCTCCAACTCTCGAGAACCAATGGATCGCGAGGGCATTCGAAAAAAATTGATGACCAACCCGAGTAAAATCAGGCAACCGAAACCAAGCAGATAGAAGGCCCATATCGGCAACCATGTGTAGGAAGCAGAAGCGACCAGAGCAGTGAACAAAATTGTAATCAACAGGGTCGCGGTTCCTTCTCTGTGAAATGTCATTCGAATAGAAAATTCAGGTTGTTTTGAAAAGGATGCAAATATAGAACCAGGGCGTATACCGGAGCGGCAATGATGAAGCCATCAAATCGGTCCAAGACACCGCCATGACCCGGCATCAATTTACCTGAGTCTTTGATGCCGTTGGACCGCTTCCAAGCGCTTTCCAATAAATCTCCCGCCGTGGCCAAAACCGCCATCATCGGTCCCATCCAGATCGCCTGCCAACCAAACAAAAGCCCTGCGGCAAGCGCTGCAAAAAATGCACCTCCTACAAAACCCTCCCATGACTTTCCAGGTGAAACAGCCGGCATCAACTTGTGTTTACCCAGCGGCTTACCAATGAAGTATGCCCCTGAGTCGTTGGACCAAATCAGGATCAACAAACTCAAAAGTTGCGACGGGGCGTGGGCACCATCTGCATCCCAAGTCAACATCACCATCAAGGAAACCCAGCCAAGAGCCGCCGCAGCAAAGACCAGACGGGGAAGCCTACTCTTTGATTGAGTACCCGCGTGCATCTCGCGCCAACCTTGCACGCCTACAGCCGTCCAGAGTACTGCACTTGTCAATGGACTGAAGACCACCGAGCCAATCACAATGAGGCCAAAAATCACGCCTGTGATGCTTCTGGTTTTGGTTTCACTCATGCCTTTCAGGTATCAAAGGGCAATGCACCTTCATTGTCGAGCAGTTCCTTTGCCCGAATCACATCTTCATCTTGGACCAAGAGTTCAACAAACCCAAAAAGGTAGCTGCTATCCTTCTTGTTCAATACCACAGCCGGTATGCGGTGCTGATCCAGCACCGTCCTTCGCAGTTCAACCGCTGGTGGAAAGCCGTCACTGTAAACTACAGTCCATCCCTTCATGCCTCTGGATCCTCCGCGATCACTTCTGCATCTGGGCTCGCTCCTTCCTGCGATTCGGGCTTCGAAGCTGCAGTCTTCTGCGCTGCATCCGCACCGTTGTTTCCAGTTAAGGCATCCGTCTTTGGAGTCTTTTGAAAAGGACGTTCTCCTAAAATGCGCTGAACGTCCTCTCTAAATATGACCTCGTTCTGAAGCAAGGAGTCCGCCAGACCACTTAATTTTTCGAAGTTCTCTTGCAAGATATCCTTGGCCCGTTGGTAGGAACCTTCAATCAACTTACCAACTTCTTCATCAATGATGCGTGAAGTCTCTTCGCTGTATGGCTTTGTAAACGTTTGGTCTCCACGGCTATCGTAATAGCTTCGGTTTCCAATCTTGTCGTTCAAGCCATAAATACTCACCATGGCGTAGGCCTGCTTCGTCACTTTCTCCAAATCGCTCAGGGCGCCAGTCGAAATTTTACCAAATACAAGTTCCTCCGCCGCTCGGCCGCCCAATGCTGCGCACATTTCGTCGAGCATTTGTTCGGTCGTGGTGATTTGACGTTCCTCCGGCAAGTACCATGCTGCTCCCAAGGACTGGCCGCGTGGAACAATGCTCACCTTCACCAATGGCGAGGCGAATTCCACCAACCAACTCACCACAGCGTGACCAGCCTCATGGAAGGCTATCGTTTTCTTCTCGTGCTCTGAAATGATTTTCGTGCGCTTTTCCAGACCTCCGATGATGCGATCCACAGCATCCAAGAAATCTTGATGAATCACCTTGTCGCGCCCTTTTCGTGCAGCATACAAAGCTGCTTCGTTGCAAACGTTTGCGATATCCGCACCGCTAAAGCCTGGCGTTTGCCGAGACAAAAAGTCAACATCAATGGAATCATCCACTTTGATGGGACCTAGGTGCACCTCGAAGATGGCCTTCCTTTCGGTCAAGTCCGGCATGTCTACGTATATCTGTCGATCAAAACGACCCGCACGCATCAAGGCTTTATCTAAAATGTCCGCCCGGTTGGTCGCAGCCAGAATAATGACTCCACTGTTGGTGCCGAATCCATCCATTTCCGTCAACAACTGGTTGAGGGTGTTTTCTCGCTCATCGTTGGACCCCATGCTCGCGTTTTTCCCGCGTGCTCGGCCGATGGCATCGATCTCGTCGATGAAAATAATCGCCGGGGACTTTTCTTTGGCTTGCTTGAACAGGTCACGGACACGTGAAGCTCCCACTCCTACAAACATCTCAACGAAATCGGACCCACTCAAAGAGAAAAAAGGAACTTGCGCTTCCCCCGCAACTGCCTTTGCAAGCAAGGTCTTACCGGTGCCTGGAGGGCCTACGAGCAAGGCTCCTTTCGGTATTTTGGCGCCGAGGTTAGTATACTTTTCAGGCGCTTTCAGGAATGCTACAATCTCCTCCAATTCCTCTTTCGCACCGTCAAGGCCAGCCACATCTTCGAAGTTGACATCGGTACCCTTTCCTTTTTCAAAAAGTTGAGCCTTTGATTTACCGATGTTAAAAATTTGACCGCCACCACCGCCGCCGCCGCCAAGGCGTCGCATCAACAAAATCCAAACCCCAATCATCAGACCAAAGAAAATGACGTAAGTCACAATCTGTTGGCCCCATTCATTTACCGGCTCGTAGACGTATTCAAAGTCATAATCTTCGGACAACATTTTCATGTCGTCGAGGTACGCGTCACCTGCGGGCACGTTTAACCAGTAGTCCGAAGACCGGTAGACAGATTTCAGCAGCGACTCTTCGTCTTCGCCTTCTGATTCCGCCTCTCGGACCGATTCGTTGAGCATGATTGTCGCACGCTGTCCATCGAAAACAACGCGTTTGACTTCACCCTCCTCGATACGCTCCTTGAATTCGGCCCATTGAATCTGACGACCATCTTGGCCTGAATTCAACATGAGCATTCCTAGGAGCAGCACGACGATTACGGCATAAACCCAGTAGAAATTCAGCGATGGTTTTCCTCCGTCGCGGTTTTCACTTCCTTGATCTTTTTGTTCACTCATGGATTAATCAAACTTCGTCAACTGTCTCAATGTTCGCGTCGCCCCACAATTCTTCTAATGCATACCGACTGCGGGTCTCCTCATGGAATACGTGCACTACAATGTCACTGTAATCCAAAACAGCCCACTCACCATTTCTCAAACCTTGCTTTCCCCACGGCTTCTCTGCCGCTTTCTCTGCTGTGGTGCTCTCAACCGATTGGGCCAAGGCCTCAACTTGCGTTCGACTCGTGCCATGCGCAATGACAAACCACCCCGCAACCGCATGAGGAATTTCTCTCAAATCCATGATGGTAATTTGTTTCCCTTTGACTTCTTGAAGTCCTTCGATGACTGCGTTGAGCAGCGGCAGTTTTTGTACCAAAAGTGACTGGCGTTTGTGGTGATGTATGACCCGAAAGATACGATGCAGAAGCAGTTGCGCACCGAGGCGTTTGCGAAAACATGTCAATACTCCATTCGGAAGATGAACGAAGCCCCCTTACCTTTGAGAGGTTCCGATTCATCACCCGACAATAGCGGGGACCAAAGGCGATTGATTTGCACATTCACCGGTATCACTTTGAACGCTGCAAGAGCACAAATGACGCAGCCCATGATTGGCTGAAAACAGCCGTACCAGGCAGCGCAGGAATTTTTACCACGACCGACCAAGTCGAGGGCAAAGGACAGCGCGGAACGGCATGGGACCAAGAACACGGCAAAGATTTGGCATGGAGCATTGCCTTTTGTTGGGAGCCTCAAATTTCAATTCAAATCCAGCGACAGCCCAATGCTTGGTTCGACTTCAATAAAGCCGCAACCATCGCTGCAATCCAAACCATCAACGACACGCTCGGAGACCACCGCCCTCCCACCTGCATTAAATGGCCGAATGACCTTTTCGTTAAAAAAGGAGACGTCTGGAGCAAGTGCGGCGGCATTCTCATCGAAAACACATGGCAAGGCCAACACATTGGGAGCAGCGTCATTGGAATTGGCATCAATGCGCTCTCGACGTCACTGCCGCCATTTCGAACATCACTTGCAGAAATTGTTCTGCACCAAACAGGTGAACAGCTCCAACCCATGGTCATAGGCAAAGCCTTGGAAAATAACATTCAACTTGCCCTTGAAAATTGGAGACAAGCTTACACTCAAGGCGCCGAATTTGCCGCCGCCTTCCGACGAGAAACGAGCGCCGCATTCAACCGCCAGCTTTTGGCGAGGGATGAATGGAAAACCTACGATTGGAAAAACGAAGGAAAGTATGGCAAGGTCTTGTCTGTGGACGACATGGGGCGGTGCATCATGGAATGGAAAGCACCTGAAGACTTGAATCTACCGCATAAAACGGGAGTCATTGAGGCCATTGAAAACAACAAGCGGCTGAGGTGGTCCTGGATTTATCAGCAACAGGACGCGAGCACCGATCAGACCGGATACTTGAGCTGAACAGCTTCGGCCATTCCACTAAAAATGGCTTGCAAGGGCTTCTCGGCCATCATTTTCATAAACGGATTTAAATCTGCATCGCACTGCACTTGCACGGATGCCCGGTCAGCTGCAAGCGGTGCGATCAGCACCTTCAAATCAAAGCGAATCGGCGTGCCTTTTTGCGAAGCGAATTGAATCAAACCAGGGCGTTTCTCAGTCACGCGTTCAATGACAATCGCAAACCCACCGGTCACCTTGAACGAACAACCCGTTTCCGTCGACTTGAATTCACTGACCTGATCAGTCGGCAACACAGACTCCAACGCAGCAGGATTGCGCAATGTATCAAACAAGACTTCCGCCGAAGCACCAGCCTCAACCACGGGGCTTTCAATGATCATGCTTGGTTAAATTTATTGCTCCAAGCCTCGGGATCACCATTCCATGAATCTAGCAGTTGCCTTTGTTCATTCGTGATGTAGCCTTCCTGCATCGCCTGGTCCAACATGGTCGAATAGTCTGTCAACGTGCTCCACATGCAGTTCGCGTCGAGGAACGCCGCCTCTGCGACATCAAATCCATAGGTAAAAATGGCCAAGAGCCCTTTCACCTCGACACCCGCATCGCGCAGCGCAGCTACCGCCTTCAAACTGCTTTGGCCCGTCGAAATCAAATCTTCAATGACAACGACATTCGACAACACTGACAAATCCCCCTCAATCGCGTTGCCCAGACCATGGTCTTTGGCTTTTGAGCGCACATAGATGAATGGCAGCCCCAATTCTTGAGCAACCAAGGCTCCAAGCGCAATCCCTCCCGTTGCTACACCGGCGATGGCATCGACTTTACCAAAGCGATTCTCAACCTCCTCTACACACAGTTGACGAATGAACGTCCTTACACTCGGATGGCTGAGGGTTTTTCGGTTGTCGCAATAAATGGGAGAACGCCGTCCACTGGCCCAAGTGAATGGGTCAGCCGGATTCAATTCAATCGCTTTTATTCGGAGGAGGAATTCCGCAACTTTACGCCTACTTTCAACGGACAAAATCATGGCGCGAATGTATGAAGTTTATATTTTGAATCGTCCTGTAATCTTCACTGAAAATGCCGAGGCAAAACAGAATGATTTGGTCATCACTGAACCAGAAAAAAAACAATTGCAAGAATTGCCGAATCTGCTGCGTCAAGAAACGTCAATCAATGGCGTGACATTGGCGAGCAAAGATGTCGAAACGCTTTGGATGAACTTCTGCATTCTGTACAAAGAAGTGCTGGCTGCGGGCTGCGTAGTTGAGAATCAAGCTGGGGCGTTTTTGTGGATTGAACGCAATACTCGGTGGGACTTACCCAAAGGCAAAGTTGAGCCCGGCGAAAGCATTGAAGAAGCTGCAACACGAGAAGTCACCGAGGAAACCGGTATCGATCGAATCTCACTTGCCGGTCATTTGCGGACCACCTACCACACCTACGAAGAAGCAGGTACGCCAATCTTGAAAACAACCTTCTGGTTTCATGCACTTCACGACGGAGAGGACACCAAAGGAGTGCCCCAAAGCGCCGAAGGAATTACGGATGTGCAGTGGAAATTCCGACCATTTGGAGATGAATTGCTGAACAACACATATCCCAGCATTCTTGACCTCGTGTCCTCCATTCCCGATTGACCAACCCTAAAATTCCGGCCCAAGCGTTAACGCTTCCTCGAGAATCGCTTCAATTCTGAAGCCAGACCACGGCTCGGCAATTGGCTGAACCGATGGCTCAACTCTCCATCAGCATTGAGCGCAACGATTGCAGGGACCGATTCGATTCCGTAATCTTCGAATATTCGCGGATTGTTTCCGATCCAAACCACTTCCTCATCGATGCTTTTTCGAAGCGCAATGGTATTCGACCACCCTTTTTCATCGTTGTCAACCGACACCACGAAAGGACACAATTCACTTAAATCTGCTTCTTCGATGAGCACATTGAAATACTCCCGTTCGCGGGCAGCGGCAGTTGAACCATCCTTCACAACCAGCATGATTTTCCAGGGCTGCACACACTGACCTGCGAGCGAATCCAAATCACCATTTGGCAAGACCCAAGAAATCGGCTGTGGAGTCCAGCCCGCTCGACCCTTTCGTCGCGTTTGAAGAAGCTGCTTGTACAGATTTTGATAAAACGGAGCCATCCCGATACTCTCCCAAACACGCTCAACCATCAATGACGGTTGTGCAAGGGCCATATCCAACCAGGCCATCTCGAGTGCTTCGGGATGCGAATGATCCAAGACCGGAGCCATCAAACATTCGAGCGAATCTCGATTGGCTTGGAAAACTGCAGCATTGATTGCATCCCAATCAACGGCATCATTTTTCCACCAACTGCCATGCACTTGGCGCCATGCACTCAACCAACCCGCCGAGTTCAGTTTTTCCGATGTTTCACGAAGGTCTGAAGACATTCCGCTCGCCAGCCACACAGAGTCCATCTCTGCTTTTGTACTGCCGTTAGAAGCCATCCAATTGAACTTTGAATGCCACCACATGTCCTGCTCCCAGGGCGCTGTTAAAATCTGACCCGCTCGCAGCCAAGCTGCTTCAAAGGCATCCTCAATTAACCTATTTTGCTGAACCAATGAATCCGTTTCAGCGCGGATTACCCCATTCATTTTCAGCATCACCGAGGCCGCCAACTGTCCCGTCAATTCACGTTGTTGGACCAAAAGGGAATCCAACGTGTTGGTGGGGTGTGGGCCCATCCAATTCGAAAACCCTGATGCTCCATAAAGACTGCGCGCCTGTTTACCCGGAGCAAGTTCGAGTCGAGCAGACTCATGGGGACGAACGACGACCATCCAAGACCAGGGCGGCGCTGACAGTTCAAACATCGTCGGATGCTGAAGCCCCCCCAATTCCCAGGCGAATGAACCATCTGAACTGACCAATATTTCATCGAGCCATTCGCCACCGCTGATGCCCGGATAAGTAAATTGCCGAACATGAATAAGGCTCGGAACAGCCTCGCCAACACCATGATGCTTGCAATTACCGAGCACCTCAGTCTTCGCTTGGCTCTTTCCAGAAACATTCGCTTGGGCGAGCAGAGTCACTTGGGAAAAACCAAGTGAAACAACCAACAGGGTAATGCAAAACCACCAACCCTTGGAAACGAAGACGTTGCAATTATGCCCCACTGCTCTCAAATCTCATCACGCAATTCCGAAGGAATGAAAGCACTCGCATCGCCTCCATTGCGCAAGATTTCACGCACCACGTTTGAATGGATGTGAGCAAATTCTGGATCCGTAAACAAAATCACCGTTTCCAGAGCAGGGTTCAATGATTTCGTCATCTGTGCAATCGTCCTTTCATATTCAAAGTCACCTCCATTTCGAACGCCTCGAATGAGCCAATTGGCTCCGAGCTTCTCACAAAAAGCGCTCGTAAGCCCTTCGAAGGTCTGAACGCTGACATTGGGAAAGCGCTCAGTCACCAATTCCAAACACCTCAATCGTTGCTCCATTGAATACATTGAGGTCTTTGCGCTATTGACACCGACCGCCACAACAATTTCATCAAACAGCGGAAGACTGCGCTCCAAAATGTTCAAATGACCTCTCGTAATGGGATCAAAAGACCCGGGAAAGACGGCTTTTCTCATGATTCATTTCACTTTTTGAAGAGACTAAAATGGACATGCCCATACTTCCTCGTTTCTTTGAAGCCGACAAGGTGCGATACGTCCGTGCGCTCTCCGTGCTCCAAGATAAACCAACCACCCGGGACCAACAAGGCGCCTTCGAGCACCCATTCAGGAATCTTGGTTAATTCTGGCAAATCATAAGGAGGGTCCGCGAAGACCAAATCGTACTGAGTCAACGATTTCTTTGCAAAACCGAGGGCATCTCCCCGAACAATTTGCCATTGATCCAATTCCCATGCACGAGCAATGCTATGCATTCCTCGAACAGCGGCAGGGTCCTTCTCGACAGACACAACCGATGCACAGCCTCGGCTGAAGAACTCCAAACCCACCATGCCTGTGCCCGCAAACAACTCCAACACCGATAACCCTTCTATGTCTACACGTGAACGCAATAAGTTGAACAAACTTTCTCGACCAAAATCGGTCGTGGGTCGGCCCTTGAAAGACTTCGATATTTTAGGGCGACGCCCTTTGTATGATCCACCTGTTATCCGCATGGCATCAATCTCGTCAATGTTGCCCATTCCTGTGGTGCCTCAGGAACATCCTTCCATTCCACTTCAGGCACCTTCAACTCCACCCGATTGAAAAACCTCCGGAACCCCTGCATCAATTCACCCTCTTCTTGGACTCTCCCCGTGAACCAGACCTCTATCTCAGCTTTATCTGAATATCCTTGCCGTGTTAACCCATTGACGACGTGATACAAAATGCCATCCCCGGCCAAATCATCTGTGGTCATCGACCACATCAACTCACCTCCTGCAAAAAGTGACATCAACGCCCGTTCATGACCGACATGAATAGCGACGCAAGAGAGGCTTGATTGGGTGCGCATCTCCCTCATTACCCATTCCAAGAAAGTCAGCGCCATTGAAGCACGCTTGGCCATTGGCCACAGCGATTCCACCTCATCTTTGAGACGAGCGTCATCCTGCTCAATGAGTGATGTTTCCTCGCCAAATGCCTCGGAATAAAAAGAAACCGGTGGCGCAGAACTCGGTCCGAGATGCAGGGCCTGCAGAGCTTTTTCTCTTCCACTCACCACTCGGGAAGGAGCCATCGAAAAATACGGAAGGTCAGATGCATAGCACACATGATCAACACCAACCAAGGCTGTCTTGAGTTCCATGAGGGCTTCTCGCAAGCCATCGGGACCAACCGTCGAGATGGTTTCACTCTGAAAAACGGTCAAACGCTGACAACGCAACCATTGCAAATGATTGCCATCCCAAGCCAACAGGAGGCTGGATCCTCTATTGTCAGTTGCGCCAGTTGCCATCGGTGTGCGCTTCTGTCAACGACCCGAAGCGCAAGGTGTCTTTTTTGACCTTTTCACGTCCAAAGGGAGTTGGGTCCTTGACCAAAATGGTAGCCTGCAATACCCCTCCAGATTCAACACTGTCTGTTTCGAGGCGGAATCGCTCTCCGCTCAAAGGATTGAACCAGAGGCTGTCCACTGAAACCCTTGGCAATCTTTTCGAAGTTCGAATTTCTGGAGCAAAGTTCTCATCATAGAATGTGGTGTAGATCACATCGCGGACCTTCAGAGTGGTTGAGTCTTGGGCAATCAGGTCAATCAGCCCTTCTTCTGTAAGCCCCATTTCTTCGGCCTTGGCCGGAATCTCTGCACGCGTCAGAATCAATCCCATCTCTGCACTTTTGGCTTCGGGGAGTGTATCATTGAAAGACCCCATGTTAAAGCTCACAGGGATTACAGGCTCGTAGAGAAAGCGCTGAAGGCTATCGAAGTCATCGCAATAGACTCCATAGATGGCTTGGTGAGCCTCTTGGGCCGAGCGAATATCTTTGAGCGCCTGCACAGTTTCGGCATCAACCTGCGCTTTGAGCTCTCGGAATTGAATTTCCTCATCGACGCTGTAAAAAACCTCATAGCCCAACCAAACGGCCGCAATAGTCGCAACAATCATCATGATGCGATAGTGCATCGCTTGCATTCGTGAGAGCACATACGGAGTTGCCAGGGCAGCAACGACGAGGAGCGCAATCGACGAAATCAACATGGCCGTTGGTTGACTTTCCAAAGCATCACCGCTGAGGTATTTGCCTAGAAAACCGATGCCTGCCACAAAAAGCAGGATGGAAACAACGTATTTGTTTATCTCTTTGAAGAACTTGTCCATTGGAATCGAATCAGGGAGCGTTGCCGCATTTAGTCGAATGCGAATCTACGACACATAGTGAGTACCACAAATACGACGAGCGTTCAAGTTTTTCGAAATCCCCAAGTTTGGCCTCTTACCTTCGTACCCATGATCACAGGCTCGCAACAAATTGAACAATTTGTCGATCGAATGGCGCAACATTTTCCGCACCATCCGACCGAAGGCCAAGGGACCCTCATGCATGCCGTTAGCCGATTTGTGTACAGCACACAACCGCGTTGCACATTGATGGTACGAGGGTATGCAGGAACAGGAAAAACCACAAGCGTTGGCGCCATGGTGCAAACCCTTCGCGATCTCGGACAGCGCCCGGTCCTCCTCGCTCCAACGGGACGGGCAGCTAAAGTGATGCAATCCTATGCAGGAATTGGAGCCTCTACAATTCACCGGCGCATATACAGAAGCCGAAAAAGCAACGATGGAATGCCCGCGTTTGGCGTTGCGCCGAACAACCTCGAAAACACAGTCTTTATCGTAGACGAAGCATCCATGATCGGCGAAGGTGGCGGACGGTCCACGGGAGGCACCATGAACTTCCGAAGCTTGCTTGACGATCTCATGGAGTATGTCTTTTCCGGCCCGGGGTGTCGGCTCATCCTCGTGGGAGACGACGCTCAGCTACCCCCCGTTGGAGAACAAGAAAGTCCCGCATTGAATGAAGCCAAAATGCGCGCTGCGTTCGGCCTAACCGTGGCCACCATTCGCCTCACGGACGTTGTGCGCCAAGAAATGGATAGTGGAATTCTATTCAACGCCCACAATCTCAGGCTCGATTTAGAAAGTAAAAACGACGCATGGCCCTCGTTCGAAACGCAATCATTTGGCGACATCAAACGGATCAACGGCAACGAGTTGCAAGAGATTTTGGAAGATGCTTTTCACATATACGGTGAAGACCAGGTGGCTCTCATCACACGGTCGAATAAACGAGCGCAACAATTCAATCAACAAATTCGGCATCGAATCTTGTGGAGGGAAGAATCGTTGGAAGCAGGCGACAGGCTCATGGTTGTGCGAAACAACTATCACTGGCTCGCCCAAGTGGAGAACATTCAAACAACCCTCCTCGCCAATGGTGACGGACTCGAAGTCACGAAAGTCATCAAGCGATTTGAGCGATATGGCATCTCATTTGCAGAAGTGGAAGTCAAATTTGCCGATGCTCCTGAGTCACCTGTATTCGAGGTTTGC
Source organism: uncultured Flavobacteriales bacterium (assembly GCA_965661575.1). Classification (GTDB taxonomy): domain Bacteria; phylum Bacteroidota; class Bacteroidia; order Flavobacteriales_D; family Sanyastnellaceae; genus UA16. Next base: position 28,284 of record CBFIEJ010000005.1, on the reverse strand, counting down.
ATCAATCTCAGTATCCTCGAGTCCGACTTGCCACAAATTCCCTACGCCCAAACCCAAGCACTGGAAGAAGCCATTGGCTTGGATTACGTGCACCTCGGATCGAAAACAGCCATCCGGAAGGCGGTCAAAGCAGACCCCTGTTTTCAAGCGTTGCAAGTCAAATTTGGATGGTCCATGACCTGTCACAAAGCACAAGGTGGCCAATGGCCTATGGTGCTCATTGATCCGGGATACTTGACCGAAGATTCGATTGACCTCGAGTGGATGCGATGGTTGTACACCGCTTTCACAAGGGCCCAAAAAGAATTGGTCTTGCTCAACTTCGCCGATGCTTTTTTCAAGGATTAAGTGCGAAATCGATCAACTTTTCGAGCACAAAAAAAGCCATCCCGAGAGGATGGCTTTTTTATTCAATTTCAAAATCGTTCAGCTCATTTCACGTGCGCTGAAGTAGAAAGAGCCTTCGATAGCAGCATTTTCGTCGCTATCTGATCCGTGTACTGCATTGGCAGCGATGCTCTCTGCAAATTCCGCTCGGATGGTTCCAGGAGCCGCCTCTGCAGGATTTGTCGCTCCAATCAAGGTGCGGAAATCTGCAACAGCATTGTCCTTCTCAAGAATCGCTGCGACGATTGGCGCGCTCGACATGTATTCTGTCAATTCTCCATAAAATGGACGCTCAGCATGCACTGCATAAAAAGCTTGGGCGTCTGCGAGGGACAGTTGCGTCCACTTCATCGCTTTGATGGAGAATCCAGCATCAATGATGCGGTCAATGATTTTACCTGTGTGACCAGCGCCAGTTGCGTCGGGCTTGATCATGGTGAAAGTGCGGTTGGTAGCCATGGCTGTTTTGTTTTGGGGTGCAAAAATACACCTCAAATGTGTATTTTCAAGGCATGGAATCATCAAACCAACAATTACGCCGACCGAAAGACCATCGGATCATTGGAGGCGTAGTCAGTGCCTTCAGTAAATTTTACGGGCTAGAGATTTCTACACTCCGGATTTTGGCCGTGGGACTCTGTCTTTTTTATGGCGTTGGATTTTGGGCGTATGTCATCGCCTGGGCCATCATCCCGTCTGAATAAACCTTTCGGAACACGTTATCTTTGCACCATGGAATTGAAAACACCGAAGACTTCTGCCGAAGCCATGGCACTTGAAAATGCGCATGGAGCTCATAATTATCACCCGTTACCAGTCGTACTTGATCGAGGCGAGGGCGTTTACGTATGGGACATCGAAGGCATCCGTTATTTCGATTTCCTCAGTGCATATTCCGCTGTAAACCAAGGGCACTGCCACCCCAAAATTGTGGGTGCCATGACACAGCAGGCAGAAAAACTCACTTTAACCTCTCGGGCCTTCTTCAACAGCAATTTGGGCAAGTATGAAGAGTTTGTGACTTCCTACTTCAGTTACGAGAAGGTTCTCCCCATGAATACGGGTGCAGAAGCAGTTGAAACAGCGATAAAAATTGCGCGCAAGTGGGCGTACGACGTCAAAGGTGTCCCTTCAGGACAAGCCAAAATCATCACGTGCGAAGGCAATTTTCATGGCCGAACTACAACAATCGTAAGCTTCAGCACAGACAGCGATGCGACAGGTGGATTTGGTCCTTACACGCCTGGGTTCGAAGTGATTCCATACAATGACCTAGACGCTTTGGAAGCTGCATTGAAGGACCCCAATGTCGCTGGATTCTTGGTGGAGCCCATCCAAGGTGAAGCCGGTGTTTACACACCCGATGAATCATTCATTCGCGGAGCTCACGCCCTGTGCAAAGCAGCCGGTGCATTATTCATCGCAGATGAAGTCCAGACTGGCATTGCAAGAACAGGATCGCTCCTCGCAACCTGCGGAAACTGCTCGTGCGCTGGTCACTGCGAGCGCCAATCCACGTATTCCAAGGCAGACATTCTCATCCTGGGAAAAGCACTTTCGGGAGGCGCATACCCGGTTTCTGCAGTATTGGCGGACAATCATATCATGAATGTCATTCAGCCCGGACAACATGGCTCGACCTTCGGAGGAAATCCCGTTGCAGCCGAAGTAGGAATCGCAGCATTGCAGGTGGTGGTTGAAGAGCAATTGGCTCAAAATGCGCGAAGGCTCGGAGATCAATTTCGCATTGCGATGAGCCAGCTTGCTGATGAGAGTCCGCTCATTGTGAGTGTGCGAGGAAAAGGATTGCTCAACGCCGTCATCATCAACGACACCCCAGAGAGTTCCACGGCCTGGGATTTGTGCGTCGCTCTGAAAAACAACGGGTTGCTGGCAAAACCAACGCACGGAAACATCATTCGTTTTGCCCCACCTCTCGTCATTACGGAGGAAGAACTCACCGCATGCATCGCCATCATCCGTTCAACGGTGTTGGACTTCAAGAAGTAAGTGAAATTTACAGGGACATCCCTGAAATCAGAGCCACCCGTGGCTTTTCATCCATTCGTCGTTGTACACTTTCCCAACGTAACGAGAACCGTGATCATGGAATAGGCAAACAACGACGTCCGATGGCTTCAGACGCTCCTTCAGCTGTCGGAGTCCTTGAAAAGTGCTGCCACAGCTATATCCCAGAAACAACCCTTCTTTTCGGGCCATTTCGCGGGCCGTCAATGCACCGTCTTTGTCGGTAACCTTCTCGAAGTGGTCAATCACATCAAAGTTGACGTTGGCTGGCAAAATGTCTTCGCCTACGCCCTCCGTGATGTAAGGGTAAATTTCTGATTCGTCGAACTCACCGGTCTCATGGTACTTTTTGAGCACGCTGCCGTATGAGTCGATGCCCCAGATCTGGACGTCTGGGTTTTGCTCTTTCAAAAATCGTCCGGTGCCACTGATTGTTCCACCCGTGCCGACTCCAACGACAAAGTGCGTCACTCGGCCCTCGGTCTGCTCCCAAATTTCCGGTCCCGTGGACGCATAATGCGCCTCTTGGTTCGATTTATTATCGTATTGGTTGCACCAAAAGCTATTGGGATCTGCCTCGTTGCATCGCTTGGCGACGCTGTAATAACTATCCGGATGATCCGCTTCCACATTGGTCGGGCACACGTGAACTTCCGCACCCATGGCTCTCAGGATATCAATCTTCTCTTTGGACTGCTTATCACTCATGGTGCAAATCAACTTGTACCCCTTCACAGAACAGGCCAGGGCAAGCCCCATGCCTGTGTTACCGCTGGTGCACTCAATCACCGTTCCCCCGGGCTTCAAATCCCCATTTTTTTCTGCATCTTCAATCATTCGAAGAGCCATCCGATCCTTTACACTGTGGCCTGGATTGAAGTATTCCACCTTTGCGAAAACCGGGCACGGAAAATCCTGGGTCATGTTCTGCATCCTGATCATGGGCGTGTTGCCGATGGTGGTCAAGATGTTCTGATGAACGTTTTTAGCTACTTGCATATGGGCAAAGGTAACGACCGAAGGGGTCTTGGAAATGGGAAAAAAACTGAATCATTTCAATTTGATTCAATCGCTCAACATCACCGATTCGCACGAAGGGCATCTGCTGGACGAATTCGCGTCGATGCCAAGGCTGGGAAAAACATCATTGTTACGCAAAGAATAAAAATCAAGACCTCGATTGCAACCAAAAATCCAGCATTCAACCTCACAGGGACTTCACTGAGGTAATAGGCCTCAGGATTCAGACCGACCCAACCTGTGACTTTTTGCAAGTAAACAATAGAGAGTCCCACGACATTGCCCATCCAGAAGCCCTTGCCCAGAATTCGTGCGGCTTGCCAGAGGAAAACACGGAGAACTTGGCCGTCGGACATGCCCAGCGCCTTGAGCATTCCGATCATCGGCCGTCGTTCAAGTATGAGTATCAGTAAGGCAGAGGTCATGTTGATGATTGAAATCAGCACCATGAGACCAATGATGATTTCCACATTCAAATCGAGCATCCCGAGCCACGTAAACATCTCAGGCGCCTGCTGCGTGACTGTCTCTGTCACGAGCCCTAGAGGCAAGCTTGCGTAGACCTCCGCTTCTGATGTCCACAAATCAGCATCCTCCTCCAAGTAAACCTCATAGCCACTGGCTGCCCTGTCCCATCCTGATCCTGTAGGCTCAACCTTCCATTCTCCATTCACGCGTGAGAGCCAAGCCGTATCGGGCAGAACATTCAAGTCCAAATCTCTTGATTCCGCTATGGACATAACGCTATTCGCCTGCACTTCCGACAATGAGTGTACTCCTTTACTTCCCCAGCTGAGCGGTGAAATCCTGCCATCGGAATGCACTTCTTTCCAATTGACTTTCGGGCTTCGATTGCCACCAAAAGCCCTTGCTTCCACTGTTTTTTCGTTCAGAATCAACTGCAAATCCATTCCCCATCCTGCCGTTGATTGAATGGCTTGTGCCGGCACAAACATGAATTCTTCGTCGTACTCGATCAGACCAGTGCGATAAATTCCTCCGAGCACCATGGTGCGTGGTCGAATACCGTTAGGGCCACCAATCAAATAAATGGTCAATTGATCGTGCAATTCCAACTCCAACCTTCGAGCGAGCTCCAAAGAAAGAATCGCTGTATCCTTTCCATCGAAGCGAGGCAACCGTCCTTGGAGCAGAAATTTCTCAATCATGCCATTCGAGGTTTCTTGGCTCATGCCCTTGAGCACCACGCCCTTCAAACCAGATTTTGACTCTACTATGCCCGGAGAGGTGTAAAAAGGATGCACACTTTGCACGTCTGAAAGTGCAATCAAATCGCCCTCAATTTTCTCTGATCGTGTGATTTTTTGATCTCTCCAATCGCCATTGAGCACCTGAATATCTGAACCAAACCCAACCACCAAATCCTTCACCTCGCTTTGAAATCCGTGAACAATTGAAGTCGCAATGACAATCAAGGCAATCCCAATCGTAACGCCTGCTGTTGCAATCTGAACAACCGGCTTTGACCAAGTCGATTGCGAGTGGCTCCCAGCAAGGCGCTTGGCGATGCGGCGTGGTAAGGAGAATCGTTCGGTCATAAATGATGTTGGAATTTCACAGACGCCAAATTACGTCGCTACTTTAGACGCATGAAGTTTCTGCAGCGATTATCCTTCATCGTAGTGATGTCATTGTTTAGTGGATCCGTTTCTTGGGGGCAAGAACCCGTGGGATTCGACGCCAAAGAATTGACGATCGACACCCTGCACGGGGTATTGCACACGACAATCCGAAGCGTCCCTCCCCTGCGCGTGCGGCTGGGAAATGAAAACATCCGTGACATATACGAATCCTGCAGCCGTGCGCCCATTGCGGTGGTTGCCAACGCAACGTCTGTGGTCGGAGAAGGCGTTGAGGGCCCAAAAACTCATCTGATTGACACGTTATTGGCGCTCGGCTTTGACGTCAAAAAGGTGTTCGCGCCGGAGCACGGGTTTCGCGGCAATCTCCACAACGGCGCGAACTTTGACGACGCCATCGACGCAAAGACTGGACTGCCCATTCTCAGTCTCCATGGCGCGCACAAGAAGCCCACTGCGCAGTCACTCTCAGACGTTCGAATGATCCTATTTGACATCCAAGATGTTGGCGCTCGATTTTACACATATCTGAGCAGCTTATTTTTGGTCATGGAAGCTGCCGCTGAAAATGGCCAGGTTGTGGTTGTACTGGATCGACCCAATCCGCATGGACATCAAATGGCAGGTCCCATACTCGATCCGAAGTGGAAATCATTTGTGGGAATGCTCCCTGTGCCAGTTTTGCACGGAATGACCCTGGGTGAAATAGCACAAATGATCAATGGTGAAGGTTGGCTTGCTGACGGCATTCAGTGCAATTTGATCGTGATTCCTTGCGAAGGCTACGCACACAGCGACCGCTGGTACCCGACCATCGCCCCAAGCCCTAACTTGCCCAACGCGCAAGCGATCGCGCTTTACCCGAGCCTTTGCCCACTGGAGCCAACAGTGACGAGCATCGGACGCGGCACTGAATTGCCTTTTCAGTGCATCGGCCTGCCTGAAGTTCAAGAGGGGGATTTCACGTTTACACCCCGCAAGACCCCCGGGGCTGCACCTCAGCCTAAGAACCAAGACATCACCTGCCGGGGGCGAGACCTGAGAGAACTAGGAAAGCAATGGACCGAATCACCCTGTGGATTTGACTGGAAACTTGTTTGGGAATGCAACAAAAACTGGCCCGCTGAAGCGCCTCAAGCATTCGTTTCCTCGCCAACATTCATGGCGAAACTGACCGGAAATCAAGCCATGGGAGAAGCCCTGAAAGAAGAAGAATGGCCAACCGACATGACTGAGCTATGGATCGATGAGTTGATCGAGTTCAACGCCCGCCGAAAAGCCTACTTGATCTACCCCTTGATCAGAAATTAGCGCGCCAAATCGCCTTGAACCCTTCATATCTGTAATGAACCACGTATCTTGCCGCGAGCAACAATCGAAACCATGATGAAGATCTTCAATTCCACCCCTGCTTCTATCGCTGCCTTTGCCGCTCTTGCCATCACATGGAGCCTAGCCACCGGTTGCTACAAGAGTCCAGAATTCATCAACCCAGTCTATGACTGCGCGTGTGGAAGCATTGGATTCAATGATTCAGATTACAACTTAAAAATGGCTGAAGCCGTGGTGCCTGACAGCCTGGAACCACTATCACGTAGCTACCACATCGTAGCTGATCTGCGCACTGCCGACGAAATAGACGCACATCTTCCTGCCCACGATTTGACCTTCAGATTTTCCTTTGATGTCCTCGACGATGAGGTGTATTACGTGCAACAGGAAGAAATCGAGCATTTGGTGCAAATCATCAACCAAGGCGATGACATCTTCGGGGTGCGAGATTTCAAGGCAACAGACGGATCAATTGTCATCGATCGAGCGTTGTCCGGAGGACCTGAAACTGTAGAATTCAACCTCACTCTTCGCGAGTGGGTGGACAGCACACTGGTTGGACTGCCCGTCGGATTCACAGGCTCCTTCACCAGCAACATCGAATTCTAAATCATTCGGCGGGTACGACCGATTGACCAGAGCAAATCCAAAAACGATCTTGAGCGCGCATCTCGACTACAGACGAACCGGTAAAGGTTCCGAAGTTGGGCATGACGAGCGTCTGACGAAGGGCCTGCCACCACCAGCCTGGCAGTCGCAATTGTTGTTTTGCTTTTCCCGTTAATCGAATGGCAGGATGCAGATGACCAGCAATTGAGACACGACCGGCAACGACCGGCAACGCGGCATCCTTCGGATCGTGCACGAAGTCGAAAGGACCCAAACTCCACTGCGCACTGCGCACCAACTTGATTCCATCAAAGGCAGCGTCGGGCAAGACATCATGGTTCCCCTCGACCAACCGGAATTCCTCCAATCCACAGGAATTGTAAATCTCTTTGAGCCAGCGACAGAACTCAGACCACTCGGCATTGAGGTCACTGTGGAAGAGATCGCCCAATACAAGCAATCGTCTCGGTTGGTAGAGGCGAATCAACGTCTCTAACCGACGCAAACTTTCAGCATTGACCGCTGGAGGAATTGCGATTCCATGCTTTCGAAAATGAGCCGCCTTTCCCAAGTGCACGTCCGAGACCATCAAGATCTCCTCCTTCTCCCACCACAAGCTTCTTTCGGGATGCAATTCTAGCCGTTGACCAGCCAATTCAATCGAAACACAGCCCGTATTCACAGCATCTGAGGGAGCTTTCAAAGCCGAAAGATCACTGCTGTTGCTTGATCAAGTTCAATGCAGAGCCTGCTCGGAACCAATCAATTTGTTGAGCGTTGTAGGTGTGATTGACTTGGATGCTGTCATTGGAACCATCAGCATGCTGAATCTCAACGGTCAATGGCTTACCCGGTGCGAATGATGCCAAATCAACAAAGTTGAAGGTGTCATCTTCTTGGATCAGATCAAAATCCGATTCATTCGCGAACGTCAGCCCCAACATCCCCTGCTTCTTCAAGTTGGTCTCATGGATTCGGGCAAACGACTTCACAATAACCGCCATAACGCCCAAGAATCGTGGCTGCATGGCCGCATGCTCCCTGGAGCTTCCTTCTCCATAATTCGAGTCTCCAACTACAACAGTAGGAATGCCTTCAGCTTTGTAGGCTCGCTGCACCGCAGGAACTTCCCCGTAGACCCCGGTCAGTTGATTCTTGACGGAGTTGGGTTTACCATTGAAAGCATTCTCCGCTCCAGTCAACGTATTGTTGGAAATGTTATCCAAATGTCCACGGTACCGCAACCATGGTCCGGCCATTGAAATATGGTCCGTGGTGCACTTACCTGCCGCCTTGATCAAGAGGCGCGCTCCACTGATATTTTGTCCGTCCCATGGCTTGAAAGGATCAAGCAGCTGCAAGCGCTCTGACGCCGCATCAACTTTGACCTCTACACCGCTTCCATCCTCAGCAGGGGCCACGTAACCGGCATCTTCCACGTCGAATCCTTTTGATGGCAATTCGTCGCCTTTTGGCTCCTCAAGCATCACTTGGCTTCCATCAGGGAGCGTGAGTGGATCGGTCATAGGATTAAACGTCAAATCCCCCGCAATGGCCAAGGCCGTAACAAGCTCAGGTGACCCCACAAAAGCGTGCGTGTTTGGGTTGCCATCTGCTCGCTTCGAAAAATTGCGGTTGAATGAGTGCACGATTGAATTTTTTTCCTTCTTCTCAGCACCCGCTCGGGCCCATTGACCGATGCATGGACCACACGCATTGGCGAATACACTGCCGCCCATTTTTTCGAATGTTGCGATGAAGCCGTCCCGATCAATGGTGTAGCGGACCAACTCGGAGCCCGGTGTAATCGTTAAATGTGCTTTCGCTTCGACGCCTTTTTCCACAGCTTGTGTGGCAATGCTCGCCGACCGACTGATGTCTTCATAACTCGAATTGGTGCATGAACCGATCAGTCCATACTCCAGCGACGTGGGCCAGTCATTTTGAGCCGCCGCCTCCTTCATTTGGCTGATAGGCGTTGCCAAGTCTGGCGTGAAAGGACCGTTGAGATGTGGCTCGAGATCACTCAAGTTGATCTCGATCACTTGATCAAAATAAGCCTCGGGATTGGCATACACCTCGGGATCACCCGTGAGGTGTTCACGCACGCCGTCTGCCATCTCAGCGACGTCAGCACGACCCGTCGCTCGCAGGTAGCGTGCCATGCTATCGTCGTAGCCAAAGGTTGATGTCGTTGCTCCAATTTCTGCCCCCATGTTGCAAATGGTGCCTTTACCGGTGCAGCTCAGTGACTTGGCTCCTTCTCCAAAGTATTCAACGATGCAACCGGTTCCTCCTTTTACTGTGAGTACACCTGCTACTTTCAAAATCACATCTTTGGCTGACGCCCAACCTGAAAGTGTTCCCGTGAGCTTGATGCCGATCAACTTCGGGAATTTCAATTCCCACGGCATGCCCGCCATCACGTCAACAGCATCAGCACCACCAACACCAACGGCAACCATCCCTAAACCACCTGCATTAACGGTGTGCGAATCTGTACCAATCATCATCCCACCCGGGAAAGCATAATTCTCCAAAACAACTTGGTGTATGATTCCACCGCCCGGTTTCCAGAATCCGATGCCGAATTTGTCCGAAACAGATTCGAGGAAATTGTAGACTTCGTTGTTCTTGTTGATCGCCTCTTGCAGATCTGAATCCGCCTGAACTTTTGCCTGAATTAAGTGGTCGCAGTGCACCGTTGAAGGGACAGCTGCCTTTGCTTTTCCAGCCTGCATGAATTGCAAAAGAGCCATTTGGGCTGTTGCATCTTGCATGGCCACTCGGTCCGGCGCAAAGTCTACATAATCGACTCCACGGTTATAGGCTTGTTTCGCATCTCCTTCCCAAAGGTGCGTGTAAAGGATTTTCTCAGCCAGCGTCAAGTTTTTGCCTGTCATTCGACGAGCAGCTGCTACGTTCTTAGGAAATCGCTCATACACGGAGCGGATCATGTCCAAATCAAAAGTCATCTTCTCTTTTCTTTAGGCTGCAAATGTAAGCAGTACATTCGCACAACATGAAAAGGGAGTTACTCATTGAAATGATGCGGATTGCTGTGCGGTCCATTCAAAGCAATTTGCTTCGAACTTCGCTCACCATTGCCATCATCGGTCTGGGGATCATGGCGCTCATTAGTATGACAACGGCTACATCTTCATTGGAAGCCAATGTCACCGAGCAGTTCTCTTCCTTGGGTACGGATGTATTTACCTTTCGTCAGCGCACAGAAACAGGGGTCAATCAAGGGCAACGTGTCAAAGCGGGAACGCCCATAACATATGACGAAGCCCAACGCTTTGCGGAGGAAGCATCCAACTCCATTACCGTGAGTTTTTCAGTGTTTGGAACAAGCCAAGCCACTCTGTCGCGAGGAAATGAACAAACCAACCCCAACATCCAAATTCTCGGGATTGAGGAAAACTACCTCGAGGTGAGTGGATACGATTTGGACAAGGGAAGGAATTTCACTCCGAAAGAAGCGCGCTCCTCTCAACACCTTGCTCTGATTGGCTCTGATCTGGCGACGGAACTATTTGACCCCTGGGAAGAGCCGGTCGGCGCCGAATTTTCATTGGGGTCGCAACGGTATCAAATCATCGGTGTTCTCCAATCTCGCGGGCAGTCATTTGGGATGTCACAAGACAATCAATGCTATGTTCCCATCCCATGCATTCGCCAACAGTTCTCCGATGACAACCGGAGTTATCGCATCGCATGCAAAGTTGAAGATGCCGCGGAAATATCAACCCTCGCGGAAGAAGCCATGGGGCTGATGCGTGTGGTGAGACGAGATCGTCCGGGGGAAGAACTTTCTTTCAATGCCTCGATGAGCAACAGCTTGGTTGACACTTTGCAAGAGGCCACAGGTGGCATTACCATGGCCGCCACAATCATAGGCATCATCACCCTATTTGGGGCCGGAATTGGACTCATGAATATTATGCTGGTCAGTGTCTCTGAGCGCACACGTGAAATTGGAACCAGAAAAGCCCTGGGAGCGACCCCAAACGCCATCCGCACGCAATTTTTAATCGAGGTCATCATCATTGGACAACTGGGCGGAGCCGTTGGCATTGTGCTCGGGCTAGCTGCCGGTAACGGCATTGCCTATTTCATGGAAACGCCTTTTGTACTTCCCATCGGCTGGATGGCATCCGGTGTCATTCTCAGCCTAGTGACTAGCATCGCCAGTGGTTACTATCCCGCTCGGCAAGCGGCGAAACTGGATCCAATTGTCGCCTTAGGACGCGAATGAATCAGGTGGTTTCGCGCTCCAAAATCTGAGCCATGCGCCTTCTCTCCTTGACAATGACAAGTCGATCCTCCTCTGTCTTGCCCTCAATGGAAGCGAGTAAAGATTGCCAGTCCATTTCATCGCGTGCTGGGATCGGATCCAAATCGATATCGAGATTGGCTGAATCCACGGAAAGAGCCAAAAATTCTTCCATGTAACGCAATTGCAAGTTGCAAAGGGCATTGCCAAACCGAACCAGAACGTCCGGATCGAGCGTGCCTGCCATCGCCGTTCGCAATCGCCGAATGTTTTCGACGTGGTTCCGGACAAGCAACACGAAATTCGATCCTGAAGGCAGTAATTTCGGAAGCTCGACCGGCGCTCCCAAGGGTTCTACATTGAGAACTCTGGCCACATCACTCAGTTGGACTAGGCGGTTGACGCGCGAACGAAACAGCGTTGGAACAATGGGTTGGCGCATGAAATGGTCGCGCACCGCAAAGGCTTCCGCATCCAACCTTTCCATAACGTTTTCCTGTACCACCGGCTCAGAAATTCCGAGCAAAGCATGCGCTGTTCCAATATCCATTCTTCCAGAAATCAATGATAGAAAGTGAAGATAAGCCAACAAATTAATTCCACCTCGTTTTCCAGCGCTTCCATTGTTAAATTTGTAACAAATCGAAGTCTAAATGAAAATGACTCCTCTCAGCACAGTTCTCTTCGCAGCATGGACCATGATGGCATGCAATGCAGAAGCACCTGCCAATTCAGCCGCTTCTAACGATACTCCATCCTCTAGCGCATCCACTAGCGAATCCACTACCGCAACACCGCAAAACGCAGAGGTTTCGCCTCTCTACAAGGACGGGACCAATGATCAGAACCGAGGCGACAAAACGGGAACTGTTCGAGTGCACGGCACAATGACGTCAGCCACATCTGGAGACGTTATTTTGTATGAAAGTGAAAGCCGTAACACATCGGAGATTGCGCGCACCAAATTGGTGAATCGAGCTTTTGATTTCGGCGAGTTAGACCTTGGCCGAGGCTTCTTCAAAATCAGCTACAACGGAGAAACCAACGCCACCGATATCATCATCAATCCCGATGAACCCGATTTGTTCATTGAGTTCAAGTCAAGCCGACTGAGCGCGACAAAGAGTGCCGCTGGATCTGTTGAAAACACCGCGTGGTTTGCCTACCAGACCAAACAAACACAGCATGACCAAGCCGTTCGAAAACTTCGTCAGGGCATCAAAGACGCTGGTGCTTTTCGCAGCCGAATCGAAGGTCAAATCAAAGCCAAAGAAAACGAGTTTTCCGACGAGCAGCATGCCATGATGGATGCCAATCCGGGAACATACTTCGCCAAATGGTTGGGATGGAAAAACCCCAAATACCCCACGTTGCAAGGACGCTTTTTTGAAGACATTGACCCTCTTGACAACAGCGCTGTTCGGTCAATGGCATTGAGCGATCGCATCCAAAAGATGATGCGTGCATTCAGCGGAGGCACTGACAGTGGTTTCCTTGCTTGCATCGATTTGGTCAAGGCGCACTTTGAGCCCAACCCTGTCGCGCTCGAGAGCGTTTTGTATTCAATGCTCGATGGCTTTTACAACACCGGAAAAGAAACGATCTGCCAGTACATTTTAGACAACTACATTTTCGATGAAGACTGTGGAGCAGATTTGAGCGATGCCATCCGCTTGCGCGCCCAAGGCATCATCAATTTACAGGTAGGAAAGACACCTCCAAACTTTCAAATCGATAAGTGGAACGGGGGCACACTTGATTTGTACGAGACAGCTAAGCAAAACGAGTATACTCTTCTCATGTTTTGGGCATCGTGGTGCCACAAGTGTGAACAGGAAATGCCCAACATTGGCCCGATGTATGCGAAGCACGGCTACAAGGGCTTTGAGGTCATTGGCATCAGCTTGGACCAAGTAAAAGCGACTTGGGAAAAAGCCATTGCGGACAACGGAATGACGTGGCCAAATGTAAGTCAATTGCAAGCCTGGAATAGTCCGGTGGTTGGTGATTATAAAGTCACAGCAACGCCAACCTACTTTTTGCTAGACAAAGAAGGCAAAATTGTACTGAAGCCCAAGCGATACTTTGAGGTGGACAAATTCTTGAACGAAAATTTGAAATAAAGGCCCTCGCGCTTCGTTTTGACCTTTAGAGCATGTGATTTCGCCACATGTTCAAAATGACGCCATCAGCCAAGCCGACCTTGGGAACCCAGACAAAATCTGTTTCGGCCATCGCTAGTATTTTCAGGTAAATCTCTCCCGCGGGAATGATTACATCCGCTCTGTTGCGCTTTAAGCCAAACAGCGTTGAGCGCTGCTCCAGTGGCACGTCTTCAATCTGTTTCTTGATGGATGCAATGGATGAAGCAGGCAGATTGGCGTCCTTTTCCAATCGCGCGATTCGATGGTAGCGATTGATGTTGCCTCCTGTTCCAATAGCGAGCCACGGCTTTTCCCCGCGGTATTTTCGCATGAAGGCCTCGATTTTCTCCCATTCGCCCGCAGGCGTCGTCGACTTGAGCATGCGAACCGCACCCAACTTGAAACTTTTGAGCGCAATTCGTTCATTGTCGCGCACGACAGAAAGCTCGGTGCTTCCGCCGCCTACATCAATGCAGAGCAGATCCCGATTGAATTTACGGCCTGCGTCATCGAAATTCTGAAAAATAAGCTCAGCTTCTTCTTCCCCACTGAGGCATTCGATTTCAATGTCCGCTTTTCGAGAGACAACTTCAATGACCTCGTCGCGGTTTTTTGCACTTCTGAGAGCGCTGGTGGCCACTGCCCGAAACTTTGCGACGTCCTGCACGTCGATGAGGTGCCGGAAGGCGATCATCACTTTGACCAGACTCTTCACCTTGGATTTGGACAACTTATCCCCTTCAAAAACATCGCCTCCGAGCCTCAGCGGAACCCGGTAATAAGCGATGCGTTCCTGTTGACGACTGTCATCATTGGATTCACCGATATCCTTGATCAAAAGACGAACCGCGTTGGAACCTATGTCGATGGCAGCGTAGCGCATGGATTATAAAATTAACGCAGAAATCGATTTAGTCTCGAGATTCGTCATAAATCTGCTGCATCAGCTCAGATGCGTCCACCGACTTCCCTCCTTTTTTCGGTTGGATAAACGCATTGGAAAAGCGCAAATCGACTTTCCGGGCATGCACATTGTCTTTGAGCTGGTGGTCGAGGAATTGAGCCAGCACCGACTGCAATTGCAGGTCCTCAATGGGAACACTTACCTCAACCCGATGATCCAAATTGCGCTTCATCCAATCGGCAGAACTCAAAAAGTACCTCGGAGCGCCATTGTTTGCAAAGTAGAGGATTCGAGCGTGTTCGAGGTAACGCCCCAAAAGGCTGCGCACCCGGATGTTTTCACTCATTCCCTTGACTCCTGGAATCAATGAGCAAATGCCACGAACAATCAAATCAATGCGCACTCCATGACCACTAGCAGCATACAAGGCTTCAATCATCTCAGCATCTACGAGGTTGTTCAGCTTCAGAATGACGCGCGCAGGAAGTCCGTTTCGCGCGTGATCTGTCTCTTGAGCAAGGAGCTTTAAGAAAGTGAGGCGTGTCTGGTATGGACTGACGATGAGATGTTCAAAATCAGGTCGCTCATAATTATTCGAAAAGAAACTGAACAGTTTGGCAATCTCTCCTGTGAGTGCTGGATTCGCTGTAAACAAACCAAAATCACTGAACACCCGAGCCATCTCTTCGTGAAAATTACCTGTTCCAATGTAACCGATGCGCTGGAGTTCTCCGTCCACTAGGCGGTCGATCAAGAACATTTTGGAATGCACTTTTAGTCCGGTAACTCCAAACTCCACCTGAATACCCGCTTCCTGGAGCACATTGGAGATCTTGATATTGTGCCGTTCGTCAAACCGAGCGGCCAACTCGATGACCACTTGCACGTCCTTACCATTGTACGCTGCATTGACCAGAGCATTGATGATCTTGGAATTGTGAGCAACCCGATACAGGTTGATGCAAATGCGCTGCACGGATGGATCGATGGCAGCTTCGCGCAAGGCATCGACCACCTGACCGAAATTATGGTAGGGATAATGCAAGAGTACATCCCGCTTCACAACTTGATTGAGCATACTGCTCTTTCCTTGGAACTGCCTGTGCTTTCGAGATTTCTGTTTCGGGAACACCAAATCACTTCGACCGAAGTCTGGAAACTTCATCAAATCCTTTCGGTTGTGATAACGCGATCCAGAAATGACATTTTCACTTTCTCCCAAATCGAGCTTTTCCATGACCAAATCCAGCATGGCTGCTGGCATTTCACGGTCATAAATCATACGGACAAAATCACCATTCTTGCGTTGACTGACTCCATCTGCCATCTTATCCATGAGTGACATGGAAAGATCATCATCCATGTCAATCTCCGCATCGCGTGTGACTTTGATCGCATGTGCATACAACCGGTCTGGTTGAAAAAGTTGGAAAATCTTATGCAACTCCTTCCGAATGACATCATCTACAAAAGCAACCGATCGATTTCCTTGTGGCGATGGTAGAATCACAAAGCGCGGACGATGCGGCGGAATTTGCACAAGGGCATAGTCCTTGTCCACTTTGGATCCATTTTGAGTCTCAAGCCCGACAACGAAATACAACACACCGTCTTTCAAGTCCGGAAATGGCCGATCCTCTGTGATCATAATCGGGACCAAATGAGGGCGGATCTGTTGTTTAAAGTAATTCGACACGAACTCTTCTTGCTCGCCAGAAAGCTGCTCCTCATTGAGAATCCTTATCCCCTCCTCTTTCAACGCCTCTTCAACTTTTTCGTATGCTTCGTTGTATTCCCCTTGCAACGCAACTACGCGACTGGTCACTGCTTGCAGCGTTTGCTGAACATCAAAGCCCAGCGTAGTCACACTCGATTCGTCCACCAACAAGGCCCGCTGCAAATTGGCCACGCGCACACGGAAAAATTCATCCATATTGTTGGAGAAAATGCCCAAGAAACGAACCCGCTCAATCAACGGATTGTCGAGGCGTACGGCCTCCTGCAATACGCGGTGATTGAACGACAGCCAGCTGAGTTCACGGTTGATCAGACGATCAGAATGCACGGGATTTTTAGTCACGATCAAATATACTTTTTAAGGTATTGCAAAGCGAGGAAGCCCTTAACTTTGACTCACAATTCTCAAAAAAATTCGCCATGCTCGTCGGTAAAACTGCTCCCCATTTTTCATCCAGTGCCTTCATCGATGGAAAAATTGTCCGAAACTTCTCACTCGACTCTTACAAGGGAAAGCAAAACGTTCTGCTGATTTTTTACCCCAAGGATTTTACCGGGCTGTGCCAGAGCGAACTGGTCGCTTTTCAAGAACGATTGAGCGACTTTGAGGAACGAAATACCGCAGTCGTTGCGTGCTCAACTGACACCGCAGATGCACATGCAGCAGCAGCACGGATGCCCCAGGAAAAAGGAGGCATTGAAGGAGTGACATTCCCCATTGTCAGCGATGCCAACAAAACCATCGCCACCAACTACGATGTCATCAGCGGTGACTACGAGTATTCTGACGAAGGATTGCTCACTTGCGACTCTGAAATGATTGCCCTTCGCGGGTCTTTTCTCATCGATAAAAATGGCATGGTCCAGCATCAATTGGTCAATTTCTTCACCCTAGGACGCAGTGTAGACGAAGCCTTGCGCATGGTCGATGCTCTTTGCCATGTCCAAGAAAGTGGTCAAGGCTGTCCAGCCAATTGGACCAAGGATTGACCCCGCTCAGGAGAGACGATGGACTCCTCTCTTGAGCCACTTCGTCATTCGTTCCGCGGATGATTGGGAGCCTTCCATCCGCATGGTTACTTTGTGCTGATCCCGGCTGAAGGTTATTTTGACTTCAGCCTTGCCCGGAGCATCATGCGATGGCTCGTCAATCACCTCGAGCACCTCAGCACATCGGATGGGAATGGCATAAACTTCCAGCCTGACTTTGGTGAAGGCCACAATACCGTCCATGGTCCGCAAAAAATTCACTCCGGTTCGATGAGTGAGATCCTCGCGCATTTCCTGCAGTTCCTCTAATCCTTCGAGTCCGATCAAATCCATTTTAGGTGAACCCAATGGATTTCCTTTCATCGACTGCCGAATTCCCTCCAACCACGGCCACCTCGGCCCGCAAATCGCATGAACCTCGTTCCATCGGTTGGGATCATTGTAGGTGACATTCCAATGCATCATGGCACCTCATCTGGATCGAGTGGAAAAATCTCGCCGAGGCGACCCCAATGAGCTTGGAATGCTCCTTGAGGATCATACCGCTCTGCTTGCCAGTCTAGATCGAATTTTCTTTGTGGTCGAGGATCATTCCCAATTCCAGCCACGTAAAGCCAGTTGCCCGTATTGCTGCAGGGGTCAAAATCGATGAGCCAATGTTCAAACCAAGCAGCGCAGGCACGCCAATCCAGTCCGAGGTCATGAACCGCGTAGGACGCAACATTTTGACGTCCTCGGTTGGACATGAATCCTGTGAGGCGGAGTTCATGCATGTTGGCATTCACAAATGCGCTGCGCGTATTGCCCGTACACCAGGCCTTCCATTGTAAGGGGTGATGTGAAACTGGATTGCGCGGCGACTCTTTCAAGCCCGTCTCATGCCAAATTCGTTTACCATGCTGCAAGGCTACGAATCGAAAATAGTCACGCCACAACAATTCAAAAATGAGCCAATACGTGCTGTCGTTTGCCCCTTCATCTTCTTCATAGCGCCGGATCGCATGGTAGATGGAGCGAGGGCTTATGCATCCCCAAGCCAACCACGGACTGAACTTGCTAGAATAATCCCATCCCAGCAGGCCATTCCGGGTCTGCTTGTACTCACTCAACCCCTTTATTCCCCAGAAGTAATGATTCAATCGCTTCCATCCTGGAACCGATCCGCCATCAAAAAGCATGGTATCGTCTGGCAGTCCTGCCAATCGACTTGGGAGTTCAAATGAAAGTGTTGACTCTTGTGCTTTGGAAGGAAACGGTGGCAATACAGGAATCGGGAATTCGTCTCGGATATCGAGTCCTCGCTTTTCAACCTTATTTCTGAAACGCGAGAAAATCTCAGGCAAGTCTGCTACCGAAAAAGGCAAGTCCTCGGGATGAACGAGCGTTGCTCCTTCCACCGTGTAATGTGGAAGTGAAGCCGCCACAGCATCGGCAGATCGTGTTTCTTCTTCCGTGTGACACCTTTGCGAAAACACCGCTTCGCAATTCCATTGCTCAGCCGCCTGCAGGATAGCCTCCGCGGGGTTGCCTTCAAGCAAAACAAGGTGATTGCCATTTCTTCGAAGGTCGCTATCCAAATCCAAGAGGCTTTCCATCATGAATCGTCGTCGATGCACGCCCATGCGTTCCTCGCTTCGACTCCATTGACGACCATTCGGCATCACAAAGACAAACACGGCTTCATCAGCCTGTTCAGCCATTGCCGTTAGTGCTGGATTGTCCAGCAACCTCAAATCCTCTCGAAACCAGTACAGTGCTCTCATTACAATTCTTCCAATCGATTCAAATTCATCGCTGCCGTATCGAGCAGCGCACGTTGCTTGTCCGGATCCATTCGATCCCATGTGCGGTAAGCCATTCCTATGCGCGGGTTGCGCTCCAGTTTTTCCCTGTGGCGTTCATAAAAGTCCCAGTACAATGCATTGAACGGACAGGCCTTTTCGCCCACCTTTTCATTCGGATCATAATGGCAACCTTTGCAGTAATGCCCCATTTTCTTCAAGTATTGAGCGCTGCTCACATAGGGCTTTGAACCCACAATTCCACCGTCTGCAAATTGACTCATCCCACGTGTGTTTGTAATCTCCACCCATTGCAAGGCGTCGATGTACACACCCAGGTACCACGCGTCCAACTCGTCGGGGTGTATTCCCGCGAGGAGGGCAAAATTACCGGTCACCATCAAACGCTGGATGTGATGAGCATAGGCATGCTCCATGGTTTGATCAATCGCATGAGAAACGCAAGCCATTTTTGTTTTTCCTGTCCAAAACCAACTCGGAAGGGCTCGTTTATGCTCGAAGAAATTTAGCGTTTCGTACTCGGGCATGTGAGCCCAGTATACACCCCGCATGTATTCTCGCCACCCCAGAATTTGTCGAATGAACCCTTCTGCTTGTGAAATATCAATGCGTTCCGGTTGAAGCTGATAGGCCTGCTCTACTCTGCTGACCACTTCCGCAGGAGATAAAAGCTTGGCATTCATCACAAAACTCAGACGGGAATGATAAACACTCCAGCTATTGGTGGTAAGCGCATCCTGAAAATCTCCAAAATGTGGCAGCAACTCGTCCACGAAATATTCCAAGACTTGCAGTCCTTCGGCCCGTGTAATCGGCCACCCAAATCGCTTTGCATCGATGCGACCGGTGGTTTCAACACCCGATGCTGCTATGACTTCCACCAAGCCCTCAACATTGCGGTCCAATGTCAATGGCAACGGTGGCATGTGATCTTTGGGCAATTTCTGCCTGTTCGAGGCATCGTAATTCCAGCTCCCGCCTTCAGGTTCACCAACGGCGGTCATCAATACCTCATGCTTCTTTCGCATAGCACGGTAGAAGTTCTCGAGTCGGTAGGTCTTCTTGCCTTTGAAGAACAGCGCAAGCTCTTCCCGTTGCGTATAAAAGTGTTCCGTATCAGCGACAGCAATCTCCAGCCCTCGATCCTGCACTGCATCGCCCCAAATGCTCAGTTGTTCGTCCAAGCGGTATTCATCCGGCAGTTGATAGGTCACTCGTTTCGCTCCCACATCGCTTATGATCCAATCCAAGTTGTCGGTGAGTGATTGCAGGTTGCGAGAGTCATCCAAGGTCAAGTAGAAAATACGATGGTCTGCCGAAGCTCGCTCGGAAGCGAATAGCCGCATCGCACCAAAAAAGGCAACCACCTTTTGCAAATGATGAGGCGCATAATCCGTTTCTTGACGCATTTCCATCATCACGTAAATCACCTCAGGCTCAGGCTCACCGCTGAACCAAGAATGCATGGCATTGAGTTGATCACCCAAAATCAAGCGCACCTCTTTTGCAGGTTTCAAACCCTGGAGCCCTTGCACGGGCTGGAACCAATCTTCAAGCATGTATCGTATTCGTAATGGATGATCGCTGGCTGCGACAACGTTTCGAGCAATAACGCACCTCGTCCCAGCAAGATTCCCACTTCTTCCTCCAGGAAAAGGGCTTTTCACAAACCGCGCAAATGCGGTCGGGTGGATATTCTGAGCGGCGCATGGGAAATTAACCTCAGCAGAGCGCCAAGGTTCACACCGGCGGTCGGAATTATCCTTTTTGCAGTGCCTTTAGTTCAGACCATTTCATCGGTACCGGTTTGGCTTTGACCTCCCCGGGCACTTCCTGATCCTTCAGGAACTTCAATACCAACTCATTGAAAAGATCAGGTGCTTCGATGCTGCACACATGCCCACAATTTTCGATGACAGTGAGGCGCATGTTCTTTTGAATCAAAGCAAAACGCTTCGCTGCCCTGAGGAAAATGTGATCTTGACTCCCCATAACAAGAAGGCCTTTCTTCTTCACCGGGCGATGGATGTACTCATTCGCGAGGTTGAAGAAAGGTTTGTACAATTGAATCCACTTCATGTACTCGCGCGTGGAAAGCTTTTTGCTCTGGCGCCGGAAAATGTATCGACTCAAGCGATGATTTTTACGAGGCAGAACGATGAAGCTGAACAACCAATACAGGGCGCGATAGGGCAAAACATGGGAGAGCAACTTGCCCGAATGGACAAACCAGTGCATCATGCGGCTTCCGTCAAAAATAGCACCGGCCATCACCATACGATCCACTAAATCAGGTCGATCGATGTCTATCTTCTGTAAGATAACGCTGCCAATGCTCAAACTCATGAAATGTGCTTTTCTGATGTTGAGGTGGTCGATGACCGCTAAAATATCTTTCGCAACAATATCGAAGTCATACGCTGGAAAAGCAGGCATGATTTCCTTGCTGTGCCCATGGTCCCGAAGATCGATGAGCAAGAGGCGAAAATGTGGGGCAAACGCTTCAATTTGGAATTTCCATGTCCGAATGCTTCCACCTGCCCCGTGGATAAAAACCAACCAAGGGGCATCCGGATTTTCTGAAACAATTTCATGGTGCAGCAGCGTTCGTTCAGAATCAGGCTCACCGTTCGATGATGACTCCTGTCTCGCTGCATTCATTTCTTGTGCATCCATGACGCTAATTTCGTCGAAAATCATTTTAAAACAGCGGTTTCAAACATCTTCCCAGCCCTTCAGAAAATCCAACTGGGAATCCGGGCTTTTTTGTTCCGGCTTTGCATAGGCGAGTCTGCTTAGTTTTTGCGTGACGTGATAGCCGTCCAAAGAACTCAAAGCCACCACCCCAAGTCCCTCCAAATCCAAATACCCGTCGTGAGACCAAGCCTTCTCTGGGAACTCTACCCATCGGATTTGCCCTACGACAAAACGGCATTCATTCTGCGGGATTTTCCATTCGTCTACGCGCTCCAAACCCAGTCGCACCGGCGCTTCCTCTACAGCTGGGGCTTCGAAACCACAGCGGTAGATTGGCGTGAATCCCAACTCGTCAAATTCACTCGTGCCTTCCGGGTAACGAGCACTCGCCTGGTGGCCACGCTTGTACCAGTCTTGGCCAACATGATTCATCGTGAAAACACCGGTCTCTCGAATATTCCAGTAGGTGTGACTGCCATGTTGTGGGTCAGATGGAGGACGAAAGACGACGCCAATCAACGCCGGGTCAGACCCTAGATGTACGGCAGAACTCACGATACTCAAATTGTGTGCACCGTCGCCATTGCTCGTGCCAATGAGGTTTGCACTTTTGAATCCACTCAAACTGTTTACCAAGCGACCGCGCTTCCTGCGTGGCATCAATTCCAAGTCGAGGTCGTTGAGTGTCTTCATTTTCTTTGATCACTTGCGAATCCCACTCATCCCGCCATCGACCTGAAACACCTGCCCCGTGGTGAAACTTGCGCCACTTCCCAGGAGCCAAGCTGCCAGCGATGCAATCTCTTCTGCGGAACCGACACGATCTAGGGGGTGGCGTGCGGCAGACGCCTCTTTTTTGGCATCGCTACCCAGCAGACCGCTGGCCAACGGCGTGTCGGTCAAGGATGGCGCAATGGCATTGACTCGGATGTTTGGAGACCACTCAGCTGCTAACGAACGGGTCAGCCCTTCCACTGCTCCCTTGGCCATCGCGATGCTCGCGTGGAAAGGCATTCCTGTTTGAACTGCGACAGTGCTGAACAAAACCACTGAGGCCTGATCAGAATTCTTGAGCAAGGGCAAATTGGTTTGCAAGGTCTGGGCGGCTCCCCAAGCATTTACGTTCCAATCTTCGAGTGCCACCTCCTTTTTAAGCCCTTTGAGGGGCTTTAAGCGGATGGTTCCAGGGCAATAGACCAAGCCATCCAGCTGTTCGGCAAAACCACTCAAATCGCAAGGGTGAGTCACCGCATCAAATACCAAACTTTGATAATCTGCAGCACTCCCTTCTTGGCGCTGAACGCCACTGCGTGAAACTCCAATGACGCGGTGCCCTTCGGCCAGCAACTGTTCACGAAGCGCTGCCCCAATTCCTTTTGAGTCACCTACAATGGCGATTGTTTTTGACAAACTCATCGAGATTCCTTTTGAAGGTTCATGAGTTCTTCCTCCACTGCAGCGGCTTCAGCTACCAGAGCATCAGAACGAGAACGATCGATCGTACTCATGCGATGCGCTTCAGCGAGCAAAGCAGCGTGTTTTTTTTGGAGACGTTTCTGAGGGTCAGACTTGAATGGATTCCACATACCCTTTCAACAACTCCAACTCCTTCGTGTTCGACGTTATCCCAATTCTGTCCGTTTCGTCTCCAAAACAGTCAGCTTTGCGAGTGCATCCGATTCCTTCTTCCGCTCCAATTCTACGACACTGTCTGGTGCATTTTGAACAAAACGCTCGTTGGACAATTTCCCACGAACACCTTTGAGGAAACCATTCAAATGGTCGATCTCCTTCTGGATTTTTGCCTTTTCCGCTTCTACATCAACCGCCGCTCCGAAAGGAATGAAGAACGATGTAGTGCCGACAACAAAACCAAAGGCGTTTGGGACTTTCTCTTCTACGCGATCGACTCGACTCAAGTTGGTAAGCTTCACCATTGCTGCTTCCAACGACTGCGGGTAGTCGACGCCCGGCTGAATGTTCAGCTCCAATCCTTCACGTTGTGGAATCTGATTGTTTTTGCGAATGGTTCGGATCTCCGCTACTGCTTGCTGAAATGGCGTAAAGTCCTGCAGCAATGAGGTATTCTTGGTTTTCTTTTCTGGCCATTGCGCGAGGCAAATCGCTTCTTCAGGGTTGTCTCGTTCACGAATCCAATGCCAAATTTCTTCGGTAATGAAGGGCATGAAAGGATGCAGGAGCTTCAGCAAGTCTTCAAAAATGACCACCGTGGAGTCCATCGTCTTGCGATCGATTGGCTCTCCGTAAGGGGGCTTGATCAGCTCGAGGTACCAACTGCAGAAATCATCCCATACGAGGCGGTATGTCGACATGAGAGCTTCACTCAAACGAAATTCAGAGAATTGACCTTCCAACTCTTCGATCACCTCGCAAATGCGACTCTCCATCCATTCAACCGCGACCGCAGATGACGCAACTTGATCGCGCGCGTCATCCACTTCCCAGCCCTGCGTCAATCGGAAAGCATTCCAGATTTTATTCGCAAAATTTCTGCCTTGCTCGCATAACTTTTCATCAAATGGAAGGTCGTTGCCCGCTGGAGATGTAAGCAGCATGCCCACTCGAACTCCATCGGCCCCGTACTTTTCCATCAATTCAATGGGATCGGGACTGTTACCTAAGCTTTTGGACATTTTACGCCCTTGCTCATCCCGAACAATGCCCGTGTAATAGACATTCTTAAATGGCGCCTCTCCGCGGTACTCGTATCCGGCGATGATCATCCGGGCCACCCAGAAAAACATAATCTCAGGAGCCGTCACGAGATCAGCGGTAGGATAATAGTAGCTGACTTCCTCTTCTGTTTTAAGGCCATCAAATACTTGAATAGGCCATAACCAACTGCTAAACCAAGTGTCCATGACATCCTCGTCTTGGTGCAGATCCGCTGCTTTCATCGATGCATTGCCCGATTTATGACGAGCCGCGTCGAGGGCCTCCTCAGCGGTTTTGGCTACGACAAAGTCGTCTTCTCCGTCGCCATAAAACCACGCCGGGATGCGATGTCCCCACCACAACTGGCGACTCACGCACCAGTCCTTGACGTTCTCCATCCAATGGCGGTAACTGTTCTTGAACTTCGGTGGATGAAAGGCTATGGTTCCGTCCATAACGTGATCCAATGCAGGCTGAGCAATTTCCTTCATGGTCAAGAACCACTGCAATGACAAACGTGGTTCAATCACCGCGTTGGTGCGTTCCGAGCGTCCCACACTGTTGGTATAATCCTCCGTTTTGATCAAATGCCCTGAGGCTTCAAGGATTTTGGCCACTTCCTTTCGCGCTTCAAACCGATCCACGCCAGCCAACACTCCGCCAGCTTCATTGACCGTACCATCGGGATTGAAAATATTGATGCTCTCTAGATCATGCTTTTGTCCCAGATCATAATCATTCACATCGTGAGCAGGTGTCACTTTTAGGCATCCCGTTCCAAATTCACGGTCGACGTAGTCGTCCAAAATGATGGGAATCTCACGATCACTCATAGGCACGACTGCATGCTTTCCATGCAAATGGGTGAATCGTTCATCCTCAGGGTGAATGCAAATCGCCGTATCACCCATGATGGTCTCAGGGCGAGTTGTTGCAACCATCAATGACTCACCTTCAGCACCAGAGACCTGATACTGGACGTAATAGAGCTTTCCATTTTCCTCGGTATGAATGACCTCCTCATCGCTGAGTGCAGTTTGTGCAGCAGGATCCCAATGGACCATCCTCTCACCCCGATAAATCAAACCTTTGTTGAATAGATCAATGAAGGTGTCGACGACACCTTCATAATACTTTTCATCCATGGTAAATCTTGTACGCGACCAATCACAACTGGCCCCGAGCTTTTTCAATTGCTCCAATATGATGCCGCCATGCTCATGAGTCCAATCCCAAGCATGTTCGAGGAATTCGTCGCGACTCAAATCCGATTTCTTGATGCCCTGCTCCCGCAGTCGACGCACAACCTTGGCTTCTGTGGCAATGGAGGCGTGGTCTGTTCCGGGAACCCAGCAGGCATTCTTCCCCAACATCCTAGCCCTGCGCACCAACACATCCTGGATGGTATTGTTGAGCATGTGCCCCATATGCAGGACACCCGTAACATTCGGCGGAGGGATCACAACGGTGTATGGCTCTCGATCATCCGGTTTGGATTCGAAGAATCCATTCTGCAACCAGAAGTCGTACCACTTCGTCTCTGAAGCATTAGAGTTATACTGAGCTGGCAATTCCATAGCTGATCATTGAAAGGTTTAGCGTAGTGCAAAAATCGCATAAAAAAGAAGTCGTTCCTCAACGAAGAGGGACGACTTCCTAAATGGTAGTTCTACCGAATGTTTTGTGGAGATTACTCCTTGTTGAGCGGTGCTCCTGTGGATGCCGGCTTTACGGGCGCTCCTCCAGCGTTGTTGATGTCAGATGCCTCCACTTTTCCTTTGATTCGGATGACCTTGGTAGGCTCATTCGATGCATTCGAAGTGATGGTCACGCTCTTATTGATTGGGCCAATGCGCTTGGTGTCGTAACGCACGCTAATGGCTGATGTAGCTCCAGGCATGATTGGAGTTTTCTCGCACTTTGGTACTGTACAACCGCAAGAACCCTTGCAGCGTGAAATGATCAATGGCTCTGTGCCATCGTTGGTCACTGTAAATTCGCAACCTCCATCCGCTCCCTGAGAGATGGTTCCGTAATCGTGAACCTGTTTATCCAAAGAGATGGATGGTCCTTGTGCAATGGCTACTGTGAACGCTCCAGCGATCAAAAAGCAAGCTGTCAAAAATTGTTTCATAGCTAATTTCATATTTCGTTATAAAGATAGTCAGATTAGAGGAAACGAAAACGACTCTCACAGAATTTGAGACAAATTCACATTTCCCGTGAACTCAAATCAACTTTCGAGCCAAAAAAAGGGACACACTGGCGTGCGTCCCTTTCTTTCCGTCAGTCCATTCTTCTTACTCGCACGAGTATCCGAAGACAGACAGGAACTGCAACAAGTCTGGCGTACCAATCGAACCATCGTCATTCAAGTCTCCAGGGCAATCACTGCCTGTTGCAAACTCACATGATCCATCGTCCACATTGGCCGCTGCATTGAAATTCTCAGCGTCTGAGTAGGTACAACCCAATGCAATAGCCGTCAAGCAATAGCCCTCTGCCGCCGCATTGAATGGATTGTACTCTGCGTAGAATGGATCAGCACAACCCGCGCACTGATCACAGCTATTGAAGCATGCTCCTGATGTCATCGTATCTCCCGAGACTTCAATCACACGGTTGCCTTCGTTTCCGCAATCACCGACACTTTCGTCCGCTCCCCATGCATCACCATTGATGAATTTGTATTCGTACGATCCAAGTTGCAATTGAAGGACCACCTCGTGTACTCCATATCCCACCAATGGGACAATGATCGCTGATGGATCCCAGCCTTGGAAGCTTCCTGCCAAATGCACTCCAGCATCGGCTACAACTTCGTTGGACATGTTGATGCGGAAAGAAACCAAGTAGGTGCAACTACCATCGTCCACGTTAGCTCCTTCCTCGTAGTTCTGAGCCGCTGAATCCGTGCAACCGTTGTAGTTGCAATCGCCCTCATCCGTGGCATTGTCATTGTAGTTGTCAGCGGTATTGTCTTGGCATCCCACAACCTCTTGGCAATCCAAAACAGTATCGCCATCAGTATCCGTGTAGTCACAAGCAACACTCAAATCACAAAAATCTGTGAAACCGCAAGCCGTTGGATCTCCACACCCCATGTTGAAAGATGAAATCGGCGCGGCCCACAAATAGCTAGGTCCAATCACCGGAACAGCCGACTGCCAAACACCATTTGTCTCACTCAGGATAACCGTAGCTCCTGAGAGTGGGTCTACAAATCGAATGAGATCACCACAGAAGGAAATTGAAGCAGCTCCAGCCAAGCCGACCAAATCTGCAAGCAATCCTCCCGTTTGATCGGTGATGTTGCTGAAGTTCATCGGTCCGTCTGTTCCGTCGCCTAGGAATACTCCGTTCAAGGCCACGTTCGGATTAAAGCCTCCGCCTGCTTCACAATCTGCAGCAAAAGCTTCATTTTCAGTACCGGTCAAAGTCACTCCGACCAACCACACAGATTCGGCTCCTGTAATGATGGTTGTCGACTCGTTGAAGTCACACGTTCCATCATCGTCCGTAGCTGCTCCGTTGTAGTTGCAAGCGATTGCACTTGTGCAACCAAACACCACCAACGAGTTGCCTTCGCAATCAAAACCCTCTTCTGCATAAATGCAGCTGCCATCATCTGTGGTAGCGAGAGCATTGTAGTTGCAAGCTGACTCATCATCACAACCTGGGCCGAGGTCCACGACCTGCATACTCACGGCCAATCGAGGAGCTGTGTAATCCTGAATGATGTCAATCCATGGCATCGCCTCCTCTGGTCCCATGGTTGGATTCAATGTCAGCTGAGTAGCTGCGATATTCGTTCCATTCGCCTCATCGACCATTTGTGTCGTAGCCACATCCCACCACTGCCATGGTGATCCATCGAAAGGCTCCGAGGGTGCGCCATCAACGTAGTTGTTCATGACAGGGTATAAACCATCCCAACCGTTGTTACCAAGAGCTGCTGCTGGATCAACCAATCCAATTTCAGCAAAAGATGCATTGTTATTGGTCGCATAGCCATTGATTTCATCGTGTACATCAAATGCACCAGACACTTCTACAACGGGCTCCTTCGGAGTGGGAA
>CBFIEJ010000004.1:0-95970 GCA_965661575.1 uncultured Flavobacteriales bacterium | reverse complement strand
AGTGAATTGTTCGTCGTTACGCAACGCCTCACCCTCTGGAGTCTGATGCTCCTCACGAAAGTGCCCTCCGCACGATTCTTCGCGTTCAAGAGCATCCTTGCACATCAACTCTCCTAATTCGAGCAGATCTGCGACGCGACCTGCCTTGTCCAGCTCTGGATTAAAGCCGTCATCAGAGCCCGGTACGCGAACATCCGACCAAAATTCTGTTCTCAAATCACGAATGTCTTGAATGGCCTTTTTCAGCCCTTCGGCATTGCGCGACATCCCACATTCGTTCCACATGATCCGACCCAGTCGGCGATGAAAATCATCTACCGGTTTGGTGCCGTTGTTATTGATCAGATGGTCAATTCGTTCTTTCACTTCCTTCTCTGCTTCAGCAAATTCTTGAGAATCAGCTGAAATCTCCCCCGTTCGGATGTCTTGTGAAAGGTAATCTCCAATCGTGTACGGCAAAACAAAATACCCGTCAGCCAAGCCCTGCATCAACGCTGAAGCTCCAAGCCGGTTTGCTCCGTGATCTGAGAAGTTTGCCTCCCCTGCAGCATAGAGCCCGGGCACGGACGTCATTAGATTGTAGTCCACCCACAAGCCTCCCATGGTGTAGTGCACCGCAGGATAAATTTTCATTGGAGTCTCATAGGGGTCATCTGCCGCAATTTGCTTGTACATGTCGAAGAGGTTGCCATACTTGGCCTTTACGACTTGTTTGCCCAATTCCGTGAAATCTGCTGCTGAAGGATTCTTCAGGCCGCGAATATTGGCTTCAGTTTTTCCGTAGCGCTGAATAGCACTCGCGTAATCCAAGAAAACTGCTTCGCCTGTTTCATTGACTCCAAAACCTGCATCGCATCGCTCCTTTGCAGCACGCGAAGCGACATCACGAGGAACGAGGTTACCGAAAGCCGGGTAACGGCGCTCGAGGTAATAGTCGCGGTCCTCCTCTGCAATTTCAATGGCATTCTTTGTGCCTTTTCGAATGGCTTCAGCATCCTCTTTTTTGGCCGGAACCCAGATGCGTCCGTCATTTCTCAACGACTCGGACATCAAGGTCAATTTTGATTGATGCTCCCCTGAGACCGGAATGCAAGTCGGATGGATTTGAGTGAAGCAAGGGTTTGCCATGAATGCGCCTTTCTTATGCGCTTTCCAAGAGGCCGACACATTTGAGCCCATGGCATTGGTACTCAAAAAGAAGACATTTCCGTATCCCCCAGACGCAAGCACGACAGCATGGGCAGCGTGCCTTTCCAATTCTCCTGTAACGAGGTTTCTTGCGATGATGCCGCGGCACTTGCCGTCGACCATTACAACATCCATCATCTCATGACGCGTGAACATTTCCACCTTGCCTTTCGAAATCTGACGACTCAATGCCGAGTACGCACCAAGCAATAACTGTTGCCCGGTTTGACCTTTCGCATAGAAGGTTCGAGAAACTTGAACTCCTCCGAAGCTTCGGTTGTCCAAAAGTCCCCCATACTCTCGAGCAAAGGGAACACCCTGCGCAACACACTGATCGATGATGCTGGTCGAAACTTCTGCCAATCTATGCACATTGCCCTCTCGACTTCGGTAGTCTCCTCCCTTGATGGTATCGTAGAAGAGTCGGTAAACCGAGTCCCCGTCGTTCTGGTAGTTCTTCGCAGCATTGATCCCACCTTGAGCTGCAATCGAGTGAGCTCGCCGCGGGGAATCCTGAAAACAAAAAGCTTTCACATTGTAGCCCATCTCGGCCAGAGAAGCAGCGGCTGAACTTCCTGCCAATCCCGTCCCTACAACAATGACATCAATGAGTCTCTTGTTCGCCGGGTTGACGAGGTTAATGTTGTTTTTGTGTGATGTCCACTTATCCGCTAGTGGACCTTGGGGTATCTTAGAATCTAACATCTTCGTCGTCTATTAAAGCTGGGTGATGTAGAGGAACACAGGGATAGCTGCAAACAACAAAGGGACTCCAACCCCAAACAAGTAGCCTGTTTTTTCGATGACCGGCGTGTATTTCGGATGACGAAGTCCTAACGACTGAAAACCACTCTGAAATCCATGAACCAGGTGAAACGATAAGGCCGCCTGAGCAAGAACGTATCCAATGACTGCAATCAACCCAAGTGAATTATCAGGAGAGAAGAAAGCCAAAACTACGGTGTGCAGATCCTTCAGTCCGTCATGCATTGGCATCGCTCCAAAATGCATTTTGTACCAAAAAGTCTGCATATGGCTCACCAAAAATACAGCGATGATTGTCCCAAGGATGCCCATGTTGCGACTGGACCAACTCGCATTTGCTGCACCATTCTCTTTCACGTAACCAACTGGACGTGATTTGCGATTGCGCATGGACAATAGGATTCCGTCCACGATGTGGAACAAAACACTCGCGTAGGTTAGGTAGCTGAGAATTTTGACCAAAGGAAATGTGGTCATGAACTCAGCATACTCATTGAATGCTTGTTGTCCTTCTGCCCCGGAGATAAATAGCTGGAGGTTTCCGGCCAAGTGCCCCAGAAGAAAGGTGCATAAAAAAAGGCCAGTCAGTGCCATCAGGTACTTCTTAGCCAGCGATGATTTCAAAAGTCCGTTATTGCTCATTGCATTCAGGTTCGACCCGTAAAGTTAAGCCTTCAAGGACGCCGCACCAACGGAAGATGCCGGAAGAACCATTTCTCGGGAATCAATCGAAGAAATGGGGGCGAGTTTTTGTTTCTCGCCCCCGACGCCAACAACTTAACCTTCCTTGTCGTTCCGCTGATCGAGCATGAGCATTTCACCCGCCACCACCTCAGTCACGTATCGCGTATGCCCTTCAGCATCCTCATAAGTTCGGTAAGCCAGTCGACCCTCGATGGCAATTTCAGCGCCCTTTTGCAAGTATTGACCCGCTATCTCCGCAAGCGCACCCCATGTGACAACGTCATGCCACTGCGTGCGCTCCACACGTTCACCTTCACCATTGCGGAAAACCTCGTTGGTCGCCACAGGAAAAGTGCACTTGACCTTGCCCTCATCGAAGCTCATCAAATCGGGATCTTTCCCGAGTCGTCCAATCAGTTGGACCTTGTTTCTTAATGCATTCATTTGTTTGTGATTCTGCAGCAAACTTGCAGCGGACAGAAAGCACGACTCGTATCCGTTACGGCTTCATTCAGCGTCGAGGAGTCCTGATTTACAATCGCAGGCCTTTTTCTGCAGCCGCCTTCCACCACCTATCTTTGCCGCTGAAATTGCACCTTCATGTCAGCTCCCATTCGCGTTCGCTTTGCTCCTAGTCCCACCGGACCGCTCCACATGGGTGGTGTCCGAACCGCCCTGTTCAATTATCTCTTTGCGAAAAAGAACAAGGGCACATTCATCTTGCGCATCGAAGACACGGACCAGAACCGATTCGTCGAAGGTGCTGAGGCTTACATTGAGGAGTCACTAAAATGGTGCGGGTTTCAACCCGATGAAGGAACTGAAGCTGGCGGAAACTACGGCCCTTATCGCCAATCGGAACGGAGCGAACTGTACCTGCGTGAATTGAATAATTTGCTGGAAAGTGGTCATGCGTACAAGGCCTTTGACTCCGCTGAAGAAATCGCTGCCAAACGAACCGAGGCAGAAGCCGCAGGCGAAGTGTGGCAATACGACGCTCGAACCCGTCAAGACATGCGGAATTCACTCACGCTCAGCGGCGAAGAAGTGGGTCGGCTCGAATCAGAAGGGCATGCTTTCACTGTGCGATTCAAAATGCCTGAAGACATCAGAGATGTCCAAGTCTTGGATGATATCAGAGGCGAAATCCATGTTTCGTCGGGAGTCTTGGATGACAAAGTACTTATGAAAGCAGACGGACTCCCAACCTACCACCTGGCCAACGTCGTGGACGATCACCACATGGAAATCAGTCATGTGATCCGAGGAGAGGAATGGCTGCCAAGTGCGCCTTTGCATGTGCTACTTTACGAAGCGTTCGGCTGGACACCTCCTGCATTCGCCCATTTGCCCTTAATCCTGAAGCCCACTGGTAACGGGAAATTGAGTAAGCGAGATGGAGACAAAGGTGGGTTCCCAATCTTCCCGCTGTCTTGGACAGATCCGAAAACGGGTCAAGTCTCCAAAGGCTACAAAGAGAATGGTTACCTGCCCGAAGCGTTTCTCAATATGCTTTTGCTCTTGGGGTGGAGCAGCGGTGACGAACGGGAATTGTACTCTTTAACGGAGGCTGTAGAGGCCTTTTCTATGCAACAGGTGACAAAATCTGGCGCACGATTTAACCCAGATAAGGCTGTTTGGTTCAACGAGCAGTACCTCCGCGCAGGAGACTCGAGCCGGTGGATTCAACCGTTGAAAGAACTGAACCAATCAACCATGGGCGATTGGAGCGATTCCCAGTGCCAACAGGTCTTAGAGATGATGCTGGAGCGTGTTCAATTCTTGCATGAGGTTGGAAACCACAGCTATCTGTTTGCGGGGCCCGAATCCTTTGATGAAAAATTGATTCGCAAGAAATGGAAACCCGAAACGGCTGGATACCTCGAAGATTTGAAAACTGTGCTGGCTGACATCGACCCGTTCGAGTCCTCTCGGATCGAAGATCAATTCAAGTCGTTTTTAACGTCTCGTGACTTGGGGTTTGGCGCTGTCTTGTTGCCATTCCGGATCGCACTGACAGGCACTGGCGGCGGACCGTCTATGTTTGACTTTGCTGAATTTTTAGGCAAGGCTCAGACCATGGATCGACTCGAGGCAGCGATTCACAAACTGGGGTGATTTCTCTCAGTCGATGTTCATCTCCGGCACATGATCCGGGATGACCAAATCACCTGCAGTAGCCTCTTTAATGTCCTCTATTGTGACGCCCGGTGCACGCTCAACTAGATGAAAAGCGCCATCCTTGATGTCCAGAACAGCCATATTCGTGACCACTCGTTTTACACAGCCCACCCCCGTGAGCGGCAGGCTGCAATTGGGCAATAGTTTTGAAGCGCCGGCTCGGTTGGTGTGCATCATTGCAACAATGATGTTCTCCGCACTGGCAACCAAATCCATGGCTCCGCCCATTCCTTTCACCATTTTTCCGGGAATTTTCCAATTCGCAATGTCTCCATTTTGAGCCACTTCCATCGCACCTAAAACCGTCAGTTGCACATGGCGTCCCCGAATCATCGCAAATGACGTCGCGCTGTCAAAGTAAACAGCACCTGGCATGGCCGTAATGGTTTGTTTTCCAGCATTGATGAGGTCTGCATCCTCATCGCCTTCGATGGGGAATGGACCCATGCCCAAAATTCCATTTTCCGATTGGAACTCCACTTCCATCCCTTCGGGTATGAAATTCGCCACCAACGTTGGAATGCCAATCCCCAAATTGACATACCAACCATTCTTTACTTCCTGAGCAATCCGCTTTGCGATACCGTTTTTGTCTAACATGGTGATTGATTAAGCAGATTCGCGGGTTTGGACGGTGCGTTGTTCGATGCGCTTGTCATAATGATTGCCCTGATAAATGCGCTGCACGAAAATTCCTGGCGTGTGAATTTCATTGGGGTCCAAGGTTCCAAGAGGGACCAGCTCTTCCACCTCAGCCACAGTGATCTTGCCCGCCATCGCCATCATAGGGTTGAAATTCCTAGCTGTTGCTTTGAAGACCAAATTGCCAGCAGCATCCCCTTTCCAAGCCTTCACAAATGCAAAGTCCGCAGTCAACGCAGATTCCAAAATGTGCGGCTTACCATCGAATTCACGCATTTCTTTGCCCTCCGCTACTTCCGTTCCAAATCCAGCTGGCGTAAAAAACGCTGGAATACCGGCACCGCCTGCCCGGCATCTTTCAGCAAGAGAACCTTGAGGGATCAAATCCACTTCCAACTCTCCACTCAACATTTGACGCTCAAACTCATCGTTCTCTCCGACGTAAGAAGAAATCATTTTTCTGATCTGACGCTTTTGAAGCAATAAGCCCAATCCAAAGTCATCGACGCCAGCATTGTTGGAAATGCAAGTCAAGTCATTTACTTCGAGCCTCACCAATTCTGAGATGCTGCATTCAGGAATGCCGCAAAGTCCAAATCCTCCGAGCATAAAAGTCATTCCACTTTGCACACCTTCGCATGCTGCTGCCGGCCCTTCTACGGTTTTTGATATTGCCATGATTGATCGTTTAACGCTGTTGTCAATGCCGTCGTTTCTTCTACTGTTTTATTGGAACAAGTCGTCGTCATCGCCGGTTCCAAATGTCGCTTGATTCAGCTCAAACCATTGCCTGCAATCCAACGAATCCAATCCAATCCCATCGGGCAAAGCAAAATCTTCTTGGCTCAAGGCGATGGATGCATCGTCATACGCCGCATTCATGTAGAAGCCATAAATCGGCAACGCTGTGTTCGCTCCTTGTCCGTTCGTTATGGTGCTGAATCGGACGGATGGATCTTGTGCGCCGACCCAAACACCCGTGACTAAGTCAGGCGTCATTCCCATGAACCAACCATCTGCGTGGCTTTGGGTGGTTCCTGTTTTGCCCGCCATAGGCACCTTGATGTTGTCGTATTTCCTGCGCTCAACATCCATCCTCAAACGAATGCCGGTCCCTTTCTTATCGCCTGTCTTGGGGTTGTACGCCCCATCAACCACTCCCTTCATCATGTCCACGACGGTTCCGGCCGTTCGACGGTCCAAACCTTGTCGCATGACCGGCTCTGGCGACCAGATGACATTTCCGTATTTGTCTTCAATTCGCAAAATGGTGGATGGCTTCACGTAAACGCCGCCGTTTACAAGCGAGGCATTGGCAACCGTGATCTCCTTGAGTGTCAATTGAGACGAACCGAGCGCAATTGACGGCACCGCAGGGATATCGCTTTCAATTCCCAGCGCATGGGCGAGCTGTATGATTCGTTCAGGGCCGAATTCTTTCATCAATTTTGCCGAAATGGTATTCATCGAGTTGGCCAATGCATATTCCAATGTCACCACCTCCCCATATTCAAAATCCGAGTTGTCTGGGCACCAGTCTGGTTGGTCTCCTGGCATTTCGACGCAAATGCGTTGGTTGGGCAATTCCGTGCAACGCTTCATGCCGTGGCGCAGAGCCGTTGCATAGACAAAAGGCTTGAATATCGAACCGACTTGCCGCTTGGATTGAGCAACATTATCATACTTAAAATGGCGATAATCAACCCCTCCAACCCATGCCTTAACATGACCTGTTTTTGGTTCCACCGACATTAAACCCGCGTGCAACAAACTTTTGTAATATAAAATCGAGTCCTTCGGAGTCAGCAAAGTATCTCGGTCGCCCGAGTGGGTGAAGACCCGCATATTCACAGGAGTTTTGAATGCCGTTTCGATTCCCTTTTTGGTCGGCCGATGCCAGCGATGGCTGCATCCACCTTTGGTTTCGTCGCAATGCCATTCATCGCCCGATTCACCTTCGGCCTTTTCAATGTAAAATCCCGGGCGTTCACACTCTGGACAAAACTTTCCCGCGTACACGCGGTAACGTTCACTCTGCTTGACTGCCTGGTTGATTATTCCGTCTCGAACGTCGCGCTCTATCTCTTCGAAAAAAGGCCAAATCGACTTCGGTCGTGTGCGCAAATCTCGATCCAGTGACGCTTGTAACTCACCTCCTAGATGACGGTGAACTGCCTCTTCTGCGGCTTTTTGCAATCGACTATCGAGCGTGGTAAACACCTGTATTCCGTCTCGATACAGGTCGTATTGAGCCCCGTCTGCCTTTGAAATCATCCAGTCGCCATCGGTCGTCTTGGCGCTGAAAAGGGATTTCAATTCACTCCGGAGGTTCTCCCGGAAATAAGGTGCCAACCCCTCATCATGACTGACTTTCTGGAATTTCAATCCCAAAGGCAAAGACGCCAATGAATCCTTTTCAATTTCTGAAATCTCTCCGTAGCGCTGCAACTGTCCAAAAACCACGTTGCGACGATCTTGCACCAGTTGTTGCCGCCGCAAGGGATTGAACAACGAACTATTCTTGAGCATCCCCACCAACATCGCCGATTCACGGATATCCAAATCGCTGACTTCTTTATCAAAATAAATGTTTGCGGCAGATTTGATCCCCACCGCCTGATTGAGAAAATCGTACCGATTCAGGTAAAGTGCAATGATCTCTTCTTTCGTGTAATGACGTTCAAGCCGAGCGGCAATGATCCATTCCTTAGGTTTCTGAAGCAAAGCTCTTTCGAGCCAGGAGGTGCGATCGTATTGCTCTGTGAACAGTTGCTTGGCCAGTTGCTGGGTCAAGGTGCTTCCTCCACCGCGCGAACCCATGTACGCAATGGCCCGTGCCAAGCCAATGAAATCAATACCACTGTGACTGTAAAACCGAGCATCCTCAGTGCTGACCAAGGCGTTGACCAAATTCACCGGTAATTCGTCAAAACGAGCATCCGAGCGATTTTCAGAATAGTAACGTCCGATGAGTTTACCGTCCGCAGAAAACACGCGCGTTGCCAGCTCTGTCTTAGGATTGGCAAGGGTTTCCGTGTCAGGTAAATCACCATAAGAAGCGACCAAAACGAGTCCAGCAAGTCCAAAAAGGGGAGCTACACCGAGCAGCCAAAGCCACGTTCGCTGTGGTCCGTATTTCGGCTTGGCCTTGGCTTTTGCCTTGGGCTTCTTTTTGTTCGCCTGCGATTTGGTGTTCTTCGCCATTTCAATTGCAAGAATAATACACGAAGCACGACTGAACAGACTTGAACACAGAGATTCCAATTTATTCGCAAATGAATCCGCGGGATGCGTTGCAATTGCATGTTAAATTCGCAATCCAATTTTGAACCATGGTTGCTCTCATCAAAGCTGCTCAACTCCTTCTCAGCCTTTCAATCCTCGTCGTGCTTCACGAACTCGGACACTACTGGGCCGCTCGCGCTTTCAAAACACGCGTTGAGAAATTTTATTTGTTCATGAATCCCGGATTCTCACTGTTCAAAAAACAAATTGGCGAAACAGAGTGGGGCATTGGGTGGCTACCACTGGGCGGGTACGTCAAAATCTCCGGGATGATTGATGAGTCCATGGATAAAGAGCAAATGAAACTGCCTCCACAGCCTTGGGAATTTCGGTCAAAGCCGGCGTGGCAACGACTCATCATCATGCTCGGAGGCATCATCATCAACTTGATCCTCGGTTTTGCGATTTACAGTATGGTGCTGGGTGTCTGGGGCGATAGCGTGCTCCCTGCTGACAAAATCCCCTACGGCATTGAAGTCGATGATCGATTGAAACCCCTAGGGTTTGAAGACGGCGATCAGGTTTTGACCATCAACGGTGACACGCCTGAATCCTTCAAGGAAATCCGCCGAACATTGTTTTTCGACCAGGTAGATGCGGTTCAAGTCGAGCGCGGTGGCAGCGTTGTGGACTTGGAATTCAATCAGGACTTGGGCCAACTATTCGTCGATAGCTCAATTCGTCAACCCTTTGGATTGCGCGTCCCGTGTTTGGTCGACCGCGTCGCTCCTGAAAGTGGAGCTGCGGCTGGTGGTTTACAAGCTGGAGATCGTTTCATTTCGATTGACGGAGAACCCGCGCGTTTTTATGGTGAGGTCACTGAATATCTCCAGTCGCATCCGTCAAAAGAAGTCACCATCGAAGTCCTTCGCATGAACGGTTCTTCGGCAGAACTCGTCTGCAATACAGACAGTACCGGTGCTCTGGGATTTTATCAAGCAGCTCCGAGCGAAATGAGCGAATTTCAAATGGTTCAACGCAGTTACACCCTCGGACAATCACTTTCCAGTGGGTTCACCCTGGCTTGGACAACTTTGGAAGAATACGTGCTCTCAATGCGATTCCTCTTTAGCAAGTCTGGCGCCTCGCAAGTGGGAAGTTTGGTCACATTTGGAAGCATCTTCGATGCCGGTTGGGATTGGGAAGTCTTTTGGCGAAACACCGCTTTTTTCTCTTTGATCTTGGCCTTCATGAACCTCTTGCCAATCCCAGCTCTCGATGGCGGGCATGTGATGTTTCTCCTGTACGAGATGATCATGGGCCGACCGGCGTCCGAAAAGTTCTTGGAATACGCTCAGACGATTGGAATTGTGCTGTTGCTCGGTCTCATGGCTCTGGCTCTTGGCAATGACATCTGGCGGGTCATCACCGGCCAATTTGGTTGAAGCGCCTTAACTTGGGCACTCACAACCATGAACGTTTCTGACATCAATGCTTATGGACTGGTGATCGGTGGATCACTCGTTATCATTCTGAGTTACTTCGCCAATTTATTGGCAAAGCGCACCAATATCCCCAGTGTTTTGGTGCTCATCGGAATGGGAATATTGATCCGTGAGGGACTGAACGCCATAGGTTTAACGGCCATTCCTTTCGAATCTCTGGTGCTTGAATTGCTAGGTACGATCGGCCTGATTTTCATCGTGCTTGAAGCGGCCTTGGAATTGAACTTGACCAAGGAAAAAATGCCGCTCATCCTCAAAAGCGCCACGGTCGGTTTGCTCGCGTTGCTCGGAAGTTCCGCAGCCATTGCAGCGTTTTTAAACTACGCCATGGCCATTCCCATGTTCGAAGGATGGGTTTACGGCATCCCACTCTCCATCATGAGTTCTGCCATCATCATCCCAAGCGTATCCGGCTTGGATGAGGCCGATCGAGAGTTCATGGTATACGAAAGCACGTTCTCTGATATTTTTGGAATCATGGCGTTTTACCTGCTGCTCGGAAATTCTGAGACAGCTTCCGCCAACACGGTTCTAATCAACATCGGAACGAATCTGTTGGTCACCTTTATCCTCGCGGTCGTTGTCAGCTATGTCTTGGTTTACGTGCTTCAAAAAATCACCAGTCCGGTCAAGCTTTTTTTGAGTATTGCCGTGCTTTTGTTGATCTACTCCATTCAAAAGTTGTTGCACTTGAGTCCGTTGGTCTTGATCTTGATTTTTGGCTTAATGCTCAATAATCACCGCCTGTTCTTTCCACAATGGAACTTGGCGAAGAAAAAATGGAAAATCCTGCCTTCACCTGCCAATTTGCTCGATGACAAACGCATGCATGAACTGCATCGAGACTATCACCTGCTCACGTTAGAAAGCGCTTTTGTCATTCGAACTTTTTTCTTTGTGTTGTTTGGCATGACCGTTTCCCTCGCCGCATTAACAGATTTGCATGTGATCACAGAAGGCCTGATCATTTGCTGCATTCTATTTGCTGTCCGGTTCCTCAGTTTGATCGTTTTTCGAAGGAAAAGCATGTTTCCTTTGCTATACATCGCACCGCGTGGGCTCATCACAATCCTTCTGTTTTTCCAAATCCAAGGAGCTTACAGCCAATTTGCACAACCCCAATTCGACCAAGGAATCCTACTTGTCATCATTTTGGTTTCCAGCATCGTCATGACCATTGCGTTGGTACAAAATGGCATCACGGTGCGCGGGGTAACGTTGGTGCCTGAAATGGTATCGAACGACGCCCTGGAAACTCCTTTGACTGAACCAGAAGAGACGCCAGAAACCGCCGACGGTGAAGCTGCCGATCCATCTGCAGATTCCCCCTCAGCCTAGGTTTCGCGGAATATACCAACCTCCTGGTATTCTCTGTACCATTCCTTTGAGTTCCAAAATGAACAGCTTGCGATCGATTGTTGCCGTCGGCACTCCACATGCCTGTGCGATGTCGCCAATTTGAGCCCCTCCTTTTTGAATGATGCAGTTCCAAATTGGCAACAACTCCTCCGCTAATTCCGTTTCCAATCGATTGGGAACAACTGCCTTGATTGCCCTCCCCAAAAGACCGAATAGTTCCTCCATCGATTGCCAACCCATATCGGGAAACTCCTCCAAGATTTTCCGATTTCCAGCCCACCGCTGGCCTCGTTCCTTTTGGTCATCCGGACGATAGACCCAACAATCTACACCCGATTCTAGGGCCAATTGGGCAGAAATCAGTGCGCCACCACGGACAGGGCTTTGAACCATGATCAGTCCCTGTGCCAGGCCCACAATGAGTCGATTTCGTGCAGCAAAATGCCACGGGTAGACCTCGGAATTTCGAGCGTGCTCTGTAATTAACGCGCCCCCCTTCTGGATGATGCGCTCCGCTAGTTGCCGGTGTTCACGAGGATAAATGCGATTCAATGGTCCTCCTAAACACGCCACGGTGAGTCCACCAGCATAACACGCCCCTCGATGCGCCATGGCATCCACACCTTTGGCGAGGCCGCTTACAATTCCCCACTCCTGCTGTGCCAAGTTTCGGCCCAATTCAAAACCCAACTCCGCCGCTCTCTGTGTGCAGTCACGGGTTCCTACGATGGCTAGAAAAGAACGTCGGTTGAAAATGCGTTGGTCGCCCTTTCCAAACGCTACAATTGGAGCATCACGCAATTCTCGCCAGCGAATAGGGTATGCCCGGTCTTCCCATGAAAATGCCCAATGACTCGGATCCGACAACGTCGCTTCCAAAGATTGCAATCGACTCGCCTCTTTCGCTGCGAAATGCACTTCACGACCCTTTGTCCATTCCCAAGCGTGATCCAGCGAACCCAGAGTTTCGACGCGATCTTTCAACTTAATTGGCCCAATGCCCTCTTCGCCGGATAACACCCACCATTTCTTCAATCGATCCATCGCACAAAAGTGGATTTC
This sequence comes from uncultured Flavobacteriales bacterium, assembly GCA_965661575.1. Taxonomy (GTDB): domain Bacteria; phylum Bacteroidota; class Bacteroidia; order Flavobacteriales_D; family Sanyastnellaceae; genus UA16. Next base: position 83,359 of record CBFIEJ010000004.1, on the reverse strand, counting down.
AACATCATCGAGATTACGCCAGATTTGCACAAGTAAACGATGAATTCATGTACTCAGTCGATGGCAATGCGATTACAATATGTTGCATCTTGCAATCATGCAAAAGCGAATACCTCTTGTCATTCTGGCTATTCTGGCAACAATGAGCCTGGCTTGGAGTCAAATCGTCACTGGGATGGTGAACGATGCCCAAGGCAATGCTCTTCCAGGCGCATTTATCACGGGTGTATCTGATTCCGAAGAAGTTGTCGCAATCACCAATTCTCTCGTTGACGGGAGTTACAACTTGGATCTAACCCTTTGGTCAGGGAAATCAATTCGATTGAGATGCAGCTACATCGGAATGGAGAAAGAAGAGAAATCCCTCGGGATTTTGGAATCTGAACGCGCCTACACCGTCAATTGGGCGCTCGAAGACGCTGCCGAGCTCATCGGACAGGTTGTGGTCAGTGCAGGGCGGTTTGAGCAATCGGCCAACGAAGTCACCGTTTCCATTGATGTGATCCCGCCTCGAATTGTGGAGTCCAGAGGAACCACGACCCTCGAAACTGCGCTTGAAATGAACCCTGGTGTCACCTTTGTGAACGGCGAACCACAAATTCGAAGCGGAAGCGGGTTCAGTTATGGAGCGGGCTCGCGTGTGATGATCATGGTTGATGACTTACCGGTCTTGAGTGGTGATGCCGGAAGGCCTACTTGGGGGTTTTTGCCCGTGGAAAATATCGAGCAGATCGAAATCATCAAAGGTGCATCCAGCGTTCTTTTCGGAAGTGCCGCATTGAGCGGTGTAATCAATGTACGCACGCGTTTTCCCGATGCTCGCCCACTCACCCGTATAAGTGTCCAACACGGAGTCTACTCCACCCCACGAACAAATAGCGCCAAGTATTGGAAGGGTGCGGCGCAACAATCCAATATTCGATTTTTACACAGCCAGCAGATGGGATCCTGGGATGTAGTCATTGGCGGTAATTTCTTGGGTGATGACGGCTTTCTAGCACCCGAAGACGTGGCGGCTAATGATGCCGCCAAATTCCGTTTCCAACCGTGGAAAGTTGATCGGTTTGGCGCCGAATATCGGGCCCGACTGAACGCAAACATTCGAAAACGCGAGTCCAGTGTGGAAGGTCTGAGCTACGGTGTCAATACAAACTGGCAATTGGGAGAATCACTGAATACGCTGATTTGGCAGAGTGCTCCTGACTCCATTTATGGTGCTTTCGACGGTGCTGCCACGCGCACCAACCAACTCATTGGAACCGTCGATCCTTATGTTCAGTACTTGTCGCCCACGGGTATACGACACAACTTGCGCACACGCTGGCAATACCTCAACAATGACAACGACAACGACCAGTCGAACGGCTCTCATGTGATCTATGGAGAATACCAGGTATTCATCGACGGCAACCGCTGGAATATCCCTGGGCTCAAAATCACAACCGGGTTGGTGAACTTGACTGCGCTCAGTCGCGCAGAATTGTACAGTGGAGGCTCATCTGACGGCAACAACACCGCCACCAATCAATCTACATACGTGCAATTCGACCAGTCCATTGGGGACAGATTCAATTTGTCTGGCGGTGCACGGTATGAGTATTTCACGGTGAATGGGTCCGGCGCTGGAAAACCTGTGTTCCGAATCGGGGGGAATTACCAATTGGCTGAGGCCACTTTTTTGCGGAGCAGCTACGGTCAAGGATTCAGATTCCCGACCATCGCCGAACGATACATTAGAACAGGACTCGGAGCATTGCAGATTTATCCGAATGAAGAATTGCGCCCTGAATATTCGTGGTCTGCCGAAATCGGTCTCAAGCAAGGGTTCAAGCTGGGATCTTTTGCGGGGTTCCTCGATCTCGCGGTCTTCCGCCAAGATTTCTCTGATTTCATTGAATTTACATTCGGACCATGGGGACCCGATGAAGGGGAGTCTCCGAATGAAGCAAATGCCTATGGCTTGGGCTTCATGAGCGTCAATACGGGAGGAAGTAAAGTAACCGGAGGGGAAATCTCCATCAATGGGCGATTGCAAATGGATCGTGTGCGCATCGATGTACTCACGGGATACACATACACCAATCCAGTCAGTACCACCCCCGGTTTCAATTACAATCCAGACAGCACCTCGAACTATGCCGCGACTTATTATGGCACCAGTCACGACACCACAGGCTTGATTTTAAAATACCGTTCTCCCCACGTCTTCCGATTCGATGCTCAAGTTTCCGGCGCAAAATGGTTCGGCGGACTGAGCGTGCGCTACCAGACGAACCTCAGAAACTTTGACCAAGCTTTCATCTCGTTTGAAGAGAATCCGGCGATTTCAGGCATCAATTGGGGTGCTCGGGATTGGTTGGAACAAAATCCAAGCCTCCCCTGGATCATCGATGCTCGGTTTGGGCGAGAGTGGTCCAACGGTCACAAGGTCACATTGGTGATGAACAACATCACAAATGAGGAATACGCCATTCGACCCATGGCAATGGAGGCGCCAAGGCTGACCACGTTGATGTACACTTACGAGATCAATTGATGGCCGACGCTCGTCCCAAACTTATCGGAATCATCCCCGCGCGCTGGGGATCCACGCGTTTTCCCGGCAAACCACTGGCTGAACTGGCGGGTAAGACCGTGATTGAGCGTGTGGTGGAACGTGCCTTGAACGCTGGCGTATGTGACGCTGTGCTGGTCGCTACCGACGACGATCGCATCGCGCAAGCCGCGATGCGTGCAGGTGCCGAAACACGCATGACAGATCCAAATTTGGCGAACGGAACTTTGAGAAGTCATGCTGCTCTTGTTCAATGGGAAGCTGATCACGCCACCCAAGCCGACTGGATCATCAATATCCAAGGCGACGAACCTTTTGTGCACCGCGAGCAACTTCAAAAACTGGCTCAACTCATTCGAAAACCCGGAGCCGGTATTGCAACTTTGGCCCGCCCCAAAGACGCCGAAAATACAGAGCGCGAAAATCCCAATCGCGTCAAAGTCACTTGCGATTTGAACGGCACTGCACTTTACTTCAGCCGCTCACCCATTCCATCCAGCCCCGGACCCTGGCTCGAGCACGTCGGACTCTATGCCTTCTCGCGAGGCGCGCTCGAGGCACTCACGCATTTGCATGCGACCGAACTGGAAAAGCGCGAAAGCCTCGAGCAATTGCGTTGGTTAGAGCACGGTTGGAAAATCGCAGTTGGGCGCACCACGCATCAGACCCATGCTGTCGATACCCCTGAAGATTTGATTCATTTGCACAACCTGTTAGAAAGCGGTGAATTGAATTAGATTTGTGCCTCACTACTTGCCCAATCTCATGTCACGCTTCTCCCTCATTGTACCTTGCGCGCTCTTTGCAAGCGCTTTTATGTTCGCAGCCACCCTCAGTTCCTGCAATTCCTCTGATTCTTCCATGGCATCTCACAAACAGCCCGAATTGAACGAAACTCAATTCTCCACCCCACCGGTTGCGGAAAAGCAATCCCACATTACCGAAATTCACGATCTTCAACTGGAAGATGACTATTTCTGGATGCGACTGAGCGATGAGCAAAAAGAAGCTACTGAACCCGACGCTCAAACTTCCAAGGTGGTTGACTACCTCAACGCCGAGAATGCATACAAAACGGAAGTCATGAAGGGCACTGAGTCCTTTCAAGAAACGCTCTTCAACGAAATTGTAGGTCGCATCAAGCAAGATGATCAAAGCGTTCCACTGCTGGACAAGGGTTATTACTACTACAGCCGATACGAGGAAGGCAAAGAATACGCGATCTACTGCCGCAAACCCGGTTCACTGGAAGCGGAAGAGCAAGTGATGTTGAACGTCAATGAAATGGCAGAAGGATTCAGCTACTATGCATTGGGCGGTCAATCGATCAGCACCAACAACAATTTGCTCGCCTTCAGCGTCGACACAGTGAGCAGACGTGAATACACACTGCAGTTTAAAGATCTTTCGACAGGCGAAATCTTGGCCGACCGTATCCCGGGCACCACCGGAGGAGCGACATGGGCCAATGACAACAAAACCGTTTTCTATTCCAAAAAAGATCCTGTGACCCTACGTTCATCGCGCATTTTCAAGCACGTGCTTGGGACCGATTCAAGCGACGATGTGATGATTTATGAAGAAACCGATGAAACGTTTGGCTGCGGCATTGGCAAGTCCAAAAGTGAGCAATACCTCATGCTCGCGAGCTACTCAACCGTGAGCAACGAATGGCGGTATTTGGATGCCAATACACCCAATGGTGAATGGAAGGTTATCCAGCCTCGTGAACGTAACTTGGAATACAGCTGCAGTCACTACGGAGATCACTTTTACATCACCACCAACCGTGATGCGAAGAATTTTAAGCTGGTCCGCACACCCGTGACCGCAACAACCTACGAAAACTGGGAAGATGTACTTCCACACCGGGACGAGACCCTGCTCGAAGGAGTCGATATTTTCAAAGATTACTTGGTGGTCTCAGAACGCACCGAAGGTTTGAATCAAATCCGCATCAAACGATGGGACGATGCTGCCGATTATTACATCCAGTTTCCTGACCCAGCCTACTCGGCCTACGTCGGAGCCAACCCTGATTTCGACACGCAGCAACTTCGCTACGGGTACAATTCAATGACCACGCCGAGCTCGGTGTTCCAAATGGACATGGTGAGCCAAGACAAAGAATTACTCAAGCAGCAAGAAGTCCTTGGTGGCACATTTGATTCTGCCAATTACGAAAGCGAGCGGGTGATGGTTGAAGCGCGTGATGGTACCAAAGTCCCCGTTTCAATTGTTTCACGCAAAGGCGTCAAAAAAGACGGTAAAAACCCGCTTCTCCTCTACGCATACGGCAGCTACGGGTACAGCATGGATGCTGGCTTCTCAAGCACGCGCCTCAGTCTGTTGGATCGCGGGTTCGTCTATGCCATCGCTCACATTCGAGGGGGCCAAGAAATGGGCCGAGATTGGTACGAAAACGGAAAGATGTTCAACAAAAAGAACACCTTCTCTGATTTCGTTGATTGCGGACAAGCTCTGGTAGATTTGGGTTATACATCACCGGAACACTTGTATGCCATGGGAGGATCTGCCGGCGGATTGCTCATGGGCGCGGTCATCAACATGGCGCCAGCGTTGTTCAATGGGGTGATTGCCGCTGTTCCATTTGTGGACGTCATCAACACAATGTTGGACGAGAGCATTCCTTTGACTACCGGAGAATTCGACGAGTGGGGAAATCCGAAGAACAAAGATTCATTCGATTACATGATGTCGTACAGCCCGTATGACAACGTATCCGCACAAGATTATCCGCACATGCTGATCACCACGGGATATTGGGACAGCCAAGTTCAGTACTGGGAACCCGCCAAATGGATTGCCAAGTTGCGCGATTCCAAAACCGACGACAACCTGCTGATCATGGATTGCAACATGGAAACCGGCCATGGCGGTGCTTCTGGTCGTTTCAAGCGTCTTCGCGAAACAGCGATGGAATATGCCTTTTTCATGATGCTCGAGGGCATCGAAGAATGAGGCGCGCCATACGATGAAGAGATTCCGATTATTGACCAAGGAGGAATTCGACGCCGTCCGTCCTGAATTTGTGCGTTACCTCGCTTCTGAGGGCATCGCTGCAGACGATTGGACCAAGAAGCAAGCCCAGCATCCTGAAGAAGTGCAAGAATGCCTAGAAGGCTTCAGTCAGCGTTTTTGGGAAGGTGCAACTGCCGCCATTCAATGCATTGAACATACGCCAACAGAAGGTGATCTCTGGTTGTTTCAATTTGGCGAAACGGAAGCCACGTTGATCCGGTGCGTGCGAAAAGGTGATTCTGTAACTTGGTCCAAAGGAGGGAAAAAATTCGAACAAGAAGCCCGGGGACAGGAGATTTTTGAATTGCTCGAGCAAGGCGCAAAGCCCTGCGATCCGGATCGGTTCAAAACCTACCAAACAGAAATGAGTGCGGCGACGGGCGCTTCGAATTAGGCGGGTAACGGACCAGAGCGAAATGCCGACTCCGGCAAATCAAATCCGCGTTTCGACAGCCAAATCGCCACATCATCTTCCACGGGGTGATGCCAGTGTACCTCCAAACCCGCAGCACGAGCACCTTTGACGTGCTGCTCGCTATCATCGATGAAAATGGTCCTGCTGGGGTCAACTCTGTGACGTGAGCAAAGCGACAAAAAAGCTTCTGGATCGGGCTTGCGTTGACCCATTTCCTGGCTGTAATGAATGCCCTCGAAAGCACCTCGAAACGAGGAAAGTCCGAAACGTTTTTCCATCCAAGCTTCAAACACATGTGCATGAATCACATTGGTGTTGGAGAACAAGAAAAGCCGTGTCTGCTTACCCAACGCTTGCACCAGTGGAATGCGCGACGCATGCATTCCCGTTAAGATTGAATTCCAAGCTTGCGCAACCTCTGCTAATGTCGTTTCCGGGGCACAATGCGATTGCATCTGAGCGTAAAAATTGCTCGGACTGATCCGACCACACTCCAAATCATCGAACATGGGAGACTGCGCTGATTGCTGATAAAGTCCTGCGAAATCGGAGACGCCAAGCGCGGCAAAGGCACGAACCGGTGCTTCGTAGTCAATGTCATACAACACCCCTCCAAAATCCAAGATCAGCGCCTCGGGTAAGGGTAAATTCGTCATGCCCAGTTTTGAATTAATGCGCTGCACCAACGCGTTTCAACCAGGCGCGCTGAGTTGACTTTTCTCCGCGTAATTCTGCCAAGCGAGTGCGTGCAATGCGCTCGTCTGCATGAGCTGAAAACGTCACAAGGTGCAATCCACTGTCCTGGAGATACACCTCAGAATCGAACCCTTTTCGAGTCAAATCAGCAGACAAATTCATCGCATTTGACTCCACAGAAAACGAACCCGCAACCAGCATAAAGACCTCACTATTTTTGGTCAATACAGTCGACTCTGGCTCAGCCAGAATAGTCGCACCTGGGTGGACTGCAGAAATCTCTGAAAGCTCTGTGTCCGAGTCCTTGGATTCGGTAACGGGCACTTCAATGGTTTCCCATGTTGGCACCTTCTCCTCTTCAAATCTTGGCTGATACACCGCTTCTTCATAGGACTGAATACTCACGGGTAGCGTGCTCATCAATGCCGCATTGTTGTCCATGCTGTCGGCGAAAAACATCCCCGCACCTCCTAAAATAGGCACCGCAATCGCTGCGGCTATCCGCCTCCATGGCGCTTGAATTTGTCCCTGATCAGCCCTTGGCATCGAAACGACTCTTGTCGCAGCAATCTCGGTGGGGCCATCTACTTCGGAGTTGAGCAATGGCAGAGGAATTCGCTTCAAACCGAAGGACCGGAGGATTCGCTCCATTTCTTCGTCAGGCATGAATTTCAATAGACCTTCATCACCTAAAAACAAGCGACCAACTTGATGAATCCGGACCGTTTTCCCTCCTTGTATCTCTGCTTTCAGTGCTGCAGCCTCTGCCTCAACTTTGGTCAATGCCTCATCCAATGAAAGGCCCAAATTGCGCGCAATGGCTTGAACCAAAACACCGTCATGATGAATGATTCGCTCATTGAAGAGAATGCTCCGTGATGGCGGAATCAACTCCTGACGACTAGCGTCATACTTCGCTGGCTTTCGGTTGCACACAAATCCGCCCAATCCGGGAACCACGACACAATCGTGATCCAAAAACAGGCGATGAAGGTGGTGGTCTAAAAGATTCATGGTATCACGATTCAGGTGCCAATGGGCCTTCGAATGTAGGAGAAACAATCCGCTCTTGCAAGGTGCAGCGGTCGTTTCAAGCGTTCTGGAATCAAATCACCGCAGTAGAGATACCGTTCCCGTCTTCAGCCTCGGACCATCGCGCAGTTCGTAACGCATACGCCAGAGGTAAACTCCATCAGGCACAAAGTGATCCGAATCCATCTGCTGGTTGTTTCCAATCCAAGGTTCGGTGGGGTCTTCACTGTAAAAGACTTGTTCGCCCCATCGATTGAAAATTTCCAATCTAAAGCCGCGGGGATCGACGCCTTCGACCCTAAAGACATCATTGACACCATCGTTGTTTGGGGTAAAGGCTGAAGGCATGTACAACGGATAAAAAACATCCAAAAAGACACTATCGCGAGCCGTACAACCTTCCGGAGAGATACTCTCCAAAACGAACCATTGTGATCCTTGCACTTCGACCTCAGGCGTGAGGCAATCGCTGCAACTGAGCCAATCGTCAGGAGTCCACCAAAGCGTATCCGCATCCACCGTTCCAAAAAGACGCACTTGATCCAACCAATCAACAGACCGATCTGGGCCGGCATCGACATAAGGTGGTTGCCAAACTTGCACTGTAATGTCAGTGCTTCCGGTACAACCAAATTGATCTGTCACGAACACCGTAAACGTGGTCGTTTCTGTTGGAAACACCTGCGTTGACTGGGCTGTGGGACTCGCCGCCAAACCCGATGGCGTCCACGAATAATTCACCCCATCGGAAGCACTCAATTCCATGGTTTCACCCCGGCACATCCAGCCCCCGCCCGTGGCATCTGCCGAAGGTGCGATCAACTCAACGCTAACGCTGTCGACACCTACGCCACAAACATTGGCAATTTGAACCGAAAATGTTGTGTTTTGCGAAGGGGATGTGAACGTGTTTTGCGCGAGCGGATTGGTCACCAATTCTGCAGGCGACCACAGGTAGCTGACACCTTCTCCCGCCTGCAAAAATGTACCCTGTCCTTCGCATAAGAAAATCGTTGGATAGGTTTGGCCCCCTGGCACAGACTGAACCACATTGATGGTCACTTCTTCTTCAGCCAAACAATCGTTTGGACTGGAAATCAACGCTGTATATGTCGTCGATTCTGCTGGACTCGCTGTGGTTGATTCCGACGTGGGCGAACCCAATCCCACCGTAGGCGACCAGATAACATCACTACCGCCTGTTGCTTCCAGGTCCACGACGTCGCCCAGGCAAATGGTCATGTCCGCAGTAATGTCTGTCACCAAAACCTCCACAACTACGGTCACCTCAGCGCTCCCTGAACCGCACGCATTGGAATCTTCCACCGTGTATGTGGTGGTTTGGAGTGGTGTGACCAGCGGGTTCGGGACCGAAGGATCATCCATCGTTGGGTGCGGTTGCCAGGCGAGCCCATCAGTGCCGTAGGCCTGCAGATTCGTACTTTCTCCCTCACAAACGGGAGGAACCTCATCGATCAAAGGCTGTGGAATCTCCTCAATGAACAGGGTCGCAAATGCGGTGTCCGGCTCCAAACATCCCCCACTGGCTGTTGCATCCGAGACAATGAGCATCACGTCCCACTCGCCGGGAGTGAGGTAGATGTATTCTGGGTTTTCCTCATCACTGATGCTCAAGTCTCCAAAATCCCAAACGTAATCGTTGCCTCCGATGGAGTTGTTGACGAACTGAATCGGCTCTCCCGCACAAATCAGGTCAGGCGCATCGATGTCGATGTCGGCAACCAATGATCCCAAATTAAACTTGAAGACTCCCAAATTGCAATTGGTCGAGGGGTTGTTGCCAGACCAAGCTCCCGGTGTGGTCGGAAAATCATCCCAACCTCCACATCCCGCGCACACCGCCTGATAAACAGTCCCGTTCTTATCAAATCGAGAAGTCCCCCCGTCCACATGCTCATTTGAAAACGTGCCCCCAAAAAATGTTCCGTACGTCAAGTCTGCCGCGTCTGGCGCCAGCACTCCTAACCAGAAATCACTGCCATCGGTTCCGATTTGATACGCCCCGTCTGTTGTCGGCATTCCATTCGTCGTCGATTGACCCGCATTGGAACTGTTGTTGTTGTTGGTCACTCCTCCCCAGCCGCTGATGTACATCTCATCGCAATCAGAAACCAAAAAGGCAGTAGGGCTGATGTCAATTCCAGACTGCGGTAAGCCCACTCGGGTCACCCAATCCACTGCATCCAATCCCGATGTGAAACGAACCACAAAGGTGCTACCGTTGGGATTATCAGAGTAAACATCCCCAACCAACGCGAGCGAAGAGCCGACCGTTTGACCGCACAAATGTGGACGATCTTCCGTGTCCAGCTGAACAAAATAAGATTGGTCGTAGTCGTCTGTGCCAAAGTAACTGGCTGCATCCAAAATGGGTGTTTCTGTGGCGTAGTTCAAAGAAAAAACATACCCATCGCTATCACCCGCTAAATTTGGTTGATACGCATCAGGTGAGGTTGGTAAATCGTCACTGCGCGTCCCTCCTGCGATGTAAGCTACAGTGCTGCTTTGAGCAAACTGAATGGCATAGGCCGCATCGTCCTGATTGCCTCCAAAGTAGGAGGAAAACTCAAGTTCTACCAAATCCTCTGAAAGGCGCATGATCACGGCATCACTCGTGCCGTTTAGCCCGGGGTCAAAGGCATTGGCCATGGGGAAATCATCGCTTCGGGTGCTGGTCGCCACCCATACATCGCCTTGTGGATCTACCATCACTTCGCCCCTGCAAACATCCCCGTAATTATAATTTAGCTGTGTGCCCAGGTTCAATCCGTCGTTTTCGGTTCCGCCCAAGAATGTTGAGGCCTCCAGTGAACCATCATTTCCATCGATTTTAGAAAGAATGATGTCGCTCCCAACTGAGAAAGACTGATAAAAACTATAGCCCCCCAAGTCAATGAACGGCCCGCCAATGAACGTTTCTTGGAAAGCGCCTGCAGTGGTCGGGAAGTCCGCAGACCCCGTGGTGCCCATGGCGTAAATGTCACCGTCAGAATTGGTCACGAGGCTGTGGGGATAATCGAGATTTGATCCGCCGAGGTAGGTGCTGTATTCGAGGGTGCTCCCATCCGATGAAAAAACACTGATCCCGAAGTCAAAATCGCCCCCATTGAAAGCCGCATCAAAAGCTCCCGCCGTGGTAGGATAACCCGCACCGCGCACGCCAGATCCCCCAATAAGTCGGCCCTCATCATCATAAGCCGCCGTGAATCCCCAACTGTCTGCTGTCGAACCAATGTAAGAGGCGAATTCAATCTCAGGGTCAATGATGAGCGGACGCGAGGCGTCGTAATCTCCTAACTCATAGGTGATGCGTTGTGCACCGTCTTCCATGGATTGCAGTCGGTATGAGCAATCCACCTCTTCCATCACACTTCCATTCATTTGGTAGGCAAATGGAGCGGCCTCAACTATGTGACCCCAAGCTCCCGAAACGGCTAAGCCTTCACCGACAGACGGCCCAAGCAAGTGTTTCAAGGTGCCATCGGCTTGCAACACTGTTTCAAGGCCTCGATAAATGGAAACTATTTGTGCAGGATCTGCCCCTGCGTCAATTTTCCAATCGCATTTGATGTGGGCGGCATCCCCTTTCATCCCATCAATAGAGCCATGAATTCCCGGCCAAACATGCTGCAGCCGAAGTTTGCCTGAAGGCCTCACGCCCTGAGCCCATTTCGAAGGATCGTTGCCACGGTAATAAGAGAGGAAATGATCCGAAGAGTGGCTTGCAATTGTTTCAAAATCCGTCAAGGCACCCTCCCATTCCACATCCAATACATACTTCGTCAACCCACCGACTGGTGATTCGTGACGTGCAAGTGCATCATAGCCAGTCGCGAGCATGGCCGCTTTCCAACCGCGAGCCGTCAACCACCAATCGCCCCCATGTACTCGGGCCTCTGCCAAAACTTCCTCGTGAAATTGACCTTCATTGGGCACGAACCACACACCTGTTTGAGAATGGCCGCGTTGTACGATGCGAGCATCTTCTTCCGACACTTGGGCCTGCAGCAATGCTCCCCAACCCAAGCAAACCATGGCAAGGACGGTCGTCAATATGTGTTTCTCGATACGGGACATGACTCAGCCAAGATATGCTGTCAAACAAATAACGGACAAAAGACCTTGCAGGTTGCCTCTGCCGCAAAGGCAAGACAAAAACTGAAACGAAATCAGGCGAGCTGTTCGGTCAGCAAACGCATTTCAATGACAGGCGACATCCGCTCATGCAGTATGCGGTGGACAGAATCAGCAATTGGAGTGTCTACGCCGAATTTCTCATTCATCCGATGAACCCCTTTGGAACCATTGAATCCCTCCGCGACCATATTCATCTCCATCATGGCGCCTTTGACGCTGTAGCCCTTCCCGATCATCATCCCCAAGGTGCGGTTTCGGCTATGGGGACTATAAGCTGTTACGAGCAAATCACCGAGGTACGTGCTTTCTTTCACATCACGGTCCAATTCATGCACTGCAGCCAAAAACCGCTTCATTTCCTGCGATGCGTTGCTGATGTAGACACTGAGGAAATTGTCTCCATACCCCAATCCCAGTACAATTCCTGCACCAATCGCATAAATATTTTTGAGCACAGCAGCCAATTCAGCTCCCACCACATCTTGGCTCGTTTGAACACGAATGTAGCGCGTTGCAAATGCTTCCGATAGAGTTTGAGCAAGCTCCAAATCTGGACACGCCATGGTGAGATAACTCAGTTTTTCACGCGCCACTTCCTCTGCATGACATGGCCCTGCAAGCAATCCAATCCGCTCATAAGGAATGCCAAATTGTTTGTGCAAGTACCGCGCGGGAATGCTATCATATTCCACCACCATGCCTTTGATTGCATTGATGATGATTTTATCCTTCATCCGCTCCGGTTTTTGCGCTTGTATCACCGCATCCAAGTGAATGGACGGAATAGCGAAAATCAACACATCACTGGCATCAATGACTTCCTGCATCATCGTGGTCACCATGATTTTTTCGGCGTCAAATGCGATGCTTTGGATGTAATGCGGATTGCGCCCGTAAGCCTTCAGGTGATCTCGGGTTTCCTCGCGGCGCACCCACCAATTCAACTGTTCTTTGTTGGTGAGTACCATTTTGGCGATGGCTGTGGCCCATGAGCCGCTTCCGATAAGTCCGTAGCGCAAGTTTGATGGCATGGGCTCAAAGGTAATGGAGAGCAGGTTGTGTCTGTCGGAAAAGTGAGGCGGTCCGGTCTCCGCGCGCTACCTTTGCCCACGCATTCAGCACATTCGAATCAACATGAGCGACGATCTCCTCAAAAAAGTCATCAGCCACGCCAAGGAATACGGCTTTGTATTTCCTTCCAGTGAAATTTATGACGGCCTCTCAGCGGCCTACGACTACGGCCAATTGGGCGCCGAGTTAAAAAACAACATCAAGCAGTACTGGTGGACCGCGATGGTGCGCATGCACGAAAACATCGTTGGCATCGACGCTTCGATTTTCATGCATCCAACCACTTGGAAAGCCTCTGGTCATGTGGACGCCTTCAATGATCCGTTGATTGATAACAAAGATTCCAAAAAGCGTTACCGCGCCGACGTGCTCATCGAAGACCACATCGGCAAGATTGAAGCCAAAATCAACAAAGACGTAACCAAAGCCGCGAAGCGCTTTGGAGAGGCCTTTGACGAGCAACAATTCCGCGAAACCAATGGCCGCATTCTGGATCGTCAAAAACAAATTGATGACATCAACGGCCGATTCAAATCGGCTATGGAGGCCGATGATTTGACCGCGGTAAAAGCTCTCATCGAAGATCTTGGTATCGCCGATCCCGATACAGGTAGCCGGAACTGGACCGATGTTCGGCAGTTCAATCTCATGTTCAAAACGGAATTGGGCGCCGTGAGTGGTGATAGTGGAGCCATCTACTTACGCCCCGAAACAGCTCAGGGAATTTTCGTCAACTACCTCAACGTCCAAAAGAGTGGACGCATGAAACTTCCCTTTGGAATTGCGCAAATTGGAAAGGCATTCCGGAACGAAATCATTGCCCGTCAATTCATTTTCCGCATGCGAGAATTCGAACAGATGGAAATGCAATTCTTTGTCAAACCTGGAACACAAGAAAAGTGGTACGAGTATTGGAAAGAAGCCCGACTCAACTGGCACAAGGCGCTCGGGTTTGGTGATGGTATGCACCGATTCCACGACCACATCAAGCTCGCGCACTACGCCGACGCTGCTGCTGACATTGAGTTCAATTTTCCGATGGGGTTCAAAGAATTGGAAGGTGTGCACTCCCGCACTGATTTCGATCTCAAACAACACGAAGAACACAGCAATAAAAAATTGCGCTACTTCGATCCGGAGACCCAAGAAAGCTATGTGCCCTATGTCGTTGAAACTTCGATTGGATTGGATCGCATGTTTTTGGCAACACTGAGCGCTGCACTCCAAGAAGAGACACTCGAGGATGGATCGCAACGCACCGTATTGCGCATCCCTGCTCCCCTTGCTCCTGTCAAGGCTGCAGTATTGCCGTTGATCAAAAAAGATGGGCTGCCCGAGAAAGCTCGAGAAATTTTGAAGATGCTTCAAATGGATTACAACGTCCAGTATGACGAGAAAGACGCCATTGGACGTCGCTACCGAAGACAGGATGCCATTGGAACACCATTGTGCATCACGGTCGATCACGATACACTCACCGACCATGCCGTGACCATTCGCGACCGCGACACCATGGCCCAAGAGCGCATTCCAATTGCAGAATTGGCTGCCCGCGTCAACCAGAAAGTAGGATTCGCACAATTGTTTAACGCTGCTTCATGAACTTAACTGATCTCCCACTTGAAGGTGAACGCGCGCTGATTCGCGTTGATTTCAACGTCCCCTTGAACGAAGCCCGAGAAGTCACTGATGACACGCGCATCCGCGCTGCACTGCCCACCATTCAACATGTCTTGGCACAAGGTGGTTCGGTCGTGTTGATGTCGCACTTGGGGCGCCCCAAAGGCCCAGACGAACGGTACAGCCTCAAACACATTTTGCCACGCCTCGAAGCCTTGCTTGGACAAAGCGTAAAATTCGCAAGCAATTGCGTCGAAGACATTGCACTCGATGTGACACAATCCCTGAAGCCGGGTGAAGTTGCTCTTTTGGAGAATCTCCGCTTCCATCCCGAGGAAAAAGCAGGCGATGAATTCTTTGCAGGACAGCTCGCCGAAAACGGAACTGTTTACGTCAACGATGCATTTGGCACGGCGCACCGCGCGCACGCATCCACAGCCGTGATTGCCAAATTCTTCCCGGAAGACAAGGCATTCGGATTGTTGCTCGCCAAAGAAATTGATGCCTTGGAGAAAGTACTCGCTCACCCACAGGCTCCGCTTACCGCCATCATTGGCGGAGCGAAAGTGAGCTCCAAACTGGGCATCATCGAACACCTCATTGGACGTGTCGACCGTCTCATTGTTGGCGGAGGCATGGCGTACACCTTTGTACAAGCCCAAGGCGGCAAAATCGGCAACAGCTTGGTCGAATCCGAAATGCACGCTCAAGCGCTCGCCATTTTGGAAAAAGCCAAGACCACTGGCACCGAACTTCTGTTGCCACACGACACCCTGATCGCGGATCAGTTTGCAGCAGATGCAGCAACCGATATCGTGCTCACAGAATCCATCCCTGACGGCTGGATGGGCTTGGACATCGGTCCGGAAACCACTCAACGATTCGTCGATGCAGTGCTCAGCTCCAAAACAGTGCTCTGGAACGGACCGATGGGAGTCTTTGAAATGGACGCTTTTGCCAAAGGAACAAACGCCGTCGCTGAAGCACTCGCCACAGCAACTTCTGAAAGCGAAGCCTTCACCCTCATCGGCGGCGGTGACTCCGTTGCGGCCATCAACAAAGCTGGATTGGCCGAACGAGTCAGTTATGTCAGCACCGGAGGTGGGGCCATGCTCGAATACTTGGAAGGCAAAGAATTGCCAGGAATCGCTGCCATTCGTTCATGACTGCTGGAAGACGCATCGGACTCGGACTGATTGGCTTGTTTGTCGCATGTGCCTCGTTGCGTGCACAAAACCGCGTCAATGTATATCCGGACAACCGGATGCTCTGGAGCGAAATGATGCTCCACGCTGAACAAGGTTTGATTCGAGAGGGGCGCGACTGGCGTGGAACTGTCCTTTGGACAACAAGGCCCGGTGAATTGTTCGAAGGGTATTCATCGAGTTCGTTTGACTTGAAATTCACAGTACGTGATGGTCACTTGATCCAGGGTGATTCAAATTTTAGCGATGCGATTGTCTACACCTTAGATGGAAACAGCATCTACATCGGAGACAGCACGTTTCCGTTGGATTTGGTCTACACCTTGCAACAGGACGCATTAGACCCTAGCGCTTTTGGACTGTACAGGGAAGACAGCATCAGCGTATTCGATCGCATCTGCGTTTTTGAAGGAGCGCTCTCTCCTGAAGTTTTGTTTGGCTTTTTACTCGCGCTTGGAATGCTCTGATTGGCTTGACAGCCTCAGGCAACAGTTGCCAATGCCTCTACACGAAACTCAAACTGCTCCATGATCTGGTTCGTGAGCAACTTCTCGCACGCTTCCTTGACCTGAGCCTCAGCCTCGGCTTGGTTTTCCGCTTCCACCTCGAGGGTGATGTGCTTACCAATGCGCACATTGTCAATGCCCGCAAGTCCAATGTTTTTCATATTGCTCGAAACGGCCTTTCCTTGAGGATCCAACAAAGCTGGCAGGGGCATGATGTCAATGGATGCGCTGAATTTCATGATCGAAACTTAAGAATGTGTGGTATTCGGTTGAATGAATTTTCCGAAGAATGCATACAAAAGTAATGCGGCTTGCAGTCCCAAACCGAAGGCACGACCAAAAATTGCCACCACGATTCCAACAATGACCAAGCCACCCAAAAGCATGACACGTTTCCGGTCGTAGACTGGGTTTTTTCCCCATCCCTTGAGGTCCATCATTGGGCGATCACTAATCATCCACCAGGGAATTAGAGTCGACCCGATGATAGTCGACGCCACCACGGTCACCATTCCACCGACTCCGTACAAGCCCCACGATCCGAACATTTCATATTGCGCGCCAACTAGCAGCGTGCCAATCCACCAAAGCGCACCCGCCGGTGCAGGCATACCTCGAAATCCAGAACCATCGGCCCCTGCAGCGTATTCGACGTTGAAACGGGCCAGACGCCAGGTCGCCGCCATGGCCATCGTAAGCGGCAAAAATTTGACCAATACTGGGATTGCTGGCGCCCAAGCATGAAGGAACATGACCCCCACAATTGCGGGAGTAACACCACTCGAAACCGCATCCGCAATGCTATCCAATTGCACACCCATCGGCCCTTCGGTCCGCGTCCACCGCGCTACGATGCCGTCGAGAAGGTCGAAAAACTGTCCTGCAAGCCAGATCATAGCGAGAGCAAGCATCCCCCACCCACGCTCTGATTGAGCCAAAGCCCCGAACTCCATAAACGTCTCTCCAGTGAGCGATCCATTGACAGCCGAACCAAAAGGCCAGATGAAGAGCCCAATGATGACCAGAACTCCGGACAGCAAGTTGCCCATGGTCAGTGCGTTGGCATAATATTTATGAAGTCCCATGCCGCGAAAGTACATTTCTCCCCTCAAGAATGTAACCTCCCTGCGTGGTTTTCGTATATTTGTTCTCCTGTTGTAAAAAACAGACATGAGGGTCCGATGGCCGAGTGGCTAGGCTCAGCTCTGCAAAAGCTGCTACAGCGGTTCGAATCCGCTTCGGACCTCAACGAACAAAAAGGAAGCCCCGTTATCATTGCGATAACGGGGCTTTTGGTTGGCTAAAGAGTTGATTTCCGGGTAACCCGCTTTTGTTTATATTTCGAATTGGAGTTCCCTTACTAACCACCAAGCCCTGTTTCATGCGCCACAGTCTCCAACAACTTATAGCCTGCATGTTCATCCTTCTCACCATGAGTGCTTCGGTGGGGTGTAACTTCTTCAAGGTTTCAACACAATACTCGATCACTTCCGAACAATTAGAAATTGCCAAAGAAGATTATATCATTGTTCATATGCCATGGGGAGAATCGTACCATCTCAATCACCTAAAAATCGATGCCGATAAGAACGAAATCACAGGCACAAAGCAGCTCATTGGATCAGAACATCAACTTGTACAAAACGTAACACTGACTGGAAACAGGTATAAACCAGATTTGAATCCTCGTCAAGAGGAATTGCACCTGTCGATCAAAAAACATGACGTGATTTCCGAAGCAGAGGGTCAGGTTAAAATTCTAATCGGTGACATCACCAAAGTGGAGGTATACAATAGACAGACCGGGGCGCTTGTCCTTCAGTATGTCGGTGGAGCAGTGGTTTTTGCTGGAGTCGCCTTCATCATCTTCCTTTTAACAAAATCCTCCTGCCCGTTCGTCTACACCTTGGATGGCGCAGATTACAATTTCCGGGGAGAAATCTACGGCGGTGCCATCGCTCCAAACCTCGAACGAGACGATTATATGCCTTTGCCGGGGTTTGCTGCGGTAGACAGTGTCTTTAAGCTGAAAATAACCAACGAACTCAAAGAGAGGCAGTACACCGATGTTGCGGAACTACTAATGGTGGAGCATTCTGAAAATATCACGGTCCTTATGGATAGCTACGGAAATCCGTATTCACTGGAGCATCCCGTTGCTCCGAGTAGTGCTCAGACAAATTCGGGCAACGACTATCTCACAGAGATTCAAACACAAGATGAAATTGCGTTTCAGTTCTTCGATGAGACGGCTGAAAACAAAGACTTCAGCAGCATCGATTTAAGTTTCATTTCTACAGCTCCAACAAATCAGATGAAACTGGTTCTTCATCTGAAAAACACCGTTTGGTTGGACCATATGTTCGAACGATTCGGAGCATTAATGGGAGATGAATACGATCGGATATCTTCGAAGCAAAATAGCACTCCCTCCGAACAGAAAATCCAATGGTCAAAAGACGAAGGAGTCATGCTCGCTGTCAAACTGAAAACAGCCAATGGTTGGAAAATAATTGACCACATCAATACTGTGGGACCACTTGCGGCCCGGAGTATCGTTGTTCCCATAGAAGAAGTTTGCCAGGCAGGGGATGAAATCATTGTTCGGCTTGAGTCTGGTTATCACTTCTGGGAAGTGGACTATGCCGCAATGGATTTTACTGGCAACGAATCACTCGAAATCCACCGGCTTCCATTGAGGGACGCCGTGGATGAGAACAACGCAAACGTTTTGCCTTCGATTGCCAATCACGACGGCCATTATTTGGAACAGACTTACATCGGTTCAGAAGCGATTTTGACATTTGATGGCCTCCCTGCCCTTCAAAGCGAAAGAACTGCAAGTTTGTTCTTACGTACCAGAGGATACTATGAATACATCCGCGACTACACTGGAAAGCCTGACATTGCCGAATTGAAAAAATTCCGAACGACAGGGACATTTGCTCATTTTGCAAAAACGCGGTTTACACAAACTGCGGATTTTCAAGACTGATCTTTCAAGCGAATGTCAGACATCGAAAATACCGAAGTTGCTGAATTAACTCTGAAGGCTTCAATTCGGCCCGTTGACATCGATTATGCCACGATTCGAGCTACAAAAAAACAAGCAACGGTCTTTGGAGCGGCGAAACGAAAACTGCACAGACGACGTCTTTTGAAAAATGCAATCGTCATCTTGCGATTGTATCGAACTCCAGGGAAGGTTCTGCGGATTTTGAATTCAATTCGAAAAAGGCGCAACGCAATCGCAGGAGGGAACAACGTCTACAAAGTCGTTTCCATTGGACACCGGCATTTTTGGAGAATGAACATCCCCGCATGGGAAGCGCCACTCTTTGATGCCTTTCTAAGCAGTGAACTTCATCGCCTTGAGCCGCATCACCAGACAAGTCATCGCCTGACCTTGACCTATTTGGCAATCACGAAGAAGTGCCCGCTGAAATGCGAACATTGCTTCGAATGGGACAACCTGAACCAAAAAGAAAAAATCAGTTCATCAAACATTCATACCATGATTGAAAACCTTCAATCGATTGGTACGACGAACATTGCCTTTACAGGGGGAGAGCCAATGCTGCGGATTCAAGAACTTGCAGGCGCGATTCAGAAATACAAGGATCATTCAGCCTTTTGGATCATCACTTCTGGATTCAATTTTACAGAAGAAAATGCTGCCCGACTGAAAGCAGCGGGTCTCACGGGAGTTGTGGTGAGCATTGATCACCACGATCCGCATCAACACGATGTTTTTAGACGGACTGAAGGGTCATACAGAGATGCCTTAACTGCCGTGAAGTTTAGCATTGAAAATGACTTCGTCACCGCAATCTCAACATGCATTACGAAAGCCAATGCCACACGGGAATATCTCGATGAATTCATGCGATTTGCGAGAGATTTAGGGGTTGGATTTGTGCAGTTTTTAGAGCCTCAACCTGTGGGTCATTATGCCATGAAAAATGTCATGCTCAAACCTGAACAATTGAGTTTGCTTGAGGATGTGTTCTTGTCTTACAATCAAGAAGAGTCCTACCGGGATTTTCCAATTATTGTATACCACGGTTATTACCAACGCCGGGTTGGGTGCATGGCCTCCGGAAATAGAATGGTGTATGTCGACACCAATGGTGACTTTATGAAGTGCCCTTTTTGTCACGAAAAATCCGGAAGCCTGTTGGACGAAAATTTCGAGGCCACAATCAATGAAATGAACACGGAAAGCTGCTCAAGCTTTGGGAGCTTTGGGTGATTCCCTGAAACATGCTTTTAGCGGCGCAAAGTGCAATGTTCAAAGACGAATCAAGTCGAAAACTACCTCCCATTTTTTAAGTTTATGCTATCCCGTGTGGCGTGAGCATTACATGGGTGAATGCACCGGAATAAATTTGGGCAATATTGCCCTCGAATCCAACATTCGAAAAAAGATAAGCGTCCACAAAACATCGAGTGTCTCTGAGTAGGGGGTATCTAAAAATCACTCGACTTCGGGCCTAACGATTGAACGGGAAACTCGCAAACCTCTGCATAATTTCTCTCCAAACATGCTTCAAATCTTGCGGCTAATACCACTTGAAGATGGGCGAGTGGTTTTCTGACAATGCCCTGACTCAGCAAATCGAATTTTATCAAAATTGATGAAGAACATTTGCGCAAATGCTTTTACAATGAGAAATTTAACTCCACTCTACGCCCTTGTATTGGGCTTTTTCTTGTCCTCAAATCTCGTTTCTGCTCAAAGCGCTGACTGCGCGGGAATCGCCAATGGAACGGCCATGACAGATGAATGTGGTGTGTGCCAGCAAGCATACATCTACAACTTCATCACGCACGCTGTCGTATTTGTCGACAATGCCAATGAGGCTGAAGCAGGGGCAAATGAAATCGTCGTTTTTCCAAATGACCCATCCAATCCATATTGGGGTGCAAGCTGCGCTGAGATTTTTGGTTGCACTGATGCAACAGCCTGCAACTTCAACTACCTCGCGACAGACGACGATGGAACATGCGGAACATTGGATGAATGTGGCGAATGTCAAATCCCTTATTGCTACAACCCCGTGACCCACGCCATCGCGTATACCACAAGCGACGAGTGCAACGAACTATGGATAAGTGGTCCACTGCTCTCGAGCGCAACTACAAATCCCTATTGGAATGCCGGTTGCGCTGACTGCGCGGGAATCGCCAATGGAACGGCCATGACAGATGAATGTGGTGAATGTCAGCAAGCGTACATCTACAACTTCATCACGCATGCTGTCGTATTTGTAGACAACGCCAATGAAGCCGAAGCAGGAGCGAACGAAATCGTCATATTGCCCAATGACCCTGCCAACCCGTATTGGGGTGCGAGTTGTGCGGAAGTCTTTGGTTGCACGGATCCAACAGCCTGTAATTTCAACTACCTCGCAACGGATGACGATGGAACATGCGGAATCCAAGACGAATGCGGAGATTGCCAACTCCCATATTGTTACAACCCCGTAACACATGCAATCAGTTACACCTCGAGCAGTGATTGCGGTGATCTTTGGGTAAGTGGAACTCTGCTATCAAACGCAGCAACAAACCCCCTCTGGAATGCAAACTGTGAAATCCCAGGTTGCACCTATCCAGAGGCCTGCAATTTTTCTTTCAGTGCAAATGCAGATGATGGAACCTGCGATTATTCGAGCTGCGAAGTTGAGGGATGCGTCTATCCCGAAGCGCTGAATTACAATGAAGCTGCGACAAAAGATGATTTCAGCTGCTATTTCACCGAAAATCCCTGCCCATCAGATTTGAACTTCGATGGGGTCACAGGAACTCAAGATCTTTTGATGTTCTTGGTAGAATTTGGGCTCAACTGCAATTGAACGGGTTTTCTTATTTAGAATCATTCTAAATACCTGATTCGTGGTATTGGATGCAAGTTCCAATGCGCACAATCTTTGCATTCCAAATGAAAAACCCTCAATCATGAAAACACGGAATCTTCACTCACTCTTTGCAATCCTCGTTGTAGGATTTGCTCTGACTTCTTGCAACCAAGAAGGTTGTACCGACTCCGCGGCATCAAACTACAACAGCGATGCTGACACCGACGACGGCTCTTGTACCTATGACGTAGTCACGCCCGATGAATACGTTTTCACCGATGCAAATGGAAACAACACGGTGAATTTTGATGGTCAGCGAGAGCGACTCAACATGCTTTCAGAAATGACGTCGTACTTGAAAACGTCGAATACACCTGGAACTGCTTTAGACGCATCAACGCTCCTCGCTATGTACGCCAATGATGGTTACACCTGGGTAGACGAACAAAACTTGGGGATGACCGGATCGAGTAAGCAGCTTCGAAGCAAATCAGTTGGCGGAGATCTTGTCTGGACGGAAACCTTTGAAGGCTTCATGAATGGCATTGCAGACGCAAGTTCGCAGACTGTTGCAGGAGCAACCGACGGAGCCGCGGGCATCGCTGGAGTTGTCTCTTCTTCATCAAGCAGCAGCCAGTACCTTCAGAGTGCTCAAGGCCAAGAATGGACACAGCTCATCGAGAAAGGTTTGATGGGAGCTTGCTTCTATTACAACATCAGCAGCGTCTACCTCGCTTCAGGGAAAATGGACGTCGACAACAGCGAGGCCGTCGATTCCAATGACGACAAGTATTACACGGCAATGGAACACCATTGGGATGAAGCCTATGGATACTTCACAAACGCTACAAACTATCCTTCCAATGAGACGAAGCGCTTCTGGGGCAAGTATGCAAATTCCCGCGAAGAACTTCTCCAATCAGCATCGCGAATTTCCGCTGCTTTTCGAACAGGTCGTGCCGCCATCTCGCAGAACCGCCTCGCAGAACGCGATGCGCAAATTGACATCATCAATCGAGAATTGGAGCGATGCTCTGCAGGCACTGCAATTCACTACCTGAACGATGCGCTTTCAAACTATGCAGACGATGCGCTTCGAAACCACGAGTTGTCAGAAGCGAAGGCTTTTATCATGGCACTTCAGTTTGGAGCAAACACTTCGGTCAACACGGATGCTGTCAACTCATTGCTCGATCTACTTGGCGAAGACTATTATTCAGTCACTACCGCTCAAATCACTCAAGTCAGAGATGAACTCGCAATGATGACAGGTCTGACTGAATTCGCTACAAGCTTGTAATCCAGAACTAACCCTTTGATGACGATTTCAAACCCTGGAAAGAAGCCAACAGGACGCTCAATGCGTCCTGTTGGTCTTTTCATCTCCACCCTTTGCCTGATTCTCTTCGCTTTCGGATGCAATCCCGATTCCGACGATGAGCAAATCACGTTTGATCGTGGACCATTCCTCGAAAACACAGTCCAAGCCGTCATCTTACCGGCATATTCCAACTTTGCAGCACAATGCGAAGCACTCCATAATGCGACTGAAGAATGCATTGCTGGAGAGATAAATGATCAAGACATTGCATCGTTGCGCGAGGTTCTTCGTCTAACATACCTCAGTTGGCAGCACGCTGCCCTATTCGATTTTGGCCCTGCAGCGGACCGCACGTTTTCATTGACAACCAACACTTATCCAACAGACACCGCTGAAGTAATTGATGAAATCTCAAACGCAAGTTGGACACCCGGACTGCCTGCAACGCTGAATAGCATCGGATTGCCTGCCTTGGATTATCTCCTCAATCACGCTCCAGCCGAAGAGGTTGCTGATTTGATGAATTCATCCCCTGCAAGGTTTGACCATTTCAAACGATTGATTGTCTTTCTCGAAGAAGAATCCAACAATGTGCTTTCCGCATGGGAAAACGGTTTCAGCTCCAACTTCATCAGCAACACAGGCACAGAAGAAGGCAGCTCAATTGGCATGCTTCTCAACTCCTTCAATGAAGCTTACGAGCAAGGCATCCGAAAACAAAAACTCGGACTTCCAAATGGGATCATGACCTTCAGCGAAACACCACAACCACAGCTTGTGGAGGCGCCATTCGCAGAAACATGGAGCATCGAACTGATGCATGAAGCTTTGATTGGATGCGAAAACTTTTACTTTGGAGATCATGTGCAAGGGGATAGCCAACAAATTGGGCTCGATGACTACCTCAAATCATTGGGCAACTTCGAATACGGCCTGGGCTTGCACAATGAAATCACCGGTCAACTCTCAACAGCAAAAGCTGCCGTGCTAACCATGCACGACCCTCTGGGTCAATACGTCGTGGAAAATCAAGAAGCAACTTATGAAGTCTTTGCAGAATTACAGGCCCTTGTTGTTCTTTGGAAAGTCGACATGATGTCATCTCTTGGTGTGCTCATTACCTATCAGGACAATGACAACGACTGATTCATGGTCTCTGTTGCTCCGCTCATAACGCTCCGGCGATTTTTCGCTGCGATCATATTGTTCAGCAGCATTCGATTCATTGGCAAGGGTTGGATTGATACGCAAATCATCTCCCCCATTTGGTTGTTTCCCTTTGACGGTTTCGAATGGTTACCAAGGCCAAACCTCCAAGCGACCATTGGCCTGTTCGCAGGAATGATTGTCGGAGGGATTTCACTTCTTTTAGGTAAAGTGCAGCGTTTAGGAGCGCTGCTCTTTCTTTTTTGCTTCACTTATATCGAAGTCCTAGATAAGAGCAATTACCTCAACCATTACTACTTCATCACAGTCATTGCCTTCCTGTTCGTCCTCATTCCAGCAAGAAGTCAACAGCAAAAAGTACCCCCGCTGTCTCTTTGGTCATTCAAGTTGATCATTGCAATTGTCTATTTCTACGCTGGCCTGGCAAAATTGAATTCAGATTGGCTGCTCAATGCCCAACCTCTGTGTCTGTGGCTCCCGCAGCACAGTTCTTTGCCCTTGCTTGGACCACTTTTTAAATTGAAGCAAACAGCATTTGTATTCAGTTGGATGGGGGCTGCTTTTGATCTTTTGGCACCATTCGCTCTCTTCTCCAATCGCTGGAGACCATTCTTTTACCCCATTTTGGTGGTTTTTCACATCCTCACTTGGCTGTTGTTTCCTATTGGAGTTTTCCCGTGGGTCATGATTGCTTGCACAACTGTGTTCTTTCGGGATGAATGGCACCAGAAGTTCTGGAAGCTTTGGCCTTGGACTTCCGCTCATTTGCCCGATGCCGAACAACCAGCTTCACACTCATCTGATTGGAACCTAGAAACGAAAACAGTACTTGTTGCCTTTCTTATCTTTCAAATGATATTTCCTTGGCGACACTTGACGCATGAAGGCAGTCTTTTTTGGCACGAATACGGTTATCGTTTTGGATGGAGGGTCATGCTTATGGAAAAATCGGGATACACAACCTACTTCGTCGAAAATAGCGCGGGAGATCGTCAAGTCTTTCCCATTGAAAAATTCCTAACCCCCAATCAGCTCAAAATGGTTGGGGCGAAACCTGACCTCGTTGTGCAGGCTGCCCATCTCATTCGCGAGCATTGGAAAGATAAAAACAATGAGAAAGTGAAGGTTCACGCCGAAGTATGGGCGACCTTGAACGGCCGAAGATCTCAACTTATGATTGATCCATTTGTTGACTTGGCATCCATCCAAAATGATTGGTCCGATAGAAATTATGTGCTCCCCCTCGATTCGGTCGTTCGGCCCAAACAATTCTGGCAACTCAAGGACTCGCTCGAGCATGCGCATCGCTAGGTATGTTTCCTGCTTTCTTGCCAGTTTCTGCTTATTTCCGAACAGCAGTCTGACGCAGTCCGAACTGGAAACTATCACCGGGACTGTTCGTGACCAAAATGGAACTCCCATCGCCGGCTCAACGGTGTTCTACGCATGCTCAAAAGGTGCCATGGCAAACCAAGCAATCACGTGCAATAGAAACGGCGAGTTTATTGTTTCTGGGGCGCCAATTGATTGCAAAGACCACACTTTCATTGCAACAGCAAATGGATTCCAAAATGATACGATTTACATCGGTCAGGGCGAAACACTGCATGGCATCGATTTCCTGCTCAATCCAATCCTGATTCCGCTCAAAGAAGCACGCGTGTCTGAAGACGCTGAATTGTCGATTGGAACACTCAACTCCTTGCAAGCAGGTGGACTATATCGAGGAATAAAAAGTGCCATTTTACAACCGGAAAAGAGTCTCGGATTAGGCGGTGAAACACAAGCCAGAAACGTCTTCATTGGCGTCCCAAGTGCAAATATTTGGGAGAGCGATGCGGCTGGTTTGCAACTTGGAATTGGTGTCCGCGGTTTAAGTCCCAACCGCTCCGCTCACATCAGTATACGACAAGGGAATCATCCCATCGCAGCGGACCCCCTCGGTTATCCCGAAGCTTACTACACGCCGCCTCTCAACATGGTCAAGGACATCCGACTTACCACAGGCGCCACGGCACTTCAGTATGGCTCACAACTTGGCGGTATGATGAACTTCAGCCTCAGAAGCGGAGAATGGGATACGCCACTCAAAATTCGCGGCGTAATCTCGTCCATTTTTTATGCACCTCAAGATGGAGAAGTCCGAAACAATCAAAATTATTTCTTCGAAGCGGCAGGTGGAAATAAAACGACCACTTGGCTTGCGTCTGGGGACCACAAGTCTGGCCAAAGCTGGCGCAGCAATACTGATTTCGAAAGCACCGTTGTGACGCTCAATGGAAAACAAAAATGGGAAGGTAAGGACGGCGGAAGCTGGCAATTCGAAGAACGACTCACGGCAATGCAACGCACGGAGCAACAGCCTGGCGGTCTCACAGATCAGCAGCAAGTCAATGGCCCCCGGGAAAGTTTTCGTGGCAGAAACTGGTTCGATGTCACGTGGAATATCGCGAGCTTCGATCTATCCTATTTACCCAAAAAGAATGGCATTGAATTCAATCTTTCGAGCTATGCGCTCAATGCCTCTCGGCGATCACTTGGATTTCTGGGTACCCCAAACCGCATTGACTACGGCCTCGAACGAAATCTCATCTGGGGAGACTTCTCTTCTCTAGGTTTTGATCTCCGCGGCACAAAACGGTGGGTTATTCCGGAAACAGAACGCATCCACGCCCTCGTATTTGGCATTCAACACTATCGTGGAAAAAACCGAGCCCGACAAGGTGTTGGCTCTATTGGTGCAGATCCCGATTTCCAATTTTCCTTGACCCCAGGCGTTGACGATGGCTCAGACTTTGACCTTCCCAATGATCAGCGTTCGGCCTTTGCGCAAGGCATTATCGCTCTGAGCGAGAAACTATCCCTCACCCCTGGTTTGCGATTTGAAAACATCCTTACCGAAGCAAATGGGACGTACTATTCAGCCATCCAAGATGGCGCGGGAAATGTCATTGAAGACACCGTTTTTTCGAGCGTCAAAAGCAGTTCACGACGTTTCATCCTCCCCGGAATAGGTTTTTCACTGAAGCATAATCATCTCGAATTTTACGGAAATGCAGTGCAGAACTACCGAGCTGTAAACTATAGCGACATTCAAATCAACAATCTTGGCGTTCAAATTGATCCCTTGTTAACTGACGAACGCGGGGCTAATTTCGATTTTGGCTGTCGAATCAAAAAGACACAATCATTCGTGGATTTGAGCGTGTTCTCATTATTGTATACCAATAAAATAGGGCTCCTCGCAACAACAGTCCCCGACCCAAACATCATCGAAAAGCCGATTCTATTGAGGACCAACATAGCCGATGCCATTACTTATGGAATCGAAACCTCTGGCCAACGGATCATCCAAAAAACCAACCGTCACTCGACAGTTGCAACTGGTTCGTTTTCGTGGCTTTACGGTGTTTATCGCAAAGGTCCGAATCAAGAAATTACAGGGAATCGGGTTGAGTTTATGCCCAAGTTAATTTGTCGTGCAAGTATTTTGCACAAGCGTGAACAATGGAAATTCCAAGTTTTCGCCCAATACACTGGAGAACAATTTACAGAAGCCACCAACTCCACTTACACATCATCTGCGCTTCACGGTCTCATTCCTGCGTACGCCGTGTGTGATGTTTCTATTGGTCGCCAAATCAGAGAAAATTGGACCTTCGGATTGAAGGTTAATAATGTGACCAACAACAATTACTTCACGCGTCGGGCGCTTGCTTACCCTGGACCAGGAATTTTACCAGCAGATGGGATCAATGCCCGTTTGACGTTGATCTACCAATCACATTGATTGCAATCGCCACACTGAGCGCATGAAAAATGGCCGAGCAAACGTCACCAATTCTAGTCATTTGCCTCTTCAGATAACCTCATCGAAATGTGCAAGAGTGCAATTTTCTTGTATTTCGTCTCCTTCACGTCAAAGTAGCCGTACATCCGGCGAAGTGATGAGCCGATTCCATCCACGCTCTTGAAGGCTTTTTCGGCGATTTGTGCGTTGGTGATCGATGGATCTTTGAGCAAAATATTCAGCACGTTCCAGTCCGTTTCGTTCAACGCCCGTCCGATGGCCGACTCCAGCCGAGAACGGTCAAAAACAAAGGCCTGTTCGGTGACCAACAACTGCTGCCGTTGCGATGCACGCAATCCCTCAATCTGAGCCAGCAATTCTTCCCTTCGCACAAGATTCTTTTTTCGCTCACGCAAGTAGACGGCGACCAGTAACGACAACACCACAATAAATCCTAGAATCATCCACAGCACCGTTTGCAGTTGCTGAATACGCAGTTCGCTTTTTTCCTGCCGCCCTCTCATTTCCATCGTCTGCAACTTGTATTCGACTTCCCTTTCGTATGCCTTTCGCAGCACGAGGTTGCGATTTTTTAAAACCTGCACGCTGTCCGAAAAGCTCTGGTATAGTTCATGCATCTCCAGCGCGGTTTCCAGGTTTCCGAGCTGCCTATTCGTTTCGTAAAGGAGTTCGTAGAAGTCGCTCTTCATTTTGTTATCTGCCAATGACAACAACTCGTCTTGGATGGATTCCGCCATTCGCCGCGCACTTGACGCATCCGCTTTGCTTTCAACTCGTGCAAGAAGCAGCTGACATTCGATTGCGTCCTTACTTGAGCCAAGCTGCCGATGAATTAAAAAGGCCTGGCGAGCTGATTGCTCGGCCTCTCCATACTTCTCAAAATCCATTTGAAGCAGAGCAAGGTTTTGATACGTCGCAGCGAGGTAAAAGCCTGAGTTTACCCGTTCGAACAATTCCAGCGCCAACTCGTAGAGCTCTGCAGAACGTTCTAGATTTCCAAGTTTGTACTCACACCAAGCTCTGTTCATGGCTAACAATCCCCGAAAACGCTCATCGCTGTCGGCATCCAATTCCGCCCATACGGCGTCGTAATAAGATTTACCCAAATCATAATCGTCGATGTAAACAAAGACATTTCCCAGCGCCATGCGCACGTTTTGTTTCGATTTCGTGACCCTCGCAGAATCGGCGGAATCGGCGGAGTCGAGGTGATCCAAGGCCAATGTGAATTGCTCCGTGGCTTTTAAATATTGACCCCGCGCGGCGTACGCATTGCCGCGATTCGAGGCGACGGTGCCCAAACGAAGTTCGTCTCCCAAAGATTCAGCTACCCGTTCCGCCTCATCATAAGCCAGTAAGGCCTCTGTGGTTTTTCCTTGGTAAGCCAACAAGCCGCCTTTTCGAATGAACGCCTCGTACAAGATAAAAGGACGATCGAGTCTCTCACCTTTAAGGCGGAGCACCTCCAGTTCGCGCAACATCGTAGCGGGATACTGTTCGTAGAATTGGCGGTACATCCTGTCAAATGTGGAAAGCCTATCCTCGATCGGGCGCAGGTCATCAGACCACAACTGCAATAAACTATCCAACTCAGGGGGCAACTCATCTGCTGCATTCAGACCAAATCCACTCCCTCCGAACAGGGCTCCACTGGATAATAACACAAGAAAAACGACTGCTTTTTTCAATCGGTAAAATGTTGTGAAAGCATTTACATCCTTCCTAGTAAGTCTTCAAAACACAGAAAAACTCTCATTCGTTGCATGCCTGCTCAAGCTAATAAAAAAGCCCCAACGCTTTTTGGCGTCAGGGCTTTTGTCAAAGACTCTTGGTAATTACTTCTCGACCTGCAAGCGAATGATGCCTGAGGGCAATCCCAAGTCTTGATTTTGACCGCGCTGTACATTCGAGTAAAATGCAACTTCCTTGCCGGCAAGAACAAATGCAATCAAACAGCAGTGCCATCAG
The DNA here is from genome assembly GCA_965661575.1 of uncultured Flavobacteriales bacterium. Classification (GTDB taxonomy): domain Bacteria; phylum Bacteroidota; class Bacteroidia; order Flavobacteriales_D; family Sanyastnellaceae; genus UA16. The sequence continues at coordinate 52,932 of CBFIEJ010000004.1, read as the reverse complement.
GTATCTTCAACAACGTGTCATGAACATATGGTTATTATAAAACGTCAGGCTTTTCAGGCATTCGGTGTGTCTTCATCATCGATATTGCAAACATGAAAACCCTTCACCATGACTGACTTCCCTTTTGAATCTGCCTTCTGGGTTGGCCTGATTACAACCTATCTTTTCTTTACCCTTGGAATAGCTCTCATCTTCATTTCCGCAGGATGGCGCTTATTTTCCAAAGCTGGACAACCCGGGTGGGCCATATTGATCCCATTTTATAATCTTTACCTGTACACCCAAATCATCCGGCGACCCAAATGGTGGATTTTGCTTTACTTCCTGGGTGCCATACCAATCTTGGGAGTATTAGGGGTGCTATTTTTAAGTGTTATTGACTCCATTCGACTTGCGAAAGTTTTCGGTCGATCAACCGAATTTGGGGTTGGGTTGATTCTTTTAAATATTGTTTTCATCGCAATTCTAGCCTTTGGCAAAAGTGACTATGATGCTTTTCGAGTCACCGAAGGTGAATTGATTTGATCCCTGTCCCACTCCCTACCCATAACTTCAATCAATTATCACTGTATTATGAATAAAAATTACATCTCTCTTTCGTGCACGGCACTGCTTGCAAGTGCTGCATTTGCACAACCTGCCAATGATCTCTGCGCAGATGCTATTGACATCTCCGACTTACTTACCGGCGAAATCGGAGTTGGTGCCGAGCTTGGAACATTTTCCAATATCGATGCCACCGGCGAACCAGAACTCGCGGCTGAACTTGTTGACCTTTGGTTTGATGGTGAAGCCGGAGCAGCAGAACCTTCCATTGACCAGTCCGTTTGGTTCCGCTTTACCGGCGACGGTGGTGTCTACCAAATGATCACCGGCAATTGGTGCGCAGGGGCAGCTATGTATGCAAACGACACCCAAATGGCGCTTTACAGCGGTTCATGTGACGACCTCACTTTGGTTCAGGCCAACGACGATATGGCCTATATGTGGGCCAGTGAGTGGGGCTGGTGGTATTCGTTCATCAACTTCAAAGCCGAAGAAGGAGTCGACTATTGGCTCATGGTTGATGGCTACAACCACTATGATGAAGATGCATTTCAAGGTGTCTCAGTCGGATCTTTCTGCCTGGGTGCGATCAATGTTGAACCCATGACCGATCACACCGTTTGTTCAGCTGCTCGAAACATTGACGCGCTGTTTGAAGACACCTTTGGCAGTGGTGCAGGATACATCGGGCCATTCGATGACTCTCAAGGAGGAAGCGGAATCGGCATGAACACGGATGCCGATTTGCTCGGCACAGAATGTTGGGGCGATGCCACAGATGACGGATCAGTTTGGTTTTCATTCACAGGAGACGGCAACCCTTACACCGTGACTCATTCACAATGCGCTCCCGAAGACGAAACCTTTGTCTACTACTTCGGTTGGGACAGCCAAATGGCTTTGTATAAGGGAGATTGCGGCGAGCTCGTTCCTGTTGCGTGTTCAGAAGACATCGATCCCGATCAGGGGTGGTGGTGGGCTGAAGTAGGCTTTGACACGGAGGAGGGAACTGAGTATTTCTTGCGCTATGATGGATTCCACTGGGACAATGGTTTCTACGATTGGTCTGCTGAAGGCGCCTTTTGCCTGCGTGCCAACCTCGGAAACGTGAGTGGGGTTTCAGAGCATGATGGTGCATTCGTTACAGATGTTTATCCCAACCCTGCCCAGAGCGCTGTTACATTCTCTTGGTCTGGGAATGACCATGTTGCTGATATTTCCATTGTAGACATGACAGGAAAAACCGTGAACACTCTGTCTCAAGTGACTCGAAATCAACAACACAGCTTGAACCTTCCTGTTGGTCACTACATCGTGCAAATCATCACATCCGAAACGGCGGGAACTTCGCGACTGCAAATCGTGAAGTGATGTGTCTCTAACGCTTTTTCAAGAGCCCTCAGCAATCCGCTGGGGGCTTTTGCTTTTGCATTAAACCCCTGGCCTTTCTTTGCTTCAAACAGCAATATGAAAAAGTTCACCTTCCTCGCATCTTTGATCTTAGCCACTCTTTCCTTCGTCAGCGCACAAACTGAAGGAAACAATGTTTTTGGGACCGATCAAATCCTGGGTGTTGATGTGTCATTCTACAACTCCAATTATTGGTCGTTGCTCAATGACGAGTACGATGGAGATCAGAATTACATTCCGGCTGAAATCAGCATCACAACGACCGACGGTACCATCATGTTGGATTCAGTCGGCATCCGGTTGAAAGGGAATTCGAGCATGATGCATCCCGGTAATAAAAAGCCATTCAAAGTCGACTTCAACCGATTCATTGGCGGTCAATCGTACGACCTCCTCAAAAAGCTCAACTTCAACAACGGGTTCAAAGATCCCACTTTTGTGCGGGAAAAGGTCTTCTACGACGTCTGCGAAGCGGCTGGCATATTAGCGCCACGCGCCACTTTTGCAGAGGTAACATTCAATGGTGCACCGTGGGGGTTTTACACCGTGTCGGAACAAATTGACGACCAGTTCCTCGATCGAAGCATCGGCGATGACGGCGGGCATCTTTTCAAGGCGGGCTCGAATTTTGGCGGTGACGATGGTGAAGCCAGCCTCGTCTATCTCGGTTCCGAGCAATCCGCCTATGAAAATGCCTACGAATTAAAACAGAATGAGAGCGATGATTGGAGTGACCTCATCGCGTTGATTGAGTTCATCAACAACGCGAGCGACGAAGAATTTGAGACACAGCTGGGTGATCATCTGGATCTCATCCCCTATCTGCAATCTGCCGCTTTGGACAACTTGTTTTCGAACTTGGACACCTACACGCTTTCAGCTCGGAACTACTACCTCTATCACAACATGACCACGAACCGCTGGCAATGGATCAAGTGGGATTCCAATGAGACTTTCGGCAGCTACGCCTTTGGGGTTCCTGGGGACATGACTGAGCTGGACTTGGATTTTGATGGGGGAAATGAAAACAGGCCCCTGCTCGAGCGCATCATGCAAAGTGATGTGCTTCGGGAAGCGTATTATGCTGAAATGTGCTGGTTGAAGGAAAATTGGTTCAATTCCGAGTTTCTCGAGCCTCGACTTGACGAGTTGAAAGCGCTTGTGCAGTCTTCTGTCTATGCGGACGACAACAAAATGTATTCCAACACTCAATTCGAAAATAACTTCAATTCCAACCAAGGCGGAATGGGCGGCACACTTTACGGACTCAAGCCATTTATTGCCAATCGCGGAAGTTATGCGGACAATAATCTGGACTGCACCGCCGGCATTGGTTCATCGGATCATCAGGTTGAATCTCTCTTTGCATACCCCAACCCTGCCAACGATCAGCTTTTCATCAATGCACCTGTTGCGTCCAAAGCGCTCCGGATCTTCAACGCTCAAGGACAGGAAGTGATGACGAGTTCAAATACCAGACAAGCCACACTCAACGTGACACAGTGGCCGCGTGGAGTCTATCTCTTGGTGCTCGAAACAACAAAGACAGCACAAACCCAACGCCTTGTTTTGCGATAAAGTGCTCTTTTTATCCGTTTCGAATCCTTTTCAGTACAAAACGATTGAAAACCGCTCAGTCTGAAGCGAAAAAATGAGTTAAACTCCAGAATTCAACAAACATTGAGCGGCGTGCAACGTACTGAATCGTCGAACAAAGAACGAAATGTGCGACCTTTGCAGTAGCACTCTCGCGACGAAGCGCAGTGCTCACTACAACACTCCCTTTGAATTCATTTGACGATTTAGGCCTCAGCGCGGATGTGCTCACGGCCATCCATGCGTTGGGCTATGAAACCCCAACACCCATTCAAGCCGAAGCTATTCCCGTTGTTTTAGACGGGAAAGATGTCTTGGGCGTGGCGCAAACTGGAACCGGCAAAACCGCTGCGTTTAGCTTGCCCATGATCCACCGCCTTTCGCAAGATCGATATTCCGGTCAATTTCAACCCATTCGAGGATTGATCCTCACGCCCACGCGTGAATTGGCAATTCAAATCGAAGAAAACATCCTCGAATACACCAAGCACGTGAAGCTTCATACCGCTACAATTTTCGGCGGTGTGAATCAAAAGAGCCAAGTACAAAAATTACGTCGCGGTGTAGATATCGTTGTGGCCACGCCTGGTCGATTGATTGACCTGCAGGAGCAAGGCCACGTGAACCTGAAGCATTTGCAGTATTTCGTACTCGACGAAGCGGACACCATGATGGATATGGGGTTCATTCACGATTTGCGGCGCATCATCAAGCACATTCCAAAAGATCGGCAGTCGTTGTTTTTCTCAGCGACCATGCCTCCCAATATTTTGGAATTCGCCAACACGATGTTGCGCAATCCCGTTCGGGTAGAAGTGGCTCGGGAGAGCACCGCTGCCGAGACTGTAGACCAAAAGATGATGTTTGTGATGCAAGCAGACAAGCGAGATTTGCTCGTGCATCTTCTGCAACAGCCCGAAGTAGAAACGGCATTGGTCTTCATGCGAACGAAATATGGCGCAGACAAAGTAGTCCGTTACCTGAGCAAGAACAAGCTCAATGCAGCGGCCATTCACGGCAACAAAACGCAGCCGCAGCGCGAACGGGCCATGCAGGGGTTTCGCAAAGGCACGATAAACATCTTAGTTGCGACCGATATCGCAGCGCGTGGCATTGACGTCAGCGGCGTAAGCCATGTCATTAACTTCGAAATTCCCAACATTTCCGAAACGTACGTGCACAGAATCGGTCGAACCGGACGAGCGGGCGCTTCAGGCGTTGCTTGGTCGTTTGTGAATGAAGCGGATGAACGAAAGTTCATGTCGGACATCCAACAATTGATGAAGCGGGAAGTGCCACTCATTACAGATCATCCTTGGCACTTGGCAAAACCTGCACTCGAACTTGATCTCAACAAATCCAATCAGCGGCCTCAAGCTCCTGGTTCGGGTGGCTCAAAAAAGAAGAAGAAAAAGCCTTTCAACCACGGAAAACCACGCCACGGTGGAGGCGGAAACAACAGCGGAAGCTCAGGGAAGCGTTTCCGTTCCGACCGCGATGGAGGTGGCGCACCAAGGCGAGATGGAGGTGGAGGTCAATCCAGCTCAGGTCGGCCTCAGCGTGGTAAGGGAAAATCCTCAGGCAACAATAGCGGCGGAGGCAACAACGGAGGAAACAACGGAGGCAACCGCGGAGGTCAAAGCGATTCTCGATACAGCCGAAGGTGAGGCTGATATTTTGTTGAACATGAAAAAGCCCCGACCATTTGATTGGTCGGGGCTTTTCGTATCGTTAAAAAGAGAAGTTATCTCGTTACCGAAATGCGCTGAGACTCTCCGTCAATTTGAACAATGTAAGTCCCATTGGAAACATCACTCAAATCAACTGAAAATTGGCCCTGAATTCCCACCAACGGCCATTGGCGTACCAATCGTCCATCCAATGAAAACAATGAAGCCTGAATCGCTGGTGTCTTCAGATCAATGGTCGTTAAACCACTCGTCGGATTCGGGAAGATCGCAAATGATGCGTCATTCGCAATCGCCTCTTCAACGCTTTCTACCTCACCAAATCCTAAAGCATGGTACATGCGCGGAGCGGTATAAGCTTGAATGATATCCATCCAAGGCAATGCCTCTTCTGGGCCCATCGTTGGGTTCAAAGACAATTGCGTTGCCGCGATGTTTGATCCGTTGGCTGTGTCAACCATCTGCGTCATCGCCACATCCCACCACTGCCAAGGCGAGCTGTCAAAAGGCTCGGTCGGAGCGCCATCAACATAGCTGTTCAACACAGGATAGAGGCCGTCCATTCCTTCGTTGATCTCATTCGCTGCGAGGGACACGTCATCCGCTAAGTTGAGCGATTGAAAAACATCATTGTTGTTCGGTGCATCAAAAGAGTTGATCAATGTGTGCACTCCGTAAGCTCCTGTCACTTCAATCACAGGCTCCTGAGTCGTGGGTACGACCAGAACTCCCGTCCCATATGGAGCAAACGGATCGTGAGGACAATGAAAGCTCACCATCGCTGGATCACCCGCATCAAGCCATTTGTCCGATCCTAAGGCGCCGCCCATGTTCATCTGGAAGTTGAATTCAGAACTGTATTCAGGATAGTGGCCGACGCATAGTTGCAGGCTGTCTGGCGTGAATCCATCATATTTCGCTTCCGGATCACCGTTGACTGACTCAATGACCATTGGAATGGAAGAGCCGTCTCCTGGATCATACCAAAAGACCTCAATGGGATTGCCTTCGTTGTCCAAAATGATATCATTGTAATCTGCAATGGCCGCTGAGGCCAGCGTGATGTAACCACCTGTTCCGTCACCAAACATGGCAATCTTGTCTGGGTCAATGCCATAGGTGTTGTCCATTTCCGCTGCATTCATGCGAAAATATCGAGCGGCCGTTCTTGAATCTTGCACGCCACGGTAAGCAGCATTGATCAATTGGAACGTTCTTTCTTCTTGGGTTCCCGCAAGCGGGTTCCAACCCAAACGATAGTCCACAGAAGCCGTTACATAACCCATGCGAGCGAACCGTTCACACAATTCTACCACTGCACTATCCTTGCGTGTTCCGAGAGCCGATCCGTTCAAATATTGCGGCAAAAAGTTTCCAGTATGGAAAACCAAGATCAGCGGGCGAGCTGTTTCTTCATCACCTTCTGGCTGATAAATATCCATGAGCTGTGGCAATTGCATCGGAGGCGCTCCCTGCAATGCGGGGAGGACAGAAACATTGCTCGCGTATTGGACATCTTCGGTAACGGTGACGTTCTCAAAGATTTCGTCTAAATAGCGCTCTTGGGCGTGCAATGCACATGCCGCGAACACCATCATTAGGGTAAATATTCTTTTCATGCTTTATAAGGCTTTGATTTAAGAGCAATTTAGGCTGCTCAAAGGCGTGAAAAGCCCGGGGAGTTCGCTCGATTTCCACCATGGTTATCAACAATTCAAGCGCCCTTTGCTTCGAATTCTGGAGCCAGAGTTAAACCTCTTCCTCTTCAATTCGTCTACCTTACAAATTCAAAACCTCGCTCTCATGAACAACTATACGCTTACAGTTTTTAGCTCATTCATTTTTGGTCTTGGGTTTTGTCCGCTAGGCGCTCAGCCAGAGCTAGAATCATGGTTAATCAATACCGACGAGGCAACAGGTTCATACTACATGACCAATGGAAATCTGGTAGACAACGGCATAGAATGCGATGTACAATTGGTCCAATTTTCAGACGAAAATGTATATGTGCATGCTACTGGGGTGCCGCGTTATGCCACAGCTCCTTACGGCGATGGCAATCCTTCGCAAGCGCAAAACGCAGATTATTTGTTTCGCATTCCCCGCAACCCGGAGGAGGGTCCGACTGGAGGAACGGCGACAGGTTTAGGGCATACCGCTGTGTTGATCAATGGCGTTCCAACGTTCAATGCGCTGGATGCTTTTTCCTACAACAACCAAAACAATTGGCATCAAAACGGCGGATTCTTCGAATTAGCGGGGTTTGACTGCGCCAAAGGACATCCGGCCATGGGGAATTATCATCACCATTTGATTCCTTCACCCTTCAGTAATTCAATGGACGTCATCAACCCTGTCTGCAATGACTATCCGAGTGAAGGTCTTTTGGAGCTCGATCCTGACGCACACAGTCCCATTATCGGCTTTGCATTCGATGGTTATCCCATTTACGGGCCGTTTGGGTTTGCAAATGAAGACGGCACAGGCGGAATTGTCCGCATGGAAACAAGCTATGCCCTGCGAAACATTGAAGTCCGGCATACCCTCCCCGACGGCACGGTTCTCGCGCCGAATCAATACGGACCAGACGTTGGAGAGCTTGTCACTCCTGCCATTCCGCCTGGAGCAGATGCTGTAGAGGCAGTATTGGGCGCATACATCGAAGATTTTGAATACATCGACATGCAAGGTCATTTGGATGTATTCAACGGTCGAGAATGTGTGACCCCCGAATATCCCACTGGCACCTATGCCTACTTCGCCACCGTCGATGAGAATTGGAACCCTCAGTACCCCTATTTCTTTACAGCTTACCGCGGAGTCGTAGCGACCGATAATTTCGGTGCAGGTGGACCCGGGGGTCCCGGCGGGACAAATGTCACCATTGACGAAACCGTTGAAAACTATGACACGACGGCCTCAATTTTGGAATACCCTAGCAATACGTGGATCATTTATCCCAATCCAGCCACCAACCAAATCGCAATTGAAGGCGTCTCAGGTCCAACACCTTTTCAACTTCATGATGCATTTGGTCGAATCATTGAAAAGGCAACCTTGTCTGCAAACCAGCCGTGGGCGTTACCAGCACTGCCAAATGGGAGTTATATCATCACTTCTGAAAACGGAACCCACCAAGGGCTGCACATCATTCGTTGATGAACTGGTTTTACCCATTGCTGGTTGCCAACTTCGCTTGCCTTGCACTGGCTTCATTGAGCAATGTCCAAGCTCAATCTTCTTGGAATCAGGATGAAGGCTGGGCTGAGCAAGGATGGTGGTTGGAGGGAGAGGGTTTTTGGCAACAACCGATTGGGATAGCTCCTTGGGAAGATGCTTTGGCCATTGCCAGCGAGGCCTTTGATGCCGATGGAGGGGTCCAACCACGAGTCTGGCGAGTGGAAGAAGATGGAACAGCTTCGCTGCTGCCAATGCCTGCCTTCGATTCGACTGAAATTCGACTGAAACATGTTCGAAGCGATTCGGATGGAAACCTCTGGGCACTCGCCAATGGAATCGAAGTGAGCGGGTCAGAAAACGCAGGGCTTTCATCCGAATGGATCCAGATCAAATGGAATGAAGGTGAAAACACCACGCCCGACATTTCGACCTTTTCATTCGGATCACCTTTTCAGTCATTGCTCGGATGGGCTGAGTCTGATGCAGACGGTACCAATGGTGGATTAGCGTTAGGCTATGTCCTCGACCCATGCTGCTTTCACAAGGAGATGCCTGCGTTGGTGAGGATGGATGAAAACGGACAAGGTTTGACGGAATTTGGGACCAATGGATCGCTCATCGTCGACCTCGGAAATTCAAGTGTGACCGACACCCTCGGCATGGCTTCCGGATTCAATCGGCACGAAATCGGAGGTTATTACACTTGCGCGGTAGAAGGACAAAACGGAACATGGTATGCCGCGGGAGCCTATTCCAACGCGTACCATTATGAATTGCTCTTGACCAAACACCTGGCCAATGGACAACTTGACGCCACATTTGGAACCAACGGCTGGGTGCATTTGAACGTCAGCCCCGGTCAGAACCACAGCGCAAAAGCCATCGCACTGGAAGGAGAATCGATCGTGGTCCTTTTAGACAATGAAATCACCGATGACCTTCCGGCTGGGTGGAATCAGGTCGTGTTCGACCTAAACGGTTCGACGTTGGCCATGCAAACCTCAGAGTTCTCAGAAAACTGGACATCGAATGGATTTGTTTCATTGCCCAATTCCCAAGTTTTAGGAATCGGAAGTGATCCCAATCAAGGCACGCAAAGCACCCACCTCATCGAAATTTTCGACCCACAACTCCCCATTTCTGCTTTGCTGCCGAACACACCCTACGGTGGAAACTGGCACAATGTCCTTGGAATCTATCATGCCCAATGGGAACGATTGGTAACCGTTGGGCAATGGGACATTGGTGCATGGGATCGACCGTTGCTCGCATCACGATGGATCATGGGTACGAGCGAATTGCTCTTGCCGTCACATTCGTTGCAGCAAATCGAAGAGCTGCCATTCCCAAACCCCGCAAACCGTGGATCATTTGTGACGATCCCTAACTCGCCCGATGATGGGTATGAAGGCGGTTGGAGTTTGGTGGATCAATCCGGCAAGTCAATTGCCGTCGAATGGCGAAAATTTTCGAGACAAATTCAACTCCCAAGCACTTTAAGTCCCGGATATTATTTCATTAACCATCCCTTGCACACCCATCGTTGGCCATTGAAGGTTCAGTGATAACGTGTATATTTCAGCATGAAAAAACGACAGAAACGGCAAATTTTAAACCTTGCTTTGGTCGCAATATGTAGCCTGCCATTTCAAAACCTCATAGCACAGAATGGCATTGGATACCCTCCGACCGACGTCGTGACAAGCGCAGAAGTAATGCCGGTGCTTCAAAGTTGTTCCTCGATTGACCAACGCGCAGAACGCGAAGCCTGTTCAAATGAAAGCATGATGGAGCACATCATGGAAAACCTCGTTTATCCTGAAGATGCGCGCCAAAAAGGAATCGAAGGAACTGTGCAGGTCCAATTCGTAGTGTCCCAGAAAGGGTCCATCAAATCCGTAGAAATTCTTCGCGGTCCTGATCTGCTTCAAAAGGCAGCATTTACCGTGGTTAATTCACTCCCAAGCTTTGTCCCTGGAACCAACCAAGGAAAAGCTGTGTCTGTCCAGTACGTGCTCCCCATTCGTTTTGAGCTAGGTGAATGAGGCACCGGTACCGATGCAACTTCACTTTCGCTTTGGTCATCATCGTGGTGTCCAGCGCCTTCTTCAGTTGCCAAACTGAGCCCAAGACTATCATCCTTCGAAAAGCAGAAACAAAAGCCGCGGCTGATGTCGTCGTGCGCAAAGAAGTGCGTTCCGTTGCCTTTGGAAGTTGTGCTCAAGCCGAAAAACCAATGCCCGTATTGGATGTTACAATCCAACAAAAACCCGATCTCTTCGTTTGGCTAGGGGACAATGTTTATGGTGATACGCAGGAAATTTCTACCCTTCAAAAAGCGTATCAAACCCTTGGAAATAATCCTTTCTTCCAGCGACTTGATTCAGCGACACGATTGCTCGCGACTTGGGACGATCACGATTACGGATGGAACGACGCGGGGCGACATTATCCTTTGAAAGAAGCTTCAAAAAAGGTTTTCTTGGATTTCTGGGGAGACGCGCGTGACGCTCCAAGAAGAAATCGAGAAGGCATCTACACGAGCTACTTGTTCGACGGCGGAAAGCAGGATGTTCACGTCATTCTGCTCGACACTCGCACCTTCCGCGACAACTTAGTACGCTCACAAAGCATTATCCTCGAAGGGAGCCAATCCTTCACTTACATGGCGGATTATGAGCCCCAACGCAATCCTGACTCAACGTTACTCGGTTCAGATCAATGGCGATGGCTCAAAAAACAGCTGGCCGTGGAGGCCGACTTTCGCATCATTGCTTCGTCCACACAATTCGGCATCGAATGGAATGGCTACGAATCGTGGGCCAATTTTCCCCGGCAACAAGAAAAAATGCTTCGCTTGTTGGCTGAAGCCGAGCGACAAAAACCAACCCCCACAGTATTCATTACAGGAGATGTTCATTATGCGGAGATTTCGAAAGTTTCGGGATTGAATGGGATGGACGTCTACGACATCACCGCCAGCGGCATCACCTCGACGTGGGACTTTGCCACCCGCAATGGAAACCGGATTGCCGGACCCGTCATGGAAAACAATGTGGGCATTCTGCACTTGGGAAGACCCGGAATGGCCAAGGTTTCTGCCGAAATTTGGGACGCGTCAGGGCAATTGCGCGTTGAGCATTCCGTTCTTCCGTAGTCCGCATCACCTATCGAATCTCATGGAATCACAACGCATTCTCATCATTACTTCTGCCGTTTTAACCATGGTATGCATCGGTCTCGGCTTACAACTATACCAAACCAATCAAACGGTTGCAGAAGTCGAAGCCGACAATTCGGCGATATCACTGGAGCGCGACCAGGTCTTGTTTGATCTCGAAAAATTAAGTTTTAGCTACGACACTCTGAGTACCGAAAATGCCTTGATGCTCGCCCAAATTGCAGATCAGAAGAATGACATTGATCGGCTGGTCACCCAAGTAAAAAATGGAAATTGGTCCCTCGCGCGAGCCAAAAAGGAGTCCGAAACGCTGCGTGGAATCATGAAGGGATATGTAGCCACGATCGATTCACTCAATCAATTGAATCTTGCGCTCATCGACGAGAACGACCAAATGCGCGCGCGTGTCGAAGAGGTGCAAGAACGCAACGCCAACTTAGTGGAACGGCAAGAAAACATGGAAGATATGATCACCGCTGGACAAACACTGCAGGCGGCAGAAGCCTCGGCGGAAGGGATACGAGTTCTGAGCAATGGACGCCAGCGGCCAACCACGCGTGCCGCACGCTTGAGCATGGTCCGCGTCTGCTTTACGCTGTTGGAAAATCGCATCGCAAGCGCAGGATCCAAAAACTTGCATCTACAAGTCAGCAACGCATCCGGAGACATCCTCATGGGCGAACAATCAGACAATGCAAATGCGCTGGGCAATCCCGTTAGCGCTTCCCGAGAAGTGGACTACAACAACGAGCGCATCGAAGCATGCATTTTCTTCATTCCCGTTGCAAAGGACATTCCACCCGGAATTTACACCATTCGAATCCTCGAAGGAAATGAGTTCATTGGTGAAACCCAATTGGTGCTTTCCTAGTTCAGCCTAGCTCCGAGGTTCAGCCTCACCACTTTGGGCAAGTGTTGCAGTTCCGTTTGCCTTTCGGCTTGTGGTCTCCTCCAATGAGGTAGCCCAACGCAAATGCGGCCTCAACATATCCCAAACTCTGCTTGGCTCCCGCGTCCGTTGGCCCTTGTAACCGAATCCACGGCAGTGTGACCGCTCCCGCATGGCCTGTAGCTTGAATGAAAAAACGCCGATGCAATTGCATTCGAAGTCCAGCATGCACTCCGATGCCAAGTCCTGACAAATGCTGCGCGTTTTTTTGGCGTTCACCGGCCCACGTGAAATCCGTGCTGCAAACAACAACTCCAGCTCCAACCGCTTCAAAGACCGAAAGCATGAATTGATCATTCACCGATCGCCACACATCCGTCTGGTGTTCCAAACTGAATCGGACAAAATTCATGCCGTCGCTATGCTCCAAATTGAACCCTTCGCCCCACCACAAAGAATCACCGCTCCATTCTGAAATCGTGCCTGGCGGCAATGTGTCATCGTTTTCCCAATCCGCCGCACCCGCGTATCCATCGGCCACCACATGTTGTTTTTGAAGCTTGTATTTCATGTGGTCCCATCCCGCTGAAACCCACCAATTTGGTGCGATGCGTTTTCCAAAACGCGCATTGAATTGAGGAATGGTAAAAAGGCCCGGATGGAAATACACTTTCGCCTGAAATCGCTCAGGCATGTCGTTGGCGCGCGCGTCTTGTAAAGTGACATCAAACGCCTCTCCAGATGGACCCGTCCCCCACATCTTTACATCGGACGTCGTGTAAGCCGAACGGTTATATCCCCAGGAGACGTACCACTCGTCAGAGGAAAAGCCTTGTCCACTGGCTTGCGCCGCACACGCGAGCATGGTGCCAACGAAACAGACGTAAATCAAAATGCTTCTTCTGAAAATCATGCCACGAAGTTAGTTCCTTCGTCAAGTTCTTCGTTTTCAAATCAACAGGAAATGAATGCAACAGAGCGCGGGCGTTGGGGGGAAACATTGGCTGCTATTCACTTGGAAAAAACAGGCGTTCAGATTCTTGAACGCAATTGGCGCAAAGGGCGTTTTGAAATTGACCTCATCGGAAAGCACGTTGACACGTGGATTTTTGTCGAAGTAAAAGTCCGCAAATTCGGATACGCCGAGACCGCTTTTGAGTCCATTGATCTTGACAAGCAGCAGCGCATCATCAGCGCCGCTGATCGATTTTTAAAATACCAAGAGGATCAGTCAAACACCATTCGTTTTGATATTCTCTGCATTGAATATGACCGCGATAATCACCGAATACAACACATTGAAGATGCGTTCATTTGCATGCCCTGAATGGAATATCTTTGCTTCATGAAGAAGCAGAATTCTGGTCGTGCAGGTGCCCGATCTTCGCAATCGCCGCGCTCAAAACCCGGAGAAAGCCGTTCAGGTGCCAACCGTTCAGAATCTAGCCGTTCCAAAAGCAAGCCTGGACCTAAACGAAAGCCTGATCAAAAAAGCAACTTCAAGCCCGATGGCACGGGAGGGAAATCCCGCAGTGGCTCAAATTTTCGGAAAGGCAACAAACCAGCCCCTCGCCAAAAACCCTTGGCCGCATTGGGTGGGCCGATGCGTCTGAACCGTTACATCGCCAACGCCGGTGTCTGCTCACGACGTGAAGCGGACTCGTTGATCGAATCTGGTGTAGTGACGGTCAACGGAGAAATCATTGTTCAGATGGGACACAAGGTCAATGTAACAGACAGTGTGCAAGTGGGTGGAGCCACGATTCGTCCCGAAGCTCGACGCTATGTGCTGCTGAACAAACCCAAAGGGTTTGGAACTTCCATGGCCGACGCAAAAGCGCGACGAGGAGTGCACGAACTGGTTCAAAAGGCCTGCAAAGAAGAAATACGATCCATTGATAAACTGGATCGTGAAAGCACTGGACTGATGTTGTTCACCAATGACGAAGAACTCATGGTGCGACTGAATAACCCGAAATCGGGGGCAGCAAAGTTGTATCACGTCATTCTCGCCGAACGCGTCCAGCCCAACCACCTCGAACAATTGAAAGAAGGCTTCATCGTAGACAAAGGTTTCGTAAAAGCCACTGAGGCTGAGTTTGCAAATGAAGAAAGAACCCACATTGGATTGAAACTTACATCGAGCAGAAGCCGTATTGCAAGGCGAATGCTTGAAGAACTGAGTTATCATGTCGTGAAGGTGGATCGCGTAACCATCGGACCTCTGACCAAAAAGGATGTCCCACGCGGCAGCTTCAGGCATTTGACAGATGCTGAAGTGAACCTTTTACGAATGAGCTGTTAGAATACCATGAAGAGTTTAGTGATCATACCCACCTTCAATGAAATCGAAAACATCCAGCGAATGCTGGATACAGTGATGGCATTGGAGCCTCCATTCCATGTGTTGGTCGTAGACGACGGCTCTCCCGATGGCACCGCAAACGTGGTGAAGGAAAACCAAAAGAATCATGATCGCATCCACATTCTAGAGCGTTCAGGAAAACTCGGTTTGGGCACGGCATACATCGCTGGGTTCAATTGGGCGTTGAAGCAAGGGTATGATTTGATCTATGAAATGGACTGCGATTTCTCACACAATCCCAAAGATCTCGTGCGGTTGCGCGAAGCCTGCATAGGCGGAGCTGGGGTAGCTGTGGGCTCACGCTACACACGCGGGGGCAAAGTCAGCAATTGGCCCGTGGGCAGAATTCTAATGAGTTATTTCGCCTCTGTTTATGTGAACACGGTGCTTTGGCTCGGTGTGCGGGACAGCACAGCAGGGTTCAAGTGTTACCGGCGAGAAGTGTTGGAGCGCATCGACTTGAATCGCATTCAATTCATTGGATATGCTTTTCAAATTGAAATGAAGTACAATGCGCGTCAACTCGGATTTAGCATTGAAGAGGTTCCAATCACCTTCATCGATCGCGAGCTGGGGACGAGTAAGATGAGCATGAACATCTTCCGTGAAGCGTTTATTGGAGTTCTTCAGATGCGTTTCCGAAAAGTCACTCCAAATCCGAATTCCAAACCCTGAATTCATCCATGATTCCACAGCCCACTCGATTCGTCAGTGCCAACGTCGTCAATGAAGGCGAAGTGACCATTGCCGATGTCCTGATCGCTAGCGACGGCACCATTGCTGCCGTTGGTGATGCTTGCAACACACACCAAGAAGCTTCTAAGGCCATTCAAATCGATGCCACTGGCCTCTGGCTAATGCCGGGGTGCATTGATGACCAAGTGCATTTCAGAGAACCTGGACTCACCCACAAAGGTGAAATTGCCACGGAGTCGGCTGCAGCTGCTGCAGGCGGAATCACATCGTTCATGGAAATGCCGAATACGGTACCTCAAGCGCTCACCCAACAACTCTTGCAAGACAAGTACGATCGGGCCGCTGAGGTGAGCGCTGTGAATTATTCATTTTTCATGGGCGCCTCCAACACCAATTTGGAAGAAGTCTTGAAAACGGATCCTCGCCGCATTTGTGGCGTCAAAGTATTCATGGGCTCCTCCACGGGAAACATGTTGGTGGATGATCGGGAAGTCTTGGAAGCTGTTTTCAAGGAAAGCCCCACCCTTGTCGCCACACACTGCGAAGATGAGGCGACAATTCGTCGGAACATCGAAGCCGCACGCACTCGCTTTGGAGAAGCCGTGCCCATTGGACAGCACCCCTATATCCGTAGTGCCGAAGCTTGTTACCGCTCATCCTCCATGGCTATGGAGCTGGCTACAAAATGGAACACACGTTTGCACATTCTTCACATTTCGACGGCTCGCGAAGTCGCATTGTTTCGAAATGACATTCCTTCCATCGAAAAGAAAATTACAGCTGAAGCCTGCATTCATCACCTGTGGTTTACCGAAGCCGATTACGAGCAAAAAGGAACCCACATCAAATGGAATCCTGCGGTGAAAACGTCGGATGACCGCGCCGCCGTGCGCGCGGGCATTCTTGATGGAAGAATCGATGTCGTAGCTACGGATCATGCGCCACATACCCTCGAAGAAAAAAACAACTCGTATTTCAACGCTCCCTCGGGCGGTCCACTGGTGCAGCACGCTCTGCCCGCTATGCTCGAAATGGTGCATCAAGGATTACTGCCCGTTGAGGATGCTGTGACCCTGATGGCTCATCGTGTGGCAGATATGTTCCAAATCGAAGGGCGCGGATACATACGTCCCGGATACAAAGCGGATTTGGTGCTCGTTGACCCCAACGCACCCTGGACTGTTTCCCGCAGCAACATTCGTTACAAGTGCGGTTGGTCGCCTTTTGAAGGCACAACGTTTAAATCACGCGTTCGTGGCACGTGGGTCAATGGTGTACAGGTTTACAACGGTACAGAGGTGCTGACAACAGCGGGCAATCATGCAGGAGAGCGCTTAACATTTGATCGATGATCTCAGGGTACCCCACCTCGTACTTTGTCCTTCTAATCGCGTGTTGCGGACTCACTGCCTGTTCAAGTCCCAACCATCCAAAATCAGAGGTTCCGGGCATGATTTCGCGAGACACATTTGTGCAGGTCCTCACAGAAGTGCACCTCATCGAAGGGGTCAAAAAACAGCGGTTGATGCGCAACGACGAGCAAGGCCTAATCGTCCTAAGACATTACGTGGAGCTCTTTGAACGCTTCGACATCAGCGAAGATCGATTCAATGCGACTTACCGTTGGTGGTATCAACACCCCACAGAAATGGACGGTTTGCTTGAGGAAGTGAGTGAACGGCTTTCTGATTTGGAACGTGAAGTGAACGCGACAAACTAACCGCGTTATTTCGGCGGCGCCAAAGCATCAACTACATGCGGAGCCGTTTCGAAAATCACTTTTTCAATGGACTCATATTCCCATTTAATTCCCTTGCTCTCGAGGGTTTGCTCCAAAAAATTTGACGCGTAGGCGTGCTTCTTGTTGGTGTTCTGGACTGATTCGCGGGTAATTGGAGACTTGCGGCCAGTCAACATTTCCAGCACACGGCCAAGACGCCAAGCCAAGCCCAACATCCAACCACGCAAGCGCCGCACAGGGGGAGGTGTTTCAAGCGATTCGGCCATCCACGTCATGACCTGTCGATAGGAAAGGTTCTCTGCGCAGAGCATGAAACGGTCATTCCAGCAGTTGTGTGTTACCAATAATTGACAAGCTCGAGCGACATCTGATGCCGAGACAAAGCCGTTGCTACCTGAAGGGTACCACTGAAAACCCTTGTGAGCAAGAGCAAACATGGTGGAAGAACTGCGTTTGAAATCACCCGGGCCCAAAACAATGACAGGATTGATCACCAACACTTTGAGGCCTTCTTCTTTGCCTCGCCAAACCTCCAATTCCGCGAGGTATTTGCTGCGAGCGTAATGCGTGACGCCAGACCCTTCTTCGAAGGGAACATCCTCATGCACCGGTTCACCCTCCTTTCGTCCTAAAGCAGAAACCGAACTGATGTGAATCAATTCTGAAACCCCAACATGGAGCATGGTGTTGACGAGCATTGCTGTGGCATCACGGTTTACCTCCATCATTCGGGCGGCATCTCGGTGATGAAACGAAACCACTGCCGCACAATGAAACACCTGGGAGCATCCCTGCAACGCTTCCTCTAGCCGATCTCCATCCCACAACTCTGCTTCAAACCACTCCAAAGCAGAAGCATCGATCTCCTTTTTTTTGAGATAATCTTCCACTTGCGTTCGATCGGAGGCTGGACGGTGTAAAGCCCGAACGCGCTCACCCGCAGCAAGTAATTTTTCTAACAAATGCCGACCAACCAAACCCGTTCCTCCTGTAATCAAAACCATGCAGCGAAGTTAGTTGGAGATTCCGCCCGAAATTTGGCGCAGCTATGGCGAAATCCGAATACATCAGTCAAATCCTTGCGCGACTTCCGCAACAGCCTGGCGTATACCAATATTTCGACGATTCAAACCGGCTGCTCTATGTCGGAAAAGCCAAAAACTTGAAGAAACGAGTGGCGAGCTATTTCACAAAGCAAAACCACAACGGTAAGACACGTCTGCTCGTTTCAAAAATCACAGACATCAAATGGCTCATCGCGCCATCCGAATCCGATGCGCTGCTGCTGGAAAATAGTCTGATCAAGGAACATCGGCCACTTTACAACATTCAACTCAAGGACGACAAAACGTATCCCTTCATCGTGGTGAAAAAGGAGCGTTTCCCCCGAATCTTTCCTACCCGACGACTGATCAAAGACGGCAGCGAATACTTCGGCCCCTTTCCAAGTGTGAAGACCATGCACACCGTATTGGAACTGTGTCGAAAGCTCTACCCGATCCGAACGTGTGCGTTGGCATTGACGGAGGAAAACATTGACAAGGGAAAGTTCCGTGTCTGCCTCGAATACCACATTGGAAATTGCAAAGGCCCTTGCGTCGGCAAACAAAACGAGGCGGACTACACAAAAAGCATCGCTGCCATTCGCCACCTGCTCCGTGGCAACCTTGGCGAAGTGGTCCGCGAACTGGAAAAAAACATGAGCGAAGCTGCAGAAGCTTTCCGCTTTGAAGAAGCCGAGCAATACAAGTTGAAGTTGGCATCCGTGCGGAAGTATCAGTCAAAAAACACCATTGTCCACCCCGACATCGAAGACGTAGAGGTGTACACGGTGGTCCAAGATTCGCGTTGTGCGTATGTCAATTTCCTGCGAATTCTAAAAGGCACCATCACCAAAGGACACACTTCGGAAGTGAAACGAAAATTGGGAGAAGAGCCGAAAGAAATCCTTGAAGCCGCCATCGTGCAAATGCGCGACAAATTCGGAACTGATTCACCTCTCATTTACACACCCTTTGCGATCGATCTGCCCCTCGAAGGCGTTTCATATCATGTTCCACAAAGGGGTGACAAGTTGCGGCTGGTCGAAATGTCTGAGCGGAACGCTCGTTTTTTTATGCGGGACCGTCAAAAACAATTGGAACAAACCCATCCAGAAGCAGCAACAGAACGACTGCTGGAAACAGCCAAAGAAGACCTGCGACTCAGTGAGTTGCCCACGCACATTGAGTGCTTCGACAACTCGAACATCCAAGGCACGAACCCCGCATCGGCTTGTGTGGTTTTTAAAAACGGCAAGCCCGCGAAGGCAGATTACCGCAAGTTTAACATCCGAACCGTGGACGGACCCGATGATTTTGCGTCCATGACCGAAGTGGTGCACCGCCGTTACAGTCGTTTACTCAAGGAAAACGAACCGCTGCCTCAACTCATTGTCATCGACGGTGGAAAAGGACAGTTAAGCCATGCCTTGGAAGCACTGGAATCTATTGGATTACGCGGGAAAATCGCCATCATCGGCATCGCCAAACGCTTGGAAGAAATTTACTACCCTGGCGATCAGCACCCGCTCTACCTGGACAAGCGTTCATCGACCTTGAAGTTGATCCAACACCTTCGCAACGAGGCTCATCGATTCTCGCTCGAACATCACCGCAAACGACGCAGCAAGGCTGCGCTTCGTTCTGAACTCGACGAAATCAAAGGCGTCGGACCCAAAACACGCCAAGAATTACTGGCACATTTCAAAACAGTGAAAGCGATCAGCGAGGCTTCACTGGAAGACTTGAATAAAGTCGTCAACCTCAAGGTGGCCCAATCCGTCTGCGGACATTTCAACTCAAAGTAAAGCCCTCATTCAAGGGAGGATTCTGCTCTGCAATGCCTTGCCCATGTGCAATTCACATGAAAAACGGGAAACCCGATGACGGTTGCGGGCAACCAAGTCATAAACCGCATTCACCACAAAATTCGGGAAAACCTTCAATCCAATTCGGACCAGATAATCCCACGGGTTTTTGAGTTCTTCCGCCAATATTTTGAGTGCGTCTGCCTTTTCATAAACAGCTGATCCAGTCAAAACCAACAACGAGTGGTAAGGCGACTCCACTTGATTAGAAGACAGATGCAACTCCGCAGTTGATCCTTGCAGCGGCGCGAATTGGACCTGACAATTATCGCGTTCCCAATTCAAAAAATGCACCACAGCGCGATTGCACAAACCGCATTCTCCATCGAAAAATAAAATCACCATTTGAACCTGGAATCAGTCATCCCGTGAGCTAGCGATCTGTAGCCGTTTACCAATTCATCAACAATCTGCGCCGCCGGCACAATCGAATTGATGCGACCACTGACTTGGCCAATTTCCAATTCCCCTTCGTTCATGTTCCCTTCAAACATGCCAAGTTTCGCACGGCCACGGCCCAACAAAACCGATAGCTCTTCAGGCTCCGTCCCCTTCGCCTCTGCCGCTGCAACTTGCTTGGAAAAGTCATTGTCCAACAATCGAACCGGCGTGAGTGTCTTCAGCCGCAGTGCCGTATCACCTTCATTGGCCGCAACAACGCGTTCTTTGAATGCTCGATGAGCAGAGGATTCAGGTGTCGCCACAAACCGACTTCCAATTTGAACCCCTTCAGCACCCAAGGCAAAAGCCGCGAGTACCGCGCGCGCATCGCCAATGCCTCCCGCTGCTATCACAGGTACGTCCAATTCATCTGATACCGCCGGCACCAAACACATCGTCGTCGTTTCCTCTCGCCCGTTGTGCCCTCCTGCCTCAAAACCCTCGGCTACGACCGCATCCACTCCTGCAGCTTGTGCCTTCAACGCAAATTTGACGCTACTCACCACGTGCACCACCTTGATGCCATGGCTTTTGAGGTGATCGGTCCACGTCTTTGGATTGCCCGCACTGGTGAAAACGACGGGTACGTCCAATTCGACAATCGACGCCATGTGCTCCTCAATCGATGGATACAGCAATGGAACATTGACGGCAAATGGCTTGTCCGTTGACGCTTGACACTTCTTGATTTGATCGCGCAAAACTTCCGGATACATGGAGCCCGCGCCGATGATTCCGAGCCCACCCGCATTGGACACAGCACTGGCCAATTCCCACCCGCTGCACCAAATCATACCCGCTTGAACGATGGGGTATTGAATTTCGAAGAGCTGTTGAATGCGGTTCATGGTCGAAATAATTTCAAGTTAGCTTTTTCCGCATTGTCATTGCGTACATCCGTTTTGAAAAATTCCCGTGATTGGGTTGACATGATTTCCCACTCATCTGCATTCATCGCAAGCGCATTTGACAAGCCGCGTTGCCACGTCTCAGCCTCCAGCGGCCAATCCCAGCCGATGCCTTTTTCCTGCAATTGCAACCAAGGCGTCCGATCGCTGATCAAAACAGGGCAACCATGTGCCCAAGCTTCGACAATGGAATGCCCGAAATTTTCCTGGGTGGTCGAAGACATTAAAAAGTGCGCAGCATGAAAGTGCTTTGGCAACTCCGTCGGTGAGATTCCTCCGAGAAACCTGACCTTAATCCCATCTTGCGCTGCAGCCAAGTCGGCTAGTTCCTTTTGATAGCCCTCGTCCTCCGGCGGACCAATGAAATCCAGCTCCACGGAACGGTTGGATGATGCCTTCAACAAAGCCTTCAGGCCAAAATCGAGGTTCTTGACCCGGTGAATGCGCCCAATCACGACAATTTTCCAGTGATCCGTTGGACGGTTGGGGGCTTCGGCCGGAGAAGTCGCTGGTAAATTTTGCGCGACATGAACGTCCGAGGAAATGAAATGAGTACGGACTTCTGAAGCTTCTTTCGTTGTGGATGCGTGCCATGTGACACCGCGAAACAAATCCATCATCCGCGCAACGCTCAGAAAAATTCTTTTCTTCAATGGCTTGATCGAAAGAGCAGCCTCTCCCAGCATTCCCCTTGGCGCGAGCACCACTCGGAGAAGCTTTCGCGATCGAGCAATTCGCAATGGGATGAGCGTGTAATCCTTTGAAAACATGCTATTCAAATGAATCACATCTGGGCTAATCTCATCCAACAATCGAGACCACAACCGACGGTCTAGACTTCCTGGACTGCAGTATCGCACTTGGATGGATGCATCGTTGATCTGAATGGTATTCCATCGATCCTTTGCAACCTCCAATGCCTTTTCGACGCCCAAATCATGTGAGCCCGTAACTACCCATACGTCATGGTGCTCAGACAGGAGCGCACATAAATTGAAGGCACTTCGAATGGGCCCCCCAGCTCGGAACGCCGGAGGAAACCAATCACTGGATACAACGATTCGCAAACGTTTCATCGAATACCATTTTCCTTCATCCAATGCCCCAAAACCACAAGTGCCCAAAGCCTTGAAAATGTCCAGCGGGCGTCGCCTGCCAAAAACGCTGACCAGATGCGATCGACTTCTTGGCCTGATATGCCGTCGACGTCTGACAAATAGGCGAGGCCGCCTTCACACGTCGCCTTCAAATCACCTTTCATCCATTGCTCCCAAGGCAGGACAAAGCCCATTTTGGGCCGATGAATGACCTCCGAAGGCAACAAGTCAGGAATCGAATCAGTCAACAGTTGTTTGGGCGTATGGGGCCATTTTTGATCGTCCGGTGTTGCCATTGCCTCCAACACCAGGTTGTGGTCCAAGAAGGGCACGCGCACTTCCAGGGCATGCGCCATGGACATTTGATCGGTATCCCTCAACAATGTGTGACTCATGTATGTACCCATCTCTGCCAAACTTACTTTGGATAGAAAAGGAAGTGCAAAGCCTTTGGTCTCTGGGGCAATCTGTTCTGTCAACCATTGATAGACACGATTCGGTTGCTGACCTGCACGAGGCGCCAATCTTCTCAAGTCAGACTCTAAGAAAATCTGAC
The DNA here is from genome assembly GCA_965661575.1 of uncultured Flavobacteriales bacterium. GTDB lineage: Bacteria > Bacteroidota > Bacteroidia > Flavobacteriales_D > Sanyastnellaceae > UA16. The sequence continues at coordinate 29,730 of CBFIEJ010000004.1, read as the reverse complement.
GCGACAGCGGATACGTATGCTCCAAATCGAAATAATCTCCGCCCAATAGAGCCGCCATCTTTCGAGACGTTGCATCTTTTTTTGTCGCTGCATATCCGAGGCCAACTGCCTTTCGCAATCCTTTCGGCCACGAAGCCAACCAACGCTTTTCCATGAGCTGCTGCGACCGCTTGAAAACCGGATACCCCGCAAAAGCTTCATCACCGCCTAACCCGCTCAACGCCACTGTAATCCCTTCCTTCTTCGTTGCAGCGCTGACCACATATGTGTTTGGTCCATCGCCCGAAGGATGATCCATCGCTGTTAGTGCTTCCGGCACTTGGTGTAAAAAGTCCTGGCTTTCCAATCGAATTTCATGGTGGTCCGTATCGAATCGCTTGGCGACCATCCGGGACCATGTACTTTCATCAAATTCCCCCTCATCAAAGGTCACGCTGAACGTAGAAATCTGCTGATCTGTTGCTGATTTCATCAAGCCCACGATGGCGCTAGAATCAATGCCTCCAGACAGAAATGCCCCAAGAGGAACGTCCGAACGCATCCTCAAATCCACCGCCTTTTCCATGGCGTTTCGAATTCGTTTGAGACGTTCAGTTCGAGGCAGTCCTCCATCAATCTTCGCCGTTTCTGACGGCATGTCCCACCACGCCGTAATCTCTGTCTCCTCTCCTTGCAATCGCATCAAATGGCCTGCGGGAAGCATCGATACACTTTGAACAATGGTACGAGGTGCATGCACTGTCTGGTACCGCAAATAATCCGATAAAGCAATCGGGTCATGCCGCTTGTCAATCCATCCCGAAGCCAACAAACTGCGCACTTCACTTGAAAAGACCAGCCCGTGAGAAGTCTCTGAGAAATACAATGGTTTAATTCCCATGCGATCGCGAGCCAGCAAAAGCTCCCGTTTCTCACGGGACCAAAAAGCAAAGGCAAACATTCCGTTGAACCGATGCAGCGCTTCTGCACCCCACGCTTGCAATGCCGCAAGCACCACTTCAGTGTCACTTTCGGTTCGAAAAGAAAAAGATCCTTTTAACTCCTCCCGCAACTCGCGATAATTGTATACTTCTCCATTGAATACGAGGACGTCACCTGTGGCCTCGTGAATGAAAGGTTGATTCGATTGTTCTTGAGTGTCAATGATGCTCAGCCGACGATGACCGAGCATAACCTCTGCATCCGAAACCCACAACCCATTGGCATCTGGCCCCCGATGCGCGATCTGCGCTGTCATTCTCGACAGCGCCTCCGCAGAGGAAGCGTGCGCCTCACGATCTGGAATGCCGTAAATGCCCGTAATTCCACACATGATTCGTTAGTTCGATTCTTCCTCGTTCGATTTTTTGATGCCATCCCAGCCTTGAGCTTTGAGCGGCGCCTCCACACCATTTTTGGTCACAAGCGTTTTTTCTGAAGTGTCTTCAACCATGTGGCCAATGATCGAGAGTTTTGGCAAGTTTCGGACCTTTTCGAATTCTGATTGATCGATGGTAAACAACAGCTCATAATCTTCTCCGCCGCTCAGCATGCAAAGCGTTGGATCCAGGTTGAAGGCCCGAGCTGTTTCATACGCATGTGGGTTGATCGGCAATTTATCTTCATAAATCCGCACACCACATCCCGAAGCCGCGCACAAGTGAAACGCCTCAGAAGCCAATCCATCCGAAACATCAATCATCGAAGTCGGCTTCAGCTTCAAGTCTCCCAACTCACGAATGATGTCGGTGCGTGCCTCTGGCTTCAGTTGTCGTTCGAGCAATTCTTGGTGATCGGTGAGATCCGGTTGGGCCATTGGCGCAGACTTGAACACTTCCTTTTCACGCTCCAATACCTGAAGTCCCATGTAAGCGCTTCCCAAATCTCCTGAAACCACCAACAAATCTCCAGGCTTCGCTCCGGAACGTGTGACCGCCTGGTCTGCGGCAACCAAGCCAACAGCAGTAACACTGATCATCAAACCGGACAATGACGAAGACGTATCGCCTCCCACCAAGTCCACCCCATAAACTTCGCAAGCCTTGTGTATTCCTGCATACAATTCGTCCAAGGCCTCAACGGAAAAACGACTGCTAACAGCAAGTGAAACCGTAATTTGTGTTGGGATGGCATTCATCGCACAGATGTCACTCAGATTGACCGAAACAGCCTTGTAGCCTAGGTGTTTCAGAGGAGCATAAGACATGTCAAAGTGCACGCCCTCGACGAGCATATCCGTGCTAATGACGACGCGCTTGTCGCCTGAATCAATGACCGCCGCATCGTCTCCCACACCCAAAAGGGTGCTCGACTGTTGGTGCTTGATCTCCTGAGTGAGCCGGCGAATCAATCCAAATTCCCCCAACTGTTCAATTTCGGTGCGTTCCATGATTCAAAGGTACCGAATCCACAACATACACCCGTGCGCATTAGGATACGTTCACGCCCCTTGCGGCGGCGCATCAGCAACATTCAATATCTCACCCGTAAAGTGCAGATTCATAGCTGCAAAAGGGTGGTTAAAATCCACAATCACCGAATTCAATCGAACCTCCGCAACGACACCGATGACCTCCTCGCCATCCTCTGTCTCCATCGGAACGACTTCGCCCTCCTCAAAAACAGATTCATCCAATTCTCCATCGACGATGAATGCAGACTTTGGGACCTCCACAAAAGCCTCTTCATCCTCTTCACCGTAGGCTTCATCCACAGACAAACGGAAAGCAAATGAGTCGCCCTTTTTCATCCCCAACAATGCCTTTTCCAATGAAACGAGCACTTGGTTTTCGCCAACCATGAAACCAAACGCTTCATCTGCTGGACAAATTTCAAGCTCCTCTCCTTCTTGGCTGTCTTCCCGCAGGATGTAACTGATCTCGACGTACTTGCCGTTGGCTATCTGCATTTCTTTCATGCGGCGAAAGTAGTCCGTTGGTGTAAATTGCCAACATGCAACCGACATTTCATTTTCGCCAATTTTTCCTCCTTTCGCTCGCTTTGCTCATGGCTGGCCTCTTAACTCAAGCACAAGAAGAACAGAGAACATTGCGCAAGCCACGGGTTTTTGAGCCCGTTCAATGCCATCACTTCCGGCAGCTTTCCCCTGAACGGAAAGACGTCAAACCAACTCCTCAGCCCCGATGGATGGTAAATTATGACATGTCCCATTCGATTGCGCGCAGTGATTCGTTCAACATCAGCACGTACGAACTGGACTTGGATGTAACGGCCTATGCCTACCAACAGTTGGTTGCGCATGCAATCATCGCATTGGAGGTGCTCGAAGAAGATGCACAAGATCTGTGGTTCGATCTCGTTGAGCTGACCGTGGATAGCGTTACCATCAATGGGACGAACGTCCTTTTTGAGCAAACCGAATCCCAACTGCACCTCGCATTGCCCGAGGCGGGTTGGCAGACCGATGTTGACTACCAAGTTGAAGTGTGGTACCAAGGCTCTCCCTACCAAGATCCTTACTGGGGCGGATTCTACTTTGTGAGCGACTACATCTACAACTTGGGCATCGGACTTACCACCATTCCTCCCAACTTCGGAAAAGTCTGGTACCCCTGCTTTGACAACTTCGTCGAGCGCGCGGCATACACCTACCATGTTACGAGCGCCGGAGGGCGCCGAGCGCACTGCCAAGGGACACTGATCGGAGAAACATTTCTCGCAGGAGATACATTGACACGCAGCTTTGAATTGACTCATCCGATCACCACGCATCAATCTGCGATTGCCGTGGCTCCCTACGTTGATTCCAATTATGTGCACACCGGTAATTATGGTGACATTCCTGTTCGACTCACAGGCAAATCGGAGCAAATCAACGCCATGGCCAATAAATTCCAAGAATTGGGATATGCCATCGATGCGTTGGAATACTGGTGGGGGCCATACGCGTGGGAGCGTGTAGGGTATGTGCTCACAACCGACGGCGCACTGGAAATCCCAACCAACATTGCTTATCCGCAATTCATGGTCGGAGAAGGTTTGGTCGCCAATGGCGATTTGTTCAGTCATGAGTTGGGTCACCACTGGTGGGGTGATTTGGTGGCGCCCACCATTCACAACCACATGTGGCTGAAAGAGGGGCCTGCAGAGTACAGTTCACATCTGTTCATCGAGTGGAAAGACGGCCCGGAAGAATTTGTCGAGGTCGTGAAAGACAATCAGCAATTTGTACTTGAAGAATGTCACATTCAAGACAACGGATTCCATCCGCTTTCGCCCATGCCAGACGAAGAAATCTATGGCCGACATACGTACTACAAAGGCGCGTCTATCCTTCACAACTTGCGGGCTTATCTCGGTGATGAGGTGTTTAGATCCGCGATGCAATCCGTCCTTGCCACCCATTTGGACAGCCACATGGATGTTGAGGTGTTTGAGGAAACATTGGAGGAGATAACAGGAGTTGATATGACGCCTTGGTTCGAAGCGCAAGTGCTGCAGCCCGGTTTCTCAACTTGGGTTTTGGATTCCACTGCCCACGAAACGGGTGCCGAAGCATCGACGCTGTATTTGCAACAAAAACTCCGGGCGTGCGAAAATTACCACATGGCCGAACCCCTCGACGTGACGGTTTGGGACGAAAATTGGAACCGCTACGAGACACAAATCACGGCAAATGGTCAACTTGACGAAATCACCATTGAGCACCCTGGGATCAATTCCCCGGCATTGATCGCTCTCAATGCCAATGGACGATTGAATCAAGGCAGACTCGACTTCATGTACACCATCACCGAAACCGAAGGCATTCAAAACTTGCCCTGGGTGGAAATGCGTGTGGGATGCGATGCGATGCCTGAAGGCGATTCTGCACTCGTGCGAATTGAACACCATTGGGCAGCCCCTGATCAAGAGCCAAAGGAACCATACGTAGACGAACTCAGTACCACTCACTTTTGGGTGGTGGATGGAATTTGGCCAGAAGGAACATTGTTGGATGCTCGAATCCAGTATTACGGAAACAGCTCCGAAGGTTTAGACTACGAATTGTACGGCGACACAGAGGCCAATGGTTTCCTTGCGTGGCGACCCGATGCGAGCGCGCCTTGGCAAGAATGCACCGCTTACGAATGGCAACCAGGTTCGTTGGCCAATGGATCCGGATTGTTTCGTGTTTCAAACTTGAAAAAAGGACAATACGCATTCGCCAAAGGGGATGTCTCCGCCAATATCACTGAAACAGAACCCACAGCGCTCAGCGTTTGGCCAAATCCTGTAAGTGAAACTTTGAATATTGCCTGTAGCGAAGGCGTTTCAGCATTTCAAATCTTCAACGCGCAAGGTCAATGCATCTCAAATGTGCAAGAAACTGGACGGGAAAATGCTTGGCAAATCGATGTGAGTCGCTGGGCCAAAGGTTGGTATGTTTTGGAGAATGTGCGCGGAGAATCCCAGCACTTCATGGTCGAATGATGGGCATTCGTTTGACCCGACCACGTCCAGCGAGCCAAGCGACCTCACCTTCGGAATCAAAACGAGCCGTGAGATAGGATGAATCTGGTTCTGTGACCCACGTCGCTCCACCATCCCAAGATTGACTTACACCTGGAATGCCGACGGCCCAAATCCCTTGACAGGCTGAGTTTGGAACATATTGGACGCACGAGCGATAACCAGGTCCAATGCCCGGCCTGTGCAATTGCCAGCTCTTTCCTCCATCACGTGTGTGAATCTTGTTGGCTGCATTCTCATCCATGGCCTCCCAATCACCACCCCAAGCCATTCCTATGTTCTCTGAATCGGAACAGCGCGCTGCGCTGAACATCCCGGTCATGGCGCCCCCCTGCTTCATTGGTGTGTCTAAAACATCCCAACTGTGACCACGATCGGAGGAATGAAAAACCCGCGACGCGACACCTCCAGAAACCATCCAAACCTCATCGCCCTGCACGACCAAATTACCATTGGAAGCCGCAAAGGCTGCTTCCTTATGCCCTGCTGAATCCACCACAACTGAAGGAAGGTTCGAGCAATCAAGGAGGTTCCAATTCTTGCCGCCATCCCGTGTCGTAATCACACTGAGGCATTCCTCCGTCGCGTCGCCCATAGCGATGCCTTCACGGTCGTCCCAGAAAGCCATGCTATCGAAGAAAATATTCTCGTCCGAGTTCACATAAACAGAATCCCAAGCCTGATCATTCAGACCTCGGCGAAACAAAACCGCAGGAGATGCGATGGACAATACAAATGCCGCCTGATTCGTCACGGCAATCGAACGGAAAGCGGGAAGTGTTCCGTCCTTCAAGCGCAACGTGTCAACGCGCCACGTTGTGCCATGATCCAATGAGTTTCCCACCAAGCCATTGGCTCCTGCCCACCAAACACCGTGTTTCTCTGTGACTTCAATCGCCCGAATGCTGCTGTCAAATTCCCAAACCTGGGAAGTCGATTGAGGCTCCGATTCGCATGCCACAAACAACAAACACATCCATAATCCACCGTTTTTAAATGAGCAACAGAACTTCATTGCCCTTCTTCCTTCAACTCAGCCCATTTCAAAGACCGAACAATCGATTCGGCTTCGCGCATGTATTCCCGTTTGTCGAAATACGGCGCATATGTGTAGCCTTCGACCGTCACGAGCTCTCCTGAACGTTCGTCCAACATGGTCAGACTGTAAAAAGGACCGCCCATGTAATTGTTCTCTATCCGCCACAGACCGCGCAATTCAGAAGCAAACTGTCCATTGAATACAACTTCCTCATAGGAGGGGACGTACCTCATTTCTGTGGTCATATAAGATCCTTTTGTCGGTCCCGGTAGATGCTTTCGCATGACCGCATTTCGCTTGTCCAAGCGCGCCTGCATCGAAAATTGTTGATCGGAAAGGTAGGGTTCACGGTAGATGACAAACCCTTGTTGTACGTCGTGGTTGTCACCTCCTTTCATGCGGGTCAATTGCCGATCAATCCATCCGATTTCATCGTTTTTCTTGGCCCACCGTGCATCCCTGGGAACCGTCAACTCCAACCGCATCCGATCCACCAATTCCGACTTGATGACTTCATTTTCGTCCAAAGCAACGAGTTGTCCAAAGCGATCAACTTCCGTGCGATGCAAAATACTGCGCATCTCCTCACCTCGATCAGCCAAAGACTTAGCCAACGCATCGGAAGTACGGGCCGTGCCTTCAATGTAAATTTGGTTACGAGCGTACTTCTCCCGGTAAATTGAAACCTTCGCCGTTTGGGTGTCCACCCGATCAGCCAACTCCAGATCAATGATGTTGCGATGAGGTTTCCAAAATCGGTCAAACGATTCAGGCGTCAAATGAACAAGATCAAACCAAGGCTCATATTGTGGCAAAACCGGAAACGGCTGGCCAAATATTGAGCGCAACGTATCACCAACGGCCCCCGACCAAACAGTATTTTCACAGACGATGACAATCTCACCCGATGCACCGACTTTTCCAGGAAGTGCATACCGCGCACCTTCTTGGCTTCCACAGCCGATAAGTGCCGCAAATGCGAACAATAAAATTGCCCTAATAACTCTTGGGATTGGCATGAATGAGTAGTTTTTGACCGATTCGAATCATTGATCCTGATAAATCATTCCATTCACGTAACTGCCGCACACTCACTCCGTAACGATCTGCAATCTTGCCCAAGACATCACCATTCTTCACGCGGTATGTCACCGGTTCTGGAACAAAAACAATGTCTGGAGTCAACTCAGGTTTGATGTTCTTCACGCTGTCTTGCAGCGCCATAAACAAAGGGATCTTTGAAGAAGGCAACACCAATGGCCATTGCTCTACTGTAGCAGGAATCACATCCAGCCGGTACATCGGATTGAGGTGTGAGACGTCGGACGGGTTCAATCCAACGGCCTCGGCAATTTGATCAAAGCGCAGGACTTCGTTGACCGTTACTGTATCGAGCAGAGCGTGGGGAGGCCGCACATCAACGGGGTAGATGTTATGCTCTAAATGGTATTCCATCAAATACACCACAGCCATGAATGCCGGAACGTAGTTCCTTGTCTCACGCGGTAAATAAAAACGTATTTCCCAGAAATTTCGTTTCCCCCCACTCCTGCGTATGGCACGATTCACATTACCAGGACCGGCATTGTACGCAGCTAAGGCTAGGAACCAGTCTCCATATGTGTTGTACAATTTGGACAAGAACGCGCATGCTGCCTCCGAGCTTCGATAAGGATCTCGGCGCTCATCGATGTATGAGTCAATCCGCAGTCCCTGGTACTGAGCTGTGGCGTACATGAATTGCCACAAGCCTCTTGCTCCCGCATGCGATCGGGCCGTGGGATTCAAGCCGCTTTCAACCACTGGCAAATACTTGAGTTCCATGGGTAAATCATGGCGATCGAGAGCTTGCTCAAAAATGGGGAAATAAGCCGGCGCGCGTCCCAGCATTTTGCCCAGATGCTTTCTCCTTTTGCTGGCATAAAATCGAATCCTCGAATGCACCACCGGATTCCAATCCAAATCCATAGGAGACGATGCACTGAGCAAAGACATCCGGCTCTTTAGCTCAGCTGTATCCAACGCTGGCACTTCATTTTCGGCGTAATCCCGAATGTTTAAAAGAACCGTGTCTGATGAAGAACAATGGTGCGTACTCAGCCAATCCAACCAATCCGCCTCGTACTCCAAAAGCGAGGTATCCAAAGCTGCTGGTTCTTGATCAATAGCTTGGGCCTCTTGAGGTGAAAGTGAATCAGGCGTGAGCCTTATTGAATCCTGGCATACGCCATGGGTTGACCATGCAATTCCCACTGCAAGCAACGCCGCCTTCGTAAACTGCACGCGTTTTATGCTTTGTCTTCCTTGTCGTTATCCGCGTCCTGGTTGGTCGCGTCTTTAAACTCCTTCACGCCCTTTCCAAGGCCTTTCATGAGTTCTGGAATCTTTCGGCCTCCAAAGAGAAGCAACACAATCAGTGCAATGACAATAATTTGACCTGGTCCTACGGCTCCCATGATGCAATGTTTTGCGCGAATTTCAGAAGAAATTATCAATTTTGATAGCCCACACGCTACACGTTACGAACAACGCAGGCGGCAATTATCGATGAGCCGAACTCCTCCGACAACGGCCGCGATGATGGCGAACATTTCACGAGGCCGTTCTTCGCCATCGACCGTCTGAAAGGTTCCGCCGTCAACGGCTGCAAAATATTCCAATTCGATGTGCTCATCCTCGTTCAACAAATCCCGCTTCCGATCAATCGCACCTTGGAAATCAAGAGAAGCTTGTGCACACATTGCTACATCCTGCAAACACGCATTCAGCTTAAGCGCATGTTGGCGATCATCCTTCGGAATACGCACATTTCGGCTGCTCAAGGCCAATCCGTCATGGTCTCTGATTAGGGGGCATCCAATCACCTGAGTGCTCGGGAATTCCAATTTGCCCAGGTGACGGATGACAGCCAGTTGTTGCAAATCCTTCTCACCAAAAAAGGCCAAGTCCGGTTGGACAATCTCGAAAAGTCGGCGCACCACTGAAACCACCCCGTCAAAATGACCCGGTCGTCTTGCTCCTTCAAATGCAGTGGTTAAATCACCGTAATTGGAAGATTCCGGCTCAAACGATTCTTCGTAAACATCAGAGACGTTGGGCACAAATACGACGTCAACACCTTCTTGACGAGCCAGTTCCAAATCAGCCTCCGTGGTTACAGGGTAATTCGCAAAATCCGCTTTTTCATTGAACTGCTTTGGATTTACAAAAATACTGAGAATCACCACCTGGGATTCTCGTCGAGCTCGCCTCATCAACGAGGCGTGTCCTTGATGCAAGGCACCCATAGTCGGCACAAAACCAACCGAACCTCTGCTCAGTCTTTCTTTTTTTAGAAATTCTCTTAGTTCCGGTGCAGCGTGTATAATTACCATTTCAAGTGGCCAAAAGTGCCTATTTACTTGGATTATCCGGCGAAAATACGTATATTTGAGAGTTAGTTGAACCAAATTATTTCGCGGCGTCATGGAGAAAGCAAGAATCCTCTACATATCCCAACATATTGTTCCGTTTTTGCCAGCGACACAAATGAGCTCTGTGAGCCGAAATCTCCCCCAAGGAGTCCACGAAAAAGGTAGAGAGATTCGAGTTTTTACACCGCGATTTGGAAAGATCAACGAGCGCCGTCACCAGCTACACGAGGTGATTCGTCTCTCGGGAATGAATCTTAACGTCGACGACACTGACCACCCTCTCGTGATTAAAGTGGCCTCCATCCCTACTGCCAGGATGCAAGTTTATTTCATCGACAACGAAGAGTACTTCAAGCGAAAAGCTGTCTTGCACGATGCTAAAGAGAAGATGTTTGAGGACAATGACGAACGCAGCATTTTCTTCATCCGCGGCGTGCTCGAAACCGTTAAAAAACTGGGCTGGGCTCCTGACATCATTCACTGCAATGGTTGGATGACGAATATTGCACCTCTCTACCTCAAGCAAATCTTTAGCAACGACCCTTACTTCGCCGAAAGTAAAGTGATCTGCAGCGTTTATGACGAGGGTTTTGAAGGAAGCCTTGATGCGCGCATGGCAGAAAAAATGCAACGTGACGGACTGACACCAGAATCATTGGAATCTATTGCAGACCCAACATTTGATGCGCTCAATAATTTAGCAATCGCCCATGCTGACGGGCTAATTGTTGGTTCCGAAAACTTGAGCGATACCACACTGGATGCAATGAAAGCTACAGGCGTTCCTATGCTCAATTACCACGGTGAAGAAGGTTATGTCGGGGACATAAACAATTTTTACGATTCGATTTTGGAGGGAAAGGCTGAGGCTGTCTCGTAATTGTTGAACTTCGCGGCATGTTGAAATTCATCGCCGGAACGCACGCGGCAGTCTGGGCTACTATAGGGGGAATAGCCATCCTCGCAGGATGTAAGCGACCTGACACGGAAGTTGGGATCGATTACGCGCAAGAAGATTTGTTGATTTTACAACAAACCGACACCATTCTCATTGATTTCGCTACAGTCAGGGAAGATAGTCTCGAGACTGGCGGAGGCCCTGCTGGAGGTTTAAGCACTGCGGTGCTTGGTAATATGGAGCATCCACAATTTGGTATGCACCAAGGCGGATTTGTCACGCAACTGCGTCTCATCGAACCCGACTTTGACTTTGGTGAGTCCCCTGTTATCGATAGCATTTATCTATCACTGCGCTACACAGGCGCCACTTACGGGGTGTTGGTTCCTCAGAATATTAACGTTTTTGAATTGGCGGACACCTTGAGTGCGGACAGCGAATATTATTCCAATCAGAGCTTCCCGCACCTTGACGAAGCGCTCGCCGATCCAACCCGTCAACCCATTGACCTCAACCCCGGCCGAGAAATCTACTTTGGGGATGACACCCTTGCTCCCCAAGCGCGGATTTACTTGACCAATGCTTTTGGACAACGTTTGCTCGACGCAGGGTCTGGTGTATACGATTCGAACCAATCTTGGAACGAGTACTTCGCAGGAATCAAGGTCGTGCCAGACGCTTCAATGGGCGGATCTGGTGCTGTTGGTATCGACATAAGCAGTGGAATCAGTAAAATGACACTCCATTTCCACAACACGACAGATACCACCGTTTTCGAATTTAACATCAGCACCCTTTGCATTCGGAACAACCTCTTCTCCCATCAATGGTATCCGCCTTTTCAAGCATTGGATGAACCCATCATCGAGTCGGTGCCTGGCAGTGAAGTGGCTGGGGTCTTTTCCGGAGCAGGTCTCAAAACCCGCATTCGCTTCCCTGAATTGGACGCTTGGGAAGACGAACGTGATGACGATCGCACCATTCACAAGGCCGAATTGTTTTTACCCGTTGCTCCCGAAAACAATGATTCGCGCTATCCCATTCCAAACGATCTGTTCATATTGACTGAGAATGAGAATGGTGACGCCATTTCAACCCCAGATGAAAATTCCATTGGGCTCAACATCAATGGCAACTATGACGCCATTGAACAAGCCTACCGATTCAACATTTCACAGACGTTTCAGCGATTGTTAAACGGAACCCTCGCCAGTGAAGACTTCTATATTGTCGCTTCCCGTGGAGGAATTTCACTCGCCGGGGTACGATTGAACGGCCCACAAGCGTTGAGTGAAAGTGACACAACAAACGTCAATCGCAAGGCCCGCATCGTAGTCACTTGGAGCGAGTGATTCGTTTCTTATTTTTGTTTGTATAAACCATCTGCGTCATGTGTGGAATTGTAGGATATATCGGTAGTCAAGAAGCGTTTCCGATCATCATCAAAGGCTTGCAACGTCTGGAGTATCGCGGATACGATAGCGCCGGAGTAGCCCTCCAACAGAACCAAGATGAACTGACCATTTTCAAGAAAAAGGGAAAGGTTCAAGACCTGCTTGATCACGTCGCTGCGGCTGATACCTCCGGAAGCAGCGGAATAGGACACACGCGGTGGGCGACTCACGGACCTCCAAACGACGTGAATGCGCACCCCCACACGGCACGTCTCGGGCGGCTATCGATCATCCACAATGGAATCATCGAAAATTATGAATCGCTGCGAAAAAGCCTCGAGAAAAACGGGCACGCTTTTCTCAGTGACACAGACACCGAAGTACTCATTCACCTGATTGAAGAAGTCCAAAACCGAACTTCTACCACCACTTGTGAAGCGGTTCAGATTGCTTTGCGCGAAGTCGAAGGTGCATACGCCATTGTTGTAATGGATTCGAGCAATCCCAATGTTCTCATCGCTGCGCGAAAATCAAGTCCTCTCGTCATCGGCGTAGGGAAAGAAAATGAATACTTTGTCGCTTCAGATGCTACTCCCATTGTGGAATACACGCCAAATGTCATCTACCTCGATGATGAAGAAGTCGCCGTGATGCACCGCGAAGATGGGTTGATCATCCGAAACCTGGACAATGTGACCATCACACCGGAAGTGCACGCATTGGAATTGCAGATCGAGGCCATTGAAAAGGGAGGGTTTGATCACTTTATGCTCAAAGAAATCTTTGAACAACCCAATTCCATTCATGATTCATTTCGAGGCCGCATGAGCGTGCAACGCAACGAAATCAAACTATCCGGAATCGACGAGCATTGGGAACGATGGGAAAACGCACAGCGGATTTTGATCATCGCTTGCGGGACAAGTTGGCATGCGGGCTTGGTCGCAGAATATCTATTTGAAGATTTTGCAAGGATTCCCGTGGAGGTGGAATATGCGTCCGAGTTTCGATACCGCAATCCCATCATCCGTCCCGATGATGTCGTCATTGCGATTTCGCAATCCGGCGAAACGGCTGACACACTCGCAGCCATTCGACTCGCGAAAGAACAGGGAGCCCATGTTTTTGGTATTTGCAACGTAGTGGGCTCAAGCATCGCCCGGGAAACAGACAGTGGGGCATACACCCACGCCGGACCAGAGATAGGGGTGGCATCCACCAAAGCCTTTACAGCGCAGCTGACCGTGTTGACATTGATCGCAATGCACGTCGGTAAGCGCAACAAAAAGCTTTCGAACAAAAGATTCAGTCGCTTGCTTGTAGAGCTCCATTCCATCCCTGAAAAAGTGCAACATTTGCTCAAGCAGGACAATGCTATCCGGGCCATCGCTGAAAAATTTCGAGACAATGAAAATGCGCTCTACCTGGGTCGTGGTGTCAATTTCCCTGTAGCGCTCGAAGGAGCCCTCAAGCTCAAGGAAATCAGTTACATCCACGCAGAGGGATATCCATCCGCTGAGATGAAACACGGACCCATCGCCCTCATCGATGAAGAAATGCCTGTGTTCTTTGTTGCCACAGCAGACGATGTTTACGAAAAAGTTGTCTCCAATGTCCAAGAAGTCAAGGCACGAGGAGGGCGGCTTGTAGCACTTGTAACCGCTGGAAATGACGACCTCAAATCACTCGCCGAATTCGTCATCGAAATTCCAAAATGTGATGCCGCTCTAGCGCCATTGCTGACGACTATTCCTCTCCAATTATTGAGCTACCACATCGCCGTTCTTCGCGAATGCAACGTGGACCAGCCGAGGAACTTGGCAAAATCCGTTACCGTGGAATAACAAAGACCAAATTCACCATGCGACCAGTGATTGCTTTTATTCTTTGCTTGATCAGTGCCATTGCCTGCGCTCAGAATGTGTTCTCTTCACAATATGCCAATCAAGCTGATCTCAATGTGTTTGTCGTTGAGTATGAAAATCAGTGTGACCTGAAAGTCTTCAAGGTTGATTATGCCAATCAAGCCAAAGGAAATGAGGGGTTATGGTACTTTGTGGAATACGGCAACCAAGCCGAGAAAAAAGTGTTTTTCGCTGAGTACGCCAATCAAAGTGATTTGAAAATCTTCTTCGTGAAGTACAAAAACCAAGCAGGATGGCGCGATAAAAGCAAGCAGCACATGCTTTATTGACTGTTATTCTGAGCGCTTTCCCATTCCATACCCAGTGCTTCCAAACGCGTCAAGATTGACGTGGAAATCACTTCCGTTGTGAACGGGTTCTGAAACGTACAGCGCAGCCACGTTTCACCACTGAATTCAGTTTTTACGATGTAATGCGGGCCATGCTCGACCATCAGTCTTCTCAGAAGTGAGTTGTCCCATTTTGTGGAGCGAAAACAAACGATGTTGGATTGCGGGAGCGCAAAAAGCTGCCATCCTTCGCGCTCCTCAACAGTGGCAGCAAATGTTTGTGCATTCCCTACCAATTGATCCACAAGGCTCTCCCAAAGTCTTGGTCCATGCTGTTCCCAAATACCGAAAACCGCAACACTCAACATGCGTTTGGTGCACTCAAAAGTGCGTTTACTCAAGTTCCACCATTCGTCCTCTTCCCCTTGCTCATACAAGTAATCCGCACGTTGTGAAAAAGCGGAATACGCATCTTGAGAACGACGGTAAAAAAGTCCCGTGCACAAAGCCGGAACACCCAACATCTTATGAAAATCCATCGCAACAGAATCAGCGCGATGCAGACCGCTCAATGCATTGGCGTGCCGCTTCGAAAAAATCTGACCCGCACCGTGTGCTCCATCAACATGAAACCATAAACTCTTGGATTGGGCAAAGTCCGCCAGTGCATTGAGATCGTCAAAGGCGCCGGAAGATGTGGTGCATGCGCTGCCCACAACGCTCAAAACTTTCAACCCTTTGCGTTCTGCTTCGGCATAAGCCTCTTCGAGCGCCTCTGGTCGAATCCGATGCCCATCATCCGTTGGCACATGAATCGTTCCCTGCTCACCCCACCCCATGACACGCACCGCACGATCCACACAGTAGTGCGCCTGCTCACTGACCAAAACCGCATAAGATTCCGAGGTGCCCTCGCTCCATTCATCACTTTCAGATTTGCACTGCCGCGCTGCTAGCAGCGCCGTCAGGTTGGCCAATGTTCCACCGTGGCACAAAATACCCGCGGCATCGTCTCCCAATCCCATAAACTGCGCAATGGATCGCATCACTGCTTCTTCCATGGGTGAACTCGCAGGACCCATTTCGTCGATGGCCATGCCATTATTTATCATCGCGGTAGCCGCGCTGATCCATGCGAGTTCTGGTAGAGGAACGGCCACTTGATGCCCCGCATAGCGCGGGTCGTGCAGGTGGTTCGAACGTTCCAAAACACGCGTCATGAGATCCTTGCGAATCAAGCCGTTGCCATCGTCTGGTCCCTGCGACATCTCCTCACGCCACATCGCTAACCGTTCGTTTGGATCATGCGAAGGCAGCACAAATTTCAATTCTGTTGAATGCGAAAGCTTGAGGTAACGCGTCAACAATTCGAGGGTGTCTTGGCCGCTCTTTTCGAAGCGATCCAAATCATACTGATTCGACCAATGGGAGGGGTTCGTCGGTTTTTCAAACGCATTCATGTTCGAAAGTTCGTGCGAATCCTGCGGAGTTCTGCCTTTTTTCCCTTTCTTGCAACTGAAATTCTAGAAACACAACACACTATCATGAAGAAACTCATGTTTACACTGGCGCTAAGCGCGTTGGTCACAATGGGCACTCAGGCTCAAAAGCAAATGGGTGATGAGCACAATATCGAGGTGAGCTTTACGCCATTTGGAGGAAGCCCGATCGATGGTTCAACCATCAAGTACCGTAACTTCTTGGAAGACAACCGCGCATTTCGCCTGTCCATCTCAATTGCAAACTCTAGCGACGTTCACGCTTGGTACCAAGACGGTGAAGAGAATGAAGCCAACCCCGTGAGTCCACAGTTGAATATCAACACCAAGTCTTCAGCTATCGGAATCGCTCCTGGCTATGAGATGCACTTCGACGGCATGGACAACTTGTCTCCTTACTTCGGAATCGAGGTTCCAATCACAATTGGCAACCGATCTCAAACAGTAGAAAATTGGGGCCCACAAGACGTCACAGATGCACAAAACCTCGAACTTGACCAGTATGTGGTTTGGAACGTCGGAAACGAGCAAGGCTACAACACCATCGGCTTGAATTTGCTATTTGGAGCAGATTACTACTTCTCTGATGGCATCTACCTTGGTTTTGAAGCGGGTCTTGGTTTCGGACGAACGTCTTTTGGAAACCACACGATCACAACTGACAACCTCACAGCTTTCAACATCCGATTCAATCAAGCATTCAACTCGGAAGAAGCAGGTGCAGAAGTCGCCGGTGAATTTGTTGGACAGCTCGAGTTTGACGCATTGGACGAGAACGGTCGATTCTACACGGATTACCTCGAAAACTCTGATGGTGCTCCATACGACTTCCCGAATCACATTAGCAATACCACCATTGGAAACGTATTCCAAGGTGCTTTGCGGATTGGATTCTTGTTCGACTGATCGCGACACAACGACTTTTTTTGAAAAGCGGCTCCTGCATGGGGCCGCTTTTTTTATGCTTAATTTTCGGCTCTGCTATCCTTTATCCACATGCAACTGAACATCGAATTTGGAGGTAAATTATTCACGGCTTCTGGCGAACCGGAGGTAGACCTCAGCATTCCCATAGCGGAACAAGGTGGTGCGAGTGCATGGTATGTCGACAACATGAAGGTAGATGTTGTGCGAAGCAATGGATTCCTCGGATCAGTGGCTGAAGGAGGAGGCGTAAACTTTAGAAACGTCACATTTAATCCGCACGGTAACGGCACCCACACCGAATGCCTCGGACACATTTCACCAGAAGCGCACTCTGTCGAAGCCGTTGCCATTCCTTCTGTTTTGCCCTGTCTTCTCGTCAGTATCAAACCAGAACAGATCGACGGTGATGAAATCATCACCTTGGCTCAAATGCAAACGGTGTGTGATCATCATTGGAGCAATGACCACCAACTGCCTCCTGCGATTATTGTGCGTACACTGCCCCATGACGCCGGGAAAACTTCGCGCAACTGGTCCAATACCAACCCTGCCTATTTCACTTCTGAAGTCGCCACTTGGTTGGCAGATATGAAGGTGAACCATTGGTTGATCGATCTTCCTTCTGTCGATCGTGAATCCGATGGAGGCGCATTAGCGGCTCACCACGCTTATTGGCGCTACCCAGAGAACCCACGGCATAACGCAACCATTACAGAGTTTATTTATGCCCCTGAATCGCTTCAGGACGGCATTCATTTATTGAACCTCCAGACAGCACCATTCGACCTGGACGCGACGCCCAGTCGCCCCGTTGTAATTCCATGCAGGCAGTGACCAAACACGTCTTATGCGAAAAGCACTCGGAATCGAGTACCCTTGTCAGAGTCTGAATCAACCTCCAATCTCCCGTTCAACTGGTCAACAATTGACCGTGCGATGGTCAACCCAAGTCCTGTTCCGCTGCCTTTAGTCGTAAAGCGAGGTTCAAAGACTTTCTCGAGTTGATCCGCAGGAATTCCTGGGCCGTTATCATTCACGTTAATTTGCAGTGATGAACCCGTATGAATGACTGATAAGTCAATGCGCGGACTTTGCACATTTCGAACAGCCTCGACTGCATTCAATATCAAGTTATTGAATACTCGGAGCAAGTGCGAGCGCGTGGCGGGAATCTCATGTTTCCCGTCGAATCCATTGAACTCCCACTCTATTGATGCGTTTGCTGATCGGTAAAGAGACGCCGACTCCATCAAAACCTCGCAGACGTCTACCGGCTCCAATTTGTCCAAACCAATTGCCGCCAACGATGAAAAATCCTGAGCAATTTCAGTCAAGACGTCGATTTGCTGTATCACCACTTCACAGTGTTTCTTCAGTCGTACGTCAAAGTCCGGTTTATCATCATTCCAAGCGCGCTGCAATTGTTGCGTTCCTAATTTTATTGGTGTCAAAGGGTTCTTGATTTCATGCGCAACTTGCATTGCCATCATTCGCCAAGCTCCTTCTCGTTCGCGTTTTGCGAGCGCCTCGACGGCCGATTGCAATTGCGTCAACAATGCGTTGTATTCCTTCACCAATTCGCCAATGGCGTCCTGTCGATGATATTCGATGGGCAGTTGTTCGTTGCCTGGTTCCAAGTCCCGCATACGATCCCCAATCATCCTCAAGCTGTTGACAAGCCCTCTCGAAAGCAACGCAGCAATCAAAGCTGCTCCGATGAGGAGAATCACATAAAGCGGTGCCAATTGACTCCAAAAAGCCTTGAAATCTCCTTCTTCTAATGTTCGTTTCTGGTAACGGACCCCAGCAATTCCGATCGCCGCTCCACGGTCGTTTTTAACGTTCCAATAAACATTCACAAAGGGACCGTAATCCATTCCCTTTACACGAACCGTTGCATTGTCCAACGACCAAAGCAGTTCTGGATCCAACTGAACAATGGCACCATCCACCTCTTGCAACGTTGACTCCGTCATCATCGAACCTTCCAAGTCGTACAGCGCAATATCCATTCCATGGATATCAGCCAACTCACAAATTCGATCCGAGAAAATCCTTGGAATCTCCTGTGTAGTGACCGAGTAAGGCAATCTGTTGAGCGTGTATTCAAGGCTCCGTTGCACCGCGAGTTCCTTGCGGGTCAATCGCTGTGCATTGTACAGTTCCTCCTGATTGCTCGCGAATTGCCAAGCAACAAACATTGTACCGGTCAACGATAAAACGATGACCAACAACATGGATAGCAATATTCGGGTTTGAAATCCCATTTGTCGAATCTACATCGACACCACGAAATGCAAAGGCTGTGCCAAGGTTTCTTTACGAACCAAGCGCTTCAGAACCCGCCACGATTTCAAGAATCTCCGTGGTAATTGCGGCTTGTCGTGCCTTGTTGTATGAGATGCGAAGGTCACGCAACAACTCTCCTGCATTCTCGGTAGCTTGGTGCATTGCCGTCATTCTTGCCCCGTGCTCTGATGCATGGCTGTCAAGAAGACCCTTGTACAATTGAACCTTCAACGAATTTGGAATGATCCGTTCGATGATTTCCGCTTGAGAAGGCTCAAAAATGTAATCGGTATCGTTGTCTGCTGTTGCTCCTGCCTCTTCCTCCATTGGTTCCAATGGTAAGAAATTTTCAACCGTAGCCGTTTGCACTGCCGCGTTCACAAATCGATTGTAAACGATTTTGACCTCATCGTATTGACCACATTCAAACTGTGCCATGATGTGCTCTGCAACAATTTGAGCCCGATCGAAATTCAAGTCATCGAATATCTGCCATGCCTCTGCATCAAAACCTACTGGACTCAAGCTTGTATCCTTTTTGAAGGCGTCGTTCGCCTTCTTCCCCAAGGGCAAGACGTGACAAGTCGCGTCCGTTTGATTCATTCCGTTGCGCACCGCTTTGACGATGTTGTTGTTGAACCCGCCGCACAGCCCTCGGTTTGAAGTAATTGCCACAAACAGGATCGACTTTACTTCTCGCTTTTCGGAAAACACACCGTCGCCAGCATCCAAAGACGCACTCACATTCGACAGAACTGCTTGGAGTTTTTCAGCATAAGGACGCATTCGCGTAATCGCATCTTGTGCACGACGCAATTTTGCTGCCGCGACCATCTTCATGGCCGACGTGATCTGCATGGTGTTTTGCACCGATGCAATTCGCTCCCTTACTTCTTTGAGTCCTCCAGCCATGAGATTAAGCGTATTGTGCTGTCAGTTCTTTTGCCGCCGCCTTCAAGACCTGCTTCTGCTCGTCACCGTACTTTCCGCTCTTGAGTTGCTCCATCGTGTCTGCATGCTTGTTGCGCATGTAGTCAATGTAAGCCACCTCAAACTCCTGCACGCGATTCACAGGAACGGTCTTGAGTAGTCCTTCAACGCCACAGTAGATGATTGCAATTTGATCCTCTACACGCATCGGGCTATTCAGATTTTGCTTCAAAATCTCAACGTTTCGCTCTCCCTTATCGAGTACAGCCTTTGTTGCCTCATCCAAGTCAGATCCAAACTTCGCAAACGCTTCAAGTTCTCGGTACTGAGCCTGGTCAAGCTTCAATGTTCCTGAAACCTTCTTCATGGACTTGATTTGGGCATTACCTCCCACACGGCTCACCGAAATACCAACATTGATCGCTGGTCGGATTCCACTCAAGAATAGATTGGATTCCAAGAAGATTTGTCCATCAGTAATCGAAATCACATTCGTCGGAATGTAAGCTGAAACGTCACCCGCCTGTGTCTCAATGATCGGCAATGCCGTCAAGGATCCACCGCCTTTTACCATGTCCTTGAGAGACGCTGGTAAATCATTCATCTGAGAAGCAATCTCCTGCTCTCCAATAACCTTTGCAGCTCGCTCGAGGAGTCGGCTGTGCAGGTAGAAAACGTCTCCGGGGTAGGCCTCACGTCCTGGAGGACGACGCAACAACAGTGAAACCTCTCGGTATGCTACCGCTTGCTTTGACAAATCATCATACACCACCAATGCCGCGCGTCCAGTATCTCTGAAAAATTCTCCAATCGCAGCACCTGTAAATGGTGCGTAAAACTGAAGCGGTGCTGGGTCAGATGCGGTTGCCGCAACAACCACGGTGTACGGCATCGCTCCGTTCTCCTCCAACATCTTTACAATGCCTGCAACTGTCGATCCCTTCTGTCCGATTGCGACATAGATGCAGAACACGGGCTCTCCAGCTTCGTAGAATTCCCGCTGATTGATGATGGTGTCAATCGCAACCGTGGTTTTCCCCGTTTGACGATCGCCAATGATCAACTCACGCTGGCCACGACCAATCGGAATCATGGCGTCAATGGCCTTGATTCCTGTCTGCAATGGCTCACTCACAGGCTGACGATAGATTACACCTGGCGCCTTTCGCTCCAATGGCATGTCATACAGATCCCCTGATATCGGGCCTTTTCCGTCGATGGGCTCCCCAAGGGTGTTGACTACACGCCCAAGCATGCCCTCACCAGCCTTGATGGAAGCGATTTGTCCTGTTCGCTTCACGGATGATCCTTCCTTCAGGTCACCGGATGGCGCCAACAGAACGGCTCCTACGTTGTCTTCCTCGAGGTTGAGTGCAATTCCTCGCACGCCATTCTCGAATTCGATCAATTCTCCTGATTCAACATTGCTCAAACCGTAGATGCGCGCAATGCCATCTCCGACTTGTAGGACGGTTCCCACTTCTTCCAATTCCGCTGCTGACTTTACGCCTGCTAGCTGCTCACGCAAGATCGAGGAGACTTCGGCTGGATTGATTTCTGCCATGATTTCGGCTGGTGTTCGGTTTCTTTGACCGGATTAAAACTCCGGTTCGTAATCGTGATCTGTAATTTGACGGCGCAAGACATCAATCTCTCGTTTGATGCTCGCATCGATCATGCGGTTGTCCATAAACAATTGAAAGCCTCCCAGAAGGGCGGGCTCGACTGTTTCTTGCAACTCCACATCGCCGTCGTGCAAATGCTTGAGTGCTTTGGACACGCGCTCGCGCAACGCATCATCCATGGGAACGGCTGTCTTGACTTCTGCCAGACGTACATTTCTCATGTTTCGCACCAAACTCAATGATTCTTCAATGATGGACGGCAGAATCGACTCACGACCCTTCCGCACCAAAATTTTCACAAACTCCAAAGACAATTCACTGATCTTTTGGTCAAAAATGCGAACGAGGATACTCTCCTTCTTGTCCGCTTTTACGACCGGGCTTTTCAGAAGCAATTCCAACTCGTGCGAGTTGGTGATGGCCTCTTGAAGCTGACGCACATCATTTTCCATGTGCTCAATCGCTCCCCGCTCTTCAGCTAAGCTGAAAAGGGATTTCGCATATCGTTTTGCTGCACGTGGCGTAGACATTGCTCAATCAGTTCAGTGGTGATTCGTCAATGAGTCTGTTTACAAGAGCCTTCTGCTCTTCTGTAGACTCCAACTTTTCTCGCAACAAGCGCTCTGCAATTTCCAAGGAAAGACCTCCGACCTCAGCCTTCAGTTCTGCAATCGCCGCTTTGCGTTCAACCGCAATAGCATCTTTTGCAGAAGCCACCTCTTTATCAGCGGCTTCCTTTGCTTTGTTCTTTGCTTCTGCTACCATTTGATCAGCCATTTCTCGAGCTTCTCGCATCATGCGATCCCGCTCAGCTCGGGCTTCTTTCATTTGGTTTTCGTTGCTTACCGACAAATCCGCCATTTCCTGGCGAACCTTCTCGGCTTGGCTCAAAGCACCGGCAATGGACTGTTCGCGATCGTTCAGAGCGCCCAAAATGGGTCCCCAAGCGAAGCGACGCAGCAAGAGCATCACCACAATGAATGCGATGGATGCCCAAACTACTGTTCCAAAAGCTGGTGTCAATAACGCTCCCATGGTGCGATTATCCGAGCGCTACAAGCAAGCAGATGATGATGCCGAAAAGAGCGACACCCTCGACCAATGCTGCTGCAACAATCATGTTTGAACGCAAGTCGCTTGTCGCTTCTGGCTGACGCGCCATAGCTTCCAAAGCAGAGCTGCCAATACGACCTACTCCGATACCTGCACCGATTACCGCTGCACCTGCACCAAGACCCGCGAGGCCTTGGCCAATTCCGATTTCAAAAAGAATGCTCAACAATTCCATAATGGTTGTTTTTTATTGTGGATGGATTTCAATTCAATGATGTGCTGGTTCGTGGGTGGCATCTCCAAAGTAAATGGCAGCAAGCAGCGTAAAGACGAATGCTTGCAAAAATGCAACCAACAATTCCAGAAAATACATAAAGATCATAAAGAGGGTGGAGAACACACCGATTCCAGAGCCCGCGGCCACCGCGTTGCCCCCTTCTCCAAAAATGAAAATCAAACTCGTAAAGGCCAAGATGATGATGTGACCTGCTGAGATATTCGCAGTCAATCGAATCATCAAAACGGCAGGCTTCATCAAGATTCCAAAAACCTCGATCGGAACCAAGATAAACTTCACCGGCAACGGCACTCCAGGAGGCCAAAACAAGTGGCCCCAATAATGCTTATTTCCATTCAGGTTGGTCAAGAGGAAAACCAGCGTTGCAAGTACAATGGTAATCCCCATTGTGCCTGTAACATTGAATCCTCCAATGAATGGAATCAAACCAAGCAGATTGCAGAAAAAGATAAAGAAGAACACCGTGAGCAAGAACGGCATGAACCGATCTGCTTTCGCCCCAATTGAAGGCTTTGCAATTTCATCTCGGATGAAAATTACAAGCGGCTCTAAGGCATTGGCTAATCCCTTCGGCGCTTGACCAGGATTTTTCTGATATTGCTTTGCAACGCTGATGAACATCCACACCATCAGAGTGAGGATGACCAACATTCCAAATACCGACTTGGTGATTGAGAAGTCAAACACATCAAGTTGAGTTCCCTCTTTGGATGCTGAAATTGCTCCCGACGTTACTGAATTTCCGTTAGGAAGAATTCCGTCCTCAGCATGAAGCGTGTACGAAATTCCTTGTCCTTCTTCGTAGTGTTTGTCCCCATGGCCATGACCCTCAAAAGCGCTGCTCATGAAAAAACGAAAGCCTTCATCGCCGAGGTAAAGTAAAACGGGCAACGGGATGTGCACTTCACCAAACAGGTGGATATCATGTGCGTCTGCAATGTGATGGATGATGAATTCACCCGCGACAAACTCTTCGTGATGGTCATGATCGCCTTCAGCATGATCGTGACCTGCGTGATCGTGACCTAAGTGCTCTTCTTCGAGGTGGTTGTGTCCATCATGATTCTCCGTGGCATGGTGCTCTGCGTCATGGTGCTCCGTGTCCACTTCGTGGTCCTGAGCCCAAAGCCCCACATTTCCGCATGCAAAAGCAAGCGTAAGCAAGATTCCGAATGATGTTAAATAGCGGCTCATTTGTTTGGCGTCATCACAATTCGGGGCAAAAGTAGTCAACGATTCACCCCCAACATTGGTCTGGAATGATTTTCTTTACTAGAAATCGTTGAAATCTTCAATCCGGGCGGTTTTTTGATATTTTCTGGGCCTCCACTACCAATAAAACGGTATTAAAAGCGAAGACCGTGAACAAACCTAGTGCAAAGTGAATGCGGTGCTCTCCACCGATTGTGACCAAGTAAATGGTGACTGCCGCCAAAGATGTCAGCATTTTGAGAGCGGTTGAGCCGTTCACTGCCGTTACAAACTGGATTGGGGATCGACGAGAAGCACGATTCAGCCACGCCACCAACAGCGCTGTTAGCGCGAAATAAAAGAGTACAATCGCAAACCATGGCCACGTCCTTGCAAAATCATCGAACACAGGCAGGACTCGGCCCGCAGCATACAAAGCAACATTGACCAACGTTAAATTCACCACAAACGTTTTCATTTTGAAAGCTCTTTGATGACCATCCAGATTGCTAACAAAGTTCCTGCAACCCCACCTACCAGTGTTCCAATTGGGGCAGATTGATTTGAACTTTCATCCCATTTCCTTCCAAGCCAAACGCACACTCCAATGCTACCTGCCATGGAAAATGCCATGCCAGAGAACCTCAGAAAAGAGGGTGGTTTACGATTCGACGCAGATGGCTTTGGGGCCAAGAGATGCGGTTAATGCAGAATTGAAATCAGACAGCCGCGGTCTGGCGAACACCCGACTTCGACTCCTTGCTTGCTTCACGCTTGGTGTTTGACTGGATGTCTTTCACCTTGGAGGTCAAGTGCAGGTTTCCTGTCGCTTGAGCTCCGTTTTCTACAGAGAGCTGACCGTATTGAATGTCACCGTGAACTTTGGCTGAAGCTTTCAACACAAAAAGTTCGTGAACGACAATCGTGCCTTCCATTTCACCTTCTGTCTCGCAGTGCGCGCAAGTGACAGTTCCCTTGATTTTACCTGAATTTCCGACGACAACGCGTCCTTTTGTGACCAACTCGCCTTCGAATGTTCCGTCGATGCGTACATTGTTTTCACTGCGCAACACCCCTTCAAATGAAGTGCCTTTAGCGATGCGATTTACCACGTTCTCTGAAGTGGCCTCTGGTCTTGGTGATTTCTTGCTCGATCCGATCATGAGACAAAGGTAATTCTATTGCTCAAAAAAATCACAACTTATTCCTTATCTGTTAAATAGACTTCCTCAAACCACTCAATGTAGCTATCCATTTCCTTGTTCTTGAACAGTGAAATGTAGTTTTCCGTGGTGATTGTGAAGCTCCGGTAACCCGATGTATTGATCGACTCCAACAAGCCCGTATTGGCCTTGAAAACTTCGAAGTATTCAAGGCTGTAGTCTTGTCGCTTAAAGTCTTTGACTAGAATGATTTGAAAGTTGCGATTGATCAAATTGGCTGTAACTCGAAGTTGTTTGGATTCATAAAACGACCCGTTAAAATCGGATATCGTCGCTTTGAGCTCCTCCACGTTGCCTCTGCCAACCGGAACCAACATACCAAAGTAATGTTCGAGGTAAGGTTTGTGCTCCCACTCAACCTCAACTTCTGACGGCTCAGAGGCGTTTGCTTCATTTTTTGCACCCCTGATTGAAGCAGGGTTTAGTGCGGCAAGTAGATCCCGGGCGTAGGCCCCTTCGTCGGTGTCTTCGCACCACATAATGACATTTTCCAGCGCCGTGTAGTAAGCCCTTCGGTCACCTCCCGTGCGTGCGCTTAACGCACCAATACTTTGCGCTCGAAGCAAGTTGTATTTACACTTGTAAAAATTGTTGGGACTGTAGTTGATTACCTCATCGCACGCCAGTAAAACCTCTTGGTAAGCCTTCGCATAGTAACGCTGCAAAAGCTCTTCGTATGCCAACCTTTCTTCTTCGCGTTTGATTTCCTCCTGGTCCACAAAGTCCGGGTTTTCAATCAAAATTGCCCACTCTGAATTGGGATATCGCTCCAACACCAAAGCGCTCCAATGCTCCGAGTTGCACGTTTCACAAAATGGGCTTTGGTAATTCTCTTCCACCTCCCGCTGCAAATAGGTGCGATAAAGTTGGTAAAACGTCGTGGGATGGAATTCACTTTCATCCATGCGCTCGGTCAATTCCGTCCAAGTGTCAATCGCGTTTTCCAAGTCCGAGAGTTTCTCTTTGTACACCAATCCCGCATTGTAATAAGCCTCGGCAATCATAGCCACCGAACCTTCCCGTGCTGCCGAATCGCAGGGAAGCCCCGCCATCAATTCTTCTGCTGATGGGATTTCATCGCTGCCCGTCTCCACCGGCTCAGCGGTGCCAAGAGCACCTTGATCACCACTGCCCATCTCATTGGAAAAAGCCATGGTCATCTTCATCGAGCGTCGCCAATGATCCTCTAGAATTCGGTCGCCCCAAAAATCCCGGAAATTCCTGCGCCCTGCAATTTTCAGCTGTGCATTGTAAGGCCAAAACATCCCTGCGCCCGAGTCTCCTGCGTTATCAAGTTCTGCAGCAGCAGCAGCGGCGGCGGCTTCACGCCTTTCTTCAGCCTCGTCCTCCAGTTGAAAGATGATGTCTTGAATCCGATCCGCGCGGTCTTCTTCCGATAAATCGCAAATCTCCAACAAGCTGTCCTGCTCCGTGATCACCATCAAGTTGTCGACCAACTCGGTAAGGTTGTCCGCCATGGCATCGACCTCGTCAAACCTTTCATTTTCGTCTTCCATGAAAGTACGAGCGCTGTCATAATAAGCCTGCGCATTCTCGTAATCCAACTCCTCCATATAAATATCGCCAAGCTGCAAATAACTCTTCATTCGCTGGCGGGTATTGTCCAGATTTACCAGTAAAGATTGCAGCAACAAATCCACCCCTTCTTCTTTGCGACGCTCTTCCAGTGCCAAGGTTGCTAACGCGTAATAAATCTGGTCTTGGTAAATCTCATTTTTGTCATCATCGAGCATGTCTTCAAGCAACTCAATGATGGGATCACTATTTCCGTCCCGGCGATCAAACGCCATTGCTTGCTTGATTTTTGAATAAAACTCAAGTTCGTAAGGCGTTCGAATATCAACCACCCGCTTGTACCGCTCAATGGCATCTTCACTTTGACCTGCAAATTCATAGCATTGTGCCAGAATGAAAAGTGTGCGAGCACTGTCCTTTTCCTTTTCAATGTACTTCAGAGCCTTTTCCAACATGCCAATGGCCGCTTCAACATCGCCATTTTTCAGGTGGAAATCCGCATAAACTTGGTAGACATATGCCCGAACCGCTGGGTCCTCAACCCTGTTAATCTGAGCGGCTTTGATCAAGGTATTATTGGCTCGAACACGGTCATCCATAGCCATGTACGTTCTTGCCATCCATGCGTTTGACCAAGCTTGAGCATCCGGATAATCCAAGGTCCTCACCAAGTATTGAAAGATCTCCAAGGCTTTTTCCTTCTCGCCTTTGATGAGGTGTGCTCGTGCAATGATGTCGTAATTGTCATCGATCCACTTGTTCAATTCGGGACGCTTCATGTCCTTTTGATCGCGGCGCGGCGGGGACATGGTATGCTTATCCACTACATTGGTGCACTTCTCAATGGCACGCTCCATCAACGGATACACTTGTTGGGCAGTGGTTTCATCAACCGGAGGAAAAATGGGTAAAATTTCATCCCAATTCTCCTTGTAGTCCTCCGTGAGAATCACCTCTGCTTCTGCCATCGCCTCTTTGGCGTAGAAGAAACCGTTGTACTTCGCATGGGTGTTGTGGTAGGCGCGATAGAGCAATCCGTCCCGCGTTGTCGAACAACCGGACACGACCAGCACAAAAAGCAGTAATCCCGCAACAATCTTATGATTCATCTTCTCCATCCGAATGAACTGGTTTCTCAGCGTCGACTTCCCAACGCAGAAGCCGCTAAATTATTCCAAAGTGACCGAGGAATCATCGCCTTTTTGTGGAAACAGCAAAAGTTGCCGCTGGATTCTGCGATATTTGTGCTCGACCATGAGCAAGAAAGATTCATTTTGGAAGCGCTGGAGTAAACCGTATCGGTTGACCATTCTAGAAGAACAGTCGTTCAAAGAACGTTGGCAGATTTCGATTTCTCGGATTGGGGTAACCCTTACGTTAGGCACACTGATCATGCTCACCAGCGCGGTTGTGTATGCCTTGGTCGCTTGGTCACCTTTGAAAGAAATCGTCGTACCTGGGTATGCAAGTGAGGCTTCGAGGCTGCGCGCCATTCAAGCAGAAATCGTCGCCGACAGTGCGATGCGCCAACTCGCCATACAAGACGCCTACCTTCAAACACTGAACACATTGCTCAGAGGAGAAGCCATTGAAAATCGCATTCCAGAGCCGGAAGAAGGTGGTGAAAATGGCGAGAACCCGCTCACGGAATGGGGTTTAACCCAAGAAGATTTGGATTTGAGAAGTCGTGTCGAGCAGGAAGATCGTTTTGCCTTGCAACGCGGGCAGGTGAATGAAAAAACCGTGCGCAACATCCCGTTTGCTCCAATCCAGGGGTCGATATCTTCCAAATTCGATCCGGGAATCGGTCACTTTGGGGTGGACTTCGTAGCTCCTGAAGGCTCTGTCATCCATGCTGTCGATGACGGCATCGTGGTCATCGCGTCTTACACATCAGATGGGGGGTATGTCGTCAGTATTCAACATGCCACCAACCGAACGTCTGTCTACAAGCACAACAAATCTCTGCTCGTTGAGGCCGGCGACCGCGTCCAAGCCGGTGATCCAATCGCTATTCTTGGGGGAACCGGCACACACAGCACCGGACCACACTCGCACTTTGAATGGTGGGTTGATGGTCAGCCATTGGATCCAACACAATGGCTTCCGGAACAGTTGGAGGATGTCAGTCCTTCAGAATGATATCGAAGTCGACAAGATCCACAAAACGCTGAATGCGTTCGTCGAGCTCATCTTGTGTCAACTCCAACAATCGGTCTGTACCAAATTTCTCACACGTGAAAGAGGCCAAGGCTGAGCCCAGCACTACGCCACGCTTCATATTATTGAATGAGATATCGTCTGTGTGGGCCAGGTATCCAATGAATCCACCTGCGAACGTATCGCCAGCGCCAGTAGGATCCAAAACCTCCTCCAACGGCAATGCAGGCGCGAAAAATACCTCGCTGTTATTGAACAACAACGCGCCGTGCTCGCCCTTCTTAATCACCAGCGTGGTCGGACCCATTTGAAGGATTTTTTGTGCTGCTTTCACCAAAGAGTGCTCACCTGAAAGTTGGCGCGCTTCTTCATCATTGATGGTCAATACATCGATGCGCTTGATCACTTCTTTCAACGGGTCCAGGGCAATGTCCATCCAAAAGTTCATGGTATCCAGCACGATCAACTTGGGACGCGATTCCATCTGATCCAGCACACTTGCTTGAACATTGGGGTCCAAGTTGCCCAACATAACGTAATCCGCATTGCGGGCCTCAGCAGGAACTTTGGGTTTGAAATCTGCCAATACATTCAACTCCGTAGCCAGCGT
>CBFIEJ010000003.1:0-102482 GCA_965661575.1 uncultured Flavobacteriales bacterium | reverse complement strand
TGTGTATCCAGAGGACTATGTGGACTGCGCGGGCGTCTGTTTGAGCGATTCCGATTCCGATGGCATTTGTGATGAGTTTGAAGTGTTGGGGTGTACGATTGGCAACGCATGTAATTTCTCAGAAGAAGCTACCGACGATGATGGATCTTGCGAGTTTTGTTCATGCGCGGATGATGATTTGCCTGTTTTTGGTTTGGAAATCGATACGATCCAAGTTCACGCCGGTGGTGTTTTGGATGGCATGGTAACTTATCGGTTATACGCCACTACTGAAACCGCTGACGATTTCATCTCCTCCGTTTACGGCAATGATTTAGATACTCTGAGTCTGCAAACGACTACGTCATGGTACCAGGACGAAATGGGAGCATTGTTAGCTCAAAACATCGCACCTGAGATGGTTGCTACTTTCCCCGAATTAGCTTTTGATAGTTGGCTGACCATTGGCCTTGATGGACCTGTTTCACCAGGGGAAAACCTGGTCAACACGGTCGGGGCTGTCGGTGACGCGAGTTGGACCGCAGCCTTTGAGGCCGGAGAGAGTGTGACCTTGGATGATGCTGTTGGAGGTGCTTGGTTTGCCCTCAATGGTGGATCAAATGGTGTGGCCGGCGATGACTTGAAAGTTTTGATTGCCCAATTGACAACCGATGGCGACATTTCGGGACAGCTGAATGTTCAGATCTTCGAAGACGGTGCAAACAACCAATCGAGTACGCATCATTTCACGTTTGAAGGCGGCAATTGGACAAATCCTGTGAGCTACGCAAATGCATGCGGTTGCATGGACGATGATGCGTTGAATTTTGATGCGGACGCCGATTACGACGACGGCTCTTGCGTTCTGCCTGTCCTGGGCTGTACCGATGCACTGGCATGTAATTTTGATGCTTTGGCAGATCTGGATGACGATTCATGCGAATTTCCTGAAGCGGAGCTTGACTGCGAGGGCAATTGCCTCGAGGACATAGACGGTGACGGCGTATGTGACGCTTTTGAAGTCAGTGGTTGCACTGATGATCAAGCGTGCAACTATTCTATGGATGCCACGGATGACGATGACTCGTGCATATATCCCGAATTCGCCTTGGACTGCGATGGCAACTGCCTGAACGATACCGATGCGGATGGTGTGTGCGATGAGAACGAATTGTTTGGGTGCACCGATTTGAATGCATTGAACTTTGATGACACGGCCACAGAGGAGGATGGATCGTGCGCTTATTGCTCCCTTGAGGCCGCGTCCGTTGTTTTCGATGTTTCATGCAACGGTGGATTGGATGGCTCATTTTCTTTTTCGGCCACAGGTGCCTACCCGTTGGGAAGTGATATTCAATTCATGTTGCTGCCTGATGGAGAATTCTCAGGTGATTCTGTTTTCAGTGGTCTGGCTGCTGGAATTTATGAGGGGATTGCCATGGATGTTTCAGGCTGCATGGATACCATTTCGATTGAAGTCGGTGAACCCGAGGCATTGCAGGTTCTCTTGAACGAAGTGGTCGGCTCTGAAGAAGGTCAGGCTGAAGGCAGCATTGATGTCGACGTCAGCGGTGGAACAGGGGACTACACGTTTGAGTGGACGATGGCTGAAGATGTCAATTTCACTTCCAACGAACAGAATTTGAGTGGCTTAGTTCCGGGTACGTATGAATTGCTCGTAGAGGATTCCAACGGATGTACCGTGGTGTCCTTCCCGATAACTGTCGAGGGATTTGTAGGGATCCAAGAGTTCGAAATATTAAAACTAACGGCATATCCAAACCCAGCGGTTGATTGGGTGCAATTCGAGTGGGATGCGAGTATGAAATTGTCTCAATTGTTCGTCCATGATGGGCAAGGGAAACTCGTTCGTGAGCAGCAGTTACTGCCATTCGGAAACAGCTTAAGAATGGACTTAAGTGACTGGAGTTCAGGTGTGTATTTTGTTCGAGTGGTGGGAGATCACCATGAGCAACGGATTCAATTGATCAAAAGAGATTGAAGCGACACTCGTGAGATTCAAAAGAGCCGACCCTTGTGGTTGGCTTTTTTGCTTCAATGTGAGAAGGAAACCGATGGTTGTGCCTTAAATTCGAGGCACAACTAAATCTTCTTTTTTGCGATGCGAAAACTTTTTTTACTGACGCTGATTTTCAGTGGACTCTGTTTCTCTTCTCTGCTGCAGGCTCAAGCATATAGCCTTAGTGTAGAAGAACATGCTGTAGATATGATTCCTGGCGAAACAACCTATCGTGTTTACGTAGACTTGGTCAATGAATCGGATTTTCTTTCAAGTGTATATGGAGGAGCGGATTCGCCTCTTAGTATTTCGACTACGACGGGTTTTTACAACAGTGCTTTCGGTGGTACAACTGCTGCCGTCATCAACCCATTGTTTTTTTCTGCATTTCCTGAAGTCGAGTATGATAGCTGGCTTACCATTGGCATTGATTCACAACCAGAGGGGGACGAAACAGATGTCTCCACGTTGGAAAGTTCTGGTCAGCCTTATTTGAGTTGTTTTGCAGCAAACAATCCGTTGAGTGGTTCAGATGTATCCATCAACGACGAAACAGGCGGTGCATGGTACGTGCTCAATGGCTCTCCGAACGGATTGCCGAATGAAGACATGCGCGTTCTTATTTTGCAGATCACAACAGGAGGGGAGCTTTGCGGATTGATCAATGCACAGATTTTCGAGAATGGATTGGGTGCTACACCGCTCTACTTGACCTTTGACTTCTGCGGTCCAGGTGTGTACAACCCAGCCTCAGGAGAACCAACGGGCTGTACAGATGATACGGCTTGCAACTACGATGCGGAGGCGACCGAAGATGACGGTTCTTGCACTTATGCAGAAGCAAATTTCGATTGTGACGGAAACTGTCTCAACGACAGTGACAATGATGGGATATGCGATGAGCTTGAAATCGCTGGCTGTACAGATACATTTGCTTGCAATTTTAGCGCGGAAGCCACAGATGAAGACGGTTCTTGTGAGTATTTGACTTGCAGTGGTTGCGATGATGCTTCAGCATGTAATTACGATCCTGAGGCCGTTTACAATGACGGAAGTTGTGAGTATGCAAGCTGCGCTGTGACGGGATGTACAAATATCAACGCTTGCAACTACGATTCAGAGGCCACTACAGACGACGGCTCTTGCGAGTATTCGAGTTGCGTCGGTTGCACCGATGACATGGCGTGTAATTATGATGAAAGCGCAACACAGGACAATGGCTCATGTGATTATCCAGCAACGGGACTAGACTGTGCAGGCAATTGTGTCAATGACACAGATATGGACGGAATTTGCGATGAAAACGAAATTTTGGGTTGCACAGATGATACTGCTGCCAACTACGATTCCGATGCAACAGATGACGATGGTTCTTGCGTTTTGCCCACAGCTGCTTTGGATTTGGTGGGTGTAATTGACTTCACGGTTCCAGAGGGAGGAAGCGCAGGAAAAGCGATTCATCTTGTTGCTTTGTCAGACATTGCAGATTTGAGCATCTTTGGTATAGGGGTCGCGAACAACGGCGGTGGCTCTGATGGGCAAGAGTACACTTTGTGTGCTGAGTCTGTTTCTGCAGGGGACGATATTTTGATCGTTCGTGATGCTGCCGCTATGGGGGCTTATTTTTCAAATTGTTATGCTGAATTTGAACTGGTTTGCGAAGGGACAGATGCCATCAGCCAGAATGGGGACGATGCCATCGAATTGTTCGAAATGGGTGTTGTGATCGAAACATTTGGCGATCCAAACGTAGATGGTTCAGGTGAGGCTTGGGAGTATTCAGATTCATGGGCATATCAAAATATGGATGGGGAATGGACATATGGCGGAGTGAATTGTACAGATGATACAGATAATATTTACGCTTCCAGTTGTTTGTATCCCATTTGCTCTCCTTTGACTTTGGGATGTATTGATGAAACAGCCTGTAATTATGATGACCAAGCCGATACAGATGACGGGTCATGTACCTATCCTGCTCTTGGTTATAACTGTGAAGGCATTTGCCAGAACGATAGCGATGCCGATGGCATATGTGACGAGTTTGAAGTCGCGGGGTGCAGTGATATGATGGCATGCAATTATGATGAGGCCGCTACCGATAATGACGGTTCTTGCGATTACTTCACTGCTGACTTCTTTACATGGGATGAAAACATGTACATCGGTTTTCCTTCGGATTCAATGGGCTGCCCCATGGGAACAGACCTGTACAATGATGTTTTCTACACGTTGTCGGAGAATGGAATGGGTTACTCGTGGGAAGTTGATGAGGATGATTTGAATTCGTTGGTTTCAATTTTAGGCACAGAATTGGGAACACTTTTTTACAACGAATTGGATCAAGCAAACTTGGTGTTTTGCGGTGAGACATTGAATGTGTACAATTCACCGACGTTTGGCTCTTACACCACGATTTGGAATGGAACATCGTTTGACATTCCAAGCCTCGGAATTTATGTAGTTCCCGAGAGCACCTCCTCATTTGGTTGTTCGGACATTGAGGCTTGTAATTTTGACCCTTGTTCGATCGGTGATTTGAGCTTGTGCGTGTTTGCAGAAGAAGCACTCGACTGTTCTGGTGCTTGTCTGAATGATGCTGACGGTGACGGTGTTTGCGATGAATTTGAAGTTCCCGGATGCACAGATGTAGAGGCTTGCAATTATGATGAACTGGCAACAGATGACAACGACTCATGCGCTTATGCAGAAACCGGATACGATTGTGATGGCAACTGCCTGAATGATGCGGATGGTGATGGTATTTGCGATGAATTCGAAATTGCGGGGTGCACGGACGAGGAAGCTGAGAACTATGATGTGACAGCTACTGACGACGATGGCAGCTGTTATTATTGTGATTTTACTATCGTGATCTCAGTTATAGATGATGTTAATTCCTCGAACAATGGTTCCATTGATGTGACGATTTCTGGAGGTTCTGGAGTCTATGATTTCACATGGGATGGACCTGATTCATTCGAGTCCACGGATGAAGACATCTCAGGTCTTGCCGGAGGCACATACAGTTGGACTGTCACGGACTCCAACGGGTGCACCGTTTCGCTGGATGTTGAAGTCGGAGATCTTGTCGATAATATTGAAGAGGTTGGTGCATTTTTTGCCATCGTCGCCTATCCGAATCCATCCAAGAACGTTTTGACGTTGGAATCGGATGGATTCACGGGGAAGGCAGTTGTGCAGTTGTTCGATGCAATGGGGCGTTTAATCACGGACATGGAGCAGATGACACTGAATGGTCGGATCCAGTTGAATGTGTCTGGATTGGCGACAGGTACCTACAATGTGGTGGCTGAATGCAACGGAAGACGTGCTATAGAGCGCATTCAGATTCGATAAAACTGATGGTTTTTACAATAGAAAAGGCCCGCGTATGCGGGCCTTTTTTTATGGTTTTTTTTTCGTTGTTGATTGAGCATATCAAAGGGACAATTGCCCAGTGTGCTACTTTGCCTTGAATGCTTGAATTGCTTGCCGAGTGAATGCGCTAAGCACAAGTTCTCCAGAGATTGCCGCTCGTTCGGGCAGCAACATTTCCCAGTGTTCTGTTCCGGCCCAGGCAGCTTTTTTGAGTTGCGCCATCGCGACGGGGCTGCTTTTTGCGAGTTCTGACGCGATTCGATGCACGTCCGCATCCAGCTGTTCTTCTGTTTCGTGTAATGCAGCAAACAACCCATGATCTTCACCCCATTTTGCAGAAAACCATTTGGTAGCGTCAATGGCCATCGTTTGAAAAGCGCTAAGGCCGACCTTTCTTTCCACTGCGGGCCCCACCACAAACGGACCTATGCCGATGGCTAATTCGGATAATTTCACTGCTGCATGCTTTGTTCCGATCGTATAGTCAGCAGCAGCTGCGATTCCAACGCCGCCCCCAACTGCTTTTCCTTGAACGCGGCAAATGACAAATTTGGGGCAACGCCGAATGGCCAAGATCACCTTGCTGAAGCCACTGAAAAAGTCAAGCCCTTGTTTTTTATTGTCTATTGCAATCAGCTCATCGAAGCTGGCTCCGGCACAGAATGCCCGGCTTCCGGCAGATTTGAGAACGATTACGGAACAATCAGGGGCTGTTCCTGCATGGTCAATGCAATCTGCTATTTCGGTTAGAAGCGCTCCCGGCAGGGAATTGCTTGCAGGGTGTTCGAACGTGATGGTTCCGACTCCGTCCGACGTTTCGTATACGACTTTCCCGGAATTGGTCATGAGGTTTGGCTTTTAATCGCGTGAATTTAGATCTACAAATTCCCGGTGATTTGCGCCTGTGAAAACTTGGCGCGGTCGTCCAATGGGCTCACGGTTTTCCACCATCTCTTTCCATTGTGCAATCCAGCCGGGCAATCGCCCAAGTGCGAACATGACTGTGAACATATCTTTTGGGATGTTCAAGGCGCGATATATGATTCCTGAATAAAAATCAACATTGGGATACAGACCGCGGGAAACGAAATAGTCGTCACTGAGCGCGACCTGTTCTAACTTCTTGGCGATATCTAGAACAGGGTCTTCGATGCCCAATTGACCGAGTACTTCATCTGCTGCCTTTTTGATGATTTTCGCACGGGGGTCAAAGTTTTTGTAGACCCGGTGTCCGAAGCCCATCAGTCGGAATGAATCGTTTTTGTCTTTTGCTTTGTTGATCCACTTGTCCAAATCACCTCCATCTTCTTTGATGGATTCTAGCATTTCGATGACGGCTTGGTTAGCACCTCCATGAAGTGGTCCCCACAATGCCGCAATCCCTGCAGAGACAGAGCTGTATAGGTTGGCCTGAGAAGAGCCCACAACCCGCACAGTCGCTGTGGAGCAGTTCTGCTCGTGATCAGCATGCAGGATGAGTAGTTTGTTGATGGCGCGTTCAACGACTGGGTCAATTTTATAGGGCTCAGTGGGCAGGCCAAACATCATCTTCAAGAAGTTTCCGCAGTAACCGAGATCGTTGGAAGGGTAAACGGTCGGGTGTCCAGTGTTGTGCTTGTACGCTTGGGCGGCAAGCGTGGGCAACTTTGCAATCAGACGATGGATCGTCTTTTCAATGTCGACTACCGAACGATCTGGATTTTGAGATTCTGGGTAAAACGTGCTCAAACTTGAGATCATGGAACTGAGCATTCCCATGGGGTGGGCACCTGCCGGAAACGCTTCAAAGAAGCGCTTCATGTTTTCGTGCAACAGCGTATGGTGTGTGATGCTGTCTGTGAAATAGCTAAGTTGTTTTTTATTGGGCAGTTCGCCGTAGATCAAGAGGTAGGCTACTTCTAAAAAGGAGGCCTTGTCAGCCAAATCTTCAATGGCATAACCACGGTACCTTAAAATTCCGTTCTCTCCGTCGAGATAAGTGATAGCACTTTTCGTAGAACCGGTGTTTTTGAAACCATAATCCAGAGTAATGTACCCTGACTGTGCTCTGAGTTTTGAGATGTCGATGGCTTTCTCGTTCTCGCTTCCTTCGATGACAGGAAGTTCATATTCGGTTCCATTGAGAATGATGCGTGCAGTTTCACTCATTGCAAAAGCAGGGATTTATGGTTTTTTCAGGCGAAGACTCAGGAAAAGTGTTTTCTGCTGAATCCTCTGCAAATATACAAGAATGCGGCTCTACAGCAGTCATCCTGTTACGAGGAGTTCGTTGAGGCGGGTAAAGGTAGCCTCGGCCATTTTACTGGAAGGACGGCTGAAAGTTATCTCGGTATGCTTCCCATTCTTCTTGTGCGATGTCTCCATTGTATTTATCTACAAAAAACTTCAGGTACATTTCGAGTTGCGGGGGAGTCTTGTACCCAGATATTGGAGCAATGATGTCTGCATTCTCATCCATGTAAACGAGGGTGGGATAAGCATTTACGCCCAGAGCTCGCGAGAGTTCATGCGTGCTGTTGCGACCACGCACATTTTGTTTCCATCCGGGATTTGAAAATGTTTTTCCTTTGAATTCGACCGGATTTGCGGATTCGGCATCGAATTTCACAGCATAATAATTGCCGTTGATGTAGTCGATGACTTGTTGATTTGTGAATGTTCGAGACATCATCATTTTGCAAGGACCACACCATTGCGTGTAAACATCCATGATAATTTTCCGTGGCTCGTCTTGCTGCGCAGCAACGGCTTCTTCAAGGCTCATCCAATTGACCTTTGCAGCTTGAGCAGAGGTTGTTAGCGGAATGGATGTCAGCAGAAGAAAAACTGCTGTGATTTTAAAAATGGTTGACATGGCTCAATTTTGTTGCAATATCGCAAAAGAAAAGCGCCCAAAGGCGCTTTTCAGAAAGGTTATGATATTCGAAATACTCAGGGCATTTTGAACGCACTTATTTCACTCCGTGCATCAATTTGTTGAGCGGTTTATTGAGAACTGCAATGAGCACCGCAAATGCAACCAAGACCATTCCAATGGTTGAGAACACATCTGTGTATTTTGTGAGTCCAGCAGCGGCTGTTACGGGCTCACCGGAGTCTCCATGACCACCGGTCAAAGAGGCAATAATTCCACCGGCATAGTTCGCTATGGCGAAGCTCAAGAACCAGCCGCCCATGGCTGTTCCTGCCATTGTTTTTGGCGCGAGTTTGGTGACCATCGAAAGGCCAATGGGAGAGAGGAATAATTCACCTGTTGTGTGCAGGAGGTATAGGAATACCAGCGTGAGCAGTGGAACCATCGCTTGTTCGTCAGCAAATTGCAACCCGACCAAGGTGATGAGGAATCCGGCTCCGAGTTGAAGAATGCCTAGCGCGAATTTCAGAGGAATACTTGGATTCTTACCAATTGCATCAAGCTTCACCCACATCACCGAGAAGATGGAGCCGAAGATGATGATGAATGCTGGGTTGAAGAATTGTGTCATAGACGCTGGCATGGTCCATCCCAAGATGTCACGACTCACGTTTCGATCTGCGAACAGGGTCAGAGAGGTTCCTGCTTGCTCAAAACAAGCCCAGAAGACCACGTTGATGAGCATGAAAATGACCAAGGCTATCATGCGATCTCGCCAGATCGGACCTTCTTTGATGCCTGCTCGAATCAATGAGGCAGCGACCAAGATGAAGAGCCCGGTCAACAAATAAGTCATCAATTCGTTTTGGCTGATGAGCACATAGCAAAGAGGAATCAAGGCCAGTGAACCCAAAGAAATCAGTTGGTAAACTTTCAACGGTCCAACTTGCTTCATGCCCGCTTCAGTGATGTCTAAACCTGGAGCGGCAGAGTAGTTTTCACGTCCCACCCAGAAAATTGCAAGTCCAGCAAGCATGCCTGCTCCAGCAAGTCCAAAGCCGTATTCAAAGCCGTAAGTTTCTCCGACGTATGCGACAACCGTGGTTGCGAGCAATGCTCCAATGTTGATTCCAATGTAGAAAATGGTGAATCCCGAGTCTCGACGGGGGTCGTTGTCAGCGTACAACTTCCCGACAATGGTTGAGATGTTCGCCTTGAAAAAACCATTGCCAACAATCAAAGCGCCCATGCCGTAGAGCATGAAGGATTCAGTCCCGCCTAGGATGAGGAATTCTCCGATCGCCATCAATACGGCTCCAAGCAGAATGGCATATCGATACCCAAGAAACTGGTCAGCCATCCGGCCGCCAAGCACAGGTGCTGCGTATATCAGTGCGGTATAAGCTCCATAAATGAGGCTCGCCTCAGCGTCTCCTTTAAGGAGTGATTTCACCAAGAAAAGCGTCAACAGGACGCGCATGCCGTAATAGCAAAATCGCTCCCACATTTCTGAGAAGAATAGGGTGTAGAGCCCTTTTGGATGGCCACTGGCCGGAATGTTTGAATCAGTCATATTTGGGTTGATTGTGTTCTAAGGTAACAGGGCGTTTTCAGGCCCCTGAGTACAAGGTAGGTAATTAAAAATTTTCGTCGACAAAGTCCAGCATCATGTTATAAAGGTGCAATCGGGTGTTGCCTCCATAGATGCCGTGATTTCGATCAGGGTAGACGAAAAAATCAAAATCTTTACCCGCATTTACCAAGGAATTGACCATTTCCATAGAATTCTGATAATGCACATTGTCATCGGCCGAGCCATGCACCAATAAAAGGGCCCCTTTCAGCTTGTCGGCGTGATTTACAGGGCTGTTGTTGTCATACCCGCCTGCGTTTTCTTCAGGCGTTTGCATGAAGCGTTCGGTGTAGATGCTGTCGTAGTAGCGCCAGTTGGTGACCGGAGCAATCGAAATTCCAGCACTGAAAACATCGGCGCCCTTGGTCATGCTCAGCAACGTCATGAATCCACCATACGACCAACCTTGAATTCCGATGCGATTGGCATCGACGTAATCGAGGCCACCTAAATGTTCGCCAAAATCGATGAAGTCGTCAGTTTCTAATTTACCCAGCTCTTTGTAGGTACTGTGTTCAAACTTGCGTCCTCGTTTGGGTGTGCCACGCGGGTCGCAACTTGCTACGATATAACCACGCTGGGCAAGCAGTTGATGCCAGTAATAATTCGCGCCTCCCCAGCTGTCCTCTACGGTATTCACACCAGGGCCTCCGTATATAGCCACATAAACGGGGTAAGTGTTGTTGGGGTCAAAACCGGGGGGCTTGATCATCCAACAATTGAGATCAATGCCAGCATCGTTGGTAAAGGAGAAAAACGTCTTGGGCTGCATATTGTAAGCCGCCACCTTTTCCTTCAGGGGCTGGTTGTTTTTCAATTCGCGCACGATAGATCCTGCGCGACTTCGGAGTGTATAAGTGGGAGGAGTGTTTGCGTCGTGATACGTGTGAATGTAATAGTCAAACGAGTCCGAGAATCGTGCGCTGTGCGTTCCGGCATCCTGATGCAGTAGCGTCATTTTTCCCTTCAGGTTGACTCTTGCGAGGTGGGTTTGGGTGGCGCCTTTCTGTGAACACGAAAAGTAAACTTCCTTGCGCTTATCGTCATACCCTTGGACTTCCAGGACATCCCACTCGCCCGATGTCAGCTGCAAGTCCTTTGACTTGCCATCTGCACCAAACTTATACAAGTGATTGTAGCCGTCACGCTCACTCGTCATGACAAAAGCCTTGCCTCCATTCACAAAGCGAATGTCATCGGTGATGTCGATGTAGGTCTTGCACGACTCGGACCAGACTTCTTTCATCATGACTCCCGCTGCCCCAGCGGCATCACAATTCCCCATGAGTATTCCCATTTCACTCTGATGACGGTTCATCGTCATCAACACGAGCTGTTCGTTGTTGACCCCCCATTTGACGCGTGGAATGTATTCGGTTTTCGAGTTGAGGACCGAAAGCGTTTTGCCGGTGTTGGTGTTGTAGACAAATACATTCACAGCAGCATTGTCTTCCCCGGCTTTGGGGTATTTAAAGGTGTAGGGTTCAGGGTAAAGTTGGCCGTACATAGGCATAGAGAACTCCTTCACAGCGGACTCGTCAAATCGATAAAAGGCCAGAAACTTACCATCGGGTGACCAGAAGATTCCGTTGTCCTTGCCAAATTCTTCCTCGTAAACCCAGTCGGTTGCACCGTTGATGATTTTGTTGCGCTCTCCGTCTGTTGTCACTTGTGACTCCACTTCAGATACCAAGTCAACGATAAAGACATTGTTGTCCCGCACGAAAGCCACTTGCTTGGCATCTGGAGAAAAGGCGGCCAAGCGCTGTTTGCCCAAAGCGAAATCTGAAAGCGGACGGGTGGTTTTTGATTCTAGATCGTGGGTGTAGTAATTGGCATAGAAGGAATGCCGATAAATGCCCTCTGTTTCTGTGGTCAAAAGTAAGTTCGACTCATCAGCCGAAAATTCATAATCGTTGAAGCTTTGGCTGGCATCTGAAAAAACACTTAAGCTTGTCGCGATGGTATCGACGGCTGCACCAGAAGCGTAAGCGTACTTTACGATGGAGCTTCCCATGTCTGATTGTTCAAGGCTCGTATAGTGCTTGCCATCATTCATAGAGCGCACCCCTGAGACGTATTCACTTCTGAATTCACCACTGTACCAAATGAGGTCATTGGAGAGCAATTGAAAAGGAAAGTCTTGCGCAATCGTTGTTGCACTGCTCGTTCCAAGTGCAAATACCAACATGCATAAGGCTGGGTTAAAGACGGGCTGGATACGGAGTGATTTCATTTTTTCGCGGTTTTGGAAAGCGAAAAGATAGGAAGTTGCCTTTCCCCCGCAGTCATCTAGACGGGTTGAGTTATGTTTGATGGCATGAACGATTTGTGGATAAAATCATTCGAAGAGAAATTTCGCAGCTTGTGTGTTGTGAAATCAGATGCCGCTAGCTTGCGCTTAGCAGCCTCTGATCACACAGAGGATTTTCAGTGTATGCCTCAGGTTGTTGCCGAGCCCAATAACACTGGAGTGGTGAGTCAAATCTTGAAATGGGCCAACGAACACGGCGTGCCTGTCACGCCAGCAGGCGCTCTGACTGGCTTGAGCGGTGGAGCGCTTCCTGTGCACGGTGGAATCGCCCTGTCAACACGACGGATGGATCGAATTTTATCGGTTGATGAAATGAACCACCAAGTGCGGGTGCAGCCAGGGGTTATCGTGCAACAATTGCAAGAAGAAGTTCAAGCAAAAGGGCTTTTTTATGCTGTGGACCCGGCTTCAAGAGGGACGTGCACAATAGGTGGTAACATCGCGGAAAACAGCGGAGGTCCTCGTGCAGTTAAATACGGTGTGACGAAGGATTGGGTGTTGAATTTGG
This sequence comes from uncultured Flavobacteriales bacterium, assembly GCA_965661575.1. Lineage (GTDB taxonomy): Bacteria > Bacteroidota > Bacteroidia > Flavobacteriales_D > Sanyastnellaceae > UA16. The sequence goes on along the minus strand of CBFIEJ010000003.1, from coordinate 89,793 downwards.
AGGTGGTCTTATCCGATGGTTCTGTGATTAAAACGGGCGCAAACACGTTGAAAAATAGCACGGGTTATAACCTTACCGCACTGATGGTGGGGAGTGAAGGCACATTGGGAATTGTTACCGAGGCGACCTTGAAGCTGCTGCCATGGCCGTCGCACAATGCGCTGATGTTGGTGCCTTTTAAGAAGGCTGAAAATGCTTGTCGAGCAGTTGCAGAGATTTTCAGGAAGGGGGCTCAGCCGTCCGCACTTGAATTCATGGAGCGATCGGCTATTGAACTTGCTCAATCGTTCACCGGAGACTACAGCCTCGAATTGGAACGGGAAACAATGGCTCATCTATTGCTTGAAGTCGATGCGTTTCGACATGCAGATTTGATGCCTCAGGTCGAAAGGATTTTGCCTGCCATTGAGGCTTGTGGGGGAGGAGAACCGTTGTTTGCCGATGATGAAGCAGCAAAAAACAAGCTTTGGAAGCTGCGGCGTTCAGTCGGAGAGGCAGTCAAAGCCAAGAGCACATACAAGGAAGAGGACACGGTTGTACCCCGGGGAACTTTGCCAGATTTGCTGCGGGCGGTCAAGGTGATTGGAAATGAATTTGGATTTGAAAGCATTTGCTACGGCCATGCGGGAGATGGTAATTTGCATGTCAATATTTTGAAGCAAGACATCTCCGATGAGCGTTGGGAACAAGAATTGCCATCGGCTATTCGTCTGATTTTTGAAGAGGTGATGTCGCTGGGCGGGACAATCAGCGGTGAACATGGCATTGGGTTGGTGCAAAAACCATTCATGGATCTTGCCTTTTCGAAACGCGCGCTTCAATTGCAGCGCGAGGTCAAGAAGGTTTTTGATCCCAAGGGTACATTAAATCCAGGTAAGATTTTCCCTGAACCTTAATGCCTTGAAATCGTGCGCTTTTCACAAATCTGAATTAGGTTTGCGCTGTACAAAATTCACGACATGGCGAACGATTTATTGAAAGGAAAGAAAGGCATCATTTTCGGTGCATTGAATGATCAATCCATTGCATGGAAAACAGCACTACAGGCGCACGCTCAAGGAGCTGAATTGGTGTTGACCAATGCGCCAGTGGCCATGCGAATGGGGGAAATCAATAATTTGTCAAAATTGGTCGGAGATGCTCCGGTGATTCCGGCCGATGCGACGAGCGTAGAAGATATTACGGCCTTGTTCGAAGGAGCTATGGAGCATTTCGGAGGGAAGATCGATTTCGTTTTGCACTCCATTGGCATGAGCCCCAATGTGCGAAAAGGAAAGCACTACACGGATGTCAATTACAACTGGCTGCAAACAACATTGGATGTGAGCGCGATTAGTCTGCACAAGACCTTGGCGGTGGCCAAGAAAATGGATGCTTTGAATGAGTGGGGCAGTGTTGTTGCTTTAACGTACATCGCAGCTCAACGAATCTTTCCAGATTACGGGGATATGGCCGACGCAAAGAGCTTGTTGGAGAGCATCACACGAAGTTTCGGCTATCACTATGGTGTGGCCAAGAAAGTCCGGGTCAATACCGTGAGTCAAAGCCCGACAGTGACCACGGCTGGCAGCGGTGTGAAGGGATTCGATGAATTCATAGCATACAGTGAATCAATGAGTCCTCTTGGAAACGCGGATGGACTTGCTTGCGCTGATTATTGTGTTTCCCTGTTCAGCGACTTGTCGCGTTTTGTGACCATGCAGAACCTCTTTCACGATGGCGGTTTTTCAAATACAGGTGTAAGTCAAGAAGTGATTTCAAAATTTGAACCGGAAGCTTGAGTATTTAGACCGCTCAATACGTAACCAGAGAGTGTGATCTGGCGTAATTGTAATGTTCAGGCGGCTGTAACGTTCAGCGTAAATGCCAAAATGCTAGAATTACAATGGATTTAGAGGTTTTAAAATTTGGAGGTTCTTCGCTTGCTTCGGCTGATGAATTGAGGAAAGTTGCGAATGTGCTTCTCGCTCGCAGAGGCCAGAGGAGGGTGGTCGTGTGTTCTGCGATGGGGGGAGTCACGAATGATCTGATTAACATCGGACTGCGTGCCAGCCGAGGGGATGAATCTTTTCGGCCATCAATTGCAGCCCTCGAAGAGCGTCATCTGAATGTTGCACGTGATCTCGGTATTGCTCAGGATGACGATAGGGCGAATAGCCCATCACAAGAAACTGAAGCGTTGCCTGACGAACTGCAGACCCGGTTGAACGAGTTGAAAGCGTTGTGTGATGGTCTCTTTTTGATCGGGGAACTCAGTGCGAAAAGCATGGATCAACTCGTCTCTTACGGAGAACGAATGGCGGTTCCTCTCGTGTCCGCTTGGCTGAAAGCCAATGGACTGAATGTTCGTCGTGTTGATGCGCGTGACTGGATATGCACAGACCAGCAGTATGGAGCGGCTGAAGTGCAGCGGGAAAGAACAAGGCAGTTGATCCGTCAAGGGGTCACATCTGATTTGCAATTTGAAATTTTGATTACGGAAGGTTTCATTGGTAAATGTGCACAAGGTCACACCACTACGTTGGGTCGCGGAGGCAGTGATTATACTGCTTCTCTCATTGCGAGTGCGGTTGAGGCGAAGTGCATGGAAAAGTCGACAGATGTGCCGGGAATGCTCACCTCAGACCCTCGGATCGTGGATGAGGCCATGATCATTCCCGAGATGAGTTACGAAGAGGCCATGGAATTGTGTCATTTTGGCGCCAAAGTGATTTACCACCCTACGATACAGCCATTGCGAGACTCAGGAATCCCACTGATTGTGAGGAGCACTTTTGAATCGGATGCACACGGGACCCATGTGGTGAAGGATCCCAAAACAAAAGCGCTCGTGCGCGGTCTGTCGAGCGTGAATAATATAAGTCTGATCACCCTCGAAGGTGGTCAATCCATCGGAAGACCAGGGTTTTCTTCGCGTGTGTTTTCGCTTTTAGCGGAGTACAATGTCAATGTGGTACTGATCACGCAAAGCTCTTCTGAGCATAGCTTGACCTTGGGTGTATCCAATGCAGATCTTGAGGCGGCACAATTGGCACTGAATCAAGGGTTGGAGGCAGATATCTTGTTGAATCGTTTGGCACCCATTCGAATTGATACAGGGTTAAGCATTGTGGCCATCGTAGGAGGTGGAATGGTGAGCACTTCTGGGGTCAGTGGTAAAGCATTTCAGGCATTGGCCACGGCCCATGTGAATGTGCGAGCCATTGCACAAGGCAGCACAGAGCGTAACATTTCCATTGTCGTAAAAACCGAAGTTGTCGAGGATACACTTCGAGCGTTGCACGCCGCTTTTTTCGAGCCAAAACCGGTCAAGAAGGTGCACGTGTTCTGTGCAGGAACAGGGCAAGTGGGTTCCGCTTTTATTGAGCAGATGCTCGGGGTGAAACAATCGTTTTTCGATAAAAATCAAATTGATTACCGCCTTGCCGGAATCTGCAACAGCAAGCGTTTCGCTGCACTGGAAGAGGACTTTCCCGATTGGCACGTCGCATTGTCAAATGGAACGGCGTTCGAATCGATTGAAGAAGTGTTTCAACATTTTCAATCAGCACCATTTGAACATAAAATCTGGGTGGACAATACGGCTTCTGTCGAAGTGGCCGCAATTACACAGAAAGCGCTTTCTTCCGGCATTTCAGTGGTCTGTTCCAATAAAATTGCCGCGACCGGCTCAATGAAGTCTTGGGAAGCCATCCAAGCAGCTCTGCGACCGCGTGATGTGTTCTTTCAGAATGAAACCAACGTGGGTGCTGCATTGCCTGTGTTGAGTAGCTTACGAAGTATGCGAGCCACAGGAGATCACATTCGCTCAATCGAAGGCATTCTCAGTGGATCTTTGAATTTTATTTTCAGTAAAATGGATGCAGGATTAGGGTTCGCCTCCGCAGTTCGTGAGGCTGTGCGCCTCGGTTATGCTGAGCCCGATGCACGCTTAGACCTTTCTGGAATGGATGTCGCGCGCAAAATCTTAATTCTTGCTCGTTTTTGTGGGGCAAAGATTGAAATGGAACAAGTTGCAGTCACAGGATTCATGCAGGAAGAATCATTGGAAGTTGATCGGAGCGCATTCTTGGATCAATTGGAACATTGGGGCGAGCCCATCCAAGAGGCTCACGCTCAAGCGGCCTTAGACGGGAAGCGATTGCGTTTTGTGGCCGTATGGAATGGAGAGGAATCTTGTCAGTGCTCGCTTCGTGCGTTACCTCCAAGCCATTCGTTCTTCGGACTGGAAGGAACAGACAATGCCATCGCGATTACATCCGACCGTTATGCGACTCAACCTCTTGTAATCCAAGGGGCTGGAGCAGGGGCTGAGCTCACCGCAAGTGGTGTCCTTGCAGATGTTCAGTGGATTGGGCAATCTTTGTCTTTGCAAACATCAAATTCATCGTCATGGATCGAGAAGTAACCGTTTGGGCACCGGCGACAGTAGCAAATCTCAACGTTGGTTTTGACTCATTGGGCTGTGCCCTGACGAATCCAGGTGAAAAAATCATTGTTCGCATGACCGAAGATGTTGGCGTAGTTCGCATCAAATCGATTCATGGCGCTGAACTGGATGCTCACTCAGATCGGAACGTTGCCTCAGTTGCGGCAAAAAGCCTATTACAGGCACTGGGCAACCCTTGCGGATTGGAGTTGGAGCTCTTCAAAGAAATCAAACCGGGCAGTGGCATTGGGTCAAGCGCAGCAAGTGCAGCCGGCGCTGTTGTAGCAGTCAACGCACTGCTCAATGCTGACCTGCGCCAAGACGAGTTGTTGACATTTGCACTGGATGGCGAACAAATAGCGAGTGGTGCGAGGCATGCCGATAATGTGGCTCCGGCCTTGCTCGGGGGCCTGGTGCTCTGTCCTCCCGAGGGAAAGCCTATCGCTCTTCCGGTTCCCAACAATTGGCACATGGTCGTTTTGCATCCGCAAATTGAGGTCAAAACCGCAGACGCGAGAAATGCACTCCCTGCGCAGGTTTCATTAGAATCTGCGGCCAAGCAATCGAGCTGGATGGGAACGTTTGTGGCGGCATGTTACTGCAATGACTCTGAACGAGCTGCATTGGCTCTCGAGGACTTATTGGTTGCCCCTTCTCGTCAAAAGCTTATTCCGCTTTTCGAAGATATCAATCGGATTGCTTTTGAATCTGGAGCACGAGCGGGCGGTATTTCAGGCAGCGGTCCATCGACGTTCTGGGTGACCAAGAGCGATTCTGATGCCGTTGCCGTGTCACGAGCATTGGAAGCCTTAATGACCCAGAACAGTATCTCATTTCAACTGCATCAAGCTCAAATCGCGCAGAAGGGCGCACACATCATCGCATGAAATATCGCAGTTTAAATCAACCAACGACGTGGCGTACGTTCGGTCAAGCCTTGCGGGAAGGTTTGGCGCCGAACAATGGCCTTTACGTACCGGAACGCATTCCTGTCCTCCCGCAGGGATTCATCGACAACACCACTCTCCAAGAAATTGGTTTTACGATGATGCTTCCTTTGGTGGGAAACGATTTGTCAAAAGCACAAGTCCACAGCATTGTTGAGGATGCGTTGGATTTCGAAATTCCGTTGATCGGCCTCAAGCCTGGACTCAGCCTGCTCGAGCTTTTTCACGGGCCAACCGCGGCTTTTAAGGATGTGGGTGCGCGCATGATGTCCCGATTTTTACAGCATGTCTCGAGTGAACGATTGACGGTTCTCGTGGCTACTTCCGGTGATACGGGGTCAGCCGTGGCACAGGGTTTTCTGGACGTGGATGGCATCGATGTGGTCATACTATACCCAAGTGGACGAATCAGTCACATTCAGGAGCAGCAGCTCACAACGGTAGGGAGGAATGTTTCAGCTCTCGAAATCGCAGGATCATTTGACGATTGTCAGGCCATGGTGAAGAGCGCTTTTCAGGATGATGAATTACAGCGCTTTCGACCGCTCACAAGTGCAAACTCGATCAACATTGGTCGATGGTTACCGCAGAGTATTTATTACGCATGGGCAGCCGCACAAACGGATCGAGCACCCAGATTTGTCATACCGTCAGGCAATTTCGGAAATGCAGCGGCGGGAAAATTGGCTCAAAAAATGGGAGTTCCAAAAGCTTCATTTGTGGCCGCGGTGAATGTGAACAGAACCATGCAAGATTACTTGCGCTCTGGACATTACGATGCCAAAGCATCGGTCCAAACCATTTCCAATGCAATGGATGTTGGAGATCCGAGCAATAGACCAAGGTTGGAATGGCTGTACGGTGGAAGCTTCACGGAGATGAAGCAGCATTTTGCGGTTCTTTCCGTGGATGACGAGTCAACCAAGAGGGCTATGCAGGAGGTTAGTGAGCAATGTGATGTGCTGGTTTGCCCTCATACAGCGGTTGGCATTCATGCCGCAGAAAACATTGGTCTGACGGGAGAGGAGGATCATGATACCATTGTGTTGGCGACTGCTCATGCCGCCAAATTTGGCGATGTGGTTCAGGAGACGACCGGAAAGGAACCGCAAATTCCAGAGTCGCTGCGGGGTTGCTTAAACAAGACAAAGCAGTCCATTGGTCTGCCAGCTACTTATGATGCACTCAAGGCTTATTTGATGGGGTCTCGTCTTTAACGGCGTGGGCAAAGGCTCGCGCCATGGTCTGTATGGCCATGGATTTGTCTTCATCTGACAGTTCAGATGGCGGACCCCAAGGTGTTGGATTTACGTCAATTACGTATAGTTTTCCAGACCCTGCGTCACGCAATGCGTCCAGTTCAGCATAATCGACATGGAGTAGATGCATCATTCGTTCGGTTGATCGAAGTTCTTCAGCGGTCAATGCTTGAGTGGTCTCTACAACATCCGCGGTTTCACATACGTTGGTGAATCGGGTGGATTTGGCCTTGTACTTTCGGTAGGTCAGTGGAATATTACCGCGGATGTAGACCAATCGATAATCAAAGTGCCTTCCTGCTTCATCTACATTTTGAATGTCGATTTGGTATACGGCATCCGTTTGTTGGTCCTGGGGGGCGATCGGACCTTCTATGGTTCGGCCATCGTGCTGGGCATTGCGCTCGCTTTTAACCACCATGGGACCACTGTGAACGAGTTCGTCTACGCTCATGCCGTATCCAAAGGTCGTCTTATGCGCTTTTTCGAGGGTCGATTTCCTGATGTCCGTGCACTGCAAATTCCAAATTGTACGGCTCGATTTTAGGAGCCATTCAGGCAGTGCAGTTTCCTTTTCAGTCTGATCTTCAAACCGGATGATAAGCTGAGGTGCAGACCGAGGGGCATTGGTGAGTTCCCAGTTCAGAGCACGACAGACTTTGTGCAGGGCCGTGCGGCGAGAGGGCAAGTCAGGATACGTTATGACTGATGGCGGGCGTCTTCCGTGGATCCAGGCGTCATGGAGGAGGAATGCGCGGTGACGAAGACCCTTCAAGAAACGTTCCAGCGGATGAATGCCCTTTGACGGATTGATTCCGAAGCGTTTGATTTTCATTCTTCGTGGGGTACGACCGGCGACCATTTTCGTTGTTCTGAAGGGCGGCCACACAGACGCAGGAGGTGGTCTGTTTCCCACTTGAGTCCGCGAGCAGGACTAAATTCACGTGCGTAAAAAATAATTTGAAGGTGCAAGTCATTCCACTTCTCCTTGGGAAAAAGACGCTTTGCATCGCGTTCAGTTTGTTCCACATTTTTCCCGTTGGTAAGGCCCCAGCGGTACATCAAACGGTGAATGTGGGTATCCACAGGAAAGGCCGGAACATCAAATGCCTGGGCCATAACGACAGAAGCTGTTTTGTGTCCTACACCGGGCAGCGCTTCCAAGGCCTCGAAGCTGCTTGGAACAGCTCCTTGATGTTGTTCCATCAGTATCTCAGAAAGCCGATGAATATTTTTGGATTTAGCGGGGGACAATCCACAAGGACGAATGATGGCTTTGATTTCCTCGACAGTGACCTTCGTCATTTTCTCAGGTGTATTGGCCAGTTCAAATAGCGATGGAGTAACAGTATTGACCCGCGCATCAGTGCACTGTGCGGATAAGAGCACAGCAATAAGCAGCGTGTAGGGATCGGTATGGTCAAGCGGCACCGGAGGATTCGGGTAGAGCCTCTCCAGCTCTTCCAAGATAAAAGTGACTTTTTCTTGCTTCTTCATCGAGTCATTGATGTGATGCGAACCACGGGAGATTCTGCGCTGAGCCATTCACGTTTGGATTCACCATGGACATTGAATGTGATTTCATTCACTTGGTCGTCAAAGAGTTCGAAGAAACCACTGGAAGTAATTTCAAGAGGCAGTGGCGATTCAACTTCGTTCGTTTCGATGTATACGTATGTCAAATCAAAATCGATTTCTTTTCCCACATAATGCCATTGCATGGCGCTATCCTGTGCTTCCCCCTGTCGGCTCATCCAATGATTCGCTACGTAGTTTTCTATGACCAAGTCTGCTTTCTCGTGTTCTCTGCGGTCACCCAAACGCCAGTTTATTTCAGTTCCCTCCGCTTGTGATAAGCTCCGTTCAAGGTCATCAGTGAAAACCCGCAAAATTCCTTGCCAAGTATTGGTTTTTGGATTCCAATCCAGCGCGAGTCGACTGAAATGAAAGTCGTGCTCATTTTCACCTTCGCAGAAAGCGTTGTAGCTCAAACATGTGAAGAAGATGGCGAATAAGATGCGGCTCAATTGCATGGAACAAAATTAGGGCGTGGTAACTTGCGGCGCATGACAACCGATGAAAACTTATTGAAGGGAGTGAGTGGTCAATGGTCGCAGGATGCTCTTCGCACGATGCAAGAGATGCTTGCTGAGGGAGCTAAAGTTGCAATCACGGCCCATCGCTCGCCCGATGGAGATGCAGTGGGATCTGCCTTAGGCTTGTATCATTTGCTTGCAGGCCAGGGGATTGTTGCTTCTGTCGTACTCCCGGATCGTTTTGCTGCATTTCTCGATTGGATGCCTGGAACGGAAACAATTTGTTTTCACAGCGAGCAGCCAGCGGCAGCAGAGGAGATTGTTCGTTCAGCTGACGTGTTATTCTGCTTGGATTTCAACGCTCCTGATCGGGCAGGTGATTTGGCAGACCATATTGTTGCGTCATCTGCTCGGCGGGTGATGATTGATCACCACCGTGAGCCTGATTCGTTTGTGGAGTTGATGGTTTCGGACCCATCGTGTGGTTCGACGTGTGAGCTGATCTGCGACTGGGCCATCGCTTCCGGAAACTGGTCAAATGCATCAGTGGATGCTGCAAAATGTCTGTACACGGGAATTGTAACGGATACCGGATCATTTCGCTTCCCATCGGTCTCCGCCCATACCCACTCTGTGATTGCCGCGTTGCTCAATCTCGGGCTGAATCATTCAGAAGTTCATGAAGCTACCTTTGATGACCAGTCGCTCAGTCGGGTTCAGCTTCACGGCTTTGCCTTGAGCGAACGATTGAAAATTTGGAATGACGCCGGTATTGGAGTGATTTCCTTGGGGTTGGAGGATTTGGATCGTTTTGACTACGAATCAGGTGATACGGAAGGGTTGGTGAACAGAATCCTGGGTATCCGGGGAATTCAAATGGCAATTTTTATGCGTGAATCGGAGCGAGGCAAGGTCAAGATGAGTCTGCGTTCCAAGGGTTCTTTAGATGTGCAGGCATTGGCCTCAGCACATTTTGACGGAGGAGGACATACAAATGCAGCAGGCGGCGTTTTGCTGGGTTTAACAATGTCTGAAGCGAGGGATAAGGTCGACGAAGTCTTGGGGCAATGGTTGGGCGCTTAATTCGTTCAGCGTGGGGGTGGTTGGTTGGGATAGGTGTTGTTTTTTGTGCGTGCGATTCACCGGATCAGCCCGTTATTACTCAACCTGTTTCTGCGAATGATTTGATTGAATTGAATCAACGCAAGGCTCAATCGGAAGCGAATTTAATTGATTCGGTTGTTCAAGAATTGGGATGGGCAGATCAGCCACAATTCGTGAGGTCTTCTGCCGGAATTCGCATGCTTCGTGGTGCGGAACTATCTGCAGAGCGATTGATTGAGAAAGGTGATACCATTTCCTGGGTGGGGCGTGCGATGCTTTTGGATTCCACGGTGCTCTTCGATTGGGGAGTTGATCAACCGTTTTCTATGATTTTTGAGTCATCAAATTGGCCAATTGGCTTTCATGAGTTATCCGCTGAATTGGCTCAGACAAACTCGGTAAGTGCGCTCATTCCGTCCCACTTGGGATGGGGATTGTCTGGGTGGCCGCCGCTGATTCCTCAAGACGCAGTTTTATGGCTTGACGTGACTTTTGCGGATTGTAAGCCACAGGCCAAGGAAGGCCGGCGAGCCTTGTCTGGGACTGGTTGGTCGGCGTTTATAGCAGCCTTTGAATCTGGCGAAGTCTGGCACGACCAAAAGTGGATTCGTCAACGAGATTTTGTGACAGGTCCATGCCTTTCATGGTATGATTCCACTTCGAAGTCAAACGGAAGTTTTACCAACGGAGAACACATTCAAATCACCATGCGCACTTTTAAGTCTACCATTGACCAGGCGAGTGTTGTGGATTTGGGGTGGAATGAATGGTCTTTTCAGGTCGGCGAAGATCAGCAAGTGTTGCCAGTTTTGGAGGCCATGATGAGACGGTATCCAAAACGGAATCGCTGGGAATGTCACTGTCCTGTTGATTACGCATTTGGGGCCAAGGGTGTTCCCAGTGTCGGACTTGGCCCAAAAGACGTGGTGGGTTTTCAATGGGAGTGGGGCCCTATTGATGTTGAAAAGGACTTGAAGTGAGTTCGATTAATTGCCAAGTAAAAAGAGACATGGTCTTTTATTCAAGGCTGGTGTTGGGGACTTTTTCCAATCCTCAATTGTTTTAGATTGAATCCATTCCTCTTCCAGTGTGATGTCAACAGCAACACACAATTGTTGGTCTGAATTCAGTCGCTTCAGGCACTCAGCAAATGTAGTGTCATTGCGGTAGGGCGGTTCCATGAATATTTGTGTTTCCTTTCTCTTTTGAAGCCCCTCATTCATTTCCTTCCATAGTTTATCTCGGCGTTGGTTATCCCTTGGGAGATAGCCTTTGAAAGCGAAATTTTGACCATTCATTCCGGACGCCATGATGGCGAGAAGGATGGAGCTTGGTCCGACATGTGGAACCACCCGCCATCCTGCATTGTGTGCCATACGGACCGCCGCCGCACCTGGATCTGCTACCCCTGGCGCACCGGCGTCAGAGAGCAATGCAATGTCCGCATCATCTTTGAACCACTGCAAGAGATCGACCAGGTCCTCGGGCCTTGTGTGTTCATTTAGAAGAAAGCTTGGTTTGCTGTTGGGGTTTTCATCCGGGAAGGCATCTTTCATCAAACGCCTCGCACTGCGATCGCTTTCTACGATAAGTCGACTGCACAACCCAAGTGATTGAATGGCTCTTGCGGATAGTACTTCATGAGGCAAGCGACAGCCAAGGGTGTTTGGAATCAGGTGAAGTGTTTTCATGAATGTGGTGTGGTGGGGTTGGAGGGTCGTGTCCGACCTCAGAAAGACCAACGACTTATCCAAGATTTTGCCGCATGGTCGATCATTTGATAGACACGTTCAAACCCGTCTCCTTCCCCGTAGTAAGGGTCAGGTACATTTGTGTTTGGAACAAACCTTTCGACGGTTGCGCTGCCTGGTTGCAGTGTGTTGATGTCTTCTAAATTCTGGGAGTCCATCGCCAGAATGTAGTCGAATGTTTGGAGGTCTTGTGCAGTGAGTGGACGCGACCGTTGGTCGTCTATGTTGTGACCGTGTCTCTTCATGACTTCCCGAGATCGAGGGTCTGGCGGATTGCCTTGGTGCCAGCCTGAAGTTCCGGCAGAGTCAACAAAGAGTGGAAAATTATTTTTTTTGGCATGCATCCTGAGCATCTCTTCCCCAATAGGGGAGCGACAGATGTTGCCAAGGCAGACGACCAGAACGCGCTTCATGCGGCTTTAGTGAATGGCCAGCTTCTTCTCCAAATCGTCCAAGTACTTTCTGAAATGTTTATCTGTTTCTTGCAGATTGTTGACCGTTCTGCAAGCGTGTAAAACAGTTGCATGGTCTTTTCCTCCGCAATGAAGTCCAATGTTCGCCAATGAACTTTTGGTCATTTTTTTCGAGAAGTACATGGCGATTTGACGCGCTTGAACAATTTCTCGTTTTCTTGTCTTTGACTTGAGAAGTTCAAGAGGCAGATCAAAGTAATCACAGACCACCTTTTGAATGTAATCGATGCTCACTTCTCGTGCTGTATTCTTGACAAACTTATCAATCATCTGCTTGGCAAGATCCAAGGTGATGGACTTTTTGTTCAAGCTGCTTTGAGCAATCAGCGAGATGAGCGCACCTTCCAATTCACGAACATTGGATGTGATGCTGTATGCCAAGTATTCCACAACTTCGCGCGGAAGTTCAATGCCGTCGGCGTACATCATTTTTTCGAGGATGGCCATTCGCGTCTCCAGCGAGGGGACTTGGAGGTCTGCACTCAAGCCCCACTTGAATCTGCTCAACAAACGCTGCTCCATGCCTTGCATTTCAACAGGTGCCTTGTCCGAAGTGAGAACGATTTGTTTTCCTGTTTGGTGAAGGTGATTGAATATGTGGAAGAACACATCTTGTGTTTTTTCCTTACCGCTGAAAAATTGCACGTCGTCGATGATCAAGACGTCGATCATTTGATAGAAGTGACTGAAGTCATTCACGGAGTTGTTTCTCACGGCATCAATGAATTGGTGCGTGAATTTCTCGGAGCTGACATACAGAACGGTGAGTTCTGGATTTTGCTCTTTGATTTCCAAACCGATGGCGTGGGCCAAGTGCGTTTTTCCTAGACCTGTTGATCCATAGATGAGCAGTGGATTGAATGAAGTGCCTCCTGGTTTGTTGGCGACAGCAAAACCTGCCGAGCGCGCAAGTCGATTGCATTCGCCCTCAATAAATTGTCCAAAGTTGTAGTTTGGATTGAGATTGGAGTCGATGTTGAGTTTACGCAAACCTGGAATCACAAAGGGATTCTTGATGGGCGTCTCGTGTATGCCAGCACTCATAGGGATGGCAGGGTTCTTCGTGGCCTGCCTGTTGGTCATGGGCATTTTGACAGCATACGGGCTGGCTGTTTGTGCTCCCGATGCGCCAGAGTTTTCCATGATGATGCTGTATTCAAGCCTCGCATCAGGGCCTAGTTCCTTGTGGATGGTTTTACTGAGCAGCTGAATGTAGTGCTCCTCCAACCACTCATAGAAAAACTGAGAAGGCACTTGAATGGTTAGAACCTTATTTTCGAGCTTGACAGGTTTAATGGGGTTGAACCATGTTTTGAACGCTTGGCTGCTGATGTTGTCTTTGATGATGTCGAGACAATTGCTCCAGGCTGCTAAGTGATCTTGATTCATGATTCGGCTGAATTTGAGGTTCAGAGAGGGGTTAGTTTGGGTGTTTCAGAAGACAGGTTATTTCTTCCCGTAAAACGTGTGCAAGATTCTGATAAACTCGCGGAAAAAAAAACCTTTTTGCCCTTGACTTTTACCTTTTTTCATTTTGAGCCCAAGAAGCAAAAGATATTACACGCCCTGCGGGTGATATTATCATAGATTGGTCTTGTTTATATGTGTAATACATTGTAAATGAACAGATTACAATACAAGCGTTTTTAATTGTGTTGATATCTTAGTTTTATGGTTTGCTCAAAGAGATGATAATTGCGAGTGCCAAACGTTGATCAAAAAAGTTGCGGAAATGGTTCATAACTATACAGTACGAGTGCGTTACGGAGAAACAGATCAAATGGGTCGCGTCCATCATGCCTCGTATCTTCATTATTTAGAAGCTGCCCGAATTGAAATGTTGAGGGATTCAGGTTGCTCTTATGCCGAACTCGAAGCTCGAGGATTTCTGTTGCCCGTGATTGATTTGTCGATAAAGTACAAAGGTGCTGTGCTCTATGACGAGGTCATAGAGGTAGAGACAAGAATGGAAATATTGGGCAGGGTCCGATTGGGTTTCGATTATCGATTGCAGGTAAAAAAGGTCTTGGTCGCTAGTGCTCGGGTGTCATTGGCGTGTTTGAGCAAAGACTCATTGCGCCCGACAGCGTTGCCGACCTTCCTGCTGACGTCAATCCAGAACTACACTGAATCAAACGTTACGGACTGACTCGAGCACGGAACTCAGAGCAGCATGGTAAGATTGGATGACGTGCTTCCATTCGAAGTGCTCTGCAATGCCACGTGCTTCTTTGCGGTGCAATGCGGGTTCTTGCGATAAATTTTGAAAACGTTCACGTGCCATTTCGATGTCGTTGATGAGAAATTTTTCTGGACACCAATCGTCATAGGCATTTCCTTTTCCCAATATGGGAATAACGCCATGCGCCATCGCTTCCAAAACGCTGATGCCAAAGTATTCTTGTTTTGGTGAGTGAATCACAAAATCGCTCTTTCGCAGAAGGCCAAGGTAGTCGGATCGAGACTCGGCGTATCCTTGGTGTATGATGTTGGTTTCGAAATGCTTCAAGTGCAAATCCAAGGCAGGTGACTTTGCATCAAACTGAGGTCCTGTCAGAATGAGCGAGAAATCGATCTCATGTGTTTTGAAATCTTTCAGCACTTCGAAGAGGAACTCAGGCGCTTTGTCGAATTCCCAACGATGATTCCAAAGGATGGTGGGTGCTTTGGTGCAGTGCCTGGTGAGATCAATTTCCAATGGGCATTCAATGCCTATCGGGAGAACACTGGATTTTTGTTCAAATGGATGTTCTATGAATGAACGCAATTGATCGGGCATCGGATGAATGAAGCTAGGAATGGCGTTAATAAAAGCCTGCCGATGAAAGTTCGAATTGAACCACAGGGCGTCTGCCGCCATCGCAGAAAGGATATTCATCATCCCATAGGTGCGATCTCTTCCCGAGTGAGCGTCAGGATCATTGGGGCTCCATGGATATGTGACTTGGTTCTCGTGAAAATATTGGATGATCGGCACGTGGCACCAGTCTCTGCGCAGTAACCCTTTGAAGGTCGCAACGTCCATCATGTCCGTGCATATGATGGCCTTGGGAGTTGTCTTCTCAAGCGCGCATTGTCGTGCGAATTCAGCGCTTGCTCCGTGCATGCGCCACTTCCAGTGTCGTCCTGGCAAGGTACAGGCTGTGATTTGAAGGTCGTTGATTTCACCCCAGTTTTGACACAATGAATTGGCCCACTGTGCATGAGATCCGCTGTGAAACGGATTGAGAAGAAGAATATTCACTTGATGATCCATTCAATCATTGCGCGCAGGCGACTTGTTTCGGTTTGTTCAACGGGCAATGGCGGCTGACCAGCCATGACCCACGCAGAATACCAATATATTGAACAGGCTGCAATGGATCTTGTCATGCGCTGCTCAACTTGCCCTTGGAGTTTGCTATGGTAAAGATCTACAAATTGTGCAGAGTGCATTTTTTGACGTGTTCTGCCCCGTACGCAAAAGGCAAAAGCATTGGCTTCTCCGAGTTCATTCATGGTCTCTTCTTCTGCAGAAAAGACCAAGGCAAGGCACTCGTGACTTTCCTGAATCACTCGCCAGATGGAGTCGGCGCATTGCCGATTCCAGTGTTGAATGATCGGCAGATTGACGAGGTCGAACTCATCCATATGTGATTCGGGCACGTGGGTTTCCCACAATGCATGTATGCCGAATTGTCCTGTGAGAGCGCCGTCATAGTTTTTAGTGGTGTGCAATGGGACGTGCAGGTCGGATAGGTAATGCGCAAGATCGGCCGTGCTTCGAAGGATTCGGTTTTTGTCTTGAGCTTCGAAAGCACCGATGAGATTTTCAAACTGCCATCGGATATTCCATGGACCAATCCCGCGGTTTCGGAGTTCGGCCTCGCCAAATTTGGCGATCGCGTCCTTCCAATGTGAAGGAGGCAGACGAATGGAGTCAGAATCTGGCTCCCCAAACTCATCTAAATCGATGTAGTGCTTTTCTGCTTCCCCAATGACCGAGTGCTTTCGAAGGTCTGCGTCCAGCGCGTGCTCAACGAGCCATTCTCGGTTTGCCTTCAGAAAACTATGCAAAGGTTCGGGTACATGGTGGATGGCGACATCGACGATTTTGCGATGCGCAGCAAATCCCCAACTGAGCAGGAGAGGGGAAAGAATGGCCGTTGCAAGAAAAAAATGGTGAGACGGGAGAAAAGAGCCCGTTGATGAGGCGTCAATGAGCCATCGGCACTTGCTCGATTGGCAGCGAAGTTTCGTCTGTGGATTCATGTAGCGGGACCAAAAATCCATTTCTTAAGATTGGGATGGTCGTCACATTGTTAGGCGTGAGGCAATATTTCACATCATCGTTCAAGTTCAGCTTGCGAAGCCTTCGGCGGTGAGAAGAGGCCTTCAAGAATGAAAACATGTTATCCCTCGCAGAACGATAAATGAACTTGGCGGCCACAGTGCTGTCTTCGTCAGCGCTGAATTTGCCGGAACTGATCAATTGATCGGCAATGGCACCTGCACAAATGGTGTCTTCAAGATTGAATTTGTCTTTCCATCCAGACCCTAGGATGAGCACGTTCTCGTCTTGCTTCAGTAACCATGTGCTCAATGCATCGAGGTTATTCAATGCGCCAATGACTACTGTTTTCTTTTTGGATGCGATGTCGATGGCTTTGGTGCCATTGGTTGTCGTCAACACCACTGTTTCACCTTTTAGTTGTGGGGCTTTCTCAATGAAGGCCACAGGACTATTTCCCATATCAAACCCAGGCACGATCTCGCCGTTTCGCTCCGCTGCTGCAACGAAACCTTTGCTCTGCCATTTCTGCGCCTCTTCAACTTGTGCAACCGGCTTAATGCGGGCGATGCCATGTTCTAATGCGGTGCAAATCGCGGACGTGGCTCGAAGCACGTCGATCACAACCACCAATTCGAAGCCTGATTCATACAGAGCGTAATCGGCAGGGGAAAAGCATACTTCAACTCGGTTCATTTTGCTTTGGATGTGCGTTTGAGCTGCTTATTGAAGGCACTTGCGGCACCTTCACTAAGCTCCCCGAAGGTACGGTAACCGTTGGAACTCATCCTTTCGGTAAAAATCCGGGGCGCATCACTCTAGCTGGAATGGTTTTTTTACGGATGCGGATCCAAACGGTTTCTTTCAAGCCCGCGTAATCCCTTTGGATGTAACCCATCGCGATTCCTTGGCCAAGCGTTGGAGATTGTGTGCCACTCGTAATATGACCAATCACTTCTCCTGTTGCTGATTCGATTGCATAACCCTGGCGTGGAATGCCTCGCTCTTGGAGCATCAGCCCTCGGAGTAGTTGCCTCGAGCCTTCCTCCTTCTCTTTTTCAAACCGCTCGGAATCAACAAAAGCATGCGTAAATTTTGTTATCCAACCGAGGCCGGCCGCTATGGGAGATGTGTTGTCGTCGATGTCGTTTCCATACAAACAGAATCCCGCTTCCATGCGCAGCGTGTCTCTTGCGCCCAATCCGCATGGCTCAACACCTGCGTCAAGGAGTGATTTCCAGACACCACTAGCTTGATCATTTGGCAAGTAGATTTCGAAACCTCCGGCGCCCGTGTAACCCGTGGCGCTCAGTAAGACGGGCTTTTCATGGATGGTGGCATTCTGAAAGGTATAGTAGCTCATTTCATTGATGCCTGCTTCCTTCACAATGGGCTGCAAGTATTGTGAGGCCTCAGGCCCTTGAACGGCGATGAGGGACCACTCTTCAGATTCATCGGTGACATCAGCATTCCATTGATTCTGAGATGCGATCCAGTCCCAGTCTTTCTTCCGATTGGAAGCATTGACCACAAGCATAAATTCTGTTGGACTGAGGCAGTAAATCAATAAATCGTCAACGATACCACCTTTTCCATTTGGCATGCAGCTGTACTGGACTTTTCCGGGATGGAGTTTGCTCGCATCATTGGAGGTGATCCATTGGATCAATTCTAATGCTTCAGGGCCTTTTATTCGGAATTCGCCCATGTGCGACACATCAAACATGCCGCATGAATTTCGAACCGCGTGATGCTCTTGCACGAGCCCGGCGTATGAAACAGGCATATCAAAACCAGCAAAGGGCACCATTTTGGCCCCGGCCTCCAGGTGGTTCTGATGCAAAGCCGTTTTCTTATTCTGGACAGAGGATTCAATCATGCGACAAATTTAGTTCGAGTTAGGCGCTTCCGTTGCGAGAAAATTAATTTGTTCTCGCACCGCACTTGGGCCAAGCGTCATGAGTGCATCCAAAATGGAACATCCCGGTACAAAGCCATTGGAACCCTCAAAAATTTGAGTGTAACGACTGAAGTTCCAGCCACGTCCTGCAAGCCTGTGCTTGTCTCGCAGGTCCTTTGAGGATGCGCTGAACTCCGGAACTTCGATTGAATCTGGAATCACAGTCCATTTGCATAGCTCTGCAACCCACTCAATTGTGGCCGCATTGAACGCTTTCAATGGTTTCACTTCAGCTCCATGGTTGGGCAAATATTTGAGCCACATTGTTCGCAGTTCATCCTCGAAATGCTCAAAGAAAGGTGCGCCTCCGTAAGCAGATTGTAAGGTTCGAAAAGAGTGACTTGGGGAGATGTGAGCAGACAATAGCGGAAGCGCAGTTTGCTCTGCATTGGATTGGACCGGAAATGATAGAATTGTTTTTCCCTGTGGCCCACTGATGACCATTCGATTGCGCATCGTTTGACGACGAAAGTCTTCTGCCGGTTCATAGACAAAACCATCGCCATTGGTAGCGAGATGCCACCAATGCATCGGTGGGAAGGGGGTCATTGGCAGTACTGCCGTCATTTCACCGATCGGAACATGCGATTCCATCGAATTTTGCTTTCACCGTGCTGAGCTTCATTTTGTTTTGAAAACCAGATGAAAGAAGCGTGGCCGACAACATGCGTTTCGGGCACGAATCCCCACATTCGAGAGTCGGCCGATCTATGTCGGTTATCGCCCATCATCCAGTAATAATTGAGTTCAAATGTGTAGGTTTTTCGAACTTCACCATCAATCAAGATTTCCCCTTCGCGCTCCTCAAGCTCGTGTCCTTCATAGGTTGTGATCGCCCTTCTGTACAATGCCAGATTGCGGACGTCGAGTTCTACTTCCAATCCTTGGTGGGGGAGTCGTATGGGGCCAACATTGTCGGGATCCCACTGATCAAATTCAGCACTCGAAACATTTGGAAACATTTCGAGTGACCCTCGACGAGAAGAGACGTCCATACGAGTCACGGATTTGGCGAGGTCACCTCGGTTGAGGGCGTCAACTTCGGCGTCTGTCAGTGCCATGATCACTTCCACGGCATCTCCATTCATCTTTGCGGGACCAAGGTCAACATTGGTGAGTTCGAGTCCTGCAATGGCGCGACGCGCGTCAAGTTGGGATTTGAAGGTGGTATTGTACTCATATTGTACACCTGCTGGAGGTTCGATCGCTTCTCCGTCGATGTGCAGTAAGCCATCAATCACAGAGATGGTTTCGCCGGGCAGTCCTACGCAACGCTTGACATAGTTTTCAGTTTTGTCGAGGGGACGTTTCTTGATGCCGTAACGCTTTGACAATTTTTCACGCGCCTGTGCATTGTAACGATCGGGGGCTTGAAGATAATTTTCAATGCTGCCTGAGGCACTCGCGATTCCTTCTCGCCGCAGAATTCCGTAATAATCGTGTCCGGCAAGGTTGGGATCAACAACAATGGTGTCGCCGTGGGGAAAATTAAATACGACGGCATCATAACGTTTGACGCTGCGAATTCCCGGGAGCCGGGTGAAGGGCAGGGAAAACCACTCGAGATAACTCGGGGTCATTCCCCCGGGTATTACATTGTGAATCAAGGGAATGGAAACAGGAGTTTGAGGTGCTTTTGCGCCATATGCTGTTTTACTGACATACAAATAATCTCCAACCAACATGCTCCCCTCCATTGAAGCAGTAGGAATGGTAAATGCTTCAAAAACGAAGGTTCGAACAATTGTTGCAACAACCAGCGCCCAGAGAATGGATTCGCTCCAGTCTCTAAAAACGGATTTCTTCTCTTTCGTCCAATCTCGTCGTCCACTGTAGGATGCATTGCTGCGACTGAGGAGAGGGATGAAGACCCAGGGCAGGGCGCCGATTTTCCACTGTTCAGCCGTAGAACGTTGGTTGAAAGCGATGCCCAACTCCACTTGCATGATAACAAGCATTAGAAGGTTTATTCCCGGGATCACGAGCAGGATAATCCAATACCATGGCCTGCCAATGATTTTGAGCCACGTCCAGTAGTTCAGTCCCGGCAGGAATCCATGCCATCCAGTAGCACCCGCTTTTTCGAAAAGCTTTGACAGAAAAATAACATGCACCAGCAAAAGTGCGACGAGCATAATCCAAGGAAGCAATTGCGGGATGGGCATAGGAAGAAAATGATTAAAGATGTGGGGTCGTTTTTGGTTGAGGACGCCAATTCAAGGAGAGTCCTAAAGCAGATTGATCGGGCATTCGCACAAAGCCCCAGCGAAGGGATAGGTCTTCGGAGACATCAAACGATTGGAGATTAGCGCTCACATGAGCGTCGAGAATGGACAGTCCATGAATGCCAAATAAGATGAGCCACGAAATATCTCTGAATCGCTGGTCATAGGTTTCTCGTTCGGTCAATGTGCTGATCCTGTTGAATCCTGCATTTTGATTGATGGCATCAATGAGGTCCGAGCGTGTGTCCCGAAGATCTTGGGTATTGTCGAGTAAGTAGTTGACACCGTAGGCCATTCCGCCCCAGACGCAAACCGCTTTGAAGTAATTCCGATTGGATAATTGTCCGGCCCCGGGTATAAACAATGCCAGACGCGTGGCCTTTCTGACTTTCAATTGAGCTGCGGTCAATGTGGTATCGGATTGCAGTTTCACTTCTGCTGGCCAATGAGCGATGACGTTGGCCCGCACAGTTGTCGCAAAAAGAAAACTGATCGTGAACACAAGAAAGGTCATGACCGAAAAGTACCCGGATCGATTTGTCGAGCAAAGCGCCATTTTAAATGTCCCACATTTGAAGCAGTGCATCAAGTTCCTCCGCGGTTGAATAAGGAATTTCGATTTTACCTTTTCCATCGATTCCGCTTTTGAGACGAATGTTCCGTCCAAATTTCAACCTCAGATCCGCTTGCACTTTTTGCTCGTCGAATGTGAGAAGGCTCTTTTTCTTTGCTTGCGATTTTTTCTTCTTGACTTGAGACAGTTCTTCGACTTGCCGCACGGAGAGATTTTCTCGGACAATGCGATTGAAAACATCGGTTTGCCAAGTGGCATCATCGATGGCAATCAATGCTCGCGCGTGTCCCATGCTGATTTGCTTGGTGCGCACTGCAATTTGCATCGGACCAGGTAACTGAAGAAGTCGCACGTAATTGGTGATTGTGCTTCGGCTCTTTCCAAGACGATCGCCAAGTTCTTCGTGAGTGAGGTTGCATTCTTCAATGAGTCTTTCCAAAGACTTTGCAATCTCGATGGAGTGCAGGTCCTCGCGTTGGATGTTTTCGACCAAAGCCATCTCGAGTAACGTCTGATCGTTGGCTTCTCTGATGTAAGCGGGGATTTCCTCCAAATTCGCAAGTTGCGCCGCACGGAATCTCCTCTCTCCACTGATGATCTGATACTTATTGGCTCGAACCTTGTGCACGGTGATTGGCTGAATGATTCCCAACTCTCGCAGGCTCGTTGCTAATTCTTGAAGTGGTTCGGCGTCAAAGTCTTTCCTTGGCTGGTCCGCATTGGCTTCGATTTGGCTGATCGTGAGCAATGCAATGTTACCTGCCATTTTTCCAATGATGGGCGGTGCGTCAGCTCTTTTTGCTGTTACCGGACGTTTCGGAGCATCTGAGAGCAATGCGCCCAATCCCTTACCCAAGGCTTGTTTCTGTGCCATCGAAGACGCTCTCTTTAAAGATTGGTCAGTGGAATGGTTTTCTCGTCATCCGTCAATTGCGTCATTCGATTCCTTTGAAGGATTTCACGTGCAAGATTCAGGTAGTTGACAGATCCTTTTGAGGACGCATCGTGCATGATGATGGACTCTCCGAAGCTTGGAGCTTCACCAAGTCTAGTGTTTCGGTGAATGACCGTCTTCATGACCATGTCTTGAAAATGGGTCCGTACCTCATCCACCACTTGATTGGCAAGTCTCAAGCGTGTATCGTACATGGTCAGTAATATGCCTTCGACATCCAGAGCTTCGTTCAGCTGGCTTTGAACAATTTTGATGGTATTCAACAACTTTCCTAGACCTTCAAGTGCGAAGTACTCACACTGAACAGGGATGAGAACTGAATCAGCCGCGGTGAGAGAGTTGATCGTAATCAGGCCGAGACTGGGAGAGCAATCGATGAGAATGAAGTCATAATCGTCCTTCAATTGTTCAATTGACTTCCGCAATTGATGCTCTCTTTCTTCTACTGAAATCAGTTCAATTTCTGCTCCGACCAAATCGATGCGGGCCGGTAAAACATCGAGGTTCGGTGTTGAAGTTGGTTGGATGTAGGATTTTACTGCGGCATCGCCGAGTAGCGCTTCGTAAGTTCCAGATTCCACGGTGGTTGGATCGATGCCTAGTCCTGAAGTGGCATTGGCTTGTGGGTCTGCATCGATGAGCAGGGTTTTGAATTCTAACACTGCAAAGCAAGCGCCTAAATTGATCGCTGTTGTTGTCTTTCCGACACCTCCTTTTTGATTTGCAATTGCGATGACCTTGCCCATAGCTTCGTTTGTTTTTCAGTTGCTACCGTTTCAAAGAAACGACCGCGCCTTAGATCTAGTATGAAAACCATTCACGAGTCAAGCCAACTTAACATTTGAAAGCCTTTCGAACTTGAGGAGGTGCCGAAAGGGTTCAAAGTAAAAACGTCTGGCTCAGGCCCTGAACACACCAAAGATAACGTGACACAATTTTGCTTTCAGCAAAAGTTTTCAACGCCTACGGTGAATCGACATGCGCAGCATAAGAGCGGAATCGAATACACCCCAAAAGTGCCGGTGCCCCTTCTGGTCTGGAAGGTACTGGTTGCCTCAGAGATCTTCGAAGCTGATGTCGTCTGCGGCTTCGCTGGCTTCGCTGTGCGCGGGAGCATCAGGTGTAGAAGCTTCGGAGCTTTCAGTTGTGGCATCCATTTCTATGGAGTCTGCAGCGGCATATTTTGCCTCTCTCTCAGCGATGGGGTCGCGGTATTCTCCTGTCGCCATCAATTCGTCGATTTTTTCCACAGCTGCTACAAATCCCTCTTCGAAATTTTGAAAGTCTTCACGGTAGAGGAAGATTTTATGCTTTTGATAATGAACATTGCCTTCATCGTCAAATCGGCGCTTGCTTTCTGTTATGGTCATGTATAAATCTCGACCACGCGTCGCCTTTACGTCAAAAAAGTACGTCCGTTTGCCTGCTCGCACGGGCTTTGAAAAAATTTCATCTCTGTTGCTATGGTCGCTCATATTGCCGAACTTATTGATGCTAATATATTCGACGGATGTGTTTATCCAAAACATTTTGTCCTGAGGACACGAAATTGATTTTTTCTCTTGGTTAGCGGAGCAGTTGAATTGAGCCAGAATAGGTTCGCGGATACTTCAGTTGGTCCTCTACTTTCACACTGTAATGATAAAGACCATCTGGCAAGAAGTGACTACCATCCTGCGTGTTCCCGAGCCACGGGAGTTGGGCGTCCATTGTCATCCAAACCTGTTCTCCCCACCGGTTGAAAATTTGCAAACGGTAAGAGGTGATGCCAAGGGCCACGGGAATCCATACGTCGTTCACGCCATCGTTGTTTGGAGTGAAGCTGTTCGGGGCATAGAAGACATCTCCGGCAACCGCGACTTCTCCCGTTGCTGTGCTGCTGCATCCAGCGGCATTGATAACGGTTTGAGTCACTTCAAAAAGTCCGCCATCACTATACGTGTAGGTGCCAAAGCAATCGCTAGAAGATCCGCCATCTCCGAAATTATAGAAACAATCGATCCCATTTGAGCTGAGCGTTTCGAATTCAACAGTCGGATCGAGAATGTTTACCTCATTGGGCGTGATGTCAAAACCTGCTTGTGGTACATCAAGGACTTGGATGATGTTGTTTTGGGTCAATAGCAATTCTTGACTGCAAAATCCACCTGCATTCATCAATAGGGTCACCGAGAAGTCACCGGAAGTCTCATAAATATGATTGGGACTTGCGGCAACAGAACTCGTTCCATCGCCGAATTGCCATTCGTAAGTTGTAGCCGTCTCTGTTTGACTTCCATTGATGAAACTGACTGAATGAGGAGGACAACCGGTGGAAGGGCCAGCTTGAAAATTGATGGAGGGATCGGTAATGACCCAAACATCTTCCGCGGCGGTGACTTCACATCCGTTCGCTGTTGCCGTAACCTCTACTGTGTATGTTCCGGGTTCTGCATAAGACAAGTTGTTCACTGTTCCGTTGGACACGTTTGCACTGGTTGTCTCACCTCCAAAATCCCATGTGTATTGGGTTTCAGGCTGGTTGGTGAAAATAGGGGCCAGTGTGAAGTTGTTGGTCGAAAAGCATTCAGGGTCAGGAATGGTGAAGGCCGGATCAATTTCAGGGAATATCTCCACCGTCGCAAAAGCGGTATCGTTGCAGGTGTACGGGGCAGATACGATCAGTTCGACTTCAAAGATTCCCGGATACGGGTAGGTAAAGGTTGGGGACTGGTCAAATGAAACATCCTCCTCTCCAGTGACACCAAAGTCCCAAATCCAGCTCTCATCGTTCGCAGAAAGGTTGTCGAAGTCAAAAGTGTAGCCTTCACAAAAAGAGGACTGGTCCGCGATGTCTGCAACAGGATCGGCTGGTGCAACCCAGTCAAAGGTTTGGTTTGACACACAGCCATAATGTTCTGCTACCGCTGTTACGGTCCAATTTTCTTCATTTGCGAATGTGACCCAGCCCGGGCTTTCGAGATTGGAGCTGGCGGGTAGACCTCCTGGAAAAGTCCACGTGATATTGGTATTTCCTGTGAATTCGCCGTTCACCGAAAGGTCAAAGGCTTCTGTGCCACCTAAACATGCAAAGTCATTCAACTCGATTTCCAGATCAATGGGCTCGTAGATGTAAAACACCTGGCTAGAAGTGTCTGCACAGGGCCACGAGGGGTTGGCAATCAGCATGACTTCGTAGGTTCCCGTGTCGGGATAGGTATAAGTAGGGGCTGCATCAAAACTGATGTCTGTTTCGATGCCGTCCACGCCAAAGTCCCAGAGCAGTTCTTGAGCTCCTACTGAGTTTTCGAAAAACGCGATGGTTTCTCCAATGCAGTATTGATCGGTTGACTGCGGTTGCGCCGCTGATATGATTGTGGGGTCGCACATGACCACATTGAACTGAAAATCTCGCATGACCGTGCTCAACAATTCGCCGTCCCGATATTCTGAGACGCAAATGCCAATCACGTAAGCACCAGGAGTCGTTGGAAATCCGGTGATTGCTCCGGTCTCAGGGTCTATGTCGAAAGGTGGGGCGGAGGGGATGGGGTCCAACGCTTCGAATCCTGCTCCCCAAGGAATTTCATTGAATGTCGAGGCAGCAGAAGGAGCAGGTGATGGATTATCCGTACTTCCACCATTGAGAGGCGTGCAAAATGCATAGCTCAACGAGTCACCGTCAGCGTCAGTTGCCCCTTGATCTAGAAAGAAATCAAAGTTGGTGCAGATGGCTTCGGGAGGGTAGGTGTTGAAGGTTGGGCTGCTGTTGGGACTCGAGTCATCGACAAACGGAGGTATTTGCGTGGTGAGCGTAATTCCGATGTCTCCTGGATTGGGAAGGTTCGAAATTCCTGGGTTGCGGCAACAACGTTGGAAGATAAGGTCATAACCAATCGCACTGGGCGGGAGGTTGACGACAATTGAATATTCTAGCCGCTGCATGCACAAGTCTTCTGGCAAGTTTCCGCACGGGTTTTCAAGTACAGTTTCGAGGGGTTCAATGGAGGTTATATCGAGGTCAACTGTGTAAATGTTGAACGGATTGTTGCCTTCAAAAATGCCCAGTTGAATCTCGGGATCCAGATTTGTTCCGCCATTTTGCCAGCCAAAGGGCTGGACGTTTCCAAAGCATTCTCGGTAAAAAATCAAGGAGATTTCAAAATCTCCTCCACCAAGGTATTCATAGACCACTTCTCCTCCCATCGCGTGGGCTGCTAGCGCTTCGCTATTGCGCGCTTGAGTGGCTAGGGCTCCGATTGCGAGCAGCACAAAAAGCAAGGTATTCCGCGGTCGCGTCGGGGCGCTTTGACGCTTGACGATGCGTTTTTGTGGTAAGATTCTGAACATTCTAGTGATGTAATACAGATAAACAACAGCGGAAAGGGGGCATTAGTTGCAAGCGAGCTACCTTTAAGCCGTGGAAGATAACAACGAACGCGTCAGATTTGATGCATTGAACATGCACCCAGACGTCATGGACGCGCTGGAAGCAATGGGTTTTCAGGAGGCAACACCGATTCAATCAGAATCCATTCCAAAGATATTGGATGGACAAGATCTCATGGGCATTGCTCAAACAGGCACTGGGAAGACAGGGGCATTTTTGTTGCCTACGATAGACCGCATTTTGGATACGCCAGACAATGGCAAAATCAAAGCTCTGATCGTAGTGCCGACCCGAGAATTGGCACAGCAAATCGATCAAGCCGTAGAAGGATTTGGCTATTATGCCAAAGTCACAAGCTTGGCCATTTATGGTGGAGGGTCTGGACATGACTTTTCTCGAGAGAAGAAAGCGCTGACAAAAGGAGCGGATATTATCATTGCCACACCTGGTCGATTCCTCTCTCATTTGACCTTGGGTTATGTCGACCTGTCTGAGCTCACGTGTTTGATTCTGGACGAAGCTGATCGCATGCTGGACATGGGGTTCCATGGTGACATCATGCGGATCGCAGAAAAGTGCAAAAAAGAACGGCAAACCCTGTTGTTCAGTGCAACAATGCCGGACCGCATCGAGACCCTCTCGAAGGATTTGCTCAACAATCCCGTTACAGTCAAGCTGGCATTGTCAAAGCCAGCGGAAAAAATCAAACAAGGGGCTTACGTCTTGTTTGACCACCAAAAGGATGAGGTCTTGGTGGAAGTTTTGAAAGATCGAAACGTAAAATCGGGCATTGTTTTCACGTCACGAAAACGAACAGTTTCTCAAATCACGCGCACGCTCAAAAAAGCGGGCATCCGATGTGAACGGATTTCTTCTGATGCTGAACAATCAGAACGAGAATCAGTCATGTTGGGTTTTCGGCAAAAGAAATTTCCAATCCTTGTAGCGACAGACGTTGTGAGTCGCGGTATTGATATCGATAGCATTGAGCTTGTGGTCAATTATGATGTGCCACCAAACGAAGAAGATTATGTCCATCGCATCGGTCGGACAGCGCGCGCAGACAAAGATGGAGAAGGTGTGACGTTGATCAACCCCGACGATCAATTCCGATTCGGTAAAATTGAGAAGTTGATCGAGAAGGAAGTGCCGAAGTTGGAGATTCCAGAGCGCCTTGGGAAGGGCCCTGAATACAACCCGAAGAACCGCGGGGGTGGCGGTCGGCACGGTGGGAGATCCGGCGGTCATGGCGGTAGAAAAGGAGGTCGACCACACCGAGGAGGCAAGTCGAACGGAGGCGACGGGAATCGAGGCAAGAAGCCTTTCAATCGCAACAAGTCGAACAAGGGATAGCGCACAATGGATGATAAGCACAAGAATGCACTAGTCCAAAAGTCAGATGAAGAGTGGAAATCTGACTTAGGGACAGAGGCTTATCAAGTTCTCCGAGAGAATGGGACGGAACGACCGTTCTCCTCACAGTTCAACAAGCCTGGCCATGAAGGTAGTTTTCACTGCAAGGGATGTGATTCTGCATTGTTTGAATCAGAAGCTCAATTTGATTCTGGGTGCGGCTGGCCGAGTTTTGACCGGCCACACCCGAATTCTAACATTGAGGAGCGCATGGACCGTACCTACGGCATGGTCAGGATTGAGGTGCGATGCAAAACCTGTGATGGTCACCTTGGACATGTGTTTCCGGATGGACCAACGGCCACTCGGAAACGCTTTTGCATCAATGGTGTTTGCTTGGTTGCAAAGACTCGCTGAATCCTGGGCCAAGCTTGTAAGCAGAGGTTTTCTGTTCGCGGTTCTTTCGTCCTTTCACTCCTTCTTTCTGCAATATCATTCTTCGGAATTTCCGTTCGATTTGTGGCAGCTGAGCGGCTCTCTGATATCCGATGACTGCAGCAAACTCAAAAGCCCATTTGCTGTGCAGGTCAATGCCTTGATGTTGCAGGTCATCCATTGTTTCCATCAGTTCGATGCAGTCTTTATCTGTTTTTGCTGCGCTTAATTGATTTTCGATTTCACGCAGTTGATCCCCATGGCTTTTTAACTCTTCCTCGGCTAGGAGCTGTAAGGGTAAGAACTCGACGCTCTCTTCCGGGGTCAGAGAAAGTTGACCTACGTAGAAAGCGAGACGCAAAGCATCGATTTTTTCTTTTGCAGGCACTCTTGTTTTTTGATTTTGTTCGCGTTCTGTGCCATCCTGCTGGGCAGCTAGGTTTGGTGCAAAAAGACAAAATGCCGAAATAAAGAATACCGCCTGGATGAGATGTTTTGATTTCATGTTTCTTGGTTTTATGTTCTGTTCGTAAAGTGTTTTTATAATGCTTCGTAAAGTTCCCAATAGAGCGCGTCATCCGAAAGCCACAGCTCCAATTCTGATTCGTCTATTTCGATGCTTTCAGTTGCTTCCCAGAGGCATGCGAAGGTCTTGCAAGGTTCCTGCTTTGAGGAATGCAACAAAACTGCTGCTGTAGCGAGCGCGAAGACCAATGCCGCCGCTATCGGAGTCGTGCGTGAAGTCTTCGGTGAGAACCCATTTGGGTTGGCATCATGCAGGTCCAAGGCCGTGCTCCAGATTTGAGTGCGTTGTTCGTCGAAGAAGCGATCATCCGGAAAGTTTCTCTCCTTGTGTGCCTCACGTATCTGCTTAAGATTCTTCATCACCAATGGGACGTTTTAAAATTCAAGAGGTTTAATCGAAATTGATATTTCGTTGTGCAAGGGCTTTTTCAATCTTTTTGCGCGCGTGATGGAAGCTTGCTTTTAGGGCTCCGATTGTCACGCCGGTAATTGTGGCAATTTCATTGAATGTTTGACCTTCGAAATAGTGAAGGAGAAATACTTGACGTTGTCGTGTGGGCAATTCGCTCACGGCGCGATCTAACAATGCCATGATTTTTTCAGCATCGAGACCATGCACATCAGATGCGGCAGACGTTGCGTTTGCCAATGCGGTATCATCGGCACTTACTTTTCGCAAAAGCCTTGATTTTTTCCGGAGACTTTCAATCCCTTTGCGGTGGGCAATGGTGTACAGCCAGGTGGAGAATTTGGATCGCTGTTCAAATCCGTCGATTGATTTGAGGACTTGTATGAACGTTTCCTGCGATGCGTCAGCGGCGTCCTCATGATTTCCTAAGAGTTGCAGCAGATGAGAATATATGGGTTTTTGCCACTTGTCCATCATGCACACGAATGCCTTGTTCTTGCACCGAACATCGGACGATTTCAGTGCTTTTAACCAGTCAGGTTGGTCGTAGGAT
The DNA here is from genome assembly GCA_965661575.1 of uncultured Flavobacteriales bacterium. Taxonomy (GTDB): domain Bacteria; phylum Bacteroidota; class Bacteroidia; order Flavobacteriales_D; family Sanyastnellaceae; genus UA16. The sequence continues at coordinate 60,166 of CBFIEJ010000003.1, read as the reverse complement.
GGGTTCTCGTTCATGTTTCAATCATACTCGTTGAATGAGAGGACGCCACCTTCAAATGGTTTAATGGAAGTGATTCAGGATCTGCTGATGGTCATCTTTTCTTTGTCAGGTACCAGAGTAGGAGTGCTCCACTTACGAATGTGATGCTGGAGATGAGTTCCGCTTGCGTGAAGCTAAAGCCACCCCATTCAATGATGGCATTGACACGGATCTTCTCAATGAAGAAGCGTTCCGCTCCGTTGAACATGCAGTAAATCGCAAACAAGACCCCAGGAGTCTTGAAGCGTTTGCGGAGCTGCCAGAGGATGAAGAAAATGACCGTAGCCATCACCGTTTCATAAAACGCGGTGGGAAACACTCCCGGATCGAGGTAGGTTCCGTATCCGGGGAAGGATGGCCAGGGGTCGTTGGGGCCGATGAGTTTTCCTGTGTATCCCGCCAATCGCTCTCCGAAGACGCCGTTTACGTTGTTTGGAAATTGATAAGACCACATCCAATCCGGCAACCAACTCAGCCATTCGGGCGCAGGAGAAGGATTTGGGATGCCCCAATCACCATCTCCGCTCACTTGGCATCCGATACGACCGACGCCGTATCCAAGCATTAAACCCGGGGCAACCGAATCAGCCAGATGTAAAAAGTGAAGTCCATTTTTCTTGGCATAAGCATAGACTGCCAATCCACCCACAATGAGACCACCGTATATCGTCAGTCCGCCGAGGAAGTTTGAGAGGGATGGGTCTGTGAAAAAACGCACCAATTCTTCGGGGTACTCAAATAAATGAAACAGTTTGGCTCCGATTACTCCTCCAATCGCAGCAGCGGCTACAATCCCCCCAACATGCCGACTCGCGGGGAGTTCAACTGTTGTTTCTTTCAAAGGCTGAGATCGGCTTTTGCGCGTTTCCCACCACTTCCAACCGAGGAAAAGAGCGGCACAGAAAAGTCCGAGGCCTGCATTGCCCTCGAAACTGAATAAGTGAGACTGAGGTAAACCATTAGAAAACAAATCTTTAGAGTTTGCAAATAGCCAGATAAATTTCCAGCCGATGACAAAACCTATGGCGGCTTGAGTCAACCATTCTGCGATGCTCACTGGACCGCCGGTAGGGACCTTGATGGACGCGGAACTGAAGATGTTGAGTGTTTCCTTTCGGTCCATCTCTCGACGCAGAGTAGCCGCAGCGGTGACGAAAGCGAGAGCGACGAAAAGTCCAAACGTATTGATCAATTTTAGCGCAGGAAAATCCCATCCAAGGAGGTCAAGAAAAACATGGTAGAGAGTGGGATACATGATTTCAGCTGGGTTGTTGTTGAGTGACTTTTTCCGAAACGTTAGACCCGTGATCCGAGGATGAATCCACTGGCTTTAATTGTGGCGAGATTGATTTCAGCAATTTCATTGGCCGCGACTGTTGATTCGTCGACGCCAACCCGAACGTATTCCGGGGTGTAGCCAAACCGAAGTCCATCTTCCGTGGAATCTTCGAACAATACCTCGCGCGCCTCACCAACGAACCGCGCATAGTGCGCACGCTGCTTTTTGAGTGAGAGCGTCCTCAAGATTTTAGTCCTTTCTTTTCGGGTGTTGACTGGTACGCTCTCTTCCATGCGCACTGCGGTCGTTTTCGCACGTTCGGAGTACGTGAAAACGTGCAAATAGCTCACCGGAAGTGATTGCAAAAATTCATAAGTCTCGGCAAATGCCTGTTCATCTTCTCCAGGAAACCCGGTGATGACGTCGACACCTATGCTCGCCAGCGGCATGTTTTTTTGGATGCATGCAATTCGTTCTGCGTACAGTTGGGTGCGGTAACGCCGCCGCATCGATTTCAAGATTCTATCGGACCCACTCTGCAACGGGATGTGGAAATGGGGCTGAAAACGTTTGCTTTGTCCCACAAAATCAATGATGCTCGGATCCAATAAGTTGGGTTCTATGCTGCTAATTCGAATGCGCGGCACAAGAATTTGATCATCAAGTTGCTGAACGAGGTCGAAGAATGACTCGTTTGTCGTTTTGCCAAAGTCACCGATGTTGACACCGGTCAACACGATTTCTTTCGCTCCGGAGTCAACGGCGCTCTTCGCGATTTCCAAGGTTTCAGAAATGGATGCATTGCGTGAGCGACCGCGTGCAAGGGGGATGGTGCAGAACGAACAGAAATAGTCGCAGCCATCTTGAACTTTCAAAAAGGCGCGCGTACGATCATTGCTCGAAAAGCCGGGAACAAAGGCTTTGACCTCCTTGATCGGGCTGACCTCAACAACTGTCGACTCTTGATGATTTGCAGCCAGCAGATGATCCGGAAGGTTGAATTTTTCCTGAGCTCCAAGCACGAGGTTGACTCCCGGTATTTCACTTATTTCCTTCGGTTTCAGCTGAGCGTAGCAACCGACAACGGTAACGAATGCCTTGGGGTTGCTGTTTCGTGCACGGCGGACGGCATTTCGACATTTCGCATCTGCTTGGTCCGTTACGCTGCAGGTATTGATCACAACTACGTCTGGTGCGTCATCAATGCCAACCCGCGCATAGCCAGCATCGGCAAGGTCTCGAGCTATGGTTGAGGTTTCACTGAAATTCAGTTTGCATCCCAGGGTGTGAAAAGCGGCAGTTCCTCCCGGTGTCATGGGGCAAAGCTAAGCCAGAATTGAGGCGTTCATTCCTCGAATCGTACACACATTGAAAAAAAACACAACCAATTGACCTAAATGCTGTTATATTGCCAAACCTGTTCAACGAAACCTCTTTCAATGCGAATTTTTGCTCTTACTACAACGGCCTTATTGCTTGCCGTTGCCACCAATGCCCAGACGTTTTCAAACGCGTCGTCATCACTGCCTGACAGCTACAATAGCGGAAACTGCGTCGGTTTTACCGACATGGATAATGATGGTTTTGACGATATCGTTGTGCTCGATGGTTCAACCACAGTCAAGGTTTTGTACCAGGACGGATCTGGAAACTTTACAGAGGTCAATTATGGTGACGTCTCATCCAATAACCAATGGGGAATGACCATTGGTGATTATGACAATGATGGTCATAAGGATGTTTTTGCCGGAGGCTCGTACGATGGGGTGCACGTGAAGCATATCGATGGCATTGGGCAATGGTCTGATTTTGACCTGGACAATGGATCCATGTTCATGCAGGCATGTAATTTTGCGGACATCGATAACGATGGCCAGTTGGATGTCTTTGGATGCCACGATGATGCGCTTTCTCGCATCTGGAAGGGAAACGGCTCGGCCTTGGATTATGACCAAGAGCTCATCGACTTGACGAATTATGATTACAGCGACTACCCCTCGACAGACCACAGTGGCAATTACGGCACTGTTTTTTGTGATTTTGACCACGACGGCGACTTGGACTTAACGATTGCAAAGTGCCGCCAATTTGTGAGCGACCCGAATGATCCTCGCCGTATCAACCAAATCTGGATGAACAACGGAGATGGAACTTGGTCGGAGGTTGCGGAGGAGCGAGGCTTGGTTTTGAATGAGCAAAGCTGGACGGTTGATTATGCGGACTACGATAACGATGGTGATTTTGATTGTTATTTGACCAATCACTCGACCACGATGAAGTTGTTGCAAAACGACGGAAGCGGCTATTTCACAGATGTGACTGACGCTGCTGGGCTCGGTGCGAGCGGTTTTGTTTTACAAGCGAAAATGACGGACTTCGACAACGACGGCTTTGTTGATGTGCTGATCTCTGGAGGCTTCCATTCATACTTCCACAACAATGGAGACGGCACTTTTACAGAGCAGAATGTGTTCGTGGCAGGAGATACAATGCATAGCTTCGCTGTGGGTGATGTCAATCGCGACGGTTTTGCTGATTTGTACGCGAGTTATGGAAATGGTTACAACAGCCCAGACAACAACAACGACGATATCCTCTGGTTGAACCAAGGAAACAACAATCATTGGATTGCTTTCGATTTGGAGGGCATCGAATCCAATAAAGACGCTGTTGGAGCCAAAGTTGTGATCACCGGTGATTTCGGAACGCAAATTCGCGAGATCCGAGCGGGTGAGAGTTACGGCATCACGAACACGTTCGCTTGCATGTTTGGTTTGGGAGAAAACGACAACGTTGAAACGGCTACCATTAGCTGGCCAAGTGGCATGCAGACGGTGATTGAAAATCCAAGCATCGATCAATACCACAACTTGCTCGAAGCGCCATGCATGACGGAGCTGACACTTACGGTCAATGGTGAAACAACGTTCTGCCCTGGAGAAACTGTCGAGGTGATCGTTGAAGGTGATTTTGTGAGCTATGCTTGGTCGAATGGATCAACTGGAGCGAACCTGACCATCACCGAATCTGGCAACTACAGCGTGACCGCTTATGACATCGATGGATGTGCCGCTGTGTCAACAGTGGTTTCCGTGGAAGTGGTGGCACCAGAGGCTCCCGTCGTGATGGCGATGGGTGAATTGAGCTTCTGCGCTGGTGGTTCTGTCGACTTAGTGGTGGATACATTTGGAGACTGGATGTGGTCCAATGGGGATGAAACCCAAAGCATTAATGTGACGGAATCAGGGACTTATTCCGTCTCTGTAACGGATATCTGCGGAGATCAGAATACCTCTGAATCATTCGAAGTCGTGGTCTTGGACGCGCCGGTTGCTCCGGTTGTCACCGGCCCCACAGATTTGGATGGACCGCAGTTGATCACGCTTGAATCAACCTCAGCAACGACGCATTGGTACGATTCAGAAAATGCAGTAGAAGCCGTTGGCGTTGGAGCAAGCTTCGACTTGGATGTTCAGGTTTCGACTACTGTATGGGTAGAGGACATTGCCGCTGAGGATATGATTGAAGACGCAGGCGGACGAATGGGAATGGGTGACGGTCAATACCATGATAACAGCATTCGCTGGTTGCTCTTTGACGCTTACGAGGATGTTGTGATTCACAGTGTTGACGTTTATGCAAACGGAGATGGCGTCAGAGAAATTGGAGTCATTGATTCTGATGGTGATGTGATTGCATCTGGATCGTTTGAGGTGTCTGATGGGATGAATACGGTGGTTTTGGATTTTGAAGTTGAAGAAGGAACCGCCTACGGATTGCGTTCATTGGATGACGATCCTCAGCTTTGGCGCGATGCGCCCGGAACGGATATGGAGTATCCATACGCAATCGGTGACTTGGCATCCATAACACAAAGCACTGCAGGCGGAAACAATGCCTATAATTACTACTACTTTTTCTACAATTGGGTGGTTCAAACACCTTCAGTCGCTTGTGCTTCTGAACGTGTGCCTTTCACCATCAATGTCACAGGCATTGAAGAACTCACTGGTACAGCCTTGGACATGTATCCAAATCCATCCAACGGTCAGGTGCAACTGCAGATTTCAGGTGCTGAGCAAGGCATGATGGAATGGAGCTTGATGACAACGACGGGTGCTTTGGTCGATCAGGGCATGGCGAGTTCAGGCCAGTGGCTGGATTGGTCTCACCTTGCAAAAGGCACGTATGTATTCAAAATGAGTGCACGACAAGGCTCACTGGTGAAGCAGATTATTCTGCAGTAATCAGTCGACAAAAAACGAAGACAGTTCCGAAAAGAAAAGCAGCGACCCTTGGGTTGCTGCTTTTTTATTTCTGCTTCATTTGATGCGATACTTGAAGCTTTGAAGCGTTGCTCTAATACGCCGTCTAAGGAAGAACCTTGACTTCGATTCCGTATATCTCTTGCGTTGCTTTCTCAAATTGAGCTGTCTGTCCTCGGCGCATCTTCACCACAATTCGGCACGATTCCAAAAAGATCTGCTCGACAGGTGTGGCATTCCATTTGTCAATGTGGGTCATGACGGTTCCGATCATATCGTACGAAAAGGAAAGTTCGAGCGTATTGACAAGAACCTCTTCAATGATATTCGCTTCGTCCAAGGCATAAAGAGTCGCGGTGCGGTATGCTTCTATGAGTCCGCCAACACCTAGTTTGGTGCCTCCGAAGTATCGGACAACAATTCCGAGGCAGTTGGTGATGTTCCGGCTTTTAAATGCCCCTAGGATGGGAGGCCCAGCGCTGTTGCTAGGTTCACCATCATCGGAGGTTCTCCAAGTCTCGCCATCGATTCCAAGGCGATAGGCAAACGCATGATGTCGTGCATCATGGTATTTCTTTCGAATCTCTTTCAAATGGTGTTCGACGTCCGACTCGTTCTGTATGGGAAATACGAACCCGTAATGCTTGGAGCCTTTGATCTTGAACATTCCACTTGCGGGAGCGGCGCACGTGAGGAATGAGTCAATTGGATGTGTTTCGTCAGGCATGCAATCAGGATCGGTTTCAAGGCATTGGTTTGACTTGATATTCTGGAATGAGCGAGTGCAAAAGGGACAATGTTTTAGCATGAGAACCTTTTGCTTCGGCCAAGGCTAGGATGTGCTCAAGGTTCTTTTCTGTCAGCGTAGGAGGAGTATTTGCTCGCAAGATCTTTTTGTGGTGCGTAGGAAGCATAGATTCACGATGGGACAGAAGTTCCTCATGCATTTTTTCACCAGGTCTCAAACCTGTAATGGCCACTTCAATGTCCTTGCCTTCCTCAAGCCCGGCCAATGCAATCATTTTCTTGGCCAAGTCTAAAATTTTAATTGATTGCCCCATGTCGAAGACAAACACATCGTCTTGGCGTCCCATCGTAGCCGCCTCGAGTACAAGGGACACCGCCTCGGGTATGGTCATGAAATAACGCGTGACTTCTTTGTCCGTAACGGTAATGGGGCCTCCGGTTTCGATCTGTCGTTTGAAAAGCGGAATGACCGAGCCATTGCTTCCGAGGACGTTTCCGAATCGAGTGATGACACACTGTGTATTCGACTGGGCGGCACTTTGCAGAACCAGCAATTCTGCTAGACGCTTTGTGGCGCCCATGACACTCGTAGGATTTACGGCTTTATCTGTGGAAATGAAGACAAACCTCGGACATTCTGCTGCTTCAGCTGCTTTGAGGACGTTTCGACTGCCCATGGCATTGGTGTCAAATGCTTGCCATGGCTGCTTTTCCATCATCGGAACATGCTTATAGGCTGCAGCATGGAAAACCACATCCGGCTTGAATTCGACCAGGGTATCCTTGATTTGTTGGGCATCGCGAACATCTCCAATTTGGAGGTCGACCAAGGATTCGACGCCCAACTGTCTCAATTCAAGGAGCAGATCGTGCATCGGAGTCTCAGCTTGATCGATTGCCAACAATATCTCGGGTTGATAGGTCAGCAACTGGCGGACCAATTCCGACCCGATCGAACCGGCTGCACCGGTGACCACAATTCGTTTTCCATTCATGTTTTCATGGATGGGTTTTGAATTCATTTGAATCGGTTCACGACCGAGCAAATCTTCTATGTTCAATTCTCGAATTTGTCCAAAGGAAAGTGAACCATTGATCCATCGATCGACAGGCGGAACATCAAGCGGTCGAACACCGTGCTGCAATGCCATATCCACCATGCTGCGTCGCTGCTCTTTATCAAGGTTTTGAATGGAGAGAATCATTTGATCCACCCGGCCGTCGGCAAAGAGCATTTCGGCTTGGTTTGGACTCAAAATGTCGATGCCTTCGATTTTCTTTCCGATTTTATTTCGATCATCATCGATGAAAGCGATGAGTTTCATGCCGGACTCTCCGAGTTCCCGGTCAATCGCCTCTTTTGCCAGTATGCCTGCTTCTCCTGCTCCATAAATCGCTATTTGCGATCTGACGCCAGGCTGGCGCTTATTTTGGAGGTAGAGCCATTTTACAACCCAGCGACTCGAAACCATGGTTGCCGTTGTCAACACCCATTCGATGCCAAGAATGCTGAACGGAATCCAGTAGGGAGCATTGCCAAGTTTTGCCGCAATCAAATTGGCGCTGCCGAAGACAAGTGTCACCGCACTTGTGCAGAGTGCGATGCGTTTGACATCTTCGAGACCCGTGTGCCGAATGATTCCGGCTGATGTGCTAAAGAGAAGAAATGCGGTCAGACGAGCTGTCAGGAACACCGGAAGGAATGATTTCCAAACCTCCCATTCAATGGGAGGGATTCTGAATTCAAACCGGAGCAGAGCCGCCATGTAAAGTGCCAACACACTCACCCCCAGGTCCACGACTGTGACCATCCAGCGTGGTGCGTGTTTTTGAGGAAGCATAAATTTTAACATGGCACGTTATCCTTCAAAGCAAAGAGACAGTATGAATGATCTGGTCTTGAGGGATTCGAGGGGAGACGAAAATTCAGATTCGTCTTGGATCATGATATTTTTCCGTCCTAGTTCGAATTTCCCTTCGATGCTAAATTTGAAAAAGGGGAGGAAAAAGTCAACACCTGCTCCTATGTCTATCGAGGAATTCCCTGACTCCAAGCGCAAAATATATTCACTCTGCAATTGCTGATTGGTCTCTTCTTGGGATTGCATGTCTCTGCTGAGTTTGCCGCCCACCAAAGCAAAGGCAGCAATGTTTCCAATGCGGTCTGTGCGAAGTTTGAGAAGCAAAGGGAAATCGAGGTAAACGGCTTCAGTGCGTTTACTCTTTATATCAATATCACCGTCTTCTTGAAAATGATATTCCAGTGTTCTGTCTTGGAACGATAAACCAGGCAGGAAGCGCAGATGAACATTTTTTGTCATGTTCCAAGAAGCGACCAAAGCCAGATTAAAGCCGGCCTGTGGCTGATTGACGATCTGGGTCAAACTGTCCGAAAAGGAAAAGCCTGCCCGCTGAACAATGTTGAAATCACTCTGATTGCCTGCGAGGCAGAACCCGAAATGGTACTTTTTGGCGTCAAAGGCCGCTAGGTTCTTTCTGCCACCTTGAGCCGCCATTTGTGCCGCGAATAAAAGAGCAAAACCAGTGATTGCTAATGGTTTAAGTCGCGAGATTGATCGAGGCTTTCGTGGAGATTTGGGAAGTGAGTTCGGCATTGTACTCTAACGATGTTACATGGTAAAGCTATAACGGACCACTCGAAGTAGTATTGGTGCGAAGTGAAATTTCTATGCCGACCAGATTTTGGGCCAGATGAATGCGAAAATGGCAGAAACAATCAGCCCAATAAATGACCAAGCCAATGTGGCCATACCGATGTAAAAAACGGGGGAAAAGAGCACTTCAATGTTGGCGTGTTGGCGCTCGACGATTTCTGATCGATCAGCATCGAGCAATTGAGGGCTTGATGCTACCAGTTGCGCAAAACTGTCATCGTTCATGATTTGCTCTGTGGCTTGTTCCTTCTTCAGCGCCACTCTGTTGTCCAAGGCATCGGAGGCCAGCCCGTAGTACCAAGCCCCAAGTAAAAAAGGCAGTACGAGCGCGTAGGAGAGGGTTTTTCTTGAAGCATGTTTCCATCTTTCAATGAAATCCCCAGTCTTTTCTCCATGTGCCTCGTGCGCAGCAAGAGCGGCGATCAGCGTAATGAATCCCAGATTCAGAAGAATGCCAAACTTGGTGGAATTCTCCCACGTCCACGTTCCTAAGGCGAAATACTTCAGGCCAAACCAAGTTGCGGGACCAGCGATAAATAGAAGCCGAAGCTTATCCATTCATTGAAGATAAAAAGTCTTCGTTGCTTCGTGTTTGCTCCATGCGGTCTTTCATGAATTCCATGGCTTCTACTGAATTCATGTCTGCGAGGTGCTTGCGAAGAATCCAGATGCGTTGCAGTGTTTCTTTGTCCATCAACAAATCTTCACGACGCGTACCTGAAGACAAGATGTCAATGGCAGGGTAGATGCGTCGGTTTGAAATGCGTCGATCCAATTGCAGCTCCATGTTGCCTGTTCCTTTGAATTCTTCAAAGATGACTTCGTCCATTTTCGAACCGGTCTCGGTGAGCGCGGTTGAAATGATCGACAATGAGCCACCATTCTCAATGTTTCGAGCGGCACCAAAGAACCGTTTCGGCTTTTGCAATGCGTTGGCCTCGACACCGCCACTCAAGATTTTACCTGAGCTAGGAGAGACTGTGTTGTAGGCTCGAGCGAGTCGGGTGATTGAATCCAGTAGGATGCAAACATCATGTCCGCACTCCACCATTCGCTTCGCCTTCTCGAGAACCAGATCGGCGATGCGCACATGGCGATCTGCGGGTTCGTCGAAAGTTGAGGCAATGACTTCAGCATTGACACTGCGCTTCATGTCTGTGACTTCTTCAGGACGTTCGTCAATGAGCAAAATGAGCAGATAAACTTCCGGATGGTTCAAGGCAATGGCATTGGCCACGTCTTTGAGCAGTGTCGTTTTTCCAGTTTTTGGCTGAGAGACGAGCATTCCACGCTGCCCTTTTCCAATGGGAGCAAAGAGGTCCATCAGGCGTGTGCTGATATTGCCTCCACGGGTGCTCAGTTTGAACTTTTCCTGTGGGAATAGAGGCGTGAGAAATTTGAAAGGTATGCGGTCACGAACCCATTCAGGAGACCGACCGTTGATGCTCATGACATCAATCAAAGGATAGAACTTTTCGCCTAGACGAGGTGGACGCACCTTCGCAATGACGGTATCGCCTGTTTGCAATGAAAACTGTTTGATCTGACGCGAAGTGATGTAGACGTCATCTGGAGAGTTCAAATAATTGTAGTCTGCTGAGCGCAAAAATCCGAATCCTTCCTGTTGAATTTCAAGGACACCTTCAGCGGTGATGATGCCATCGAAATTGAAACCGTGCTCTTCAGGTTCACTGAGGTAGCGATCTTTTCGGTCATTTCGCCCGCCTCTTCGGTCATTTCCACGGCGGTCATTTCCATGGCGATCATTGTTGCGTCGATCGTTGTTGCGTCGATCGTTGTTCCTTCTTTCTCCTCGGTCTTCGCCTTGTTTGTCATCTCGACGTTTGTCGTCGCGTCGCTTGTCATCGCGGGAGTTGTCGTCACGTGACCTGTTGTCTCGTGTTTTATCTCCATTTGATTTATCATCGCGCCGCTTGTCATCGCGCCGTTTGTTGTCTCTTCGCTTGTCGTCTCGGCCTTTGTCGTCTCGGTTTTTGTCGTCGTTGCGATTTTCAGACTCGGCAGATGCAGTCTTGGACTCACTCGATTCGTCCTTTTTTCCGCTCTTGGGAGAAGCAGTTTCGTCCTTTTTTGCGTTTTGTTTTGCTCGACGTTCTCGAATGGCGTCACCCGGTTGGCGCTTTCCTGATGGGCCAGACTGTTCCTCTGTGCTGGATTCTTTGGAGTCTCCAGCTTCATTTTTCTTTGGCCTCGGCTGTCGCGTTTTGGGCGCACTCTTTTCTTCCTTGCTCTCGGCGGCATCTTTTTTGGGCCGCGCTGGAGCAGATTTCGCTTTTGATTTTGCTGGAGCTTTTTTGTTTTCGCCAGGTCTTAAGGCCTGTTCGTCCAAAATGCTGTAAACAAGATCTTGCTTCTTCAGTTTTTCAAGTCGGCTGATTCCGAGTTTTTTTGCGATTTCCTTGAGTTCAAGGACTTTCTTCGCATTGAGTTCAATGATGTCGTACATCAATTATAAGATCAATAGTATGGTATATGCTTAGGGGGAGTCCTTTTCGAGGACAAGAGCTTTGGTTCAAAGCTCAAGCGTTTTCAATGAAAAGTAGTAGAACGAATCACGATGTTCGTGCATTCCAGGAATGCTTCCTTGTCCAGGACAATGCAATAATAGTGAAAAAATCGTCAAACTCCGATTTGTTTGTTTCGATCGCCCAATTCCACAACGCGCATGTCGTCCAACTTTCCATTTCGGATTTCAAAAGTGACAAGGGTTCTTTTTTGATGGAAACCATGCACACCGCATGCTCCAGGATTGACGTACAACCCGCCCCAGCTCTCGTCTCGTTTGATCAGTAGGAGATGGCTGTGTCCACAGATAAATACATCAGGTTGTATTTTCATCAATTTTGTCCGTATTCCTTTGGCATAACGACCGGGTCTTCCGCCGATGTGAGTCATGTAGAAGGTGATGCCTTGGATTTCCCAAGACAATTCCTCATCAAATTCTGCGCGCATCACGTGATCATCGATGTTGCCGTAAACGATGCGTCGTCGACTTGGATTCAGAGCATCAATGGCGTCAGGGACCGCAAACGATCCGATGTCTCCAGCATGCCAGATTTCATCGCAGTCTTTCAAATGATGATCCATTCTTGCGTCCCAATGGCTGTGGTTGTCTGAGAGGAGTCCGATTTTCACTGGTTGGGCCTTATGATGTTCAATTTCTGTTTCGTTTATCTTGCTCTCGAATCCATCAAATGGAAGACAACATGTGCAATCAAAAATACAAGACTAAGATTATTCTTGTTCTGGGGTTCGTTTTCTTTTTGATGGGAGGCGCTTTAAAGGCTCAATCCACCAAAAAAAGAGCATTGAAGCGCTATGAACGTGCGACTTATTTGTACAGTCAGGGCATGCGCGATGATGCCCTATTGGCTTTGGATGCGGCCATTGACGCAGATGCGTCGTTTTTCGAAGCATACATGCTAAAAAGCCAGATTTACGAGCAGCGCAAAGAATGGAAACGCGCCAAGCGTGCTTTGATTCAGGCTCTCGATGAACATCCTGGTCAACGACAACAATGGCTGGAGTCTTTAGTGCGCACAGCTTTTCGAGCAGGAAACTACAACGAAGCCTTTGCGGCACTTCGGGAAGGCGAAAATTTGGAAGGTTGGACAATGAAGGACGAGTTGTTGGCTCAATCAGTTCGGTTCGCCAAGGAGGCTTACAATGAGCCCACCGAAATCCATCCAACAGCTCTTCAGGGCAATGTTAATTCTGAAGCGTCTGAATACTACCCGGCACTTTACGCGAGCGGTGATCGTATGGTCTTCACCCGAGAAGTAGATTATCCAGGACAATCTTTTGGCCAAGAAGATTTTTACGAAGCCGAACGCGTCGATGATTTGTGGCTAACGGTGCGTTCTTTGGGTGAAATCAATACCATTCGGAATGAAGGTGCTCCGTCGATCCGTGGCGATGGCAGGCTTTTGGTCTTCACAGCTTGTGCGGGGATTGACGGTTCATATGGAAATCGCGAGGGTGTAGGGTCCTGTGACTTGTTTCAAAGCGTCTACAATGTCAACTCAGCGCAATACGAGAAGGCATCGAATCTAAAGACATTGAATTCGTCCAGCTGGGAAAGTCAACCTGCACTCAGTGCGGATGGTCAGAGTTTGTTCTTTGTGCGTGCATTCCGTTCAAAGCAAACGAACGAATTGGTGCAGGATATTTACGAAAGCGAACGGGATGAATCTGGGGAATGGCAAAAAGCAACGCGCCTTTCCGAAGTTGTCAATTCGAAAGGGAGAGAAGAGAATCCCTTTCTGCATTCGGATGGAGAGTCATTGTATTTCGCCTCTGACGGTTTGCCAGGAATGGGAGGGATGGATCTTTTTGTCAGTAGGAAGCAATCCGATGGTTCTTGGTCAATTCCGCAAAACTTGGGTTATCCCATCAATACCAATGGTGATGAGAACAGTCTTCAAGTGTTCGCCGATGGCCGAAAGGCCATGTTTGCAACGGACAGAGAAAACCCTGGCAACCTTGATTTATGGGAATTTGAACTTCCAGAATCTGTTAGCGCAAATGCAGTGGCACTATGGACGGGTGCTGTTTTTGAATCAGGAACGAAGAGACCTGTGGAGGCCAACGTACAAGTTTTAAATGCTGCTGGAGGGGTGTTGAGTTCTCAACGTTCGAACGCAGATGACGGTCAGTTTACGCTGTCATTTTCAAGCGATGAAAATGTCATCATTCAAGTCGAACATCCGGAGTTCGTGTTTTTCAGCACAACCTTAATCGGGGATGGGCAACTTGACTCATTCGTCTCCATTGAGTTGGATCGGCTCGAAGTAGGAATGACCATGACATTGCGTGATGTGCGGTTTGAAAAATCCTCAGCCAACTTGGAAAACAGCTTTCAACCAGAATTGGAACAACTGGCCAAGACGATGTTGCAATCAGAAATCCGGATTAGAATCATTGGACACACGGATGCCGACGGCTCGACGGAGAATAATGTGAAATTAAGCGGTCAGCGTGCTGAGTCTGTTGCCCGATTTCTCGAAGAACGCGGTGTGAATCGCTCGCGGATGGAGTTGCAAGGGCTCGGTGCTTCTGTTCCCATTGCATCGAATGAAACAGATGAAGGGAAAGCATTGAACCGGAGAACGGAGATTGTAGTGATCAACTGACTTGGTCAGCTTACGTTCCACTTCCAGGACACCCATAGCATTCGTGATGGAGCAGGGTTGAAATAACGCCCTCGGAATGCATTAGTTTGGAACCAACTTGAGTACTGAGCGTCGAGCGCATTTCGCACCCCAAGCTGCCAGATGCTTTGTGCAGATTTCAGGGAAATCCATGCGTCCAGACGCTGATGCGCTTGCGACCAATCATCCTTGGTGTTGTGCAACGGCATTCGATCGTTCCAATAGTGCATCATGCCGAATGCCCACCGAGAAGTGTGGTAGGCCGTATGCAGGCTTGAAGCGTGCAAAGGAGTTCCGGGTAGCGTTTCTGCTACGGCATCAAATGAATGACGGTTCAAGCTGGCCTGTGCTTGGAAAATGAACCAGTTTGAGTTGATGAGTGAAATCCTCGCATCAAAATAGGCTTCTACGCCTGTCATTCTCAAGCCCTGAATGTTATCAATGTAAATTCCGTCGTTGGCCCCTGGAACCGTTGCGATTGCATCCCCTACAATCTGTTGGTAGGTTTGTAAAGAGTAGGAGAGCGTTTGCTTTTGAAAAGTGGTCTGACCTTTCCAACCAAGTTCAAGAGCGTTGGCTCTCTCAGGCAGTAGGTTGAGCGCTGTGTAGTTGTCAGGGTCGACCAATTCGAATGTCGTCGGATGACTGGACGCATTTCCGTATTGTAGAAAGAGTCTGCTCTGAGCCGTGCATTGGAATGAGAATCCAAGGAAAGGCAAGGCCGAAACATGCGTGTAATTCTCTTCGATCGGTGAATATGCGCCCGATTCAGCAATGCCATCGCCTGTTGTTGAACGATTCATCCACTCCAAAGCTAGTTGAGCATCAAATTGCCAATTGTTGTTTTCAAGACGGATGCCAGAACTTCCCCATCCATTCATGGTAATGCTCTGAATCTGATAACGGTAAGTGCCGTTGACAGCATTCACATCAGACTCGGTCAGTTCCAGACGTTCAGCTCGGAGGATGGCGGTCTTGTCCCAAGTGAATTTCACACCGTTTGAAAACAATTGCGTTCGAGCTTCCCATAATCGCAGAGAGGCAAATTGCTCTGATTCTTCTTTGAATCCATTGAAGAATGCGCTGGTTCCGAATGGATTTTCCTTCTCAGTATGCTGGGCGTAGGCCCAAAGTCCGCTCTGCCTTGAATCTTGCTTTTTTGTTGAACTGTAGCCAACCCAAGTTCTCGTCCGATCCACATGAGCGTCGTAGTTCTCTCCAGGTGATGCGCCGGGGTCAAGTGACGCGTCTTCGGCGTTCAGTGAACCTGGCAGATCCCAAGAAGCGTCCATCCAGCCTGTCCAAAGATGCGTTAGTCTGCCCCTTTTTTGCATCTTTCTACGATGCAGTTCCAACTGGATTCGCCCGTTCGATTCGTGCACTCTGGCTCCGGGCGTTTCATTTTTTAATCCGCGTACAGTCCATTCAATTTCATTGGCAACGTGCTGATGCTGAAAACCGGTCTCGCTACTGAAATTGTTGAAAGAGAAGTCCTTTGCTCCACTGGTGGCGAGTCGTGAATAGCCCGAAAGGCTGGAGCGATTGCCGCTTTTCAAATCGCCGAGCGAGGAGCCGAGCAATACTCCACCGTATCCGCTACCGTAAATCGCACCCACGGGGCCTTTGAGAACCTCTAGTTTTGACATCCACTGGGGATTCCACAGATCCAACGGTGAAATGCCACTTGCATTGGTCAAGACAAATCCGTCCATGAGCATGTGCACATTGCGCACGGCAAAAGGTGCTCTGATGCCGCTGCTTCTGATCTGCAGCCGCCTCGAGCCTCCGAATCCGCGGGTTTCCATGCGGACACCGGGCAAGGCGTTGAGTGCATCTTCCAAGTCAGGCGATCGGCCATTTTGAAGGGCTTCAGAATCGAGGGAATGCACATTCCCGCTCACGCGATCTTCTGGTGTAGGAATACGCAGTGATTGCACGGTTACGGTCTCTGTAACAGTTGTGTCTCTCATGACCCCATACTCTTGCGACATAGAAGTTTGGGGAATGATAATCGCAACGGCCCATGCAATTTGGGCGCAAAAAAGTGGATTCATGGCTTGGAATCGGTCTGGATGGCACGCGTCTGAAGAACGCGGTTGAAAGCGATGGGTTTAGTGGGCGACTTGGAAGGTTGCAGTCACTGTTCCCTGGGAGTGTATTGCCCGAATGAAGTACGAACCAGCGTTCCAGCTGGCCGTTTGTAGTTTCAGGAATGTCGAGCTTTCAAAGAGTTGTCCACTTTCAATCAATTGCCCATTGTAAGCGTAGACCTCGTAGGCACCTGCGGACAATGGCATACCCCAATCCAGTTGGATTTCGTCATTTGCTGGATTTGGAAAGGCATTGAGGGTTGCTCCGAGTTGCATTGCATCGTCCAAGGACGAGGCGAATGCTTCATTCCGAAACTCTTTGATGATGTTCGGACCACTTCCAGGGTACGAAGTGCCATTGAACGCTACATACACTGATCCAGTGTAAGGGTTTACAGCAACATCTCGAACACGTTGATTGAAGCTAGAAAAGAATTGCTCTTCGCCTGTGACACTCAATCCATCTTCTGCAAGATGCATAACGCTTAACCGTTCATACTGACCTCCTAATCCTCCGAGCACAGCCATCAAAATTGAGTTTTGCCATTCGGGAATGGCTTCGTGGTTGTAATACTCGATGCCATTTACGGCAATGCATGGGGTCCATGCTTCAAGGGGTTCAATCACGTCATTTTCAGCGCAAAACGCTTGCTCTCCGATGGTGTTGCAAAAACCTTCAACCTCTGGCCATCCGTAATTCCCGCCTGCTGTGACAATGTTCAACTCGTCGTTGGAGTTTTGCCCATGCTCAGAACTGTAAATGATGCCATTGGCTCCAAGAGCAAGACCCTGACTGTTGCGATTTCCAATGGTGTAGACATAAGAGCCATCGATGGGATTGTCTTCTGGAACACTGCCATCGAGGTTCAGTCGCAATGTCTTCCCTTGGAGTGAGCCTTCTAGTTGTGCGAGAGAAGAAGAGCCAATGTCTCCGGCGGTCATCAGAAGGGTGTTGTCGGGTAGAACGAGCAAGCGACTTCCATTGTGGATACCGCCCGCTTGGATGGTCAACAGGATTTCTTCATTGACCAAGGCTGTGCCGTCCCAATCAAAAACACTCAAGTGTTCGTCCCCATTGAAGGCACTTCCCGTGCAGTAAACCACAAACACCTTGGGCGTGTTTTCCCAATCAGGGTGCATGGCCATGCCCAGCATTCCGGGCTCACCGCTGCCGTTGCTGATGACGTTTCGTTCAAGAACAACGTTGTAATTGCCCGTTTCTGGATCAATCCGCATGACCTCGCCTTTTCTTGAAGTCATCCAGATGTAGTCATCAGGCCCCCAAAGGATTTCCCAAGGGAGTTGTACACCAGTGACGAGATTGTATTCCGTGAGCGTGGTGTTTCCAACTTCCCAAGTGGTTTGAGCGAAGGTCCCAATTGTGAACAGGAGGCAAGCGAAAAGAAGAGAAGTGATGCGTTTCATGCGCTGAATTTACGGCTGTAATTTGCCTTATGTCAAACAATGTTCCTTCCGATTCCGTCTTCCGGTCCTTGCGTGTCATTTTGCGCGTGGTTGTTATTTGCTCTGCTTGTGTCTTTTCTTCCTTTTATGGGCGACTCAATGCACAACAAACGCCGGACTGGATGTTTGCGTTGGAAGGAAGCTACGTGGGACGATTTGAAATGGATTTGGATGACAGCGACGACGTGCTCACGCTAGATGCTCGCTTGGATGGTTTGCGCAATGGAAAGGAGGATGGGTTTGTTCTCCAAGTATCGACAGAACAGGAAGGGCAAATTGAAAAGTCAGCTCAAATGTGGTCGTGGAATGACGATGCGGCCATGGTGGAGATTACATCCTTGTCTGAGCGGCAGGCGAGCACATCGACTTGGTTTGTGTCTTCTTCCGGACTAATGACCACCTTGACCCGTGGTTCATCCGATTCAGAGGCGGCCGTGATTGAGCGTTGGAGGTTGGAGCGACTTCCCGGTCAATTGAGATGGGACAAGAGTGTCAATAAGGGCGACGGCGAATGGCAATTTCGGTGGCGGTATGTTCTCGATGAATTGGAGAATTGAAGCAGCTGCCTCAAAGCAGTGGAGTGACATCCAAGGCCACACATGCAGATGGAGGAAGTACGACGACATTTCCGTGCACTGTGGCGTTGCCAGTTAGAACGGTAGAATGACTTTTACTTGAAAGCGGAAAATGAGCCTCTGTCGATGCGGTATTGATGAGGGTGAGTGTTTTCTCCTCGAGGTAGGTTCGTTCAATGGCGAGAACGCCTGGTGCTGAATCTTGCGTGGAGTACGAGCACTGACCGTACAAGAGGCTCATTCGTGACTTCCGCAACGTGATCCAATCTCTTGTCATGTTCCATGTTTCTTGTTCAGAGTCGTTCCACCCGGAGAACCGCATCATTCTGCGGTTGTCAGGGTCATTTCCTCCGACATCAGCAATTTCATCTCCGTAATAAATGCACGGTATTCCAGGTTGACTCATCAAACACGCCATGAGCCAATGCATGCGTGTGTAGCCTCGCTCTCCATTGTGCTGTATGTGCCTTGTCCATCCGGCTAATTTTGTGTCTTCACCAGGAAGAAGAGAGCCATCTGCCAATGAGGTGAATCTTGGACGATCTTGATTGCCTGTGATATTTCCCATGAGATGATGCGGTCCATAGGCCTTGAGGCTTTGTTCCGAAATTGAAATTAAACTGGCGAGATCGGGCTCTTCGGAAGTGAAGGCTGACACACAGGCGTCGTAAAGATTGAAGTCAAACTGTGCATCGAGCATTCCGTTGGACACGTATTTTTTGATCAAGGGTGGTGGACCATACGTTTCTCCAATTTGAAAAAGATTGCGATTCGCAGAGATGGTTTCTGAGCGTATCTTTTCGGTTAGGCGCCGCCAAAACACTTCTGGAATGTGTTTGGTCGCGTCATGTCGAAAGCCGTCAATTTGGGTGTTTTTCACCCACCACAACGCGCTGTCTGTCATGGTCTCGTAAACTTCTGGGCGTTCCAAGTCCAACGTGGGCATGAAGGTGTCGAACCATGTGGTCAGCCTTTGGTCATCCCAAAGTTGAGTGTTCAAGCTACCGTCTGGCAGGTACAAATTGGTGACCCAATCGGGATGATTTTGATAGACCGGATGATCTTGATGAACATGATTGGCGACGTAATCGATGAGCACATTCATGCCTTGCTGGTGCATGTCATCGACCATGTCGTTAAAAACTTTCATGTCCCCGAATCTGCGGTCAACACCACTGGATGCAATGGGCCAATAACCATGGTAGCCACTGAACTTACTCGTGGTCGCTGTGGATGGATCTGACCAAAACCCCCAAGCTTCATCTGGATTTGGTGTGATCGGCGATATCCATAGGGTGTTGATGCCCAATGAATCGAGGTAAGGAATGGCTTGTTGGAGTCCTTTCAAATCCCCCCCTTTGTGATTGGCATTGGGGTGAACACCCGGGTCATCCGACTTCCAATCATTCAGGGTGTCTCCATTTTTGAACCGATCGAGCATCATGAAATACATCACCATGGATTGCCGATCGTGCCGATTGAGTTTTTGCGTCTCTTGAATGGGAATCCCATATTGGAGAGGGATCAAAGCATTTTGACTGAAGTCGTTTTCATTGGCCACCCATATACGAAGGTGTGTGCGTGAGACACTTGACGCTTCTGAGGGTATTTGGAAGCTGAAACCCCCTAATTCATTTGCGTACCCTTTTTGGATGACAGCGTTGTTGTGGTAAACAAAGAATGCGGATTTTGGATTTGTGGAACAGTTGAATTGACCGTCAAAGGAAGCAGAGAGTGGAACTGAAGCGGTCGGGATGCCTACCTCCAGAATGGAGTTGAATCCGCCAAATCCGTTGGCGATTTTATGGGGGTTTGAAGGATCCGGAAATTCACTATCGTTGGCGATGAATTGGTACAAGTGACGGCCCTGATTCAAGGTTAGTTCGGCATGAAGACTGTCCTCTTCACGGATCATTGGGATGGGGCTCGATTGCCAGTTTGTGAAGCTTCCCATCAGGCTGGCCTCTGATATTTCTTGCGTAACAGCAAGACTTACCCGAATGCTGCGCTTCGAGGTTTTCACGAGAGGGATGTGGATTGATCCATCCGCTGAACACAATTGGATGTGCCCAAGAGCATGTTTCGGTTGCTGCGTGATGGGAATTGCGGGCAATCCGGAAACGGGGTGAGCAGCGGTTTCAAGGACGGAACCATCTTCCCACAGAACAGAATCCACCGTTTCAACCCATGAGGCGTAATCGTTCAAAATAATCCAAGTGCTATCCGCCTCGAGTTGAATGGGCATGATCAGTGACTCAGCAGGAGATTCAAGGGAATTGAAATGAGAATCACATGCGACGAGTGAAGCCATTAACAAAACAGAAAAAAGCCACGCGAATGCATGGCCTTTGGAATGTGAAGAGGTAGTCATTGTGGTTGAGTGCATGAAGAGCATAATCAATCGCAATCTAGGAGAGAGATGATTTCAAACGGAGGGGGACCAGGAGGGTAGCTGAATCCATCCCTGACGATGTAAAACCAGATTTCACTCAGTGACTCACCTTCGCCAAGAATGGGAGCAAAAACATCCTCAGGAATGAGCGTGCTCCTAAATTTGCCTTCTCCCATTGATGTGAGTTTTAATTCTGGATAGGAGAAAACATCAGCCTCTGCAGCCAACTCGTAACTGGTGAATGCATCAACCTTTCCGAGCACATAGATGTAACATTCGTCTTCCCCCATGTTTTGTAGGCCCTCGTAAACTGTTTCTTTATCGTTGTCATAAGTGATGGTGACATAATCATCTGGCTCCCGGAGTTCTGGAAAGATACAGAGACGTGCATCGCATAATTTTGGGATTATATCTACGTGTAAGTCTTCTGATTTCGCTTCAAATGGAAAGCCTTCTGCTTCACCGCCGTTTTTTAATTTCGCCAGACACGAGATGCCTCGGGCGAATAGCTGTGGACCATCGACGCCATAATATTCTGTGGGAATGAACGTCATGGAATACAATTTGGGGCCGACCTTGGTGAGTTGCTGGTGATCGGCGGAATTGTCCCAATCTCCATTGCCAGCAGCAGGGCCAGCTGGATCCCAAGTCCATAGATAAAGCGTGGTATCGGGATGCGCGTCGAGAATGCCTGAGAGCCCATTGTTTTGAATGCCGTCCTCGCTCTGATTCATATCGATGAACAACGTCATTTCAGAGTTTGCATCTGTAGGCGAGGGCAATACATATACTTTCTGCGCAGATGCCAATTGGGTGCAGGCTGCTGCTGCAATGATGGCGCAGAGCGCTCTTGTTTTGATTTGCTTCATCCGTTGATTCGATTGAATTCAAAAGTGTAAATGTTGGTCGCAGACGTTCCGCATTCACGTCGGTATTCGATGCGCATGTCTTGATCAAATTCACGGACCATGCCGCCTAGATTGTAGGACAGCGTGTCTGTTGATGTGTACAGTTCAAGAAAAGTGGGGTAGAGGTCGTCATCAAATCCCCAAGTACCGCCTTCCCCGAAGTAATTCTTTCCCATTTCGATCGCCACGGCGTATGATCGGTCTTGGTTGAAGGTGAGTTGAATGGGAGTGGAAATCCCGTCGATGAAAAAGGAGCTCAGATTGCGCACCTCTTTGACCGGACTGTTTAGATCTTGTTGAGTGAATTGACTCAATTCCCAAGTCCCAATCATTCCTTGGACCTTGTCAAACGGATCGCCCACATTTCCTTCCGTCTCAGGCTTGCAACTGTTCAAAAACAAGACGCCCGTTCCCAAGATAAGCAGAGCGATGATATTTCGTAGCTGATTCATTTTTTTCATATCGCCAGTTTTAAAGACAACCGCCTTCTTCATTCAGTTCAAAACCTTGGACGGTTGTCTCGCTGTTGGAAAATTGCAAGAACATTCCCGGGCAGTCCCATGGTGCACCTCGTATCACTATGGCTTCTCCCGAAGCTCCTCTTCTAAGCAATTGGTCGACCCACATGCCCTCGCACGCGGTCTCTTTGCGGTACTCGTCGCGTGCGGCTTCGATGATTTCATCGCTGGTCGCCTCAGCGGACAGTTCATTGTTTCCTGCTCCATAGGCTCTTGCTCGGATCGAATTGATGTCAGCAAGGGCCACGTTCAGGTTCTGATTCAATTCGCCGAGGCTTTCGGCACGAATCAAATGCATCAACGTTAAATGCGTCAATGGAATGTTGAAGTATTCTTTTTCATTGAAACGATTGATCAATGCACGAGAACCGTCTGTGTACCAGGCAGATCGACCGTCAGCCGCGCCAGACAAGCTCATGAAAAAAGCGAAGTCCTCGCTGAAGGCCAGTTGTGGATTGCTCGTGTTGTCGGAACGCAAGTTGTCCCGGAACCAGGAACTTCGAAAATCATTGGGTTGACTAATGATGCCAAAAATGGTCTCGGGATTGATGATGTCGGTTTCAAAACGGTCCAGGTCTTCGTCCAGGGTAAAGGCCCCAGAATTGATGACTTCGGCAGCATAATCAGCAGCATCTTGAAAATCACCCATGATGAAATGAACCTGTGCCAGGTAGGCAAGTGCCGCATGTCGTGTGGCATATGGGCCATTCGTTTCTGGAAGATTGGTCGCTGCGTATTCGAGATCAAGAAGGACTTGGGCGTAGACCTCTCCAACACTGGCGCGAGGAAGTGGATCTTGGCTTGGAGCGGTTCGCAGTGGAACACCGGGATGGTCATTGTTTGGAGAATAGCCGTAGGGCTTTGCATACATTTTGACTGCACCCCAGTGGCAGATCGCGCGAATAAATCGAGCTTCGGCTTCGAGTCGCGTGCGATCGTTTTCTGTTAACTCTGAGACAAGTTCAAAATTATCAATGACGACATTGGACCGGTAGATGGCATAGTAAAAATCTGTGTAGATGCCCCCGTTGATCCCGGTAAAAAAAGTGGTTTCCCGATTGTAAACTGCGGTAAAGTCTAGGCTGTTGTCCGGCGTGCCGAAATTCGGTCCTCGCAATTCGTTTACGATTTGAACACGTCCTCCGTAGAGATTGGCCAATATGTCGTAATTGCTCACCAGAAGCCGCTGGAGATCCTCCGGACTTTGAATCGCATCTTCCGCTAGGATGACATCACCGGGTTCGAATTCAAGCAAGCGGTCACACGATGCCAACCCCAGCACCAATCCAAGAGCAATGAAAGTGATTTTGATGTTCATGATGGCATGTTAGAAGTTGGTGGAAACCGACAGAGTGAAAGCCCGCTCTTGTGGTGGTGTCAGGTAGGTCACGTTCGGACTCATATTGCGGTCTTGTGCGTTTTCGAAATCACGCACCACTTCAGGGTCAAGTCCAGGGAAGTTTGTCAAGGTGAATAGATTCGTGGCATTGATTGAAACGCGGCAATTTCGAAGCGTGCTCGCTGCGTCAAGTGGAATGTTATAACCGATGGTAAGGTTTCTCAAGCGCAAGTAAGAGGCGTCATAAATGAATAAACTGGTGTTCCACCAAGGAAAGCCAGAGGGCAGGCTGTAGGTTGTCTCGTCCAAGGTCAATCTGGGATAGGTCGCTTCGTCACCTGGCTGTCGCCATCGATCAAGTTTTTCGGTTCGCATGTTCCAGCCGGACACCACACCGAGTTGGCGTTTTGCAGAAGAGTCGAAGATCTTGGCGCCCACGCTAAAGGTTGCCAAGGCGCTCAAATCCCAATTTTTGTATTTGACGGTGTTGTTGAAACCTCCGATGAACTCGGGCAGTCCATCTCCAACGTATTTTCGAATGTTGTTGTTGTAATCATAAGTCTCATTTCCTTCCAGATCGATGTATACGGGCAGCCCACTTTCGGGGTCAACGTGGCTGTGCTCAACGAGATAGAAAGAACCCACAGGACGTCCCACAATGACCCGTGAATCGTTGGTGCCGCCACTAACGGCATCGGGAGTGTAATCTCCAATGTTCACCAGTTCATTGTAATTGCGCGCAACGTTCAAGTCGGTTGTCCATTGCACAGTGCCGACCGTGTTGCGTGACTTGATAGACAGTTCTACTCCTCGGTTGAGAATAGTGCCCACATTGTCCCAGAAATTTGTGAACCCGGTACTCGCCGGCGTGCTCACATTCATGAGCACATCTGTTGAGTATTTATGGTAGCCAGCCAACTCGAAAGTGAGTCGGTCAGACCACAATCCCATTTCGATGCTTGCATCAACGGTGCGCGACGTTTCCCATCGCAATGTGGGGTTTTCTGGTTGCAAGGGATATAAAATGGAATCACCTGCATAGGTCGTCCCATTGTCAGCAGCCGAATAAGTTCCAAATCTGGCATAATCGGGCAGGGCAGCATTGCCTGTCAAGCCCATGCTTGAACGTACCTTCAGGAAGCTGATCGCTTGGCTCTGGAACCAATCTTCATCGGACACGACCCAGCCTGCCGAGAGAGAAGGGAAAAAACCGTATCGATTGTCTCTGCCGAATCGCGAACTGCCATCCACTCGCGCTGTCACTTGGAAAAAATATCGGTCTTTTAGGCTGTAATTGATGCGACCGAAGTAAGAGAGGAAGCTGTGCTGCGAAGGAGTGTTTCGACGTGTATTCACACTGTCAGCGTCTTGCGCAAGTGAATCGCTTTCAAAGATGGGGCCTTCGACTTGGCCGTAAAACAAGCCATACCCGTAGTTGTCAGTTCGCTGGAATTCACTGCCAATGAGGAAGTTGAGGGCTTGTTTGTCGTCCAATTCCAAACGGTAGTCCGCGGTAGCACTGTAGTTCCAGTTCAAAACAAAATTTGCGTATCGACTTGCGCTTCCCAGATCGGTGTTGATGGAAAGTGCTCCGGGGTTGAAGATGTCTTCTTTCAGGTGCAGGTAATCAAATCCTCCACTTGCTTTCAGGTTCAAATTTTTCACCGGTGAATAAATCAATTGCGCATTGCTGATGGATCGGTCTTCTGTTGTTTTCCATTTCTTCAATTCGCGAACAGCTACAGGATTTTTTGTCCCTCCCCACTCATCAAACCAAAGAAAGTACTCACCAGCCTCATGAAGCAGATTGCCGTTGGCGTCGAACTCATCGTCGTCGTATTGAACGGGGTAGTATGGAAGTGCATTGGCCATGGCATCGCCGAGGCCTCCAGACCAAGCAGCATCGATTCGGTTGTTTTCACCGCGGCTAATGGAAGAGCTCAGAATGACTTTTGTCTTGGGCGTTGGTGTCCAATCAAAATTCACACGGGCACTGGTGCGATCGTAAGAGTTGCCTCGAAGGTAACTTTCATTGTTGTCCTTGGATATGCCGGCATAGACATTGTACCGATCGGCTCCATGGCGCACGCCAAAATTCACAGCATTTTTGACGCCAACACCGATGGTTTCGTCGACCCAGTCTGTATTGGTCAAGAGCGCACGTTGATAGGCCTCGCGCCTCGTGTTCGCATCATCCGAAGCTGAGGTCAAATTGGGAAGCCAGACGTAACCTGTCCCACCATCGTTTTCCCACGCCTCTTGTCGCAAAGCGAGGTAGGTATCAGTGTCCATCATGTTGGGTCTTGTGGCAGGTGTGCCGACACCAGTGCGTGTGCTGAATTCGAAAGAAGTGCCTTTCTGCCCTCGTTTTGTCGTGATTAAGATGACGCCATTGGCTCCTCGAGACCCATAAATACCCGTAGCTGCGGCATCCTTCAAGATTTCAACGGACTCGATGTCATTGGGATTGATGGCAGCAAGCGGATTGTTATTCAGTGCTCCCGAATTGCCTCGGAGAAAGTACTCCTGGGTTATGGGGATTCCGTCGACTACATAGAGCGGATCGCCGGCAGCAGATACTGAGGCAACACCCCGAACACGGATCAGGGACGGAGCGCCGGCAATTCCAGATGATTGACTGACTTGGACACCGGCTGCCTGACCTTGGAGAGCGGCTTCAAACGAAGGCGTTTGAACGCCGGTGATTTGCTTGGCGTCAACCTTGACGATGCTTCCCGTTACTTCTTTTTTACGTTGGACACCATACCCTACGACCACAACATCCTCAATCAGCACAGCATCGTCTGCGAGTGTGAAGTTTAATTCAACCGCTTGGTTGTTGATGTCGATGGCTTTCTTCTGAGCCACATAACCGATGTAAGAACAGACGATTTGGTGCGGACCTGGAGCGAGTGTAAGGCTGTATCTACCTTCTCCATCCGTAAATTCACCATTGACTCCGTCTGCAACGACGGATGCGCCGGGAAGAGGTGCGCCATTCGAGTCAAGAACAGTTCCTGCGAGATTCTGCGCGTCAAGCCCATTCGAGACGAGGGCTATGAGGCACAAGGCGAGGCTAAGTCTGAGCATGGAGTGGTTTTAAGTGCGACGTGGTGTGCAAATGGAAGCACTGTGCAATGTAGAAAAACAAAAGGTGTAAAAACAACACGAAGTGTGCTGTTTTTATCAACGTGTCCTCTGCAGCACCAATTGATTTGTGAATCGAAGATGGCCTTGCGTGACTTCGACGTGATAGATACCATCAGAAAGGTTGCCACATTCTACTTCAAGCGATTGTCCATCACCAGACAGGTGTTGCCTGACCTGTTGGCTCACGGTTTGTCCAAGGTGGTTGGACATTCTAAATTCATAGTTTGCTTGAGGATTGAGAGGAACATTCCATGTTGTTCTGGTCGTTGCCGGATTGGGGAACAGGGAATTGGAACGCTTCGCAGAGTGGAGAGGGAGTTCAGGTGACGTTGAGGGGAAGTCCAACGCTTCATCCACATAAACGTGATACTCGCCGGGGGCAAAAGACATGAAGGCATTCACATCTGAAACGGTGAAAGACTCTCCTGTGAAATAATCCCACCATTGGCCGGTGTGTTGAAAGCCTGGAATCATTTCAATGCCATCAACCTTGAAGTTGGCGACCACCGTGGCGTTCATGCTGCCATTTAGATGCAGGCGCTTTCCATAACCTCCCACGTCCCAATTGTAATTGTTTGTGTTGAACGTACTTGGATGTTCGTGTTTGAGTTTGCACAATCCGGAAATCACCTCGTGGATGCGATAACGATTTGGATTGTCCCGATAATCCCAGCGCACGGGTTTTGCTTCTGTCCGGCAGTTTTCACTGATTGTCACTCCGTCGCTGCAGGTGTTGATTGAGTAGTCGTATCCTAACTCTTCAAATTGCCAAATCAATTTTGGTCCAGGAAGCAGAATGTTGAAGCATTGAAGGGCTTCCATTCGCTCCAATGCGGTGTTCAATTCGCTGGTTTGATAGGCTCCTGAGCCGTTGCCAAACTCGAGAGCTTTATAAATGATTCTTTCTTCATCGTGGCTCTCAGGGTAGGAAATGACTCCGGGCTGGCTCATGCCTTGATTTTGATAGCTTGCCCAGCTGAGATTGGAGGGATAGCCCATCGCAGCTTCGCTGTAGTCGTATGTGGCATTGGCCCAAATCATAAATCCATCATTCACCAGTGTTTGTTGTTCTGATAATTCAGTCCAGTGTTCTAGAATCATATACAGATCTGGATTGTCCTGCCAGATGTGGTTGGCATATTCATTGAGCAAGTCAATGCGATTTTGATCGTAACCATTGCCATCTCCCGGCGTTTGAGTCATGCCCTTTGAAAAGTCCAGTCGATAACCGTCTATGTGGTATTCATTTACCCAGTACCGTAGGATACGCTTCATGTGTTCTTTCGTCCTCGGGCTGTCATGGTTCCAATCAAAGAACCAGGCCTCCGGATTGGGAGCTACTGTGTTGAACCAAGGATTGTTGCCAGCCGGCTGAAAATTCTCTTCGTCCCAGTAGAGCTTTAAAAATGGGTGTGGATAATCCGCGTGATTCAGAACAATGTCAAGCAAGACGGCAATTCCCCGGTTGTGACATTCATTGATGAGGGTTTTGAAAACTTCGGATGTGCCGTAAGCCTTGTCCAAAGCAAAAAAGAAGGTGGGGTTGTACCCCCAGCTGTCGTTGCCATTGAATTCGTTTACGGGCATGAATTCGATGGCGTTGATTCCCAGGCGATCGAGATAATCCAGTGTATCCAAAATGGTCTGGAAATTCCCTTCATCGGTGAAGTCACGCACGAGTAATTCATAGATCACCAAGGATTCGTGGTCGGGTTGTGTGAATGCCTGATCAGTCCAATCGAATGCGGGCATCCCGGGTTGAATGACGGATACGGGTGTATTCTCGGTGAGCATCGTCGGGAACTCAAGAAGGTCAGGATAGGTTTCGTTTGCAATCCATCCATCATTCCACGGGTCGAGAACTTTTTCAGAGTAGGGGTCTGCAATGCGCATGTCGTCGGGCATCACGTGGTAATGAAACCGGCATTCTTCTCCCGGTGTTAATCCGTCAATTTCAATCCAGTGCTTATTGCCATCAGGACTTTGCGTCATGAGAAAGTCGTAACGAAGTTCCCAATTGTTGAAGTCACCCACAGCGAAAACAAAATCTTTTCCGGGAGCGTGAAGTTGTAGCTTGACGGATGAATCGCTGAGGTATTCAATCCCGTCCTGACCGTTTCCGGTGGGCCAGCCAGTGATGGGATTGACGGGTAGAACAGTTATGCTTCCAAGATCATTCGCGATCAAACTGCCGTTGTCCGCTATCAATTCAAGGTTGTATTGCCCTCCTGCCGCAGCGCTAAAACTATAGGCTAATTCTGAGCCGAAATCAGTGGCTACAACTTCGCCATTGATCAACAGACTGAGATCGCACGGCTCACTTGCCTGTCCGAAAATCTCGAATTCCTCATCGATTGTCAGCACAGCATATCCCAATGCGGGCGTCATGAGCGAAGCACTGAAACTTCCATTGCTCACAGTGTAAAAGATGTCGGAATTGTCTTCTGCTCGACCTACCAAACTACCGGTGGAATTTCGAAAGACCATTGCCAAGCTTTCAATCTCTTCTCCTTCATCAATACCGTAATAATCAGCAAGCGACAGTCCGTTGAAGTCGAAACTGTGAATCCCATCGCCTTCCGGATTCAAAAGTGCATCAGCGTCAGCAGTTCCCCAAGCGGTTTGAACATGCTGCCAATCTGAGGGCCCTGTGCTGTTGGAGGTAATCACACCTGTATGAATGTAGACGGGGATCACCCCTTGCAATTCGCCATTTCCAAGAGCGCTGTTGTAATGAAGAACAACCTGGTCAGCCGCTGAAGGAAATGCGGGCTCTGTCCAGATGACTTGTGACACGAGTTGCATTGGGACAAGCGTCAGTGCGATGAATAGGGAACGAAGAGCGAAAAAATGTGGCATGGTGTCATTGATTTGAGACGATGAAACGCATCGTGCCGTGGAGGTTATTCACCTCATCATAATATTGAAAAAAGAATATTCCTACTCCGAGCTGATGGCACTGAAATTCATGTCCTTGTCCATCGCAGATGACCTTCCCATCGTTGCTCAAGATTTTCCAACTGGAGTAAAAAGGCAAAACAAAGGAAGGTTCCGTGAAAACGGTGTGGCGGGCTGCAAATTCTTGCCAAGTTGCATCAGCTTCGTTGATCATGCCGTCTGCTGCATTGAGGGGCAAGCCATTTGGAGCATTGGGAGTGGGTGGATTGGCGCTCAAATGTTCGAACCAAATCCATTGTTCTGATCCATCATACGATCTACCGTAAGAGTTGTTTACCGGTGCATTCACCCAAGCAATGGAATCATGCAGTCGCCATTCATCGTCCTCCAGCTGAAACAGAAACATTTCGTCACTTGAAGCGCTCAGGGTGAATGAAGCATGCAGCGGGCCCTCAGATGCTTCATCATCGCACCAAATCAATAGATGACCACCTGGATCCAGGGTGACACTCGGTAGAGCCCACCGACTCGGATCTGACCATCGGTTGCTGAGGAAAAAAGACTCGAGATTGACGGCTTCGCTGCCAGCATTGTACAACTCAACCCAGTCTTGAAAGTCGCCTTCTGAATCGGCCAAAACAGCACTGTTCTTGGCAATAACCTCGTTGATGACGATTGAATTTGCAGCGATTGAATTCCAAATCTTTCGCGGTACGCACGGTGACTGCATAGTTGTGCCGGATGGAGTGGTGGCGAGAACCTGCCAATGAGCGAATGTTGCGCCATTCATTGGAACGCTGATTTCCCATCGCAAACCATGATCTTGATTGGGAACCATTGTCATCGGTGCAGTGGTGGAAACTCCGTCGGGGAATTCGATGAATGCTGTGAGATTCCAAGCATCAGAATTTTGCGCTTCATGAGCCCAAGCCTGAACGAGCACTGTGTCATTCAAGATCGGACCTTGCGCCCACGCATTGACCATGGGGGAAGGACTGCCAGAGTAGGGTTCCAGCTGAAGCTCGGCCCATTCGTTTCTTGATTCAATGAAGGGCACGATACCGTGTGCAACGTGCCCACCCCAAGATTCGGTGAGTGAGGATGCAAATGCATCAGGTGTGAAGCCATAATCCAATCCATAGAATGAGTCCTGCTCGATCCCCTCATTGATCAGGCTCTGTAACCATTCGCCTCGCATCAACGCCCAGTCGGGAATGAGCCAATTTTCCATCCACCAATTCAGGTACCATGAAAATCGTTCGCGGTATTCCTCATTTCCCAAGATTCGACTGTACAAAGGTCGACTGTCAGAATCGGTCCAGGCGTAGGGGTTCTGTGTGGTCCATTCGCCATACCATTGAATGCCCATTGTGTTGTCGGCATCATAAGGCAGGTACATCAGGCGATTGTCAAAACTCCTTTGGTACAAGTAGAAGTTGTTCTTGTTCCCGATGTAGTTGTCCCAGTGCCCAATCAAAATTTCGCCGGCCATGACTTTTAAGTAGCCCTCGACGTCAAAAACAGCTTCCAGGGCACAGGGCAATTCGGCGTCCGTGGAATTGTTCAAAACATCAATGAATGAAGCGAGTGCCGAATAGTCGTCCTGGGATTCATTGGTTTTCAGTTCGTAAACCCTTTGTTCGGACCAGCTAGGGGTGAACTTATAGTCTTCTGGGTCATCGCTGATAAACGTCAAATCTGCGGGGTAGGTGCATTTCCATAGATTTCCGTGGCCCCAAGGAAATCGTCGGTCTAGCCAACGTCCGTTGAGGTGTTCGCTGCTCAAATAAATACCGTAGTAATCTCCATTGATGAAGAGTTTGCAATGCGTGCTGCGGGATACGGGAATTCCTGCGTCACGAAAGCTTTCCCAAACAAGCCGAGCGCGCATTGCACTCGGGTCGTTATGTTCGCCATTGAGATTCAGTTTTTTTAGGCCCTGCCAACTGGCCTCAGGATCAAACGAGTTGAACGCAATCTTGAATGATTTCTTGGCTGCCGCTCTTGAGGTGTTGCCCCGAAGACGAAAGCCAACTTCTTCTACAACTTCCGTTCCTTCGGTCGAAACAAAGGTAAAAGTAGCCGGATGCTCAACATTGGAATACCAGTTTTCTTCTTCAAACATCCAAGCCAAAGCATCTCCGCATTCGATGTGAATCGAGGGCAGTGTTTCAGAAAGAAAGGGGGCACCTTCATCGGGGTGCTCGAACAAATTTTGCGCAGAGCAGGGTGCAATGAGTCCGAAGAGGAGAAGAAAGAGGTGCGCATTGCGGTGTGACATCGTCAATTTTTTCGAGGTTCATAGCTGAATAATTGCGCCGGTTTGTGCATTACCCCGGTTTGTTTCTCATCCAACGGAACGACGTGCGTCATCTTCTTTACGTTTTTACGGAAGTTTCTTTTGTCCAGTTTCTTATCCAGGACGATTTCATAAAGCGCCTGCAATTGGGTCAATGTAAATTTTTTGGGAAGCAGCTCAAAGCTGATGTGCTGACTTTCCAATTGCTCTTTTAGCGTATCAAAAGCCTGAGCTAAAATGAAATTGTGATCAAAAGCAAGCGCCCCAACGTCGGCCAAGTCAACCCAATTGACGCCTCCAGCAAACGAGGCGGGTTGGGGGTCAAAGTCTTGCAAACTCACCAATCCGTAGTAGCCAACAGTGACAACCCGTTGGTCCGGGAGGTTTCGAACTGATTGAAGCCAAGCTCGGTCTTTGAGGTCTTTGACTCGTTCAGGATCTCCAAATGCCATGAACTGTTTCAGAAATACGCCTTCAATCTGCGTGAGCTCGAATAGGACGCGCTCAGCTGCTTGGTCAAGTCCTTCATCCAAGAGAATGAGGTCTCCTGGCAATTGTGACATCGGTTCGGAGTCTTCGTCGCTCGCAGCTGTTTTCTGATTGATAAGAAGAACTTTTAGACCATCGTCGTCATAGCCGAAAACAACGCAGTCAACGGAGAGATGAAGGGATTGTGGTAGCGACATAGTGTCAAAAGTACAATATTATCAGCGCTTACCTATGTGTAATTTATACACTTACATTGTGAGAGTTCGTTATTGGAGCTATATTCGCGGCCGTTCTAATGACGAACGATGATTTACATGACG
The DNA here is from genome assembly GCA_965661575.1 of uncultured Flavobacteriales bacterium. GTDB lineage: Bacteria > Bacteroidota > Bacteroidia > Flavobacteriales_D > Sanyastnellaceae > UA16. The sequence goes on along the minus strand of CBFIEJ010000003.1, from coordinate 27,548 downwards.
ATTTATTGATGAAGAAAATTGCAGTTTTAACGTCTGGAGGTGACGCACCTGGTATGAACGCTGCTATACGCGCTGTGGTGCGTACAGCCGTATATCACAATTGCGAAGCCGTTGGTGTTTTTCAAGGGTTTCAAGGCTTGATCGCCGGAGATTTCAAACGGTTGCACGTTCGTTCAGTTGCCAAAATTCTTGGACGAGGCGGAACGATTTTGAAATCGGCGCGTTGTGAAGAGTTCCGAGATGAGCAAGGGCGAAGGAAGGCTCACCAACAACTGGTGGAGCAAGGTGTGGACGCATTGGTCGTCATTGGCGGCAACGGCACTTTTACAGGAGCCATGCTTTTCAGCAAGGAGACGGGTTTCCCTGTGATTGGAATTCCAGGCACCATCGACAATGATTTGTCAGGTAGCGATTTTACCATTGGCTTTGATTCCGCAACAAATACGGTCGTCGAAGCCGTGGATAAGATTCGAGATACAGCTGATAGTCACAACCGTTTGTTCTTTGTAGAGGTCATGGGCCGTGATAGCGGTTTTATTGCGCTGAATGCGGGCATCGCGACAGGAGCAGTGGCAGTCATGACCAAGGAAAGTGAGATTACCATTGAAGATCTAGTGGAGATTCTGAAACTTGGGCAAGCATCGAACAAAACTTCCAGCATTGTGATCGTGGCAGAGGGCCATCCTGAAGGTGGAGCCTTCGAGATCGCCAAGAAAGTTCACAGCCTAGACAATGCCTATGAGACGCGAGTGACTGTTCTTGGTCACCTGCAACGAGGCGGTGATCCATCGTGTTCGGATCGCGTGCTTGCCTCTCGACTCGGCGTATCGGCTGTGGAAGGATTGTTGTCTGGTAAGAAGAACGTAATGGCCGGAGTCGTAAACGATCAACTCGTTTTCTTTCCTTTCGAAGAGGCTGTAAAGAATAAGACAGCGAGCCTTGAGGACGAGGTTCGCATCGCAAAAATATTGTCCATTTGATTGGTCCCATCTATTGAAACATTCCCCTATTAATATGAAAAAAGTTGCTATCAATGGCTTCGGCCGCATCGGACGTTTGGCATTTCGTCAGATGTTACATCGCTCGGATTTGAATGTCGTTGCCATCAATGACCTGACCAATGTTGAGACTTTGGCTCACTTGTTAAAGTTCGACTCCATCCACGGTCGTTTTGACGGCACTGTTGAAGTGGAAGCAGGCAATCTCAAAATCAACGGAAATGTGGTTCACATCAGTGCTGAACGCAATCCATCTGATTTGCCTTGGTCGAGCCATGAGATAGATGTTGTGGTCGAATCAACCGGTGTTTTTGCTTCAAAGGATGGTGCATCAAAGCACATCGAGGCGGGGGCAAAGAAAGTTGTGATTTCCGCTCCGGCGAAAGGGGACTTGAAAACAGTTGTGTTGGGTGTGAACGATGAAATCCTGACCAACGATGATCAGATTGTTTCCAATGCCTCTTGCACGACCAATTGCCTCGCCCCAATGGCTAAGGTGTTGAACGACACATTTGGTTTGGAGCACGGCTTGATCACTACCATTCATGCTTACACTGCCGACCAACGCTTGCAAGATGCCCCCCACAAGGATTTGCGTCGAGCTCGCGCAGCTGCTTTGTCTATGATTCCAACATCCACGGGTGCTGCAAAAGCGGTAGGTCTCGTGCTGCCATCACTGGCTGGAAAGCTGGACGGTTTGGCCGTTCGCGTTCCGACGCCGACCGGGTCAATCACGGATTTGACAGCTACCTTGAGTCGCAACGTGACTGCAGAAGAAGTCAATGCCGCGATGAAGTCTGCAGCTGATGGAGCAATGAATGGTGTGTTGGAGTTCTCAGCTGATCCTTTGGTCTCTGTTGACATCGTTGGAAACCCGCACAGTTGCATTTTTGATTCGGGTCTAACCGTCGCAATGGGCAATACGGTGAAGGTTTTTGGTTGGTACGACAATGAGGCTGGTTATGCTACACGCGTCGCCGATTTAGTGCAGCGACTCTGATTTGAGTGGCTGACTTTTAGATTATTTAAATTTGATCATATGAAGATTTTAATAGCGGATAGCGGTTCAACCAAATGCGATTGGATGCTTATAGACGGGTCAGGTGAAACAATCACGGAATTTCACACCATGGGCTTCAACCCATACTTCCATGATGCTGACTTGGTCGAAGCGAAAATGACGGAATCCGCGGAAGCTATGAGCATTGCTTCAGATGTTGATCGAGTTTATTTTTACGGAGCTGGAAGCAGTTCAGAAGGGTTGTGCCAAATCATTGCAACTGGTCTAGGGCGCGTTTTTCCTTCCGCTAAAATTCACGTAGGCCACGACCTTGACGGCGCGGCGTTCAGCACATACAGTGGCGAGCCCGCCATTACGTGCATCATAGGCACAGGTTCAAATTCTTGTCATTTTGATGGAAAGGTTACGCGGGAAGAGGTCCCTGCATTGGCTTATATTTTGGGCGACGAGGCAAGTGGCTCTTGGTTTGGAAAGCGTTTGTTAGCGCTTCATCTTTACCATAAGCTTGATCCGGTTGTGGACATAGACTTTCGTTCCACTTTCAATTTTGAGAAGGATGACATTGTGAATCGTGTTTACCAAGAGCAAGATGCCAATGTCTTTCTGGCTTCGTTCATGACCTTTTTGGGAAGGCATCAGGAGGTTCCACAGATCATTTCACTGTTGGAAGAAGGCTTCCAGGCTTTTGTCGATGTTCATATCAAATGCTACGAAGGGTATCAGGAATGCCCCGTTCATTTTGTCGGTTCTGTTGCATATCATTTTCAGGACGTCTTGCGTCACGTGTGTGCGCGCGAGGAAATCCAAGTGGGACAAATCATCAAGCGTCCAATTGATGGTCTTGCAAAGTATCACCTAGATTACATACTCAACGTCGCGTAATATGCTCAATCTCAAGGCTTGCATTTTTGACTTGGACGGTGTCATTGTCGATACAGCACGGCATCACTTTGCAGCCTGGAAAAAGCTAGCGGATGAATTGGTCGTTCCCTTCACGGAAGAGGACAACCATCGACTCAAGGGCGTCTCTCGTGTCGACAGTCTTGAGTACATATTGCAGAAGGGGGACTTGATGTTGGATTCGGCAACCAAGCTTCGACTGATGGATCGGAAGAATAAGCTGTATTTGAATTTAGCGAAGGGTACATCGCCAGGCGATGTCCTGCCCGGTATTGTATCTCTGATGGATGAAATGGCCGGATTGAACGTGAGCATTGGGCTTGGCAGCTCGTCAAAGAATGCGCATATGATCCTCGATAAGCTGAACCTAACTTCACGTTTTGATACGATTGTTGATGGTAACAACATCACGTTGTCGAAACCAGATCCTGAGGTCTTTTTAAAGGCTGCTCAGGCCATGAGCGTGACGCCGCAACAATGCCTTGTATTTGAAGATGCTCAATCAGGAGTGGAGGCCGCTTTGGCTGGCGGATTTCAAGTTGTTGGCGTCGGCCATGGCTTAGAAGACGCGCACGTCAATTATGGGAGCTTGAAAGGATTAACTCTTGAAGCAATTTTGAAACAGCTAGCTCGAGCGTGATGGAGGAGCAGAGTCTTCTGGATGATTGGATTGTTGGAGTATCTGGCTGGAATTCGGATGCGGTGACAACGTTTGAATCTCTTTTATCCATTGGAAACGGAAGATTTGGTCAGCGCGCAAACTTCGAAGAGCACTACACGGGCCAGAGTCTGCAAGGATCTTACTTGGCAGGCGTCTACTATCCGGATAAAACACGTGTTGGATGGTGGAAAAACGGTTACCCCGACTACTTTGCGAAGGTTCTAAATTCAACGAATTGGATTGGAATTGATGTTGTCGTGAACGGTGAAAGATTGGACCTGAACGCGGCCAAAAGCATTCGTGATTTCGAATGGATGATCGACATGCGCGAAGGCGTTCTCCGCCGATCATTTGTCGTCGAAATGAGCAAAGGACAAGTGTTTTCGGTTGAAACGGAGCGTTTTTGTTCCATGGATCAACCGGAGATCGCAGCATTGCGCTACACCATTAGGGCATTGAAGGATTCGATGCTTGTCGAGTTAAAGCCATACCTCGATGGTAATGTGCACAATGAAGATTCCAATTGGGATGATGCTTTTTGGTCATTTCACGCGGCTGAGGCAAACGAAGAAGGCCATGGTTTCGTGCACAGCGAAACGGAGAAGTCAGGATTCCACGCCGCGCTGAGTATGGCCAATGGAGTGCACCTGCGCCAGGGTGGGGAGTTCATTTCAGTTCCTGTTGCCAGCCATGACACGCAGAACGCAAGGACTGAATGCGGATTCACTTGCAATCTCGAGCAGAATGACGCCGTTGTGCTTGAGAAATTTGTCGGAGTCTTGACTTCATTGCAAATGGAGGTAAATAGCATCGCGAAACATGCGAAGAGCATCGCTGTCGCTGCAATGTCAAAAGGTTTCGATCAGTTGAGATCAAATCACGTTGCTGCATGGTCTGACGTGTGGAGCCGAGCCGACATTCGCATCCAAGGAGATGTTGCGTCGCAGCAGGCCATCCGGTTCAATGTTTTTCACTTGAATCAAACTTACCGTGGTGATGACCCACGGCTCAACATTGGTCCAAAGGGATTTACAGGTGAAAAGTATGGAGGTGCCAGCTACTGGGATACGGAGGCGTATTGTCTCCCATTTTACCTCGCTGGCCACGAAGGCAAGGTTGCTCGGCAGTTATTGCTCTATCGATTCAACCACCTGGAAAAGGCCATTGACAACGCAAAAAAATTAGGCTTCACCGACGGTGCAGCATTATTTCCCATGGTAACCATGAATGGTGAGGAGTGCCACAATGAGTGGGAAATAACGTTTGAAGAAATCCACCGCAATGGTGCAATGGCCTATGCCATTTGGAACTATGTCAATTATACGGGTGATCGGGATTATCTGCAGACACATGGTTTTGAAGTGTTACTCGGAATCGCCCGCTTTTGGGAGCAACGTGTCCAATGGTCGCAAGCGAAAGAAGCTTTTGTGATCCTTGGTGTTACCGGGCCGAATGAATACGAGAACAACGTCAACAACAATTGGTATACGAATTACATCGCGTCGTGGTGTCTGCGTTACACGCAGGATGTTGCGGCCGACTTGATGGAGCGTCATCCTGCAGAATGGCGAAGCTTGGCCGAGCGCTTGTCATTTGACTTTGAAAAGTCAGCTGCACACTGGACATCCATTGTGCGTGGAATGCATTACCCGCAACTCGAAGGGTCAGAGGTGTTTCTACAGCAAGACGGTTTCATGGATAAGGAGCAGCTTATGGCTATTGATTTGGATCCATTGGAGCGTCCGATCAATCAGCATTGGAGTTGGGACCGCATTTTGCGTTCCGTGTTCATCAAGCAGGCTGATGTACTTCAAGGCCTCTATTTTTTCTGGGATGATTTTTCGCTGAGTCAAATTGAAGCGAATTACTCGTTTTACGAGCCGAAGACTTTGCATGAATCGAGTTTATCGCCATGCGTTCATGCGGTGATTGCATCGCGTTTGAAACGTGATGACGAAGCATATTCTCATTACCTCAGAACGGCTAGACTTGATCTCGATGACTACAACGCCGAGGTGCACGAAGGTCTGCACATTACGTCAATGGCCGGAACATGGTTGGCGGTCGTGGAAGGATTTGGTGGTTTCAAGGTTAGGAAAGGTGTTCCCTGCTTTGATGGCAGGCTTCCGCAACAATGGAACCAGCTTGCTTTTCAGGTTTGCTTCAGAGACCGACTCATCGCAGTAGAAATCAATGAGACAGAAACGAAGGTCCAGTTGATCGCTGGAGATTCAATTGATGTTCAAGTTATGGGCAAACTCCAGACTTTAAAGTCTGCTCAATTCGATTGACTCATTCCGTTTCCGACAAACCCCACATGGAATTGGTAGCGCCTGGAGTTCCCCCAAATAGGAACGAAGCGGACCATGACGCGACTTCTTCATTCGGGAGATGGTAGTCCATAAGTTCGAGGGATGGCCCATCCCCGTCCGGTTGGTCGACCCAACCGTCGTTGTCTTCATAAGCGATGGAAACGACGACTTCCTCATTCGGATTCAATAAGGTTATGGTTTCACCTGAATTGTTCAGGCTACCTCCGCTGTCCCACTGAAAAACCGTTGTTTCCGAAGGCACCACCATTGACAGAGTGTCTGCATTGCGCGCAATCAATACGAATTGTTGCGCCGATATACTGTCTTCTTCTGAAAAGCTCAAGCTGATCGCATTGTCTAATTTCCAGCCGAGCAGGGCCACAGTCTCGTCAGTGGGGTTGAAGAGTTCTAAAAATTCCCAATCGCTGTCATTCCCTTGAGCAGAATTCGGATTGTAGTGAATTTCGGAAATCACCAACGTCGGAAATTGAACGGGCACATTCGTACAACTGTCACCATAATGAATCAGCATCCCCAACAAATCTTCAAGATTAACAATCTGATCACCATTTAAATCCGCATCACAACTTGTTTGACCAAACGCCATGACCGTTCCTAGAAATGGAGCGAATGCCCCTGCTAACACTTTCCTCATGCTCTCTATTGTTTAAATTCAGAGCAAAGAAGTTGTGTTTTGGATCAGAGGATACGTCAAGTTTGCCGTTGAACGCTTGGAAATTATGGCTGGAAATCAAGCGTTACAGGGCAGTGATCAGACCCTTCGATGAAACGGTGGATTTCAGAGGTCTCGATGGCCGATTTTAGTCTTGCGCTGGCCAACATGTAGTCCAAGCGCCACCCCACATTTTTTTCACGAGCGCCTCCGCGATAACTCCACCAAGAGTACGCCACCTCGTCCGGGTGATTGTGACGCCAAGCATCAATGAAATCACCATGATTCAGAAGATGTGAGAGGCCATCAATTTCGTCTTGGGTGTATCCGGGAGTTTTGTTGTAATTGGCATCAGGCCTTGCCAAGTCAATGGGTTGATGAGCGACGTTCAGGTCGCCGCAACAAATCACAGGCTTTGCGGCGTCGAGGGCCATCAGGTAGGATGTGAACGCTGCATCCCATTTTTTTCTAAACGGCAAACGCTTCAGCCCAGATGAGGAATTGGGTGTGTAGACTGTGACAAAGTGAAAACTTTCGAATTCAGCATGCAAAACACGTCCTTCGGTGTCAAGTTCTTCAATGCCAATCCCCGCTGTCACATTCAACGGAGTTGTTTTGGTCAGGATAGCCGTTCCAGAATAACCTTTCTTGATTGCCGAACTTGAGAAGAGTTGGTATTCTTCAATGCCTTCAAGCCCGAAAAGAGCTTCGCGCACCTGGTCATCTTGGGCTTTTGTTTCTTGAAGCCCAATCACATCTGCTGCGATGCGTTCAAGGGATTCTGTGAAGTTCTTCTTGACGATGGCTCTCAAGCCGTTTACGTTCCATGTTGCTAATCGCATGTGGGGGGTAATTTATCGAACCGTTGCTGCCAAATTCGGTTGGCGTGCATCAGGTCATTTAGGCTTTGAAAAGTGACTTTATCTCCATATTCCATCAGATGGATCAAGTAGACAGATGGATTGTCGAACTCATTTGACTGTTCCATGTTGATGAAGTGTTGCTCGTCCGGACAGGGTTGCACGTGACAAAGCATGAACTCCTTTTTTTCAGGGCAAAATCCGGCCATCATCGTGCCGTCCAAGTCATGACCTAATTCAAGCACCCAGGGCATGTGGAGAAAACGATCCTTCCACAGAGGCATGTAACCCATGCTGAAGTAAGGGTAATACCAGTTTTTAAAAGCAATATTTTCATCTCTCAAGGCAGACTTTAAGGACTCCATCTGTTCACGCAACGCATGAGCAAATGTTTCTTCTGGATTGAAATTTGAATGCTTACCCCATCTTTTGCTTGGCGTGTAATATTCCATTTCGCCCAATTCCAACTTGTAGTCAAAGCGGGAGGGAAGATCAAGCACATAGCCCGGGTAATAGAGCTTCCGTCCGGTTTGAATGCCAAATTCAATTTCTTTCAACATGGTATAGGTTCCGAGGCTAAAGGCATTGTAGTTGGCATCGTAAACGGCTAACAATGAAGCCATGCTCTTGTCACCGAGGTCGAAGAAGGATGTCGCGACGAGGCAATCATCATCGTAGATGCAGATTTCCATGGTCTCAAAAACGGTCGAATGAAACCCGGCGTAGAGGTATTCTTCTAAAGTCTCATGAATGAAGCCTTTGAATTTCGATTTATGTTGCTCATAAAGTCTCTGTTTGTCGGGAGTGACCTTCGCTGGACCGTACGTAATATTGAACCTTTGTTCCACCCGACGCTTGAGTTTTCGATGGCGCTTTTTGAGGCTATGTTTTTGCAAGTCAAGTCGGATGTTGACCACAGAGAAAACATTGGCATCAATGCACAACAAATCCATTTTATAGAGCATGACCGAACCTCGGAACCAGCCAGAGGCCAGGTACTGGTCATAGCGAGCTCGGGTCAAGCGCCGTGGAAAGTGTGTTTGAACCAACAACTCAGTAAACCTTGTCAATCAGTCTTTTGCCGCAGACAAAAGTTCTTTCATGCCACCTACACTGCTCATGAGTCCGCTCGCTTCGTATGGCATAAATACTGTCTTGCTTCCAGCACCGCCGTCACGCAAAATTTCTTCCAAAGTGTCGATGTACTTCAGTGCAATGAGGTATTGCGTAGGGTCGGCTTTGCTTCCTTCAACTGCCGCGGCGACTGTTTGGATTGCCTTGGCTTCTGCATCTGCTACTTTCAGCCTCGCCTCTGCTTCACCCTCTGCCTTTAGGATACGGGCTTGTTTTTGGCCCTCGGCTTCGTTGATGTCAGCTCCTTTTTGTCCCTCGGCTTCGAGGATGGCGGCGCGTTTTGTGCCTTCGGCCTCAATGATTTGGGCTCGGCGCGCACGCTCGGCACGCATTTGCTTTTCCATCGCTTCTTTGATGTCCACCGGAGGGTTGATGTCTTGCAGTTCAACACGATTCACTTTGACGCCCCATTTGTTCGTTGCTTCATCTAGAATAGATCGAAGCTTCATGTTGATCGTATCTCTTGAGGTGAGGCATTCGTCCAGCTCCAGTTCGCCGATGACATTTCGCAAGGTTGTTTGCGTCAATTTTTCAATGGCATTCGGAAGGTTGTTAATCTCGTAAACAGCTTTGATGGGGTCGATGATTTGGAAGTAAATCAAGGCATTTATTTCCGTGACCACGTTGTCCTTGGTGATGACGCCTTGTTTGGGGAAATCAAAAACAGTCTCACGGAGATCGACCCGATCTTTCATTTTGTATTGCGTGATTTTCGACCCGTCAGGCCGCTGCGCAATGACTCTCCAGGCAATATCTCGTGGACGATCAATGATAGGAATGATGATGTTGATTCCCGCGTTCAATGTGGTGCGGTATTTCCCCAACCGCTCAATGACCACTGATTCACTCTGCCTCACAATTCGAACACCCTTAATGACAATGACCGCAATGAAGAGGAAAAAGATTGTAGCAATGATTGTTCCAGCCATATTGTTTTTTTTTAGTTCATAATTGCCAGCGCATCAAGGCCGTGCACCAACAATGAGCGTGTTGCTTTTAACTTCTTCGATGATCATGACTTGGCCGAGTTCAGCTCGATTACCTTGGTATGTTTCACTATACTTAGCACGCCAGTCGTCTCCATCAATTTTACACCTTCCCAACCCAGTTTGTTCATCGAAATCGAGCGTAACCACGACTTCTTTTCCAATGAGTGCTTCTGTTCCTGAAACCGTTTCGTCACCTGAAAATCCCATTCTCAGCATGACTGGGCGCAGGAAAAGGAAGGCGAGTAAACTGGTGAGTCCTGCGATTGTTATTTGCCATTCGAATGCGAGGCCGAGCCAGGCAGCAAACGCTGCACCGAATGACCCAATTCCGAGACAGGCCAGTACAAAACCAGGCATAAAAACTTCGAGAATCAACAGCGCCAATCCACTTGCTGTCCAAATCTGCCATGCTTCCCATATCATGTGGGAAAGTTAGATGCAATTGGTCAAGAAGCCAAAGAAGAACAGTGAATTAGGAAAGAACGGCGCTCAGGGCCAAATGGTTTTCCAAAACTTGTTTCAGAAGCAAGCTAGTCGTGTTGTTCTGAATTTCAGAGTCAGATCTTTTGATGCGTTCGATGTCAGACAATTGCGCGCGCATCCGTGATCTTATCTCATCTGCGTTCGTGTCATCGCGTTGCTTCACTCGCTCGATGCGCAATGGTTCGTTTGCGGAAACAGCGATCACGTGGGCACAATCCTCATGAGCTCCGCTCTCGAAAAGAATGGCGGATTCGCGGATGACGTAAGGTGCATGGTGCAATCGATCAACTTGTTCATGCCACTGCTTAAACGCAGATCGTACCAAGGGATGCACTTGGGCATTGAGCGCTTGTAAGGCATCTGGATCGTGAAACACCACCTCAGCTAGTTTGGATCGGTCAATTCCTTTGAGTTTGCCGTTGACCCAGACACCGCATTGTTCACCGAAGGTTTGGACCACCCAATCTTGCAATTCCCGATTATCGCTATACAGGCGTCTCCCGGCTAAATCTGCATCCCAGACATGAATGCCAAGCATGGAAAAGATATGAGCGACGGTGGATTTTCCGCTGCCTATGCCGCCGGTTAACCCGACTATTGAACTGCGGGCACTTGAATCTGTGGAAAAGTTTGACACCTCACAAAGGTCAATGAAATGATTGGAACCTTGAACTTTGTGCCATGGAACATTTACTCGCACCGTCGATTTTAGCCGCGGACTTTGCCAATTTAGAACGTGACATTCACATGGTCAATGCTTCTCAGGCTGATTGGTTTCATCTCGATGTCATGGATGGAGTGTTTGTTCCAAACATCAGTTTCGGCATGCCTGTCATCAAGAGCATTGCGCAGCATGCGAAGAAGCCACTCGATGTTCATTTGATGATCGTGGATCCTGATCGATACCTCGCAGAATTTGCAGATTTGGGCGCGGATGTGTTAACGGTGCATGCAGAGGCCTGCACCCACCTGCACCGAACCTTGGGCCAGATTCGAAAATTAGGCATGAAAGCGGGTGTGGCCTTGAATCCACATACACCAGTGGAATCCCTGAAAGATGTAGTTGCTGAAATTGACCTCGTGTGTCTGATGTCCGTGAATCCGGGATTCGGTGGTCAGCGTTTTATTGAACGTACTTACCAAAAGACGCGGGCGATGCGCGGAATGCTCGACGATGCAAAATCTGCTGCTCACATTGAAATCGATGGAGGGGTGGGACCAGCGAATTGGTCTGGACTGGTCGAAGCAGGTGCAGACGTTCTCGTCGCGGGGTCGTCAACGTTCAACGCAGAAGACCCGCATGCGGCAATCCTTGAAATGAAAGGGAGGTAGCGTTGAGTTCCGTGTCTTGTGCAAAGACGCGGGGTCTCATGCTTCAATCTCCGCTGTGAGATCAGCGCTCAGGAGTTTCGAACACTTGGGCTCTAGCTCATCGTACGTGCCAGACAATACGGCGCACTTGCCTTGGAAATGAACCATGAGGGCGCATTGCTCGGCTTGCAATGCTTCATGTTCACAAATTGAGATGAGCATTTCAATGACATGATCAAACGTGTTGTGCTCGTCGTTATAAAGCACCAAATTCCAGCCTTCCGTTGTTACGGTTTCAAGGGCGATGTCCTCTGCAACATCCTCCTCCGTGGCAGCGGTGGGAGCTGTTGATTCTTGCAGTCGTATTTCGCTGACCAATGCTCGGTCAAATTCTTCCTCAATCATAAGCATTGCCAAATTTAACCAAAACCGATTGAATGCAATTTAAGAAAAGAACAATTGGCTTGATTGGGGGTTTTAAAGACATGCACAAATTAAAGCTGTTGGTTATCCAGGACGAGGCAAAGCAAAAAGCGGAATCGTTTTTGCTCGAGAAAGGTTACGATGTAGCTACTGTCACGACGCCTGAAGACGCTATGATGTCGGCGCTCGAAATCGATCCGGAAGCGGTGATCTGGCCAGAAAAGTTTTCAGGGCTGACGCAATGGCAACGAGTGAAAGAGGTCTTGGAAAGCCGAAAGCCTTTGATCCCCGTGACCAACAACATTTGGGAATCACGCGTGATGCCAGGGAATATGCCAATCGAGGAGATGGGTCACGACCAACTGCATGCAACAGGCGATTCTTCTCAGCTCATGACAACAACTTCCGAGCTTTTGAATCGCTTGGAGGATTTCGAAAACCGAAAAAGTGCGCAAGACGTGCACTTCTACACGAAGGTTGGAAATAAATTGAAGCGAATCGATCTGAGTCAAATTCGATACATTCAGGTGGAAGGAAAGTACAGTGCCATTCAACTGGAGACAAGACAATACCATGTCAAAGCGTCCCTGAAGGATTTGCTTGTGGTTCTCAATTCCTCAGATTTTGTCCGAGTTTCTCGCAATTTCGTGGTGAACCTGGAACACATCAATCACATCGATGTATACCAGAGTACGGTTCAGATCGCCGGACAAGACATTCCTGTGAGTAGGACGTACAAAGAAAACCTCATGAAAAATGTGCGATTGCTCTAACCGCAAACGTTGTTGACCCACGGATTTGAAGTTACCTTTGCTTCATGTCCAACACGCCGGAAGCCACTGACGATTCAACGAGTCGTCCTCTTAATTTCATAGAACAGAAAATAGCCTTGGATCTTGCTGATGGCAAGCACGGCGGGCGCGTCCACACAAGATTCCCGCCAGAACCAAATGGTCATCTGCACATTGGACATGCCAAGGCCATCTGCGTCAGTTTTGGTCTCGCTAAAAAATATGGTGGGGTCACAAACTTGCGTTTTGACGATACGAACCCAGAGAAAGAGAGCACTGAATACGTCGACGCCATTCGCAAGGATGTTTCATGGCTAGGTTTTACTTGGGAAGGCGGTGAATTCTACACAAGCGATTACTTTGATCAGCTGTTCGAATTTGCGTGTCAACTGATACGTTCCGGGAAAGCATATGTTGATGACCAGTCATCCGAAGATATGGCTGCTCAAAAGGGTGCTCCGGGTCGGCCAGGAGTGGATAGTCCGTTTCGGACACGCACACCCGAAGAAAATCTCGAGTTGTTTGAGAAAATGAAGGCAGGTGAGTTTCCGGAAGGCTCGCGTGTACTCAGAGCAAAGATTGATATGGCGCATGATAACATGCTCATGAGAGACCCGCTGATCTACCGCATCAAGTTTGTCGATCACCACCGCACCGGAAAAGATTGGGTGATATACCCGATGTACGATTTTGCACATGGTCAGTCTGACTCCATCGAAAAAATCACACACAGCCTATGTTCGTTAGAGTTTGAAAACCATCGACCGCTTTACAATTGGTTCATCCAAGCATTGGATATTTACCCCACCGAACAAACGGAATTTGCTCGGTTGAATCTGAGTTATACTTTGATGTCCAAGCGAAAGCTCTTAAAACTGGTTGAGGAGGGCGTCGTCGATGGTTGGGATGACCCCAGAATGCCAACCATTAGCGGCTTGCGTCGTCGGGGCTATACTCCTCAAAGCATTCGCACGTTCGCAGATCGCATTGGAGTGGCCAAGCGCAACAACCAAATTGACGTCAGCCTTCTTGAGTGGGCGCTACGCGATGACTTAAATCGGATTGCGCCTCGGGTCATGGGCGTGTTGAACCCCATCAAGCTGATTGTTTTGAATTACCCAGAGGGGGCGAAGGAGCAGTTAATAACACCAAACAACCCGGAAGATCCGTCTGCTGGAACCCGAGAATTGCCGTTCGGTCGAGAACTTTGGATGGAAGCCGAAGATTTTAAAGTTGACGTCAATAAGAAGTGGTTTCGTTTGGCACCGGGTCGGGTGGTTCGCCTGAAATCAGCCTACATCGTGGAATATGTGAATCACATTGAAGACGATTCAGGCCGGGTGACAGAAGTGCATGTGAATTACTTCGAAAACAGCAAAAGTGGACACGATGTATCAGGGATCAAGGCCAAGGGAACACTTCATTGGGTGTCTTGTGCCGATGCTGTGGATGCAGAGGTACGGCTTTATGACCGACTCTTCTCGGAAAATGATCCGGAGGCAAATGGCGATTTCATGGATTGTTTAAACCCAGATAGCCTTGAAATCAAGACTGGGTGTAAACTTGAGCCTTCTCTATCAGCGGCACAAATCGGGACGGTCTATCAATTTACGCGCTTGGGTTACTTCACGGTCGATTCTAAATACAGCGAGCCATCGGCACTGGTCTTTAACCGCGCTGTGACCCTAAAGGATGGTTGGAAAGGTTAAGCCTAAGCCTACGTCTAAGAAATCCGAAAAACCATTGGCTTTGGTCAGTTTTTTACTGTCAAACCCATGTCGGCGCCTATTTTGAGCATCAAGCCGCGGGCTGCACTCGGTTCGTTCGGAATGTCTCCCTCGAGAATTGCTTCCTTGATTGCAGATTTGATGCTACCGATGGGGCGACTCGGTGGTATCCCAAAGGTGGACATGATTTCTTCTCCTGAAATGGGTGGCTGAAAATTGCGAAGTTGATCCTTCTCTTCAACATCTTTTAGCTTTTGAATGACCACGTCGTAATTGGCGAGGTAGCGCTTCACCTTTGATTCGTTTTTTGACGTGATGTCGGCACGGCATAAAATCATGAGAGCGTCAATGTCATCTCCAGCATCAAAAAGCAAGCGGCGCACCGCACTGTCAGTGATTTGATTCTTTGTCAGAGCAATAGGGCGAAGATGGAGCAGGACCATTTTCTGGACAAACTTCATTTTTTGATCAAGAGGAAGTTTCATCCTTTTGAAAATTTTTGGAACCATTCTAGCACCTCGGTCTTCGTGGCCATGGAAGGTCCAACCTTGCTTCTTGTGAAATCTTTTCGTTGCGGGCTTTGCAATGTCGTGCAACAGGGCAGACCACCTCAACCAAAGATTGTCCGAGACTTCAGCGACATTGTCCAGCACCTCCAAGGTGTGGTAAAAGTTGTCCTTGTGGCCGATGCCATCACGCCATTCCACCCCTTTTAGATTGGAGAGTTCAGGGAAGAATCGATGCAGTAAATCACATTTATCCAATAGTTTAAAGCCCTTAGATGGCTTTTTGGATTGGATGATTTTATGCAATTCGGTGTGAATGCGTTCTTGCGTGATAATTTTTAAGCGACTCGCATTGGCTCGAATACTTTTTAGATTGCCTTCTTCAATGCGAAACCCAAGTTGCGACGAAAATCGAATGGCACGAAGCATGCGAAGAGGGTCATCGCTAAAGGTGACATCTGGCTCGAGTGGCGTTCGAATGCATCTATTTTCGATGTCCTTGAGTCCACCAAACGGATCAATTAAGTCGCCAAAAGTTTCGGCATTTAGGCTGATGGCCAGAGCGTTGATGGTAAAGTCTCTGCGACGCTGATCGTCCTCGATGGTGCCATCTTCAACAATTGGATTTCGACTTCCGCGCTCGTAAGATTCCTTTCGTGCTCCGACAAATTCAACTTCCCAATCGCGGTAACGAAACATGGCGGTTCCGAAGTTTTTGAACACCGTGACTTTTCCTGCTCCGAGCGCTACCGAGGCTTTTTTGGCCAGTTCGATCCCACTGCCTTCAACAACCACATCGATGTCCTTACACGGCCTTTGAATCAGCAGGTCGCGTACAAAACCACCGATTGCAAAAGCAGCTTGTCCATTTTCATCAGCAATCTGTCCGATTGTTTTGAAGAGAGGATGATTCAGATGAGCCGAAAAGTTCATGGACTTAATTTCTCTTACGAAGATACGGACCGAACCTTCTCGTTGGGTTTGATTTTTAGCTCCGAATTATGGTGATTCGATTATGCTCATCGAACTTCACAATCATCGAAGGTACTCCACACGGTTTTGCGTTCCTGCGGTATTCCGCAACGGTGTTTACATGGCTTGTGAGAGAAGGGTGGATCTGCTGAAATGATTCAGGCGTCGGATGACCAGAAAGGTTGGCGCTGGTCGAAGCAAGAGGAGATCCTATGCCTTGAATGATGAATGAAACATATTCGTCTTTGACCAATCGAACGGCAATGGTGCCGTTTTCAGCGACGATACCCGGGGACAACTCCGCAATTGCCTCCGGTTGACCAGCAGCAATAATAGTCAGGGGGCGATCACTTACTTCCATTAATTCCCAAGCTGCGTCTGGTAAGTTTGGAAGAAACTTTTCGAGCATTCCAGGAGAATCAACAAGCATGATGAGTGAAGCTTGTGATTCGCGTTGTTTGAGTTTGAAGATTTGGCTCACTGCGTCTTGGTCCTTGGCAATTGCCCCGAGGCCCCAAACGGTGTCTGTCGAATGCAGGATCACTTCACCGGCCTTCAAAGCTCGGACCATGGATAGCGCATCCTTCTGCCATTCTGGCTTGTTTTTCTTTCGCCCCATCCCTCAAGCATTGTCAATCCAATGGTTTACGGCTGTCTCGATCTCTTGCTCCAGTCGATCTAGCGGCCTTCGAATGAACTTCTGACCAGTGACTTGCTCGTACAGTCGGATGTATCGATTCGTTACCTCCTCGATAAATGTCTCAGGCATTTCGGGTATGCTTTGACCTTCGAGCCCCATAAAGTTGTGCTCCATGAGCCACTCTCTCACGAATTCCTTGCTTAATTGTTGTTGAGGCGCACCTGATTTTTGGCGTGTTTCGTATCCCTCTGAAATGAAGTACCTCGAGCTGTCCGGCGTATGGATTTCGTCGATTAGCATCAATTGCCCATCAAGTAAACCGAATTCGTATTTTGTGTCAACCAAGATTAAGCCTTGTGCTGCAGCCATTTCAGTTCCTCGTTGAAATAGAGCGTGCGTGATCCGCTCCAATTCGTTGTACAATTCAACGGATACGATTTCACGATCAAGGATGGAGGTTCTGCTGATGTCTTCATCGTGTCCTTCTTCCGCTTTTGTTGCCGGCGTGATGATTGGCGTCTCAAAAGCATCATGTTCTTTCATTCCTTCGGGCATGCTTTCGCCGCATAACGTGCGATTGCCTGATTTGTAGGTTCGCCACGCGTGTCCGGTCAGATAGCCGCGTATGACCATTTCGAGTCGAATGGGTTCACAGGCATAACCGATGGTGACTTGGGGATGTGGAGTTGCTTTCTTCCACGTCGGCACGATGTCTTGAACGGCATCGAGGAAGTGACTTGCGATCCCATTCAATACTTGCCCCTTGTAGGGGATTCCTTTGGGCATTACAACGTCAAAAGCGCTGATTCGATCGGAAACAACCGCGACAATGTTGCCTTTTGGAATGCGGTACATGTCCCGCACTTTGCCATGATAAGCGCTGGTTTGTCCCTCAAATTCAAACGTCGCGTTATGCAGTGTCTCGTTCATGAACTCTTCTTTTTTTCGCTGGGGTGGGGTGTTTGCTCATCAGCCTTCTCAAAGGCCGAAATCACCGCCTTTACAAGGCGGTGTCGAATGACATCGCTTGCTGTTAACTGAACGAAGCCGATTCCCTCAATTTCTCTTAAATGTCGTTGTGCATATACGAGTCCTGAGCCTTGATGACGTGGCAAGTCGACCTGTGTGGCGTCACCCGTGATGACAAATTTTGCGTCGCGGCCCATTCGGGTGAGAAACATTTTAATTTGCGCGATGGTGGTGTTTTGAGCTTCATCAAGAATGACAAAAGCCTTGTCCAAGGTTCTTCCTCGCATGAATGCAAGAGGTGCAATTTCGATTACACCTTTCTCCAAGTGATCCGCCACTTTTTCGAATGGAATCATATCGGTGAGCGCATCATACAGTGGCTGCAGGTAGGGGTCAAGCTTTTCTTTCAAGTCTCCGGGTAAAAAACCAAGATTCTCTCCTGCTTCTACAGCTGGCCTGGTCAGGATGATTTTTTTTACTCTTCGATCCTTCAGGGCGGCTACTGCCATGGCAACTGCTGTGTAGGTCTTGCCCGTTCCGGCAGGCCCGACGGCAAAGCACATGTCATTTGCTCGGATGGAGTCGACCAAAGTTTGTTGATTGGGCGTTCGAGCCATGATGCGGTTGCCTCCTGGGCCGTAAACCAAAGTGTCATCTTTCTGCGATTGCCTCATG
The DNA here is from genome assembly GCA_965661575.1 of uncultured Flavobacteriales bacterium. GTDB lineage: Bacteria > Bacteroidota > Bacteroidia > Flavobacteriales_D > Sanyastnellaceae > UA16. Next base: position 9,503 of record CBFIEJ010000003.1, on the reverse strand, counting down.
ACAGTGGATTCATCGGAGGAAAGAAGCCGGTCGATATCGTCGACATTCAAGGATTGGTAGCGCTCGATGTGCCAAACAATCATTCGAATAACCTCTTCAAATCGACCCAGATCTTCAACGGAGCCCTTGGCGGTAATCGTTTCGCCACGTGTCATCAAATGCAGCGCACCAAATCCATTTCGGATGCTGCGCCAATTTTCATTTTCTGGCCCTAAGAAAATCAAAGGATCAACACCGCGGATGGATATCTCTTTCTGTTGCATATGGAAAGACAAAAATACGTTCCCGACCTTTGCAATGTGTCAATCATCACATTAACATCTGATTTTGGGGAAGGAAGCCACTACACGGCGGCATTAAAAGGTGCGTTGCTCTCCCGTGCGGGAGACGCACAGATTGTGGATGTGTCTCATAACGTTCGAAAATTCGATGTCATTGAGGCCGCATTTCTCCTTCGTTCAGTCTACCCAGAATTCCCCAAGGGTACCGTGCATATGATCTGTGTGCAAGGCGCCAATACACCAGAGACTCCGCATCGCCTGGTCACGATGCACGGTCAGCACTTCATCGGAGCTGATACGGGCGTTTTCCGGTTGCTGTCGAATTCAGAGCCCGAAGGCATCTTTGATTTTTCTGGATTGAGTTTGGACGTTGACTCGCCAACATTTCCGGAACGCGAGGTTTTTGTTCTAGCTGCAGCTCACTTGGCTAAAGGTGGTCGTGCTGATCTGATCGGACGCCCGGCCGGAGCATTGCGCAATGTGGAGCCGCGTCGCATGAGTTTTGAAGAAAACACCATTGTTGGGCACGTTGCATTCATCGATCACTACGGCAACGTCATCACAAACATCACGCGCGAGGCATTTCACAAAATCGGTAAAAACCGTCCTTTTGAAATACATATGCGCACGCCTCGAATGACCATTAGACAAATCAGTGAGGGGTACCATGACGTTGCTGTCGGCAAAGAATTGGCCTTGTTTAATCACACCGATTTTCTCGAAATCGCTGTAAATAATCACAGTGCACCCGGGGGGCATGGCGGTGCTGATGCGCTGCTCGGACTCCGCCGAGATCAATCCGTGCGCATCGTATTTCAACCTGAAGACCAGCTTTGATGAAAATCTTGAGAATTGTAAAGATGGAATTTCAACTCGAATCGGTTGAAGGATTTGATGCATTATTTGTCGAAATAAGACCTCGTATTGAAGCCATGCCGGGCTGTCAAAAGGTTGAAATGTTGACGTCGGCTGATCATCCTCAACTGCGAACAACATTAAGTTGGTGGACGAGTCAGGACGACCTCAATGCTTATCGAAAATCAGCCCTATTCGGAAGCATTTGGCCGAAGACAAAAGCCCTCTTTGCTAACAAGCCTGTTGCTTGGTCGGTTGATTGGAATGTTGCTGATGGAATGAAGTTAGATATGTAAATTCGCACTTCACAATGAAGGCACTCATCCGAAAGGAACTCCGGACTTTTTTCAGCACCCTGATGGGGTACGTGGTCGTTTGCGCTTTTTTGCTGCTCACAGGCTTGTTTCTTTGGGTGTTTCCTGGTGAATGGAATATTTTGGATCAGGGCCAGTCGAACTTGGATGCCTTGTTCATCTGGACCCCTTGGGTTTTTCTTTTCTTGATCCCGGCAATTACCATGCGCAGCTTTTCCGAGGAGAAGGCAAGTGGAACGATGGAATTGCTTCTGACAAAGCCGATTTCAGAGACTCAAGTGGTCCTTGCAAAGTATTTAGGTGCATTTACGGTGCTGATCCTTGCTCTCGTCCCCACCTTGATTTTCTTGCCTGTCATTGGTTGGTTGGGGCAGCCGCATTGGAATTTTGACCTTGGAGCGATTGGTGGCAGTTACCTTGGCTTGGTGCTTCTGGGATCAGCCTTTACGGCGTTGGGCATATTGGCCTCGGCATTGGTCAGCAATGCGCTCGTGTCCTTTCTGTTAACGGCTGTTACTTTGGTATTGGGCTTCATCGGGTTCACTGCAGTGGCAAGTTTCGATTGGCTGGGCGACTGGGAGTTGCCTTTCATCCAGTTGGGGATGCAGTCGCATTATCAGTCCATCAGCCGAGGTTTGATTCGTGGCGATGATGTGGCGTACTTTTTATTCATTGATTTTTTGTTTTTGTGGCTGGCACGCTTGGCCATTGTCTGGAAACGCAGTATTCGGAAGGTAGAGCTCACGCGGTGGTTGCTCGGGACTGCCATCGCCACTGTGGTGTATTTCATTGCTTTGTCGATTCCTGTGCAATTTGATTTCACAAGTGACAAGCGATTTACAATGACATCGGCCTCAGTGGATTTGCTCCAAAACGTCGACGATGAAATTTTTGTGACATGCTATTTGTCTGGAGACTATCCGGCGAATTGGAAAAGATTGGAACGAGCCGTTCGTTATCAATTGCAAGACTTCGCTGACGCTTCCAATGGAAATGTGAGGTTTCAGTTTGTGGATGTCTACGAAATCGATGACCGCCAAACCATTGGGCAGAATGAAGAGAAACTTGTGGAGCAAGGCCTGCAGTTTACACGAATTGCCTACCAGGAGAACGGCTTGCAAGCCTTCAAGACAGTCTGGCCAGCGGCAATTTTGTCCTACCGGGGTAAAAAGGAAGTTGTCCAATTTTTTAAATCTGACATTCCGGAGCCGACGGATGTGATGATTCAAGGCTCAATCAATTCCATTGAATATGAATTGACCAGTGGCATACGTAAGCTCACACGCATTGAGCCTCCTCGAATAGCCATCATCGAGGGGCATGGTGAGTTGGGTGAAGCTGAAATGGCTGATTTGACGATGGATCTTGATGTTGACTACAGCGTCCTGCGTGTCGAAATTGATGGACAGTTGAATATTCTGTCAGAATTGCTCGACGGAATGAACCGCAGAACCAATCGCTTTGACTTGGCCATCATTGCGCAGCCAGACTCTGCGTTCGATCCCAAAGATCAAGTGATATTGGATCAATTCATCATGAATGGAGGACGTGTCTTGTGGCTCGTGGATCCGATGCTTGTGAACCGAGACAGCCTATCCATGAACGCGATGACAATGGCTGTTTCAAATGAATTGGATGTTTCGGATCAACTCTTCCAATATGGTGTTCGATTCAATCGGAATTTGGTTGTGGACGCCCAATGCGCTCCGATTGTTATGGATGCTGGACCGAGTGGCGACCAGCGAAATATGCAAGTGTTCAATTGGTATTTTTCGCCCATTGCGATACCTCAAGGCATCAATCACCCCATCACGACCAATCTAGATCCCATTCACCTAGATTTTGTTTCGAGCATTGATACCGTAAACTCAGACGGAGAACTGATTAAGACCGTTCTTCTTACAAGTTCTGAAATGGCCCGGGAATACAAATCACCGGTCCGCGTGTCGAGCAGCATTGTCGAATTAACGCCTGAGTATTTTGCGCAGAACAACAAGCCCAATCAGCCACTGGCCGTTCTTGTTGAAGGCTCCTTTCAATCGGCATTCACGAATCGATTGCCTTCAACCTTGCTGAATGACCCTGAGTTTGCGTTCGTTTCGGAAAGCGTGCCCACTGCCCAAATTTTTGTTGCGGATGGGGACATCGCGAGAAATAAGGTGAAAAGTGGTCCGAATGGTCCAATGATTTTGCCGCTTGGCTATGACCGATACGCGGGGAGGGTCGTTTACGATAATAAGGAGTTTTTGCGCAACGCAATCAGCTACTTACTCGATGAATCGTCCGCAATATCAGTAAGGTCGCGGACGATTGCACTTCGTCCATTGAACCGGGAACGCATTCGAAAAGAGCGCTTGGGATGGCAATCCTTCGCGCTTGGATTGCCCATTGCAATTACTCTAGTTCTCGGGCTGCTTTTCACCACTCTAAGGCGCAAGCGTTTTGCGAAAGACGTTTTGGACAACTCTTGATACCATGCATAGAAATTTACGACTCTTTTACATCCTCTTGTTTGTGACGGCTGTGGCTGTTATCGTCCGCGAGTACGGCAACAATTCACAAGCTGAAATGAGCAAGGTTGAAGCTTCAGCTTTTGCGGTTGCAGACACGTCTGCAGTGACAAAGATTTTCATTGCAGATAAGGACGGGAAGCAAGCTCTACTCGAGCGTGTGCCCGGCCAACGTTACTGGTCATTGAACGGTGAGCACGTTGCACGCAAAGACGCTGTCGATCTTTTGCTGAAGACCTTTAAGCGCGTCAAAGTGCAGAGCCCTGTTGCAAAAGCTAAATTAGAGACAATCAACCGCATGCTCGCCGGTCGGGCAAAGAAAGTTGAGATTTATCAAGGAGGTGAATCGCCGACGAAGGTTTGGTACATCGGCACGTCAGACCAGAGTCATACCGGCACGTACATGTTGCTTGGAGATGCTTACGGCAATGTCGCAGATGAGCCCTTTGTGACGCATATGGAAGGCTTCACGGGCTTCCTTTCAACGCGTTTCTTTACAGATGAACGTGAATGGCGTTATACCGGTGTTTTTGATTATCCAGGAAAATCGCTGGGTGGCATCCGTGTTCAGCACCACGAAACCAACTTGGATTATTCCATGCGCGTCGATTCGATTGGGAACATCTCGTTTTCCGGTTTGAAGTCGAAAACGCGAGCTGCTATCGATACATTGGAGGCACAGGATCACTTCAATAGATTTCGAAAGGTTCACCTTGAAACCTACAACAATCACCTGACTGATCGTGGCTTGGACAGTATTCTCCAAGTGCCACCCGCTTTCACGCTCTCTGCTTGGAACGTAGACTCCACGTTGACATCGAGCATCGAGTTGCTCTGGAAAGAACCAACCATGGATACGTATGACGAAGAAGGCAATCTCAATCCTTGGGACGGCGCCCGGATGTATGCGCGGTTCAGGGGAGAAGTTGTACTCGTTCAGACCTTTGTTTTCGATCCGCTCCTAAAGAGCTCTTTCTAAACAGTCCAGTGCGAATCCCAGTGCGAACCCTGAGCGATTTCTGACCGGATATAGCAACGGCACTAGGCACTATCCAAACTCGCAATGGAGCGCTGAGCAAAGGCTTGCCAGGAGAATCGGTCTTGCACGCTCTTTACCTCTGCTTCGACCAAAGGTGGAGCAGAGAGTTGGGTGTTGACGGCAGTCGCAAGCGAATGCGGGTCATTCGGTTCGCAGAGCGTTCCGAGGGAATTGTCTTTGAAGTATTCAATGAGTCCGCCGACAGCGCTTGCCACAACGGGCATTCCATATTGAATTGCAATGGCAGTGACACCGCTTTGAGAAGCAGAGCGGTAAGGCAGGCAAACCAAATCAGCTGCTCCGAAAAAACAGGGGACTTCTTCGTTGTCGATGAAGTGATTGTGAACGTGCACAAGATGTTGAGCCCCATTTCTTTCGATGGCCGATTCATATTTTGACCAGTCTTCGTAGCATTCGCCGGCAATGATGAGATGCACAGGTTTGATCTTGTCTTGCATGAACGGCAAAGCGTCTAGCAATACTTCGAGTCCTTTGTATGCCCGAATGAGCCCGAAAAACAAAATGATGTGCGCATCCTCAGGGCTGGGCAACTGGAGGCGGCGTCTCGATGACTGCTGCGGCTGCAATGCCGGAAAGTGATTGTAAACAGGGTGAAATAATTCCTGAATTCGTCTTGCTTTGCGGAAGACAAGAGGGTGTTGAGCAACGGCTTCACTGAGCGTCCAAACCGAGTCTAGCTGTTTGAGAAATTGTCGCACAAAGTATGCTGCAAAAGACTGCGATTCATGGGATGTTGCATTGTGCATCAGTCCAACAATTTCAACGCTCGGCATGGTGGCTTTGACGCGCCGCGCCGTTGCAGTAAGGGCAGGCAACAAAAAGGGCTGCCAGAAGGGGATGACCAATACATCTGGCGAAAATTCAGCAATGAAACGTGCTGTGTTTCTCCAAGAAATAGGATTGATGGAATCAAGCATTGGGTTTTCCAAAGATGCTTGACTTTCTTCATACTGGCTTTCTCCGGGAAAAAGCATGGTCGGATACTGTCGACTGAAATTTACGCGGAGCATGGTGTGGCCCTCTGACTCGAAGGCCTCGCACATGCTTGCATTGAATTGGGCGATTCCACCTCGAAAGGGAGGGAAGACAGATAAGACAGCTATGCGCATGGAACAAAGTAAGCGCATTCAATGTGTGAGCAACGAGGCTCTACCTTCTATCTTTGACCAATACATGGTTGAAATCTCATGAATGCATACATCGTAGACGGAGTGCGAACTCCCATTGGAAATTTTGGAGGTACACTGGCGCCCATCCGTGCCGACGATTTGGCTGCCTTACCCATCCAAAACCTGCTGCATCGTCATCCAAACCTCGATTTGTCGGCTATTGCAGATGTTTTGATGGGTTGTGCTAATCAGGCCGGTGAGGACAATCGCAATGTCGCTCGCATGGCCGCATTGCTGGCAGGATTGCCTGCGTCCGTCCCGGGTGAAACCATCAATCGACTCTGCGCTTCTGGAATGGCTGCGGGGGCTCATGCGGCGCGAATGCTTCACGTTGGCGATGGTGAACTTGCAATTGTTGGTGGCGTCGAACATATGACGCGTGGACCTTGGGTGATGTCCAAGGCTTCGAAACCGTTCGGTCGCGACAGTCAAATGTTTGATTCGAGTTTTGGTTGGCGATTTATCAACTCCAAACTTGACGAGGCATACGGAACAGAGGGCATGGGGCAAACTGCAGAGAACTTGGTGGCGATTCATGGCATTTCGAGAGAAGACCAAGATGCCTTTGCGCTTTGGTCACATCAAAAAGCTGTGGCGTCCAAGTCTTTCCGGCGGGAAGAGATGATGGATGTGGTCATCAAGAGGAGAAAGCAAGAAGACTTGATGTTCGAAGAAGATGAATTCATTCGCCCTACGACAACATTAGAAGCGTTGTCCAAATTACGGCCTGCCTTCAAAAAAGAAGGTGGAAGTGTGACAGCAGGCAATGCGAGTGGATTGAATGACGGCGCCTGTGCACTTCTTTATGCTTCTGAAAAGGGTTTGAATCGTCATGATTTAGAACCACTCGCCGAAGTCTTATCAACGGCGGTCGTTGGTGTTGAGCCAAGGATCATGGGCATTGGTCCAGTGAAGGCGTCTGAGCTTGCATTAGAGCGAGCGGGCTTGCGTATGGAAGACATGGATTTAATCGAATTGAACGAAGCATTTGCGGCCCAGGCTCTTGCATGCACCCGCAGTTGGGGTTTATCTGACAACGATTCACGCATCAATCCTCAGGGCGGAGCGATATCGCTGGGACATCCTCTCGGGATGACAGGTGCGAGGCTTTTGCTGACAGCTTCAAAGCAATTGGCGAGAAGCCATAAAAAATACGCGCTTGTAACGTTGTGCATTGGTGTTGGCCAAGGCTACGCGACCATTTTGAAAAATGCGCAAGCAACCTGAATCTTCTAAATCTAATCAAAAGTGATACAGTCGTTCAAAGGAATGGTGCCCGTCATTGATCCGACGAGCTATGTGCACCCAACGGCAACGGTGATCGGCCATGTCACTGTCGGAGCCCGTTGCTTCATCGGCGCTGGAGCTGTATTGCGCGGCGATTGGGGGCGAATCATCTTGGAGGATGGGTGCAACGTTCAGGAGAATGCCGTTCTCCATATGTTTCCTGGGACAACAGTAAAGTTAGAGACGGGTGCCCACATCGGACACGGTGCAATGGTTCATGGAGCTTCCATTGGCGAACAATGCATGGTGGGAATGAATGCGGTGGTGCTTGACGATGTGAAGATTGGAAAGGAATCGATTGTCGGTGCGCTCACGTTAGTGAAGGCTCAGTCGCATTGGCCAGAACGAAGTCTAATCGTGGGCAATCCCGGCAAGCGAATAGGCGACGTCTCTGATGAAATGATTGCGCACAAAATTGAGGGCACGGCACTCTACCAAAATTTGCCCGAGGAGATGCATTCATCGTCACACGAGACAGGTCCGCTGAACATAGAGCCCGAGAATCGCATCGCTGATTTTCCTGAATTTGAAACGTGGCAATCGCGCCGATCAAAAGCTTAGCCGTGGGGAAATCTGAAAACCGTCTCTTTGAATTCAAAGAGTTTTCGATCAGAGACGACAAATGTGCAATGAAAATTGGCACGGATGCCTTGTTGTTGGCATCGTGGTGCAGCGTCGAAAACGCGTCGCGCATTATTGATTTTGGTACGGGATCAGGCATCATTGCGCTCATGCTCGCACAGCGAGCTCCTCATGCCGTTGTCACCGGAGTTGAGCTTGAGGAAAGTGCTGCGATTCAGGCAGAAGAGAATTTCCAGTTGTCACCTTTTGAAAGCAGATTGCATGCTGTGCAGCAAAGTGCTCAAGAATACACTTGTCATTTGGCCACTGAAGAGACTTACGATTTGGTCGTGAGTAACCCACCTTTTTTTCATGAAAAACCAAAATCTCCGAATCATGCGCGCAATTTGGCTCGGCACGACGAGTTTTTTCCTTTAGAAGAGTTGTTGTCATCGGCCAAAACCGCGATGAAGAAGGAGGGGAGGTTCGCTCTCGTTTGGCCCATGGATCGGAAGTTGGCACTCCTGCAGGAAGCAACAGATGCTGGTTTTATTATGACACGTTGTTGCGAAATTGCAGGTACAAAAGACCACCAGCCAAAACGGTTTTTATCGGAATGGTGCCTGACTGAAGTCGTGAGCCCGCATCATGCTACTGTTGAAATAGAACGGCTTGATATAGAAGTCGGGATCCGTCAAACGGGCAGGCCGAAGCATTCAGATCGCTACAAAAGCCTCCTGAATGATTTCATTCTCGAATGGCACTGAAGACCGGTGTGGTTTTCCGCAGCGGATTAAGCCCCTAAAACCTGCTTGAGTCGGTCAATCTGAGCTGACCACAGCTCTTTCGCATCTTCAATGTCGTCCTCCTCTGCATAATCCGTAATGACGATAGCAGTATCGCCTGTGAGGTCGTCAATTTTGATCCTGAATTCAAAAAATGTGGATAGACCTTCTTCCTCGTCTTCGAGCCATCGGAATTTGATGTATTCGTCGCGCTTTTTCGTCACGAGTCTTGCACTTTCTTCACTGCCATCCCACAGAAAAATATGGACATCTTTCTTGATGTTGACATCATCACAGAACCATTCCGCTAATCCACTCGGTGTGCTAAACATGTTGAATAGCACTCCCTTGGAGCTATTGATGGGGTGTTCTACTTGAAATTTTTCTTTGTCCATGGGTCATTTGTCTCTCAAATGGCAAGATAGTGCGAATCTTTGCATCGAACGCGGTGTTTTTGAAAAATTGAGTTTTCGGTTTTTTTCATTCGTTCAGTATTATATTTGCGCCGCGTTTGGCGGGATAGCTCAGCCGGTTAGAGCGCAGGATTCATAATCCTGAGGTCGGGAGTTCGAGTCTCCCTCCCGCTACAAGGAAAAGAAAGCCTGAGACTTTGTCTCGGGCTTTTTTATGCGCATTAGTCAAAGTCGCTACCATATGGGTTTAAAGCCCCATAACATTGGA
>CBFIEJ010000002.1:0-103507 GCA_965661575.1 uncultured Flavobacteriales bacterium | reverse complement strand
AAAGTGGATTTTAAAGGAATCTTCCGAAGAAGATTCCGGGCTGCTGCATCAAGTCAAAGAACGTTTATAAAAGTCCACCAGTAAACTGGCTTCTTTAAATGCTTCGTTATTTTAAAGCGGACGCAAATGTAGGTTTGATTTTTGAAACCGGAGTGAAACACTCTGATTTTTTTTTCAACTTATTTCCGCGCCTCTTTAAGTAAAGAACTACCCTCGAAAGGGGGCGCAAAGATACATTGCTTTTTTAAACCTGCAAGGAGAAACAAACTTTTTTTTCAAAAACTTTTTTTGGGCTTTTACACCCCTCTCTGCGAATCGCTTTTCAATGAACTCACTTTCCTTCGAAAGCGGGCGCAAATGTACTGTGGGTTATTTGAATTCCACGTCATCAGTTGCCTTTTTTTTTCGTTTTTTTTCGTCTAGCAGCCACAGACAATCCTCAATCAATTGATTCATAGAAGTTTCACTCGTTCCATCATAAAACCCTCGGAGCCTCCCTTGCTGATCAACGAGCACCACATTCTCTGTGTGTACGAAATCTTGCATTCCACCATCACCACCACTGGCCTCGTCATAACAGGCAAAATAACTCCTGCGCGCCAGACGATAGATCTCCTTTTTTGCACCCGTCAAGAACCACCAATTGGAATGTTCGGCGTTCATTCGATGAGCATAATCGCGAAGCACAGGCACACTATCCGCTTCCGGGGTGACACTATGACTTAATATTTTCCACCCCTCCCCTTCCTCTAATGCATCGCGAACCTTGCTGAGGTTGGTGGTCATAATCGGACAAATTGTCGCGCAACGCGTGAAGAAAAAGTCGACAATGAGCACATCGCCAATGACATCTGCTTTACTTATTGTGTCGCCCAAGTGGTTGATGAGATCAAAGGCTGCAATGCTATGCTGCTCTCGGCTCCAATCTTGAGAGTCCACGAGTGCTGGGTTCAAATCACCCGGTTGTAAAATCGGCAACGATTTCTGAGGATACAATATAATCACCCCAACAGCTACGGCAACCATAAACGTACTGAGCAAGGCAATGAGTTGCCAAGATGCGCTTGCAGCTGCTATTTTCTCTTTCTTCATTCTGCACGATATAACCATTCGCCCGCAATGCAAGTTCCCTTCACCCGGGTATTTAATACGTCATTCGGCTCAATGGACAGCCAGTTGCGATCCATCCACGTGAGATCCGCCCACTTGCCGACCTCAATGGTGCCCAAGTCAGATTCTTGAAACTGCGCCAGTGCCACCCATTGAGTCATGCCACGCAGGGTCTCCTCTTTCGTCAAGGCATTTTCAGTTTGAAATCCACCTTCAGGGTATCCCGAAGCATCCATGCGCGCAACACTGGCATAAAACGTCTTTCGCGGATCGATGTCTTCGACGGGGAAATCTGTTCCCAGGGCCACCATCCCCAATTGACCTAACAACTGTTGATACGCGTAAGCCCTGCGAATTCTATTGCGCCCCAAACGTTCTCCAGCCCAGTACATATCGCTTGTAGCGTGGGTCGGTTGGACTGACGGTATCACACTGTTCTTGCCGAACCCGTCAAAATCCTGAGGTGAAACCACCTGCGCATGCTCAATTCGCCAGCGTCGATCGTTGGTACCTCCCAGTACATCCTCGTATGCTTTGAGCACCCAGCGCACTGCAGAATCACCGATACAATGGGTCGCAGCCTGCAAGCTATCCCTGGCCAAAATCTCGAGTTGTTCTCGGAACCAGTCAGCATCTTGCGTTCCTAATCCGTGCCATCCAGTCCTATCAGAATAGGGCTCAAGCAACAATGCACCGCGTGAGCCAAGCGCACCATCCATGTAAAACTTTACCGACTGCACAGTGAGACGATCTTTCAAAATAGGGCCATTCTCGCGAAGCCATTGGATTGAGGAATCATCTGAACTGACCATCGCATTGACGCGTAATTTGAGGTCTCCACTGCCCTGAAGCGAATCAAGACGAAGAATTTCACGAGGAGCAAGACCAGCATCCGTTACACCTGTAATCCCCAGTTCGAGCAAATTCTTTTGCGCTTCCATAAGTGCGGAAAACCGTTTTTCTGCGGGCCGTTGCGGAATATGTTGCTGGATCAAAGAACAGGCGTTGTCAATAAGCACGCCAGTAGGAAAGCCATCCTCCCCTCTCACAATTTCTCCCCCGTTGGGTGAGGACGTAGTCAAGTCCCAAAGTCCCGCCCGCTCCAACGCAACACGATTCACCACCAGTGCATGGCCATCGATGCGCTCGAGTACAACAGGTTTATCTGGAAAGAACTCATCCAGGAGTGATCGATCAGGAAAACGGGGAACTTCCCAATCATTCTGATCCCACCCCCGGCCAATGACCCAGTCGTTCGGTCGATTCTGATCGTGCAAAACCACTCGTTCCACAGCTTCACTCCAACGATCTGTGGCAAATAAATTCGCTTCCAGCAATCCATCGGCATACCCAACGAGATGCGCATGCCCATCCATCAACCCAGGAACAATGACTCCGCCTCGCGCATCCGTAATCTCAGAAGCACTGTATCGATTCAATATTTCACGCTCTGCACCAACAGCGATGATGCGACCATTGCGAATCGCCAAAGCCTCCGCTACCGAATTTTCAGCATCCATGGTTTGGATGATGCCGTTGTGGACAACAAGGTCAGCATGTTGCGATTTGAAGTTACAGCTCAACATGAAGCATGCGCCTAGTACCGCAGTGAAAGCCTGATATTGTTTTTGTCTCATGATTTCTGATAGTGATAGGCGCTAGCTTGCGCAGCCGGCATGATGAGCATATCCTGAATACTCACATGAGCAGGACGCGTAGCGATGTACATTATGGCATCTGCCACATCCTCCGCTTTCAAAGGCTCAAATCCTCGGTAAACTTCCTTGGCCAGGGAATCGTCTCCTTTGAATCGTACCGTACTGAATTCCGTCTCTGCAGCACCCGGAGCAACCTGCGCCACTTGGATACCCCGAGGCAACAAATCCATACGCATGGCTTGAGTCAGACCGTGAACAGCAAATTTTGACGCATTGTAGACGGCGCCTCCCGGATATGCCTGACGACCGGCGATACTTCCAATGTTTATGATTCGAGCCCCCGAAACCATCCTTGGTGTTAGTTCGCGTGTCACGTGCAACAGTCCTTTTACATTGGTGTCAATCATTCGGTCCCAATCTTCGTACAAGCCCTGATCAACAGGCTCTGTACCTACAGCGAGGCCAGCATTGTTTACCAGTACACGCGGCACTTGCTCATCAGTTAACGCCGACAGGGCCTTTTGGGTCGCGTCGAGGTCACAAACGTCGAAAGCAATAATTTTGACAACAGCGGCGCCAAGCTCTGCTTGAAGACGCTGCAGCCGCTCCTTTCTTCTGCCGGTTAGAACGAGCTGAAATCCCAGTGTGACGGCCATGCGCGCAGCCGCAGCCCCAAAACCTGAGGTAGCGCCTGTTATCAACATCACACCCCTGCTGCTTTGTGGTTGATTATTTTTCATGTCTATTTGCTCAAAGGTACATTCACAAAAAACTTCACATGAAACACATTTACAATATCGGATTTGCATTGCTTGGATGCATCGTAATACAAACCTCCAGCTCAGCTCAAGCCGTCACTCACACCATTGCTGAAATCCAAGGCGAGTTATTCAGTTCGCCGCTCATTGAACAAGTGGTCACTACAACAGGAATTGTCACCGCAAACAATGTGACATCAGCTACTTCAGGAACCATTGGATTTTTCATCCAAGATGGAGAAGGCCCCTGGAATGGAGTCTACGTATACGACAATACCCAAGCACCCGAAATTGGAGATGAAATTATCATTGAAGCTGAAGTCGCAGAGTTTTACGATGTCACAGAGTTGGTCAACTTGACCTATTACAACGTCGTGAGTTCAGGCAATCCGTTGCCCACCGCCATGGCTCTAACAACAGGTGAGCTCGCGAGCAGCGAAGCCCATGAAGGTTGCCTCGTTCAAATCATCAATGCCACATGCACTGTTCCCGACGCTGACTATGGCGAGGCCATTTTCGATGATGGCAGTGGGGAAATCAAAACCAACGACTACATGTACTACCCTGAAGATGGTTGGATTGAAGGTCAGGTCTATGCGGTCACGGGTTGCTTGCACTACACGTTTGAAGAGTACAAGATTGAGGTGCGAAACGCTGGGGATATCATTCAAGGCGCTGTCAACGGGGTGAGCGCTTCCAACATGCAAGTTGAATTGGGTGTATTCCCGAATCCTACTCAAAACGAAATCCGATTGAACAGCGATGCACCCGGGCAACTCAGAATCATAGATGCTGCAGGTCGAACCGTGTTGACCGAATCCATCCAAGTTTCATATCCCACGATTGACGTGTCCAACTTGACGAATGGCACATATACCGTGGAATTCATGAGCGATCGCAATCGAATGATTGCTCGCCTCCTTAAGCACTGAAGAAGGTCCAAGTATCACACATGAAAAAGCGGCCTCACAAGGGGCCGCTTTTTTAATGCTTTCAATCTTCTGATTTCAATTCTTGGTCAGAATCGTTCGAAGGAGTGGCACTGCCTTTATACAGATCATAACCAACCCATCGGCACTCCAGCGGGCCATTGAAACATTGGATTTTTCGTTTAGTCTTTAACCCAACACTCTTCAATGCCTCTGCATCCGATGAAATGATCCAAGCCGAAAACCCAGTCCAATTTGTCTTGAATGCATCACCAATAGCGCCATAAAACTCAGGAGCATCTTCTAGATCAAGACGTTCTCCGTAGGGTGGATTCAAGACCACCACACCAGACTCCGTTCGAGGCTGCATTTTAAAGAAGTTCGCGCGCCCCAATTCTGTAATGCCATCCAACTCCATATTGGCCAGCGCCTGACGTGTCTGAGAAATCGCTCCAAAATCTTTATCCCATGTGAACATGGGAGTATCAACCTTATTGCGCTGCTCCTTCATTTCGTCGCGAACGTGCCACCATTCCTCGTCATCGTAGCCTCGCCAATCCATGAAGGCAAACTTGCGCCGGTGCCACTGGATGGGTAGACCATCAGCCCACAGTGCTGCCTCCATTGTAAAAGTGCCAGAACCACACATGGGATCGTAGAGCGGCGTGCCCGGCTTCCATCCCGAATGTGCGAGTAAACCCGCAGCGAGCACTTCGTTCAAAGGTGCTTTTGCTCCAGCGGGCCGATATCCTCTGCGACTGAGTGGCCGACCCGCGGCATCCAAGGACAGCGTTACGGCTGAGTTTGATATGTGCATGTGAATCCTCATATCCGGATCCTCTCGATTAACTCCTGGCCGAATCCCTCCTTGGTCTCGAAAGTGATCGACAATGGCGTCCTTGAGACGAAGCATCGCAAATTGCGAGTGAGTAAAAATGGATGAATGCACCGTAACATCAATCGCAAAAGACGAATGAGCTGTCATCACCGCACCCCATTCCCATTTCTTGGCCTCGTTGTAAAGCTCGTCGGGATTTTGAGCATCGAAAGACAGTATCGGACGCAACACCGTTAGGGCAAAACGACTCGACAAGCACGCACGGAACAAGGTGGCCATATCGGCTTTGAATTCAACGCCACGTCGTACTTCCTTGATGCTAATCGCACCCAATTCAGCGAGTTCTGCCACCAAAAGCTGTTCCATACCGGCCAAAGTCTTCGCAAAATAAAGCGGTAAATCAGATTCGATTTTGTTCACTTTCGCCACCCCTTCCACTGTTTTCTCTGAATTTTCGTTGCTCATCCTCCTTTGCTTTTGACGCGATGTCCTTTTCCCTCCAAGGCCGCGATTACTTTTTTCCGCTGATCACCCTGCACCAATATGCACCCCTCCTTGACAGCACCACCCACGCCGCACATGGTTTTGAGTTCCTTTCCAAGGAGCAAGAGCGCCATAGCGTCTCCCACGTATCCTTCGATGAGCGTCACTGGCTTTCCAGCTCGCTGCTTTCGATCCAAACTCACATAAAGAAGCTGCTTCGAATTGCCCATGGATCCGTCCTCGGCCTCAGACTCAGGCGTCATGCTCCATCCAGGCTGGGTGCTGAACACCATTCCGTCCCCCTCCAATTGGACGCGTGCTTTGTTTTTCTTTCTAGACATCAAGGACGCGAAGGTAATGGCGAACACCAATTGAATTCTTTTCTTTTGTTGGGTAAAGTGATCAAAATCCCGTATTTTTAGTTAGTAATGAATTTTTTTAACCCACATCTTTTAATCGCAATATTCTGCTTCAGCCTCGGCGCCTCGCTGCATGCAAGCGCTCAGGGAAACTGCACATCATTCGATTTGGATTACATCTGTCAGAACACAGAATACGTGCAGGCAATCTCTCTCGATTGTGGACTGGCATGCTTAAACGACGGTGAAGAATGCCTTGTTGCATGCATGACAGAACAATTGGCACTCACCAATAATTGCATCGGATGTTTCGGTGAGCAAGTAACGTGCATCGTACAGAGTTGTTTCCTTGCCTGTGCATTTGGCAGCGAAGAAGATTGTGCCGAATGCGCACTGGCCAATTGCGAAGCTGGATTCAATGAATGCGCCGGAATCGTGGATGCGGATACAGATGAGTGGACGAATTTGTGCGATTGCAACGACAACAACCCCAATGTTTATCCGGGTGCAGAAGGAACAAATCAAGGATTTGACAACGATTGCAACGGAATGCTTAGCCCAACAGAGACCACCGATTGCCTGGCAGATTTGAATTTCGACAATACGGTCGGAACCGCAGACCTGCTCATTTTTCTGGGCACATTTGACTGTTTAAGCAATTGTCTAGATGAGGCGGACATGAACGATGATGGTGTGGTTGGAGCTTCCGATCTTCTCATTTTCTTGTCCGAGTTTGGACTGGGATGCAATTAACCCCCGCATTGAAAACACCACACGACCTGGACGATCCTCTTTTGCGTTACGCAGAGGAGAATAGCACACCGGAATCAGATGTATTGAAAGCGCTGCGAATCAAGACCTGGCAGACCGTGTTGAGCCCGCAAATGCTCAGTGACGCCATTCAAGGCCATTTTCTAGCTAACATCAGCAGAATGATTCGTCCTGCATCCATTCTTGAGCTAGGCACCTACACCGGATACTCGACCATTTGCTTGGCAGATGGCCTGTCAGACGACGGAGTCATTGACACGGTTGAACCCAATGACGAATTAAATCACATCCAAGACGAGTATTGGAAACAAGCAGGTATCCTGGACCAAGTGCGACGTCACAACTGTGAAGCCACTGAGGCCCTCAACAATCTCGCTGGTCCTTATGATCTGACTTGGATAGATGCCGACAAACTTCGGACAGCTGAGTACGTGCGTTTATGCCTCGAACGCACCCGACCGGGCGGTTGGATTCTGGTGGACAATGTCCTTTGGTGGGGAAAGGTCCTCCCGAATCACCCAGAACCGGATGAAACCGCCAAAGCACTGCGCAGAATGACTCACGAACTCGCTCAGCAAAAGTCAATACGAACGACATTGTTGCCCATGCGCGACGGGTTACTCATGATTGAGAAACTTTCAGATTGATTTTCCGCTGGTTCTATTCGCTGAATCAGGCTAGAACCTCCGCTACAGCATCCGCTGCATCCTGCAATTGAATAACCGACCGGACTTCCAATCCAGAGGCGTCAATCAATTCCTTGGCCTCTGTAGCGTTCGTTCCTTGTAGTCGAACGATGATAGGAACTTCAATGTTGCCCATGTTTTTATAGGCATCAACAACCCCCTGTGCCACACGATCGCAGCGCACAATGCCGCCAAAAATATTGACCAAGATGGCTTTGACTTCAGAATCTTTCAAGATGATTCGAAATGCCTTTTCTACCCGAGCCGCATCCGCCGTACCACCTACATCCAAGAAATTAGCTGGCTCTCCACCACTCAATTTGATGATATCCATCGTCGCCATTGCAAGTCCTGCTCCATTGACCATGCATCCCACATTGCCGTCGAGTTTCACGTAATTCAAACCGGCCGCATCCGCCTCAACCTCGGTGGCATCCTCTTCGGTGACATCTCGCATCGCTGCGTAATCCTTGTGACGGTACAGCGCATTTCCATCCAACGAAACTTTCGCATCAACGGCAATGACTCTGTCGTCAGAGGTCTTCAAGACTGGATTGATTTCGAACATGGTCGCATCGCTTCCAACATAGGCATTGTAAAGCGCGTTTACGAATTTGGTCATTTCCTTGAATGCCTTCCCGGCAAGTCCTAGGTTGAATGCAATCCGTCGAGCTTGAAACCCCTGGAGGCCCAATGCCGGATCAATTGCTTCTTTGAAAATGAGCTCAGGTGTCTCTTCTGCAACCGCCTCAATGTCCATGCCGCCTTGCGGTGAATACATGATGATATTTTGGCCATTCGCACGGTCCAACAAGACGCTCATATAGATTTCCGAAGGCTCACTTTCGCCTGGACCGTAGACGTCTTCTGCGATCAATACCTTGCTTACCTGTTTTCCATCAGCACTGGTTTGTGCCGTGACAAGGTGGCCGCCTAGAATTCCCGCTGCCTTTTCCTTGACTTGGTCCAAGCCTTTTGCAATGACAACCCCATGAGAACCCGTCTCGGTTACAGAACCTTTGCCTCGACCTCCTGCGTGGATTTGGGCTTTCACCACGAACCAACTCGTACCTGTTTCTTCCGCCAATGCGACAGCCGCTTCGTGCGCCGCTTCCGGAGTCTCCGCCACTCGGCCGTTTTGAATGGCCACACCGAAGCTTTTCAAAATGGATTTTCCCTGATACTCGTGAATGTTCATATTTCTGCGTTCAAATTCGTTGCAAATGTAATCAACAGAAGGCCGGTTTCTGATGTAGTTTGCAAACATGAATGCGACTATGATTGAAGCACGCGGCATTACGAAACAATTTGACTCATTTGATGTGCTCAAAGGCATCGATCTCGACATCCCTAAAGGTCAGATCACATCGATTGTTGGCGCCTCAGGCGCGGGAAAAACAACGTTGCTTCAAATTCTAGGAACATTAAATACGCCTGACTCCGGAACCCTTCGGATTGACAATCAAGACGTACATACACTGAATCAAAAACAATTAGCGGCATTTCGAAATCAACACATTGGTTTCATTTTCCAGTTTCACCGGTTGCTTCCTGAATTTACGGCGTTGGAAAACGTACTCATGCCGGCTTGGATTGCTGGTCGGAATGACAAAGAAGCCGAAGGTTATGCAACAAAATTGCTTGTGGACCTCGGACTTCAAGACAACCTACAGCAATCCCCCAGCACGCTCAGCGGCGGCGAACAACAACGAGTCGCAGCAGCCCGTGCTCTCATGAACCAGCCCAGTGTTGTTTTGGCCGATGAGCCAACCGGAAATTTGGATTCAGGCAATGCCGATTCACTGATCGATCTCTTTGAAGAATTGCGCGACCGCGTGAAGCAAACATTTATTGTGGTAACCCACAATGAAAAACTTGCACAGCGAGGCGACCATGTCATCAAGCTTTCTGACGGCAAACTTATCTGAAGACGGCAAGGATAGGAATGGCGGCGTTTCGCGCGCTTTTACTATGCACGCATAATTCTTTTTGCATTTACTATGCACGCATAGCTTTTGTGTCGTAAATTGTCCCAATGAAGCCGTATGAAACAATAGATTTTCATCTGCGTTGGGGCTGGACAAAACTATCGCGGCTCTACGCCTCGGAAGCGGAACGTCGAGGCATACCCTTCTCATACGTCTTCATCCTCCTTCATACAGATCGCGAAGGAACTCCATCGACTCAACTGGGACCCAAAATGGGTATGGAATCAACGAGCCTTAGCCGATCGCTTCGTAGCATGGAGTCGATTGGGCTCATCGAAAGAATACCGGATCCCATTGATGGACGCGTGATGCGCGTTTTCTTGACCACACAAGGTGTTGCGGCGCGCAGGCAAGCCCGGGATCTTGTGATCACTGTAAACAACCGACTCCGCGAACTACTCGGCTCGGATTCAGTGACGCGATTGCTCGAAGAAATGAAACGATTGAATGAAATTTTGGACCATCCCGAAGAACTTCTCCAAACCATTCAAAGCCAAACTGAATAATCTCAACTACCTCGATGACTACACTTCCATTGCATAGAATCAAACGCGTTGCTGTCCTCGGCTCAGGCGTTATGGGATCTCGAATCGCTTGCCACCTGGCTCAAACGGGGTCAGAGGTCCTTCTTCTTGACCTGCCCGCCACAGAAGGTCCGCGAAATGCAACTGCAGCCGGACATCTCAAAGCAGCACTGAAATCCAATCCATCACCCATTTACTCAAAGCAATTTGCGAAGCGCATTGAAGTGGGAAACTTTGACGATGACCTCGGAAAACTCCATGACTGCGATTGGATCATTGAAGTCATCGTTGAACGACTCGACATCAAGCAACAACTCTTTGAACGCGTTGAAACGGTAAGAAAGCCCGGCACGCTCATTACGAGCAACACATCAGGAATTCCAATTGAGCAATTGAGCGCAGGCCGATCCGAAGATTTCCAAGCTCATTTTTGCGGCACACATTTTTTCAATCCACCGCGGTATTTGCCGCTCCTCGAAATTATCCCTGGTCCGCAAACCCTACCTGCAGTGCTCGATTTCTTTACACGATACGGTGAGAAAGTGTTGGGAAAGCAGGTTGTTTTATGCAAGGATACACCCGCCTTTATTGCCAACCGCGTCGGCGTGTTTGCTATTCAAGCCTTGTTTCACACCGTGCAAGAAATGGACTTATCCGTTGAAGCAGTCGACAAACTGACCGGACCCGCGATGGGACGACCCAAGAGTGCAACCTTCCGCACATGTGATGTCGTTGGGCTCGACACGCTGGTGCATGTGGCGAAAGGAGTCGCTGACAATTGCGTCGACGACGAACGCCGGAAAGTGTTTGAAATTCCAAACTATGTGCAGCACCTGGTGGACAACAATCAACTTGGGTCAAAATCCGGTGCTGGTTTCTACAAGAAAATCAAGAATGAGCAAGGCAAAAGTGAGATTCTTGTGCTCGACCTCAAAACCCTTGAATATCGATCGAAAAACAAGGTGAAATTTGCCACGCTCGATGCCGCGAAGGCCGTCGACAATCTAGCGGAACGTACGCGAGTGCTTTTCAATGGCACCGACGAAGCCGGTGATTTCTATCGAAGAATATTCGGAGATGTCTTTGCTTACGTTGCTCAGCGAGTGCCCGAAATTGCCGACGAACCGTATCGCATTGATGACGCCTTAAGAGCTGGATTCGGATGGGAACTTGGCGCATTCGAGAGCTGGGATGCCATTGGTTTTGAAGCCGGTTGCGAAGCCATAAAGGCCAGAGGTTTAAGCCTGCCCGATTGGGTGGGTCACTTCGCCCAAAAAAGCAATGGTACGTTCTATCAGAATCGAGATGGCGTTCGGGAATACTGGAATCCTCAAAGAAACCAGTACGAGCCCATCCCCGGACAAGAAGATCGCATTGCACTCAGCTGGCTTCCTGAATCGTCCATCGTCTGGTCAAATACCGGAACGACCATTCAAGATTTGGGCGATGGAATCCTCAACATCGCATTCCACACCAAAATGAATTCGATTGGATCCGAAGTGCTCGAGGGACTGAACAAAGTCATTGATCTCGCCGAAAACGAAGAACAGTGGAAAGGTGTCGTAGTCTCGAATGAGGGCGCTCAGTTCAGTGCAGGCGCCAATGTCGGAATGATCTTTATGCTTGCTGTCGAACAAGAATGGGACGACCTCAATCACGCCGTTCAGGTCTTTCAACGCACCATGATGAGGATGCGATATTCCGGTATACCCGTCGTTGCTGCGCCGCATCAAATGGCACTCGGCGGCGGATGTGAACTCTGCATGCATGCGGACAAAGTCGTCGCACACGCTGAAACATACATAGGTCTTGTTGAATTCGGAATTGGCGTCATTCCGGCTGGTGGTGGCACCAAAGAATTCGTCGTCCGCTTGAATGACGAAATGCACAACGGCGATATGCGCATCAATCGGTTGCGTGATCGGTTCCTCACCATCGGACAGGCCAAAGTAGCCACATCAGCGCACGAAGCCTTCGAATTGGGTTACTTGCGCAAGGGAATTGACGAAGTCGTGGTGAATCGAAAGGATCAACTCGCGAAAGCAAAAAGAGCCGCCATGGAATTAGCTGCATCAGGTTACACCATGCCACTCGAACGAAAAGACATCACGGTTGCAGGGCAGGAAGGTCTGGGCATTGTGTATGTCGGCGCTCACAGCATGAAGAGTGGCAAATACATTTCGGATCACGACCAATTGATCAGTGAAAAACTTGGGTATGCCATGTGCGGTGGCGACTTGAGTGAGAGGACAGAAGTGTCAGAACAGTATTTGCTCGACCTCGAGCGCAAAGCATTTGTCGAATTGTGCATGCAACGCAAGACACTTGAACGCATGCAAAGCCTGATTCAAAAGGGCAAAATCCTAAGAAATTAAAGCCATGAACGCATACATCATCGGAGGATACCGCTCACCGGTTGGAAAATCGGGGAAAGGAGCATTTCGTTTCGTAAGACCCGACGACCTCGGCGAACAAGTGATCCGTAAATTACTCGGAGATTTTCCACAGTTGGACAAAGACCGCATCGACGACGTGATCGTCGGAAATGCAACGCCGGAGGCAGAACAAGGCCTCAACATTGGAAGAATGGTCAGCCTCATGGGCCTTGACACCGATAAGGTTCCAGGAATGACGGTCAATCGATATTGTGCCAGTGGTTTGGAAACAATCGCCATCGCATCCGCCAAGATCCATGCAGGCTTGGCGGATTGCATTCTGGCTGGTGGCATTGAGTCCATGTCCCCCATCCCATTTGGAGGCTGGCGCATCGTACCAAATGCCCGAATTGCCAAAGCCAACCCGGATTGGTACTGGGGAATGGGACTCACCGCAGAAGCCGTTGCCAATGACTTCGAAGTGAGTCGCGAACAACAAGATGCATTTGCATTGGATAGCCATTTGCGCGCAGCAGCAGCCATTGACGCGGGCCGATTTGCACCCGGAATTGCCCCCATTGAAGTCTCTGAAATCTACTTAGATGAATCAGAGCAACGACAGGAACGCAAGCATATTGTGGATACGGATGAAGGAGTGCGCCGCCAATCCTCAGCTGCCGGATTAGCCAAATTGCGACCTGTTTTCGCTCAAGGTGGAAGCGTAACAGCGGGAAACAGTTCACAGACTTCAGACGGTGCGGCTTTCGTGCTCGTGGTCTCTGAAAAAATGCTCAAAGAATTGAACGTGGAACCCATCGCTCGTTTAGCCAGTTATCATGTGAGTGGCCTCGAACCACGAATCATGGGAGTAGGTCCAATCCATGCTGTGCCTGAAGCATTGCGCAAAGCAGGGTTGACCAAGAACGATCTTGGTGCCATCGAATTGAATGAAGCATTTGCGTCACAATCCGTGGCCGTGCTCAAAGAACTGGATTTGGATCCCACCATTGTAAATCCAAATGGAGGTGCCATCGCCTTGGGGCACCCCTTGGGTTGCACTGGAGCAAAGCTTACCGTCCAGTTGATGAACGAATTACAACAACGCAAGGCGCGTTACGGCATGGTCACAATGTGCGTAGGAAGCGGCCAAGGAGCCGCTGGAGTTTTTGAAATGATGAACGCTTAATCGAATTCAATATGTCTGAACAATCAAATGCCCTGCGTGGAGGCGAGTTTCTCATCCGCGAAACCGCCGCTGACGATATCTTCATTCCTGAAGAGTGGTCCGAAGAGCAGCTCATGATGAAGCAAATGACGTTGGACTTCGTTGCTCAACGTATCATTCCCAATCTCGAACGCATTGAGCAGCAAGAGGAAGGACTCGTGCCAAAATTAATGGAGGAAGCCGGAGAACTTGGGCTTATCGGGAGCTCGGTTCCTGAAGACCTAGGAGGAATGGGGCTCGACTTCAAATCGACCATGCTCATTACCGAAGCCATCGGTGGTGCGCATTCCTTCAGCGTGAGTTTTAGTGCACACACTGGCATCGGCACCTTGCCCATCCTGTATTACGGAAACGAAGCGCAAAAGCAGCAATGGATCCCTGGGCTGGCATCTGGTCAACTCAAAGGATGCTATTGCCTCACTGAGCCCAGTGCCGGATCAGACGCCAACAATGGAAAAACCACTGCTAAACTCACTGAAGACGGCAAACACTACCTGATCAACGGCCAAAAGATGTGGATCACGAATGGTGGATTCGCCGACGTCATGATTGTGTTCGCCAAAATCGATGATGATGAAAACCTAACCGCATTCATCGTGGATGGTCATGCAGAAGGAATCACCAAAAATCCTGAGGAGAAGAAGATGGGCATCAAAGGCTCTTCGACCCGTCAGATTTTCTTCAGTGACGTCAAAGTCCCTGCGGAAAACCTTCTGTACGAGCGCCAGAAAGGATTTAAAATTGCCGTCAATATTTTGAATATTGGACGAATCAAATTAGGAGGGGCTGTACTCGGCGCAGCCAAAGATGCCTGCACCCATGCCGTCCGCTACGCAAACGAACGCGAGCAATTTGGGCGTTCAATCTCCAAATATGGGGCCATTCGATACAAACTCGCCGAAAGTGCCATCCGACTCTTCACCAAAGAATCCGCTCTTTACCGGGCAACGCAAAACATCGATGACGCCATCGCTGCACTAAAAGCAAGTGGAATGGAACATGGAGAAGCGACCTTGAAAGGCATCGCTGACTTTGCCCCAGAATGTGCGATGATGAAAGTTTTGGGCTCAGAGGTCCTCGACTACGTTGTCGACGAGACTGTACAGATCTACGGCGGCATGGGGTACAGCGCCGAAACTCGGGCAGAGCTCGCCTACCGCGATGCCCGAATCAATCGAATCTTTGAAGGAACAAATGAAATCAACCGAATGCTCACGGTCGATATGATTCTCAAAAAGGCGATGAAAGGCGAAATCGATCTAATGACCCCTGCGATGGCCATATCTTCCGAGTTAACAGGCGTGCCCGACATGGCCCTACCGCCAACGGATTTATTCGAGAAACAACTGCAGTACGTTCGAAACTTCAAGAAGGCCATCCTCATGGTCGCCGGATCTGCCGCCCAAAAACTCATGATGACCTTGGCGAAAGAACAAGAGATCCTCATGAACATTGCGGACATGGCCATTTGGGCTTACACCGCCGAATCCACGATCCTACGAGTTCAAAAATTACGCACCATCCGAGGAGCTGATGCAGATTTATCGGTGCAAGAAGCCATCATGCGCGTCTATACTTATGAAGCATCAGAGTGGATTCACAGCTCCGGAAAAGAAGCATTGCTTGCTTTCGCCGAGGGGGATGAATTGAAGATGATGCTCATGGGAATGAAACGTTTTGCCAAAACAGAAGACTTCAACACCAAAGAAGCGAGGCAACTGATTGCACTAGATCTTATCAACAAGGGCGAATACAATCTTTGATTTTCACGAGGCATTACGTCTTTGCGACGGTCGCGTGAAACTTTGTTGAAATCAAACGAGATTTCGTGCGAATGAATGGAGGGTGCGCGGGTATTTTTGCTCCATGGCAAAAAAGAAAAGCATCATCAATAAGGCCTCAGAGAAATTCCTCGAAGCCTACCTCAACAACGCGAGCCCAACCGGGTTCGAAAGCAGTGGCCAACAACTTTGGCTCGACTACATTCGTCCATACATCGACGAGCACATGGTCGATACGTACGGGACAGTTGTGGGTGTCATCAATCCTGATGCTCCCTATAAGGTTGTCATCGAAGCGCATGCCGATGAAATCAGTTATTTCGTCCACTACATCACATCAGATGGATACATCTACCTCAAACGCAACGGTGGAAGCGATCACCAAATCGCTCCCTCCAAACGCGTTGATATCCACACGCCGAAAGGCATCGTGAAAGGCGTGTTTGGCTGGCCTGCGATCCACACACGAACCGCTGGCAAAGAGGAAGCGCCGAGCATGAAGAACATATTCCTCGATGTAGGAGCCAAAGACAAAAAAGAAGTGGAGGCCATGGGCATTCACGTCGGATGCGTTGTGACCTACGAGGATCAGTTCATGGTGTTGAACAAAGATTGGTATGTTGCCCGTGCTTTGGACAATCGCGCCGGTGGCTTCATGATTGCAGAAGTAGCGCGATTGCTTCATGAACAAAAGATCAAATTGCCCTTCGGATTGTACATCACCAACTCTGTTCAAGAAGAAATAGGCCTGCGTGGCGCGCAGATGATTGCCGAGCGCATTGATCCGGATGTGGCTATTGTTACAGACGTAACACACTGCACACATACACCCATGATGAATAAGATTGAGAATGGTGATGTCGCTGCTGGCAAAGGTCCGGGTGTCACTTATGGCCCCGCAGTCCAAAACAATCTCTTGCAACGCATCATTGATACAGCTGATGCAGAAAAAATCCCATTGCAACGCATGGCTGCAAGCCGCTTCACAGGCACAGACACTGATGCCTTTGCATACTCCAACAAAGGTGTCGCCAGTGCGCTGATCAGCTTGCCCTTGCGTTATATGCATACCACCGTGGAAATGGTCCACCGCGCTGACGTAGAGAATTGCATTCAGCTCATCCTCGCCACCTTACAAAACATCGAGACGGGAGAGGATTTTAAATATATCCAATAAGGAGAAATCCTTCGGGATCAATCCGCCAACAAGCGATTGATTTCGACTGCTTGCTTGTTGATTTCTGCGACTTGACTCGCATCCAAACTTGAAGCCTGGGACGTGGCACGTTCAATTCGTAGCGCCATGGCCCGGGCTTCTTGCATGCGATGAAGCAGGACTTCGCCTTGATCCGAAACAGCCTTGCGTTCGTGGAAAAGCATCGACGCCTCATTGACCATCGCACGCAACTCCGATTCATTCCACGGCTTGGCGATGTATTTGTAAATCTGCCCCTTATTGATGGCGTCAATAACCGCGTCGATGTCCGCATGTCCCGTCAGCAACATCCTGATGGGACCCGGAAAATCAGGCATGATTAATTCAAAAAACTCGACACCACTCAAGGTTGGCATTTTTTGATCTGAGATGATCACCTCAATCGGTTGCTCCCTCAAAATCCGAACTGCTTCGGTTGGTTCTGTTGTGACGTGCACATGAAAATCTCGCCGAAATGCTGCCCGAAATGCTGTCAGGTTATGCAATTCGTCGTCTAAGTACAATACATTAATCATAACGGAAATCGAATAATAAATTCAGTACCCACCCCTTCTTCGGTCTCTACCTCTACCTCGGCATTGTGGTCGCTCAGAATACCCATAACAATGCTCAACCCAAGTCCTGTGCCTTCTCCCACAGCCTTGGTCGTGAAAAACGGATCAAAAATTTGTGCTTTGACCGATTCCGACATCCCAGCGCCTCGATCCTTAACACGAACTTCAATCCACGACTGCCCGATACTGTCAACCTTCCTCGATTTGATCTGAACCTTTCGTTCTTCCACTGCTAAGTCCGATTCGTCCATGGACTGGGCTGCATTGGTAATGATATTCATGAAGACCTGATTGAGCCGGCCAGGTTGGCAACTTACAAGCGGCAAGTCAACACCCATGTCTGATTCGACCACAGCATTATCTTTCAAATTACTCCGAAGCACAATCAACGTTGATTCGATGAGCTCATTGATTTGCGCCATGGTGAAATTATCTCCGTCCATCCGGCTGAAAATCCTCAAGCCTTTCACAATTTCTGAAGTTCGTTTGGTGCCGTCCTCAATACCATTGAGCAATTCTTCGATTTCCCGTTGGGTAAACTCGATGTCCAAGGCTCCGAACATTTCTTTCAATTGTCCCATCTCCTGATTGAGATTTGGGCTCAGTGGATCCATCACCTTCAACTTGTCAATAACCTTGGACAAGTCCTCAAAATCACGTCGCAACGATTGCGCGCTCGAAGCAACGAAGTTGATGGGGTTATTCAATTCATGAGCAATGCCCGCTGTAAGCTGACCAATGGATGCGAGCTTTTCACTTTGCACGAGCTGCTGCTGAGCCGACTGCAGCTCATCCAAAGTGTTTTGAATGTTCGAATTGGCGCTCTCCAATGCAGCCGTACGCTTGGCCACGCGCTCTTCCAAAACGGAATTCTGCTCACGAACCATCTGCTCATTCAATTGTGATACGCGCAACTGCTCTTCACGTGCACGGACACTCTCTCGCTTTAACTGATTGATGCGACTTGCCAAAGCTAAACTCAACACGACCACTTCGATGGCACTGCCCAATGGCAGTGCATAAAAAGTCCAAGCGTTGTAGGGAATGACACCGCTATCCTTCAGGACAAAAACGAAAACAGCAAAAATGAATACCGTAAACGCCAATAAAAAATACTTCGCCGGCTCATACCCTTTTCGAATCGTAATGATCGCACCGGGAATGCAGAAAAATATCGCAGCAGCACAGAAATTGATCAATTGATAACTCCACTCCAATCGCCCCAGCAAAGCAAGGACAAGCGCGACCAGGTAAAGCAAAAAATAACCATTCAACAGTTTGTGGAGCCATGGCACATATCGGCTAAGACGCAAGAAATTTTGGACAAACAAAATGGTGGTCAACCCACTAAAAACTCCGAAAAAATGAGTCAACCGCAAGTTCAACCACGGCCAATGATCAGTACCGAGAACAAATCCATATCCATTGAGCGCGAGTTGAGCCCCTCCAACTGCGAAGATGAAGAGCACATACTCCAGATAACTCCGATCACCAATACTCAAAAACAAAAACAGATTGTACAAAAGCATCACCACCATCACTCCCGCGTAAAGCGCAAATAATACGTCGCGCTCATGCGCATCCTCGAGCACTCTTCGTGGTCCCGTGATGCGCAAGGGTACAATCATTGGCTTGTTGGATTGCATGCGAAACAATGCGTGCAATTTATTGCACTCCACGAGCGGCACGGGAAAAGAAGGATATGTTCCGAACTGATGCCCCTCGGCACCTTTATTCATAATTCCTCCGGGATAGCTTGCGATGATCTTCCCATCGCATACCATGAAACAAGTGAGATCGTCGATTCCGGCATTCTGGATTTCAATCAACTTCCCATTCTCTGTCATTGGATCCAAAGTGAGCCGCATCCATTCGACCCCTTCACCCATTCCAAGGTTGGGAACCAGTTGCTCGAAGGAAACCCAGTCTTCCGACTCTGCAACCACCTCCACTTCCAATAAATCCAGATTGTACGCCTCGGGCAAATACTCCAACCGGGTTCCAATGAACTTTTGCGCCTGAGCAGAAAAGGATACGAGCAGCGTACAAGCCACAACCGCAAAACGGATGCCACGTTTATTGCGAAGCTGACTTGATGCAAATCCGCCCATCAGACTTCGATGCGAAACTTCAGCTTAAGATCCCCTTTAGGTCCTTGAACAGCATATGTTGCTCGCTCAGGATCCTGCCAGATATTTTCCAGCAATTGGCGCACCTGTGGCTGCACAGACTCTATGTTTTCTGGGAACGTGTAGCGTGCTATTGTAGCTCGCAACTTTTCAGTCGGATAGGTGAAATAGCCCTCGGATCCGATCCCTTCTTCCGTAAAAAAAGCAAGGG
The DNA here is from genome assembly GCA_965661575.1 of uncultured Flavobacteriales bacterium. GTDB lineage: Bacteria > Bacteroidota > Bacteroidia > Flavobacteriales_D > Sanyastnellaceae > UA16. Next base: position 83,912 of record CBFIEJ010000002.1, on the reverse strand, counting down.
GTGCTTGCATTCGTCGTGTAACCGGAGATGTCAATGCAAAAAGATGTCTCCCGCCAACCATCGTCAAGGTAGCCATTGCAGCTTGTATGAGAAAAGTCGCCTCGACCCCCATACCAGCCAACTCAATGCTGTTCCACATTCCACCCAATTCAAACGCTCCTTCATCTGCGTATGCCTGCATATGCTGGGCCAAGTTTGCGTCTTGATTTCCAACAGCCTTGATAAGCGGCATGTTCTGAATGTCGTCGACTCCATGCATCCTTGCTCCTCCTAGGACGCGTTCGGTCTTTCCGTCAATTCCAGAGCCCTTTGCCACAGCCGCAATCACAATAACACTGGGATCTCCAATCCAATCCCGATTGAATGTCGTCAATTTTTTGATTCCGTACGCTTGCAGTACGGCTTGGTGACCGTCTACGAGGTCGTTACAGCAGTCCAGGTGCTGGTCCGCACGGAATACGCGCACTTCGGCCTCAGCAATGCGGTCGGCCTTGCGAACACGGTCAATCGATGGATTCAACGAACTGCTCATCCCATTCAAGATATATGCGGGCATCCGGAGCCGGATTCCCAAGTAAAATTTTACGAGCTGCTTGAGTCGCATGCGCGCCACCTGCAGCCACGTCTGAGTACAATTGAGGCCAACCAACGAGTGTCTTTCCTACTTCTTCCAGACTCTGAATTCCTCTCTGCGATGCTTGACTGACGTCAATGAATGCATTGAAAAACTCTGGCGTCCAATCCTTCGCCTCAAGCATGTCTCCCAGCATCTCCTCAGAAATTCTACCATGCAGATAGCCCTCTACTCCTTGATCGTAGCGTTCGATGTCCAGCATTCCACGGTCTGATGTTTCCATTAAAACCGCAATCGCGTTGTGACGAGCGTATGAGCGTATGAGCGCCTTGGCCGCAACCTGGTCACAAGCATCGCAGACCAGGTCCAATTCTTCGAAAAACTCTGATGCATTTTCAACGGTCAATCCGGCCGAATACACCTCCACCTCGAAGTATGGATCAACCTCGGCAATGCCTCGGCAAATCGCAACCCATTTGGGTAAGCCTAAGTTTTTGATTCCCGTTTGGATTCGGTTCAAATTGGACAATTCCAAATCATCGAAATCAGCTAATTTGAGTGAGCCGCACGTGCGCTCCATCACTAAACTCATCGCAAATGCACTGCCCACTGAAAGACCAACAATTCCAACTTTCTTTTCCCGCAATGCCCCTTGCTCCTGCGCTGTGATCTTGTTTCGGTTGCGATTGGTTCGCAACTCGATGAAATCCGATTCATTGAGGATGCGAATCAAAGAACGACTCCACGGATACCAAGCCCAGCAACCGTAATGGCCCCAGCCATGCCCAGCCAACTGCTCTGATACAGCTTCTGCTAAACCATCCGGATTAACGCGTAAACCCGGGTTTCGTGTAACCAACAATTCAGCAAGCTGGTCTTCCAACGTATCATACACCTCATAATTCGTCAGCGATGACCGAAAAGCGTTAAAAGCATGACGGCCAGATTCTGAAGACAGTTCGAAAATAGTGGCTCGCGCCTCTGTATTTTGATTGGTGGAAGTCATACGCTTAGGAAACTAAATTTCGGAGTAATTGGCGCATTCAAAACACCCTTGAGAGGTTGTTTTGAACAGCGGATTATGGGGAAAAATGCAACTTTTAATGGGCCTCCGTCGTAAGTGAGACGACAAGAGTCAAAAAAAAAATTCATGACCCCGCATCATTCAACTCCATCCATTTGGGTGGTCTACAACAACCGCAACGAAGCTGAGAATTTGATTGATCGAATCTCAGACTTCAGCGAAGGTCATTTCTGGGACTCTTCCGCAGTGAATGATTTTTTATTGAACATCGATAAACATCGATCGTCCTGGCTGGTCGTAGATTCAAAATCTTCTGAAGATTCTGATCTTCAAGCGGCAGCGCAAAAGGCCAGCTCAACTTATGAATTCTTTCGTTGCCTCGTCATTGGCTCAGACAAACCGTCAGAATGGCCAGACAACTCCATTCACATTGAAAAGAATACACTTTCGACCAGCATCATCGATCGCCTGCGCAACGAATCTCATGTATTGCGCATGGCCAGCAGTCGAGTGCGCCACATGCGTCGGTTGCAAAACCGTTGATCAGGATTGGCCTGAATAAATCCTAATGTGCCCTTTGGCAAGGGAATTGGCCATTTCACGTATCGCAACCATCGCCGCTTCAGTCTCTAAGGAGACCTCTTCTTTGCGCATCCGTAAGACCAACCAACCGTAGAGCGCCGTTAACATTCGCTCAACCGGATGCTTGAATTCCCCTTTCATTTTCCGTTCATTCAACTCATTGAGCAGCGGTTCTGCTGATTGAAACGAAGTGACATAAGTTGCGTCCTCCATGGGGCCTACCAACAAATCGTGGAGCAACGCCATCTCGGTAAGCGTTTCTTGAATGTGAGCCACATGTCCCGATTCTTCCAGATGCTCTCTCTGCATTGTTCTGCTCAGCTCCAGCACCCACTCTAAATCTTCATCTTCTTGTCCTGCGAACATTGACCGCAATGCGCCGACATCGAACTTTGCCGCTCGCGCAACGTCCTCCATTTGCCAAACATACAATACGTACTCAACGATGTGAGATTCCTTTTTGATGGCTGCTGTGGTCATGGTTTATTTTCTAAAGGGGTCGTGTCCGGAACAGTTTCATAACGATCGTTCATGAATTCAAGCAAGGGAACTGTAACATCGAACCCGGTCTGACCGAACAAAACACCCTCACCAGAACGCCCCCAATTCAATACCATATCCAATTCTGATTCGTGAGCAAACGCTGCCACTTCAGAGGATAACTTCACCGAGATTTCACTTTGAATCGTTGATTCCATTTGCATCAACTCCGTTTGCTGCTGACTCTGCATTTGCCCCAGTGCATTCTCAATCTCCACGAGACGATTTTGCGCCATCATCACCTCATCATTGGTGGCTTTTGGCCCATTGGCGTATTCGATTAATTCCTGCGCTTCTTCCTGCAATGGACGCGACTTTCGCTCCATGGACAACTGAGCCTGTTGAACTGCAATAAACATGGCCTTCTCTCGGTCTGCGATGAACTCCCAGTTGGCCTGAATCGAGTCTCCATGGATGAATGCAACGACCGCTTTCTCCCCCTTTCGAAGGCTTTCTGGCATTTCTACCTGACCGGAACCAAAAAACTGGTAGGTCAAAAAGCTTGACCATAAAGCTAAAAACACCACTGCTGTGACCGTAATTTTTTCGTTCATATCAATTGTTTGAATGATTCAAATATCCTGTTCTCATCGCTACGAAACCATGAAGAACTGACTCTGACATTAGCTTTGCCAACTGCTCCAGTTCCAGGATGCTGCTTTCCTCCTGTTCCACTTTGAATACCTGCTCATAGCGATCTAACTCGAACCGCAACTGATATTTTTCATTCCAGCTGGTGACCGTAATACGCATCAGGGGGTGTGGAATTTGACTGACGGTTCGCATGGATTTCCAATCTAATTTGGCCGCGAAGATAGAATATCCGCGATGACCAAAGCCGATCAATGGGATCCTTCCCTCGAAAACATCCAAGACGCCTGCCCCCATGCCATCTGGCAAGAATTGGCTTGGACAATCGGTAGCGTGCCCTTGATGGATGGAGATTCTAATCAGTTGCCTGCATTATGGTCTTCCAATTATCATCTTCAAGCGCTTCGTTCGATGCAACTTCAGTGCCCAAAATGGGCGCAAATAAGTCAGCCTGAGGCATCAATCCTCGGAACAAAACCCTTACGCCTAGGCCAACGTTTTGAGCGTCTTGTCAATTGGTGGTTTGAAGCAAGCCCTGAATACACGGTTTTGGCCAAAAACATCATCGTCCAAGGCAAAAAACGGACCCTCGGTGAAATGGATCTTATCGTGCAAGACCACGAAACGGAAGAGGTGACCCACCTCGAACTGGCTTGCAAGTTCTACCTGCAAACGGGCAATTCGCGGGCATGGTCTGATTGGATTGGAATGGATCCCTCGGATCGACTTGACTTGAAACTGGGCAAACTTTCGACCCAGTTAAATCTAGACCAGACACCTGAGGCGCAGGCAATCTTGCGCGCAAGGGGCATTCAAGTGAATGCCCGTGCCGCATGGATCAAAGGCTGGTTTTTTGTCCATTTTCGCGAAATCACCAGAGCGCAGCTGCCTCATCATGCGCACTTCAAAGTCTCCACGGGGTGGTGGTGCACCCAAAGTGAATGGCCCACCATCTGGCAAGCTGAGGCTTCTTGGATTATCATTCCCGCTCGGCACTGGCTTCGAACGCGTCACGAATTAGATGAAGCAAACGAAATCAAAACCATGGACGACACATTGACGGCATTGGAAAAATGGAAGCACATCATGGTCGCGCAAGTGGAAATGCGGGCAGGCCAATGGCACGAAATCATCCGCGGGGCGATTGTTCGAGATGGTTGGCCCGTCGTTTAAACCCTCGTGTAAATCGTCGTACATGTTAGAACCTTTCGCTTCTAGAGTCGTTCTTACGTTGTATGAAAAGCATTAAAATGAGGCTTTGCAACTTCTTTACCATTGCAGTTTTTGGGCTCGCCAGCTCTTCCGCACTTCTGGCACAACGTCCAACCGGAGGAGAGCGATACAGGCCGGAAATCGCCTCCGTTTCAGGTGTGGTGGTAGAAGCCGATGGAACCAGTCCCATTCCGTTTGCTTCAGTGGCTCTTCTCGCCATTCGAGACAGTAGCATAGTCGCAGGTCAATTGGCCAATGAAGAAGGGCAATTTTCTCTCACCGAGCTCCCCCTAGGCAAATACACCCTCAATGTTCAATTCATGGGATATGAAGGCTTCAAGTCCGAAACCATCACGTTAACACCCAAAACCTCCATTGCACATGACGCTGGCTACATTGCACTCGATAAAAAGGTGAATGACTTGGAGGAAGCCGTCGTGGCGACTGACGCTAGCACACTTGAGATGCTCATCGACCGCCGCGTATTCCGCGTGGGCAATGACTTATCAGCAGCAGGCGGCAATGCATCTGAAATCCTTGTCAATGTACCATCTGTAGCTGTAGATATTGACGGAAATGTATCGCTGCGGGGCTCCTCACAAGTGCAAATCCTCATTGACGGACGTCCGTCTGGTTTGGCAGGTGCAGCGCAAAATGCGTTCCTTGAGCAAATTCCAGCAAGCAGCATCGACCGCGTTGAGATCATCACCAATCCTTCTGCCAAATATGACCCGGATGGCATGGCCGGTATCCTGAATATCATCCTTAAGAAGAACAAACTGCAGGGTTTTCACGGACAATTGCAGGGAACAGCAGGAACGGGAGACAATCACAACGGTTCAGTTTCACTGAATTACAAAAACGATAAATTCAGCGTCTTCAGCAGTGCCAGTTGGAACCAACGCGACTTATTCCGCGAAGGTGAATCCTCCCGCACGCTCACCGTGGACAGTGTATCTCTTTTGGATCAAACCCGAGACGGTGATCAGCTTCGAACCAGCGTCAACGGACGAATCGGGATGGAATGGTACCCCTCCAAGAGCGAAGTGTTTTCAGCAAATATCAATGTGAACCAGAGCGATAATAAACGCAACAACGGATTGACGAATGAAGAAGTCTGGAGCACGGGAACAGAATTCAATAGTCTCCGTTCCTCTGAAGAATTGGACGCCAGCAAAGGTTTCGACGCTGATCTCGGTTACCGCAAAGAATACAATCAGAACCCATCCCATTTCCTTCGGCTTCGAGCACGCTACTCTGGCTCAGCATCCTCCTCCGACGAATTCATTCAAGAGGAATCGATACTCGAAACGGACGGCGTTGCGATCGCAACGGTTCGAGACACCAATTTGCAAGAAAATCGTTCGATGCGCACGGTCCTTCAGTTAGACTTTGAAAAACCTCTGGAGAATGAAGGCAAACTCGAATGGGGCCTGAAGTCCAATTTGTCGCGAAAAGACGATAAGTTCGACTACCTCTATTCTGACTCATCCTTTTGGTCACAAGGCATTTACATTCCGACCAACCCCATCGCCCGGTCATTTGACTTTGAATACCGCGAAGACGTCCATGCTGCCTATGCGACTTACGGACGAAAGTGGGGAACCTGGGGAACGCAAGCAGGGCTGAGACTGGAACAAGTATTTACCGGTGCGCGGTGGGAGAACGACCAGGCTTTTGAAAACAATTACTTCTCGGTCTATCCCTCGATCAATGTTTCTCGTCAGAGCAATGATGAAGTCAGCTGGATTGCCAGTTACAGCCGCCGCGTCAACAGACCTCGCGGACGATCTGTAACACCATTCCTCGACGACAGTGACAGCCGAAATCTGCGCGTTGGCAATCCTGAATTGCGGCCCGAATACACCAACTCATACGAGATTGGACATCAGTGGTCCCGCAAACGCAAGTCGTTGACCACCTCTTTTTTTGTCAAGGAAACAGATGATTTGATTCAACGTTACTCCAACATTGACTCCGCTGGGATCCGTACTTCGAGTTGGTGGAATCAAGGCAGCCGGAGAGATGAAGGAATTGAGGTCATTCTCATGGTCCCTCTTCCAGGCGCTGGCCAATTTAGATTCACAGGCTCCTTCTATCATCTATCGAACCAAGTCGGTGATGTCGAGTTCGCCAGCGATGCGCAGGGTTGGTCCTACAACCTCAATTTCTTCGCCAATCAATCCTGGGGTGAAGACAAGAAATGGAAGTGGCAATTGAATGGGATGTACCGCGGTCCATCCATTACCCCACAAGGACAATTCAATGGTTTTGCTTACATGGATGCCAACCTTCAGCGCAAACTCCTCGATGGTAATTTGACGATTGCACTCAAGCTGAGTGACGTTTTCAATACACGCGAATGGTCCTATACTTCTGACTTTGGCAATTTGTACCAAGAAAACCGATTCAAACGGGAATCCCAGAACGTCTTTTTGACCGCGACCTGGAAGCTGGGTAAATTAGAGCAGCGTGCTGGTCGGGGCGGTTATCCGCGCGGAAGTAACTTTGGAGGCGAATCAGGCGGAATGGATTTCTAAATGCTTCCGTTTCGCATACGCACCCGCCTTCCACGCCTTCTTTAAAACCTGCTCCGCGGGATCGAAACCTCTCGTATACCGGCTCACAACCGCATGAAAGAGTGGATTTTTGAATCGCACATCGCATTGCAAGCGCTGTGGCAACGCACCAACAGAAGATTTGATATCGAGTGCTGTTCGGCCCATGTTCACTCGGCCACTGTGGTGATCGATCCCGAGGCATATAAACTCAACGAGCATTCGTTGGTAGATGGCGTGACTTTTTACGAGTTCAGGGTCAAATCCAACAAAAAAAGCTTCTACTTCATCTTGCCCGATGTAAGCGCATTGAAATCCAACAAGCTGTCCTTCGAGTTCATAGCCTTTGACGACGAAATCATCTCCCCAAAATCGTTTGGATTCAATGAGCTCATCGGCATGCAGTTGCCCGAGGCGAAAACCGGAACGATTGAATACCTTTTGATAGAGAAAAATCAGTCGATCCGCTTCTTCCGTGACCTTTTGCTCGGACCAATTGGAAATTTCCAAGGACGCTGAAACCTTGAGCACACGCTTGATCTTCGTTCGTGACTTTGTCGTCATCTGCTCCATATAGTCAGACAAGCTGCCCCATTCTGAATCGATGTACAAGAGCATTTCGGGATCAAATTCCAATGGAGTCCATCCAGGGTGCAAAGACTTTCTTCGTCCCTTGTAATGAACCGGTAAATCCTTGAGCATGGCCACCCGTGGAATACGTGTTCCAGTGTCACTTTGAGATGTGAAGATGGTCTCGGTTAAAAGCCGCCTCTGATCGAATTCAGATACGTGAGAAGCCCAACGGTAGCTGTGTAAACCACTTCCTAGAACCGGCCCAATGACGCGCACACGAAACGTGAATTTTCCTTCTGATCCGTGAAGCCAACGACTGATGAACGAAAACCACGAACGCTTAACAGAGATGTGACCATCCAAGTTTAAGCTTTCTGCAACGGCATCTTCGACCACGGCGATCCCAATCAATTCTTTGCCTTGGTGCCATGTCACAGCTGCTATATTCCGCTCTGCAGAATTCATCAAACTCAACATCATTCGACTCTCCAAGAAAATCGAGGGGCTTTTGGAAACCTTGATCAATGCATTCCAAGCCTCCCAGTCGACTGAGTGACTGCCTTGCTCATTCCAATGCCAGTGGACGCTGACATTTTGTTCTATTCCCCCCTTAAGCTTGCTCAATAAATCCCGTTTTGGGTTTCTTAATTCCATACCACGACGATCCCAAAATGAATATGAGGAATAACAAATTGCCTACCATTGGCAGTGCAGACGACTTTTGCTCGCAACGCCAAACTATATCGTGACTACCTGCAGGAACCTTCAAGGCCCGTAACACATAATTGGCTCGAATGGTTTCCACAGGATTACCATCTATGGTCGCTATCCATGACTTGGGGTACCACACCTCCGAGAACACGACCAATCCAGCCGCATCCAAATCGGACCTGTATTCAAGTAAGTCCGGCTGATAAGAGGACAGTTGCACAGTGCCGGATGCTCCCGGAAGGAGCCCTTCAAGTTCGCTCGTGAACTCCGCATGAATGACCCCCGAATTCACGGATTTCAATGCAGCGGTCATTGCAATTTCTTCGTCATCACTCGATGCAGTTTCCCAATCTGTTGCGACCCATGCATACCCTGAAAAATCCGGCAACGGAACCGGGTCTTCGAATTGGTCAAACAAAATATAATGCGTGTTGAGCATTCGCAATCCAACAATTTGCGAAAGCCCCTCCTGCAGCTGACCATTCTGAGCAAGAGCAATGAAGCGATCACGCTCTGGGCTCAATACACGCTCGATAAAGTCTTGATAACGGCGCAACTTCGCCGCATGATAGCCGCCAACAGATTGAAAAAAGTAGGACAGTGAACTGTCATTGAATGGATTCTCCCATTTGAAGATTCGAAACGGCGAAGTCATGCGCAGGGCACCGTACTTTGAAATCAATTGCAACTTCTCTTTCTGCCGTCGATTCAACGAAAGATGGCCTCGGTCTGAAGCATCAAGGTAACCTTCGTAGAGCCGATCCGCCAGCGCATTCATTTCCTGCGAATCCTCGAACTCAGCCGCCAACACTTTACCCATTTGTGGGGAAGGATCAAACGGAAAACGCGCATCAAATGACTTGACCCAATTCCGGTAAACACCGTTGACTTTATCGTCATTGAAATAACGTTGATCGACATTCCAAAGGTCAAAAGCCGTGGCCACCACAAGAAGGATCACCGCCCAACGCATGGTCATTTTCTGCCACAGTGCTGCAGCAAGAACGCCTGCTGTCAAAACGAGCAAACCCAGCGTTCGGGCAACATCTGACCGAAAGATGTCCAACCTCCTCTTCAAAGCTTCTGGATAACCGAGCTGCTCCACGGCAACGTCTTGCTTGATCGAAGTTTGAAAATCAAAGAAGAGCTCCGGCAAAGCATAAAAAGCGGCAAATATCAGTGAAAGAAAACCAAGTGCACCCATCCACCACACTCTCCTCTTTTTCAACTCTTCGCCTCCATTGGATATCAGTTCACCCATCTCTACCAACGCCAGAGCCGTTCCAATCGACACTGCAACTTGAACAAGAATTAGCATCATTTTCGTGTCTCGAAACTGATTGAAGAAAGGAATGTAATCCAAGAAGAAATCTGTCAAAATGCCTCCGTCTCTTCGAGAAAGGATTATTGCCATAACTGTCACCACAACCAACGGCCATTTTAAGCGATCTCTTCCGGCAATCAAAAAGATGAAAAACAACGCACACAAAATGGCTCCAAAATACAGCGCACCGCCTGAAAACTTTTGCTCTCCCCAATACAGAGGACTGCCACCGCCTTTGATGTCCGCGCACATAATAGACCACCACTCGCCATCAGACATGCTGTACTCTAAAATATAATCGCGATCCAATCCTGACTCACCTGTGGCCATGTCTCCTGCAGCATTGTCGTCGGTCAGAATCCGTTCACCCCGAATGGTCGCTTCCGCATAACCTTTGGTCTCAAGGACATTAGAAAAGCTCGGAAGAGCACCAACGAGTCCTGCGATCAAGAGCCCAACCCCTGGCAATAAAGTCGCTTTCCAATTTTGTGTCCGTTTAAAAATTCCAATCGTTTCTGCGATGCCAATCGCGACCAACAAAAACAACAGGTAGTAGGTGATTTGGTAGTGATTCGCATAAACGTGCAGAGAGGTAAAAAGCGCTGCAATCGCCATGCCCAACCCTAAATTTCTCCTGTAGACCCAAATCACGCCTGCGATAATTCCGGGCAAGTAAGCAATGGCCCTCACCTTCGTGTTGTGCCCTGCCGAGTAATACAAAACTTCAAACGAAGAAAGTCCAAAGCCAATGCCACAGAGCATCGCTACCGGTACGGATGCACCCAGCGCAATCGCCAACAGGTAAGCGGACAACATGGCCATAAAGAATGTGAATACCCCTGAAGACTGAAAAGCATTCATCCCAATGGTCTGGAATCGACGGGGAATGTGCCAAGGTGAAGTTTTTGGCGTGATATGGGTGGTGGGCATTCCAGAAAACATAGCACCTGTCCATGCAGGTAGCTCACCATGTAAAATCCGGTGATCGAGCGCCTCTCGACTCATCCCCTTAAAGCTTTTGGTATCTCCTTGACGTACGGAATAACCATCGTACGATTTGGACAACAATGACACGCTCAAGACCACAAAGACGAGGATACTGAGTGCATGCAATCCGTTCTGCTTCAAAAATGGAATTATTTGATCCTTCATTCGTTTCTACCGTTGAATTCAGAGCAAGTTAGCACAGAATACAGGGGACTTTTTGCGTTGAAGCGCGAATGACTTCACGCCACCCCGTGCAATACTTATTGCTTACCGCAATCAATCATCGACCTCTTCAAAGTCGATGTAATCGCCCAGTTTGGTGTCTTTCGGCTGGGGTGCTTGGGTGGAATTCCCACCCGCATTTGCACCGGATTTTGGATTCGCATCCGTATTTCTCGTTCGCCGGCGACGACCGCCGAACATTCGATCCAACCAGCGGAATACAAACCACACCATGATGATGGTGCCCAATGTCCGAATCAATCCAGCCAGCATGTCACTTGCTCAGGTATAGATTTCGCTCACTGTATACCTTGCGAAAAAAGGGATCGCGCAAGTCGGGAATGAATCGAATGCCCTCCCCTGTCGACTTCATCTCTGGACCCAATTCCTTATTGACCTCTGGGAATTTCTCATAAGAAAATACCGGAATTTTCACCGCATAGCCGTCCAACTGCGGGTTGTATGGCAAATCCTTCAATTTCGCCTCACCCATCATGACTTTAGCTGCATGATTAACATACGGCTGACCGTATGCTTTTGCGATGAACGGTACAGTCCTTGATGCGCGCGGGTTAGCCTCTATGATATAAACCTTATCGTCTTTGACCGCGAACTGAATGTTGATCAATCCCACTGTTTCCAGTGCAAGAGCTATGCGCTTCGTGTACTCCTCAATCTGAGAAATGATCAAGTCTCCAAGATTGTATGGAGGCAATACAGCGTAACTATCTCCACTATGAATGCCCGCGGGCTCGATATGCTGCATGATCCCAATGATTCGCACCTCATCGCCATCACAGATGGCATCCGCTTCACATTCGATTGCACCATCCAGGTAATGATCGAGCAAGACCTTATTGTCGGGCATATCCCGGAAAATATCAATGACATGCCGCTCGAGTTCATCCTCGTTGATGACTATCTTCATTCGCTGTCCGCCAAGAACATAACTAGGTCTCACCAATAGAGGAAATCCGAGAGTCTTGCTCAGGGCATTGGCTTCGTCCGCCGTTTCTACCACCCCAAATTCAGGATAAGGCACCTCCTGATCTCGCAAAAGCGTCGAAAATGAACCCCGATCTTCTGCCAAATCCAAGGCGCGGTAGCTTGTCCCCACGATTGGGATACCAAATCGCTCGAGTTTTTCAGCGAGTTTAAGTGCCGTCTGACCGCCGAATTGAACAATCACACCTTCGGGCTTCTCATGCAAGATGATATCGTAGATGTGTTCCCAGAATACAGGCTCGAAATACAATTTGTCCGCCGTATCCGAGTCTGTTGAAACGGTTTCTGGATTGCAATTGATCATGATGGTCTCATAACCGCATTCCTTCGCTGCTAGCACTCCGTGTACGCAACAGTAATCAAACTCAATGCCCTGTCCAATGCGATTTGGACCGCTTCCTAGCACCACAATTTTTTTTCGGTCTGTTCGAATGCTCTCATTCTCGTCCTCAAACGTCGAGTAGTAGTAAGGCGTCTTCGCCTCAAACTCTGCGGCACAAGTATCGACCAACTTGTAAGTCCGAGTGATTCCTTGAGAAAGACGATGCGCATGAACTTCCGACTCCACACAATCCAGCATGTGCGCGATTTGTCTATCTGCATATCCTTTCTGCTTGGCTTCAAGCATGAGGGACCTTGGCATCGAATTCAGATCGAATTGCCCAATCTCATCCTCGAACTGAACCAATTCCTCGATTTGACGCAAGAACCACGGATCAATCTTGGTGACTTCATAAATCTTGCGAATTGGAATGCCCAATTTCATCGCATCATACAGGTGAAAAAGACGATTCCAGCTGGCGTGGCTCAAACTATCCATGATGGCGTCTTGATCGCGCAACTCACGACCATCGCAACCCAACCCATTTCTTCCAATCTCGAGAGACTGCGCCGCTTTTTGCAACGCTTCTTGGAAGGAGCGGCCAATGGCCATCACTTCTCCAACGGATTTCATCTGCAAACCCAGTTCGCGATTCGCTCCTTTGAACTTGTCAAAATTCCAACGAGGCACCTTTACCACCACGTAGTCCATGGTCGGTTCGAACATTGCGCTGGTCGTTCCTGTGATGGGATTGGCCAGCTCGTCCAAGTGATAGCCGATGGCAAGCTTCGCGGCAATTTTTGCAATGGGATAACCGGTAGCCTTCGACGCCAAAGCCGAAGAGCGGCTCACTCGGGGATTGATCTCAATGGCTATGATGTCCTCCTTCTCGTCATTTGAAACAGCAAACTGGACATTGCAACCTCCGGCGAAGTCGCCAATCTCCCGCATCATGCGAATCGCCATATCACGCATGCGCTGGAAGGTGGTATCACTCAACGTCATCGCTGGAGCCACAGTAATGCTGTCGCCCGTATGAATGCCCATCGGATCAAAATTCTCGATGGAGCAAATGATCGTGACATTGTCGTTTGCATCCCGTAACAACTCCAGCTCATACTCCTTCCAGCCCATCACAGCCTTATCAATCATCACCTCGTGGATAGGACTCAGGTGAAGACCTCGGGTGAGCGCTTCGTCAAATTTTTCTGGATCATAAATGATGCTCGCTCCAGCGCCCCCGAGGGTGTAGCTAGCACGTATACACAATGGAAAACCGAATTTCTGAGCCGCCTCCTTTCCTTCCAGAAAGCTTTTGGCGGTGGCTTGAGGGGCCATTGCAATGCCCAACTCCTCCATCAAGCCCCGAAATCGTTCTCGGTTTTCGGTAATCTCAATGGCGTTAATATCCACCCCTATCATTCGCACGCCATACTCTTCCCACAACCCCATCTCATCGCATTGAATGCAGAGGTTTAACGCGGTCTGTCCTCCCATGGTCGGCAGCACCGAATCGATATCATGCTTCTTTAAAATCCGCTCGATCGAAGCAGGCTCCAATGGTTCTAAATAAACATGGTCCGCGGTCACCGGATCCGTCATGATGGTCGCTGGATTCGAATTGATCAAAATCACTTCGATGCCCTCTTCTCGGAGCGAACGTGAGGCTTGAGAACCGGAATAATCAAATTCACAAGCTTGTCCAATGACAATCGGTCCACTCCCGATGAGCAGGATCGATTTGATGCTTTTGTCTTTGGGCATTTTTTTTTTACCCCGCCAAAACAAATCTTCGGCGGAGGGTACTGAACACAAAAAACGAATGAATTAACCGGAGGCAAAATTAAAGGCTCTCGTCATATCATTCGGATAATTTCTTCCACAATTTGCCCTGCTTTTGAACATGCAATGCTCCTACAGCTGATTTGAATCAAACCACACGACATTTGCAACGTGGAATTCGCTCTTAATGAACATAAAATCCCTCGCAAGTCTCACACCAGTCATGGATGGCGTATCGAATATGCTCTCGTGCCTATTTCTGGGAAAGACGCTACCGCAAATGAAACTCCGCGGACCCTGTTTGCCTTTCACGGATTCGCTCGCCCCCTCGAAGACTTGACCATACTAGCCGAACAATGGCCCTCCAAAGGCACGATGATTTCTGTGCATTTGCCCCACCACGGCGAATCAGGGCCAACAGACGCAAAACTCGCTCCCGACGCACCTCTGCATCCTTCCACACTCAATCAAATACTTCTTGAAATTGCCACAAAAGAAGGTGTTAGGGCCCCGGATTACGACCTCTTGGGCTACAGCATTGGGGGGCGGATTGCGCTCTCACTTTTCACCGAATCACCAAATATGTGGAGCCGAGTCACACTGCTTGCACCTGATGGCTTGAAGAAATCCCCTTTTTACCAGTTAACAGTTCACTCGAAATTGGGCAAACTGATTTGGTTCAGCATTGACAGGCATGCTGATTTTGTGATCCGATGCAACGACTTGCTGCTCAAAAGAAGAATCATTTCTCAACACCTGCATGGCTTCTGTGCGTTTCACATTTCGAACCACAGCATGCGAATGATGGTCTGGCTTGGGTGGCGCGCTCATCGGCTTTGTTGGCCGACGCACCAGAAGATTGCTCAAACATTGACGGCTTGGCCTGGAAGAATGGACCTCGCTTTTGGAGCCCACGACCGAATCATTCCAGCTGCCAATGGCCAGAAGCTGCAAAAACTCACAAAGGCCAACCCCAGTATACATTTTCACCTTCTGCCCACCGGCCACGGAATGCTCAAACCGTCCACGGTCCAAAAAATGATTCATCGTATCTTTCCGTCATGAGTTGGTTAGAAAATCTGGAGCGAGACCAAGGACTTGGCAAGAAAAGACTCGCGGCCCTGCTTGATCCAGACGACCTGCCATCAGGCAGAGAGTGGTTTCGTTTTCTAGAACGCTTGGAGCAATCAGCAATCACCGACGTCTTCATCGGTGGAAGCCTGCTGATTAAGCAAAACGTTGCCGACATCATCCAAACAGTTCGAGAACGATTTAATGGTCCGATCACTATTTTTCCAGGCTCCCCGGACCAGGTAGCCAAAGGAGCAGACGCATTGCTTTTTTTATCACTCATCTCAGGTCGAAATCCCGAGCTACTTATCGGACGGCATGTCGAAGCTGCGATGCGTATACGCCGAATGGGAATTGAAACTGTCCCCACGGGTTACATGCTGTTTGGCGATGGCGCATTGACCACAGCTGCGTACATGAGTCAGACCTTGCCCATCCCCCTGAACAAACCGGAAATAGCTGCAGCTACTGCAGTTGCTGGAGAAATGTTGGGACTGCGTGTTTTGTTCACCGATGCAGGTAGTGGAGCGTCTCAATCTGTGACGGCTTCCATCATCGCCGGCATCAAGGAAAACACATCCTGTCCGTTGATTGTAGGAGGAGGCTTCAAGGACGCCGCCTCCGTGACCGCCGCTTGGAGTGCTGGTGCAGATGTCGTTGTCATTGGCAATGCCATAGAAAAGCAGCCCAACGACCTCAACTGGCTGCCCGACCCCAGCGGATTTTCACAGGCGTCTCAAATGGTTTGACCTCAGTGTTAAAAGTTGATTTCCAAAGAAACCATTCCGTGCATTCCCGCTTGGGGATAAAGGTATACCTCCGTGGTCATGGCGTCCAGACCGCCGTACAGGTAACTGTACGTATAACCGTTGGCGCTGTATTCGGCATTCAAGAAATTTCGAACGTGCGCTGAAAAAGCAATGCTGCCCGCCGCAGTTCGATTTCGAATCCATCGGAGACGAAAATCATTGACAGTGTAAGCCGGCAGTGCTCGATTCTCATTGGACGTATTGTCGAGGTACTGCTTACCCACATAACGAGCACTCCACTCCAAAGATGCCGAGGTGGAATGCACAGAGTTGCTGCGGTTCCAAAATTCCATTGTAGCTACAGAGGCGGCTGTTATCTCGGGAGAAAAGCTGATGTTCGAATTTTCATGTCGCACAGCCACAATGGATGCTTCATCGGTCCCGTAATCCACGAGTGTCTCGTTGAACGCATCGATGGTATTGCTGGATCTGGTGGCCGTTCCAAACCACGTAAACCCTCCCCCTGGGCGCCAGTTGCAACTCAACTCCAATCCAGTTCTTTGGCTTGAATCTACATTCACTCGAACCGGTGAGCCCACATCATTCAAAGCTCCAGTCAATACAAGTTGATTCTGGTATCGCATGTGATAAGCTACTGCTTCTATGCTCCAATTTGAAGTGCCGTGTTCCCAACCCAATTCCAGGTCAGTCAGCGTTTCTGCTTTGGGATATGCCTCAATTGCGCGATCGATAAAATCGTTGCGCACGGGCTCCCTGCTACCGCGAGCAAGGGATACAAACATGCGATTGGCGTCATCTAACAACCAATCAGCGCCGATTTTCGGATTGACAAATGACATGGTCGTATCCACCTGCAAGCTGCGAAGATCATTGTCCGTACCCATGACTTTGTACTCCACCTGACGCACTTGGAGTTCACCTCTCCATTGCATTTTACCGTCAAAAGCTTGTGATGACAACGCCGAAAAGGCATACCGATCTGACTTTGTTCCTCTATTGTCATAATAGCGGTCCGTCGGCATCAGGTTCGAAGCACCATACTCCATCCAAATCGGAACTCCGAAGTGATCTCCAACGTAGTCAAATGCGCCAGCTCCCAATTGCAGCGACAGGCGTTCCAATTCTCGATTCGCCTGCACCAGCACTCCATAAAAATCATTGTCGAGCCAACGCCTTCGAATCACATCACCCGTTGTGATTGAGGAATCCGCAAGCCCCAAAGGACCCGAACCATACAACCCAAAGTCCTCATCGTTCTTGAATTGCTCATAGAAACCTGCGCCTTTGGTGTAATGAACCGTAGAACCCACATCCCATGCACCCCAATCTTGGCTCAAGTGCAACTGGTGATGATCCTGACGATAATCGTCCACTTGATCGGCGTAACGATAATAATTGTGCTGGCGGCCACGCGCAATCAGGTCAGAAATACGCTCTTCATCTTCCCCGTAACCGTATTCAGAAGAGCCGGCTGCCCAAGCAACGATGGCTGCAGAGTCCCCTGACAAACCAACGCGTGGAACACCAAACCAAGCTTGCTGCGTTCGTTCGTTTCCGAGCATAGCACTGTAAGCCAAATGCCCCGAATCCCAACGATAACCGAGCCCAACCTGCAAACTGGACAGGTCACTCTTTGATCGATCCATGTAACCATCCGAAAGGATTCGAGACGCACGGCCTTCGATGAAAAATCCCGATCCCAATTCGCCGGTGGACCATTTGACCATGGATCGCAAGGTCCCAAAGGAACCTCCACTGAGCACCATTTCCCCCCCGGCCTTGGCATCAAAATTCATCGTATTGAGCGAAACCGTTGCGCCAAATGCACCAGGGCCATTGGAAGAACTGCCCACCCCTCTTTGAATTTCAAGTTCATCAATGCTGCTCGCTAAATCAGGCAAATCCACCCAATACACCTGATGAGATTCAGCGTCATTGAGGGTGACACCGTTGATGGTCACGTTGATGTGCGTTTGATCCGACCCTCGAATGCGCATGGACGTGTATCCCACTCCCGCACCAGCGTCAGAGGTCACGATTAAAGACGGCGTAAATCGCAATAGAAATGGAAGGTCCATCGAGGCGTCTCGCTTCGCCAACTCAGCGGCATCGATTCGCTGCTTGGCGTAAGGCGCACGATCGGGATTTTGGATCGCAGAAACCGTAGCGGGGAGCAGTTCCACCATGCGCAAAATTGAATCTGCTTTGGATTGATCAGATTCCTGACCTTCCGCGGTGAAAGGAACAAAAAACAATGCCAGAGCAGCGAAGAGAAAAGAGGTTGTTGATTGTGACATGCGTCGTGATTTTAAATCTTTATGACGCAGTGCGTGCACGACAAGGTCGCCACGAAACGGCCTGCTCCCCTACCGGTATTGCCCGGTCAGGTTATGAGGGTATCATCTCAGCACTCCAAAAAAATGGAGGCACCCCTGCGCCGAAGCAAAACTATACATTGAATACCTTGCAAAGCAAATGAATGATTCAAAAAAAACGGAGCATCACTTGGAGTTGGCCCTGAAAGCTGCAGCTGCAGCCAGTCTTGAACTGCTCAATCACTTGCAAGAACAGAACGAATCGTTGGTGATCCGAGCTAAACGTGATGGGAGCTTGGTCTCATCAGTGGACATGGAAAGTCACCAGATCATTCAAGAAATCTTGGCGAAAACAGACATCCCCATCATCAGCGAAGAAGGAGTTCTTCCAGCTTTTAGCGAACGCAAAGACTGGCCTCTATTCTGGCTTGTCGACCCATTAGACGGAACAGAATCTTACCTAAAAAGACGATCGGGATTTGCAGTCAACATTGCGCTTTGTGACCAAGACGGACCCTTTTTGGGCGTGATTGCAGATCCCCTCGCGGACACAATCTATGCAGGCGCAGAAGGTATTTTACCGTTCACTTGTTCCATCGCATCAATCACCACACGAACCGCAATTCAGCAACAACCTGCAGCAGCTCCATTTCTCCTGGTGACCAGTTGGAACGAGAGCATGCCCTGGCCTGATTTGCTTCCCGAAGGGCTGAATGCCGACGAATTCACAAGCAAGCCCGTGAGCGGCGCCCTCAAATTTTGTCAAATCGTTACCGGGCAAGCAGATGTCCATGTGCGATCAGGATCATACATGGAGTGGGACTGCGCGGCAGGAGATGGTCTTTTAAAAAGCATTGGGCTGCAGATTCGAAGCCGAGAAACAGGACTTCCTTTGATCTACAACTCAATGAGCTTGCGCGTCGGTGGACTTTGGGCCTCCCGCTTTCACCCGATACGCTAGAAGTTAGCGGTACTGGGTTTCAGCGTCAAAATTCTCGTACAAGTCCAAATAATTCAGGTAACGCTCTTCGGACACCACGCCTTGCTCAACCGCATTGCGGACTGCACATTTCGGTTCCGAACGATGCAGACAGTTGTGGAACTTGCATTCGGCCAAAAGCGCGAACATTTCCGGAAAGTAGTGATGCAGATGTTCCTTTTTCAGTTGAACCAATCCAAACCCCTTGATACCGGGTGTATCGATGAGGTAGCCCCCAGAGGGAAGCGGAAACATCTCCGCATACGTCGTTGTGTGCCTCCCTTTCTGGTGTGAATCTGAAACGTCGCCCGTTCGCAGATCCAAACCTGGGAGTAATTCGTTGATAAGCGTAGTTTTACCCACGCCACTGTGGCCTGAAAGCATATTCACTCCAGATTCGGCAATGGCCGCTTTCAACGCTGAAAAGCCGAAACCCGTTTGCGCGGAAACTTGGAGCACATCATAACCCGCCATCTCGTAGAGGTCCGCCATATAATCCAATAATTCTTCGTCCTTTTCACCTGAAACCAATAGGTCGCACTTATTGAAGACGATGGTGGTTGGGATGCCGTAGGCTTCTGCTGTGACCAGAAAACGATCGATGAAGCCCGTGCTAGTGGGCGGCTGACTGACGGTAACGATTAAAAAGGCACGGTCCAAATTCGCTGCAACCACATGGGTTTCTTTCGAAAGATTAACCGATCGACGAACAATGGCATTTTTGCGCTCTTCCCGCTCAGTGATCAGCCCCGCGTCCTCTTGCCCGCTCGCCTCAAATCGAACAACGTCGCCCACGGCAAGTGGATTCGTGCTGCGCTCACCATTTAAACGCATACGACCTCCCGCCCGGCATCCGAAAATTGCACGCGACTCCCATTCGCTGACCTGATACCACGAACCCGTTGAGCGCAAAATAATTCCCCTCCTGGTGTCCGCAGCTTCGCCGGCACTTGGGCCCTCCTTTTGAGTCATGATCGAACTTCCAGTTCGTGAAAGGCAGATTCCAATCCACCGGGCCTGCTTGCAAATGCAGAAAGAACATCGTCCGCAACAATGACCCCGTGATGAATCAACACCACGCGATCGCAAACCTCTTCCACCTCTTGCATGATGTGCGTGGACAAAATCACTGTGCGCTCTTTTCCTACCTCACGAATTAAGGCTCGAATGTCCACCAATTGGATGGGATCAAGCCCTGAAGTTGGTTCATCTAAAATCAGCACCTTCGGATCGTGAATGAGCGCCTGAGCAATGCCCACTCGCTGGCGATATCCCTTGGACAGTTGCCCAATAATCTTGTGCGCTTCAGGCTGCAACCCCACCTTTTCAATCATGGCATTTACCGCAGAAGCCACATTGGCCACCCCGTGTAATCCAGCCGCATACTCCAAGTATTCCCGCACATACATGTCCGTGTGAATGGGATTGTGCTCTGGCAAATAACCAACACAACTTCGCGCTTGCATAGGATGATCTAAAACATCAAATCCACATACACTGACAGAACCAATCGATGCAGGAAAGTAGCCAGAAATCAAACGCATTAAGGTTGATTTTCCAGCGCCATTGGGACCAAGGAGACCCAAGACTTGAGCCGACGGAATTTCCAATGAGACATCAGACAATGCCTTTTGGTTGCCGAACTGTTTGGTCACATGTTGAATGCTAACTGCCATCGGCTGCAATTTACAATGGATCGATCGGTTCAAGCACAAAAAAAGCCACCCTTGGTGAAGGGCGGCTTTTCTATTTTGAAGGAGGGCCGACTTACATCATGCCTCCCATGCCTCCTCCCATGCCCGCGGGCGGAGCTGCTGGCATCATTTCTTCTTCGTCAGACACCACACATTCCGTGATCAATACCATTCCCGAAATGGAAACTGCGTTTTCAAGAGCAACTCGCGTCACCTTGGTCGGATCAATGACGCCTGCTTCGAATAGATTCTCGAAGACCTCTGTCCGTGCGTTGTAGCCAAAGTCGCCTTCACCCTCTCGCACTGAATTGACAACGACTGCACCTTCACCTCCTGCATTGCTTACAATTTGACGCAATGGCTCTTCAATGGCACGGAGTACAATCTTCATTCCTGTTGTCTCGTCTGCATTGATGCCCTCCATTGCAGCAACTGTTTCAGCCGCTCGGATGTAAGCGGTACCTCCACCCGGAACAATTCCCTCTTCAACCGCAGCGCGTGTTGCATGCAAAGCATCATCCACTCGGTCTTTCTTTTCCTTCATTTCCACCTCCGTAGCAGCACCGACATACAAGACAGCAACACCGCCTGCGAGCTTCGCAAGTCTTTCTTGCAACTTCTCTTTGTCGTAATCCGAAGTGGTGGTTTCCACCTGAGCCTTGATTTGTCCGATCCGTGATTCGATTGAATCCTTCTCTCCTGCACCATTGACAACAGTCGTATTGTCTTTGTCAATGGTCACTTTCTCTGCACTTCCGAGATCAGCCAATGTTACATTTTCGAGCTTGAGTCCCGTTTCTTCTGAAATCACCTGGCCTCCGGTCAAAATCGCGATGTCTTGCAACATAGCCTTGCGTCGGTCTCCAAAACCTGGGGCCTTGACCGCAGCGACCTTCAACGAACCACGGATTTTGTTGACCACCAATGTGGCCAATGCTTCCCCGTCCAAATCTTCAGCAATGATCAACAACGGACGACCGCTTTGCGCTGTTTGCTCCAAACTTGGGAGCAGATCCTTCATGGTTGAAATTTTCTTATCGTAGATGAGAATGAATGGATTCTCCAATTCAGCCTCCATTTTCTCGCTATTGGTCACGAAATATGGGGAGAGGTAGCCTCGGTCAAACTGCATGCCTTCAACAGTCTTGACTTCGGTATCGGTGCCTTTGGCCTCTTCCACCGTAATGACGCCTTCATTGCCCACAACTTTCATAGCCTCGGCGATCAGGCCACCAACTGCTTCATCGTTGTTTGCTGAAATTGTTGCGACTTGCTCGATTTTTGAGATGTCGCTTCCGACCTCTCTCGAAATCTTCTGCAATTCTGTTACGATCGCCGAAGTTGCTTTGTCCATACCTCGCTTCAAATCCATCGGATTCGCACCGGCTGCGACGTTGCGCAAGCCCTCTCCAATGAGCGCCTGTGCGAGAACCGTTGCCGTCGTGGTTCCATCACCAGCCACATCTGCTGTCTTTGACGCAACCTCCTTGACCATTTGCGCGCCCATGTTTTCCAAGGAGTCCTTGAGTTCAATTTCCCGAGCCACCGAAACACCGTCCTTGGTCACTGCTGGAGCACCAAACTTCTTCTCGATGACCACATTGCGGCCCTTGGGACCAAGCGTCACTTTGACTGCGTCCGCGAGCTTATCAACGCCGGCCTTCAGGCCGTTTCGCGCATCTGTATTGAATTGAATGTCTTTTGCCATTTCAAATGTTTTTCTTGTTTTCGTTCAATGCTAAATTCAGACGATTGCGAGGATATCACTCTCTCGCATAATCATGTAATCACTGCCTTCAACCTGCAATTCAGTCCCCGAATACTTGCCATACAACACAGTGTCTCCAACTTTCACCGTTGTCGGTTCTTCAGGCTTACCTGGACCAACCGCTACAACAGTTCCACGCTGCGGCTTTTCTTTGGCCGTGTCCGGAATGATGATTCCGCTAGCTGTTTTCTCTTCTGCAGGTGCTGGCTCGACAAGCACCCGGTCGGCGAGGGGTTTGATGTTCATTGACATGCGTTTTGATTTTATTGTTTGACCTTCGGAATCGATTTTCGTGCCAATCCAATGGATCGCTTCATTCACTGCCGCCATGTCATGTTTTTTTGACTGAAGCGTGCAATGTTGTCAGGGTTTGAACAAGAGACAAAAAAAAGGCGCGTCGCCCTGACAGGGTGACACGCCTCCTCAAATCTCTTTACACTGGAGTTAAGTCACTCAGCAGCAGGAGCCTCCATCGGCAATGCAGTGGTCGGCAAAATGCTCTCATCAATGCCTACGTCTTCGTTCATATTACCGAAAAAGATTCCGGCAACAATGCACAAAACAAAAAGTGCTCCGGTCAAAACCCATGTCGCTTTGACTAGGAAATCTGTTGTTTTCTGCACGCCACCAAGTTGACTTGCGCCCTGGAAGCCTGTGGCCAATCCTCCTCCTTTTGGATTTTGGATCAAAATGACTCCACCGAGGAGGATGCATACCAACAAGATAACCGCCATTAAAAAGTATCCCATAATTCCGTTTTATTCGTTCGATGAACCCAAAGTTGGTCGGGCGTCATCCAGTTTTTTCAATTGGAGTGCAAAATAAGTGCTTTTTGCTGGATATTTCAACGCCAAGAGACGGTAAGCTTTTCTCGCCTTGTCAAAAAGTCCTTGTTTCGCGTAAACACGAGCCATCGTTTCTGTGACCAAGGAAGGATCCTCAAGGATACTATCTGCCGACCAAGAGCTAGTTTCTTGAGCATCCCGTATGCGACCAATCCGAGGCTTCGCTGCGATAAATTGATCGATCAGGGCCATGTTGTTTTCTTTGGACTCACTTGCAGAAGTCGACACTGTGTTCGGTTCTACTTGAATCGAAGACGCAACCTCCCCAAATCCCACCTCCGAAGCTCGCTGCACTAACCAATCAGAGAAGGGAGAGCAAACCGCATGCTGAATCAGCGCAAGATCAGCAGGCTTCGCCTCGGAAACGAGTGGTCTTTCTTCCCCTTCTTCCCATCGACTTACATCCGCCTCAATGGTCCGTTCAATTGCCGAAATTAGAGCCTCTCGCTGAACAGGTTCGTTGGGATTTAGCCCCGATGCCGACGAATCCTCCGCTTCTTTGGCAGCTCCCTCATCATCTTCGGCGAATGCCGTGACAGGCTCCGGCGCATCCGAAATTGCGCTATCCACTGCTCGAGCTTCC
Source organism: uncultured Flavobacteriales bacterium (assembly GCA_965661575.1). Lineage (GTDB taxonomy): Bacteria > Bacteroidota > Bacteroidia > Flavobacteriales_D > Sanyastnellaceae > UA16. The sequence goes on along the minus strand of CBFIEJ010000002.1, from coordinate 59,880 downwards.
TCGACCAGCTTTGCCTGAACAATCAGGTCGAAAAGAGGTTGACGGAATGACATGGTCGATGCAGCACGCAACAAATCTTTTTCTTCATTCATGTGCCCCTCAACCGCACTGCATCGAGCAAGTAACATCGCAAAAACGCCCGCGTAAGGGTATTCTCGCGACCAACGCTCTAACCCCTCGCGGTCCTCCGCTACCACTTCATTAGGGTGCTCTATCAGGTGCTGAAGTCGCTGGATCTGCATTTTAACTTTCAATTAATCGTCTCACCAATTGCCCAATGTAGCATTGAAAACATCCTGAGACAATTGCTCGCCAATCTCAACCACCAATTCATCTTCAATCTGCAACAAATCTTGATCACTGGTGTAATCTGCAAAACGAGTAAAAGTTCGCTCAAAGCTCAAGTCAGGAACGATGGTATTTTCATAACTGAGTCGCAAACCGATGGTCAGCCGATTGGACGCTGCTGTCTCATCGCCCTGAACATTGACCGGCTTTACGTCCCAAACGGTAATGTCCGCCGCAAACTGAAGTTCCCCTTCTGCGTTAACGAGGCGCAAGGTCGATTGCCGTTGAATGCGATCCCTCAATTCCTCTGTTAGAGCGAGAGCACTTGACGCGGAGGCCAGTGGCGTAACCAACTCAAAAGCAGAGACTGAATAAGTCTTGGCCCCCGAAGTCTGTGCTCCGTAAGGTGAATAAACACCACAGCCCAAAAATATCATGGGGAACACAAACAGGATTCCAATTCGAAGCACCTTCATTTGAGTCCGTATTCCTTGATTTTACGGTAAAGCGTCCGCTCCGAGATACCCAATTCGAGAGCGGCATATTTTCTTTTGTTGCGATGCTTGGAGAGTGCTTTTCGGATGAGCTCTTTTTCAGAATCTTGCAACGACAGAACTTCTTCCACTTCCTCCACTTCCTGCGTCCTCAGGGCTGCCGCATCCAATGAACCTCCCGACATGGGGTTATCTGAATCCCAAGGATTGGCATCCCATTCCGTTCCACTCGATGCAGCTGTTAATTCTTCATGTTCATCTCGTCCGGAAGGCAGCCTTTTTTGCGGAGATTCTGGCGCACTAAATAGACGACTCACAAGCTCTGCTTGCGCTTCTGAAACTTGTCCCTCTTTCATCACGTCTAAAACCAGTTTCTTGAGATCCTGCATCTCCTGCCTCATGTCGAACAGCACCTTGTACAAGATTTCTCGTTCATTGAGTGCTGAAGAATCTTCTTCAGGATTTTGAACAGGCAAACGACTGCGATGAGACTCCGGCAGGTAGCCCAAGAGTTTATCTGCATCAATGGAACGGTTTTGCTCAAGGATAGACATCTGTTCCGTCGTATTCTTCAATTGACGGATGTTTCCAGGCCAAGGATAATTTTCCAAAACCTCCACCGCGTCGAGGCTCAAAGACAATGGCGGCATGTGATACTTTTCCGAAAAATCTGTAGTGAACTTTCGAAATAACAGGTGGATATCCTGAGGGCGATCTCGAAGACTTGGAACCTCAATCGGAACTTGACTGAGGCGATAATACAAATCCTCTCGAAACTGTCCTTTGCTAATGGCGACATCAAAATCCACATTGGTGGCGGCAACCACGCGGACGTCAATTTTCTGCACGCGCGAAGAACCGACACGAATGAATTCACCGGTCTCTAACACACGCAATAATCGAACTTGAGTGGTCATTGGAAGCTCCGCAACTTCATCCAAAAAAATGGTTCCGCCGTTTGCTTCTTCAAAGTAGCCCTTGCGAGATTCCGTGGCTCCCGTGAAAGCACCCTTCTCATGCCCAAACAGTTCCGAATCAATCGTTCCTTCTGGTATTGCTCCGCAGTTTACGGCGATGAAAGACCCGTGCTTTCGTTTTGAAAACTGATGAACCACGCGTGGCATGATTTCCTTACCTACTCCACTTTCGCCCAACACCAGCACGGACAAATCAGTCGGTGCCACCTGAGACGCCACAGTCACCGCACGGTCAAGCGCTGGGCTCACGCCAATCACTCCAAATCGTCTCTTTATCGCTTTTGCATCCATGGGCTTGAATTCATGCGGATGGCTCGTTATCAGTCATCTCACCAATGAGCGTCACCGGCGTACAGTCGCGGACGTGTACATTCACATAAGTCCCTGGCTGCGCATTTCCCTTCGGAAACACCACCACCGTATTGTAGGTCGTTCGTCCAAAAAACTGATCTTCTTTTTTCTTTGAAGTACCTTCGATCAAAACCCGATACGTTCGACCGACGTAGCTCTTGGTTCGATTCGCTGCATGCACCTTTTGGACCGCCATGATTTCTTGTAAACGGCGGCTTTTTACTTCTGGCGGAACATCGTTTTCGTATTTTCTCTGCGCCAATGTTCTCGGCCGTTCACTGTAGGAGAACATATAAGCCATGTCATAACTCATCATCTCCATGAGCGAAAGAGTATCCTTGTGCTCTTCTTCTGTCTCCCCGCAAAATCCTGAAATGATATCCGTAGATGTTGCGCAATCAGGCATGATCCGGTGAATGGCCGCCATTCGATCCAAGTACCACTCGCGCGTGTACCCGCGGTTCATTCGTTTCAGAACATCGCTGTTTCCTGACTGAACAGGAAGGTGAATGTACTTGCAAACGTTTTCATGCTTGGCCATGATTTCGAGCACATCATCCGTCATGTCCTTCGGGTGACTGGTCGAAAAGCGTACCCTGAGGTCGGGATTGACGTGTGCAACACGGTCGATCAATTCAGCAAAGCGAACCACCGGCTCCGATTCGTCTTTCACAACTCCCTTGTTGTCGATGTTCCACTTGTAACTGTCCACATTCTGCCCCAACAGAGTCACTTCGCGGTAACCAGCATCAAACAATTCGTGTGCCTCACGCACAATGCTTTCAGGATCTCGACTGCGCTCGCGGCCCCGTGTGAATGGGACCACGCAGAAACTGCACATGTTATCACATCCACGCATGATGCTAATAAAAGCAGTTACCCCATTAGCATCCAAACGCACTGGACTTATTTCAGCATACGTTTCTTCTCTGCTGAGCAGGACGTTAACGGCTTTTTGCCCGCCATGAACTTGCTCCACCAAATTCGGAATATCCCGATACGCGTCAGGACCAACCACCAAATCCACAAGTTTTTCTTGCTCTAACAATGTCTCCTTCAAACGCTCCGCCATACATCCCAAAACGCCAACAACAAGATGTGGCCTTGATCCTTTTGCCTGCTTAAACTGGCGCAGTCGGGCACGCACACGTTGCTCAGCATTTTCTCGAATCGCACAGGTGTTCAGCAAAATCAAATCGGCATCCTCCTCCTCTCGTGTCGTCGCAAATCCAGCTTCACTGAGGATGCTCGCCACGATTTCAGAATCACTGAAATTCATTTGACAACCGTAGCTTTCCAAATAGAGCTTTTTGGTGTGAGTGGGTTGTCCTGGAACGACCGTAGGGGTTCCTTGGAATGCCTCTCCTAACAATTCTTTCTGATCCTCTGAATCCATGTTCGACTTCTTCATTGTGCCCATTGCAGTGCAAATTTACGTCGAAAAAAGTAGCTGACAGAATGTCAGACTTAGGCGGAACAAATCAAGTCAATTCATCCGAACAGTTCGATGCCAAAGTAGATCACAGCGAGCCAAATCAATCCCTTGATTAGAAAGAATAGGAAACCCGCCCAACCCAAGCGTTTCAACCAGGTCATTTTCGGTTTTTGATCACTGCTGTCTTGCATCGTCCGGCAAAGGTGCTGCAGAATTCAACAAGTCAAAAACAATCATGCCTCCGAAGTCGATGATTGGGTGTTGTAACCATGGACTTTCAGCTCTCTGCAGATACCAGTCCCTGCTGTTGCAGACCAAGTGTGACGCGCCTTTCTGAACGTAAAACTCGATGCGATCATCGCCTGTCATATTTTCGTCATAAAGATTTGTGAATCCTTTTTGGTCCAACAATGAAAGGGTAATGTTGGGACTGGGATCGGGGACAGAAATGATTCGATCCTCACGTTGAATGCCCTGAGCGCGCATCGCGTTCTGCACCTGTGCGAGGTCCGCGAATCGCCGGTTCTGATCCCAGTGAAACCAACTCCAAACTTGCCGGTCTCGCTGGGTTAAAATCACCTCAGACCACCAACCTGTTGGGGTGGTGTACTTCATTCGTGTGCGCAAATGAGCTTCTAACAATTGAAAGGAAAGTGCGAAAAGCAAAAGGGACCAGATTCCCGTGTATAATTTTAATCTCCGCAACCTCAAGTGCTCTAGCCGTTGGATACACCACCACAAAACGAGCGGAATAATCAATTGGAACTCGATGAGATAATAATCGTGAACATCAAGATTTTCAAACCACAACAAGAAGTAAACCACCAAACCAAACGCCACCAGGCAAATGAGCGCAGGCAATTGCAAATCCAGCGTTTTGTTCAACGGGTTTTTTGCTCGGGGAGATGCTGGAAGTCTTCGAAAGAAAGAAAGTACAATTATGCACAGCCCAAACGCATAAAGCACATATTTATGGTACCATTCCGGCAGTAAGTTTTCGCAAAATGCACGCCAAATAACACTGGGTTCTTGTGAATCCCAGAGGGGGCGAACGGTCGTGCAGAAATAGATGCTCCCATTTGCATCATTGACTGATTTGGTCCAAAACACCCAACCCACACCCATCAAAAGCGGGAGGGCAAAACGAACGAACCAATGCCATGGGTTCCCTCGCTGCCATGCCCAAATCGCAATCGGAATCCATCCTAGGGCCATTGTGGGCCTGAATAAGACGGTCAAACCCAAGCACAGAAAAAGCAGAAATTCCAGACCCCACCTCCAGGTTGACCCCTGTCGATCGCGCTGCATCAATTGCCATGCAAACCACCAACTCAAAAAGACCAAGCCCAGTGCGGCGACATTGACCAAATAACTTCCTGCGTAAAAAGCGATCAATGGTGATGCCGAAACCCATGCTGTGACAAATGCTGATTTCAGGCCTCCAAACCAATTTCGACCCAAAGCAAAAAGAGCCAGAGCTCCCATAAGCCAGATCAACATGTGTGTCCAACGCAACGTAAAAGGTTTCAATCCAAAAAGCGACCAGGCTTTGGCATTTAACCAATAAGTACCCGTGAATTCCCCCACTGCTCGGCCTGATCCAAAGCCATTTCCGTGCTGAAAATGCATGCTTGGCTCGAAGAATCCCGCACCTTCTTGAAAATAATTCAAAGCCATCGAGTAGGCGTCACATTGCCTCCATTGGTGTTGACCGTATGGCGTTTCAAATGCAATGTTTGGCCAAAAACTGACAGCCCAAAACACCAACAGGATCAAAGGGAACAGAAATATTCGGAACTTTTTATCCGACTCTGCACTTCCTTTTTTGTGATTGATTCTCATTGGCGTTTCAACTTCCTACTGTCCATTCGTGTTTAGTAGCATTCAAGGACCCATTTCAGGAAGTCCTTTGCAAACATCCGAATTCCATCCCTTTCTTTGCAACCCCATAGATAAAGCATTCCATGTCGAAAAATTTAGTCATCGTCGAGTCGCCTGCAAAAGCCAAGACCATTGAAGGTTACTTGGGCAAAGATTTTGTAGTCAAATCGAGTTACGGCCACATTCGAGACCTCTCGAAAGGAAACGAGAGCGTCAATGTGGATGAGGGCTTTGAGCCCAATTACGTTGTTTCAGATGACAAAAAGCAACTGGTCAAAGAGCTCAAGCAAGCCGCCAAGAAGGCTGATATTGTCTGGCTCGCGACGGATGAGGACCGCGAAGGAGAAGCCATCTCATGGCACCTCGCGGAAACCCTTAAGCTTAAGCCTGAAGCCACCAAGCGCATTGTTTTCTCTGAGATCACCAAAAAAGCCATTCTCAAGGCCATTGAGCGACCACGTGAAGTGGACGTAAATCTGGTGAACGCACAACAAGCGCGACGCATCTTGGACCGACTGGTCGGTTTTGACCTGAGCCCAGTGCTCTGGCGGAAAATTAAACCCGGGCTTAGCGCAGGTCGCGTGCAGTCCGTTGCCGTCCGAATCATCGTCGAACGCGAACGGGAAATCGGATTATTTAAGCCCAAGGCCGACTTCCGGGTCGTGGGTGAGTTTGAGGTGGATAAGCTGGCAATAAAAGCCCCACTCAACAAACGCTTCGGATCTGAGGACGAAGCCAAAAACTTTGTGAATGACTGTGTTGGCGCCAGTCACACCGTGGACTCCATTGAAACCAAACCCACTTCGCGAAAGCCTACAGCTCCGTTTACAACTTCAACATTGCAGCAAGAAGCTTCGCGAAAACTAGGTTTCTCAGTGAGCCGAACAATGCGCGTGGCGCAGTCGCTCTACGAGTCAGGTCTTATTACCTACATGCGTACAGACAGTACGAACCTAAGCGATGATGCCATCGAACAAGCAAAAGGCTTCATCACCTCTACTTATGGAGATAATTACTCCAATCCCCAGCAATACCGTGGCAAAAAAGCTAAAGGTGCGCAGGAAGCGCACGAAGCCGTTCGCCCTTCAGATTTGACACGCAATGCAACAACAGGCGAACGTGATCAAGTCAGACTCTACGACCTGATTTGGAAACGCGCTATTTCCTCTCAAATGGCAAATGCCAAATTGGAGAACACGACCGCAGTAATCTCAGTTTCAACTCGACCAGAAACATTCATGGCCAAGGGACAAGTCATCACCTTTGATGGCTTTCTCAAGGTCTATCTCGAAGGCAACGACGACGAAGAGGACAAGGACAAAGACAAGGACAATCGACTTCCGGCGATGACTGTTGGCCAAAACCTACCTAGGCAGAAGGTGGTGGCAACCGAGCGCTTTTCCAAGCATTCCCCCCGATTTACTGAGGCCAGCCTCGTCAAGCGATTGGAAGAACTTGGAATCGGACGACCGTCCACTTACGCACCAACCATCAGCACAGTCCAGAAGCGTGGCTACGTCGAGAAAGGAGATCGCGACGGTACACCTCGCAACTTCCAACTGATCACGTTAGAGCAGGAAGTCGTCACAGTAACGACTGAAACTGAAAACACTGGAGTCGAACGCTCCAAACTTTTCCCTACCGATATCGGCATTGTTGTGAATGACTTTTTGATTCAACATTTTGATCAAATCATGGACTTCAACTTTACGGCAGACGTAGAAGGCCAGTTTGACGTGATTGCTCAAGGACAGATGGATTGGCGCAACATGCTTACCTCCTTCTACAAAGGGTTCAAAAAAGATGTTGACGAAACCCGGGAAAATGCAGAACGTGCATCCGGCGAACGCATTCTCGGAAAGCATCCCGAAAATGGAAAAACAATCCTCGTGCGGATTGGACGCTACGGACCAATGGCACAAATCGGTGATCCGGAGGACGAAGAGAAAGAATTTGCCTCCTTGCTCAAAAACCAAAGTCTCGAGAGCATCTCCTTAGAAGAAGCCTTGGATCTTTTCAAACTGCCCCGGAAATTAGGAGAATTAGAAGACAAGGTTGTCACGGCGGCCATTGGCCGATTTGGACCTTATGTGCGCCACGACGGCTCCTTCGTGTCGATCAAGGCAGACGACGGCGACGACCCACACACCATCACCCTCGAACGTGCCATTGAACTGATCATGGCAAAACGCGCCGCAGATGCGAAGGCGCTCATCAAAGTCTTTGATGAAGATGAGACCGTTCGCATTCTCGAAGGGCGCTATGGTCCCTACATTAAGGCAGGTAAAAAGAACGTCAAAATCCCAAAGACCGAAGATCCTCTATCCATCGACTGGGCAAGAGCTCAAGAGTTGATTGAAGAAGCTGCAAAACGCCCTCCTCGCAAGCGAAAGAAGAGCAAATAACTTGCTCAATAATCCCCGTTGGGATGTCAGCAACCTTCGACCTCTGCTGACAAAACCGTGGCGTTTGCTGCGATATTGCATCCATGTTGGAAGGCATTTATGATCTTTTTGAATCGGTTAACACTCCCCATTACACCAATGCTGATGGGTCGCAGCGCATCGCCGATCGCATGGAAGTTCACCGATTTGACCACCAGCCTGAGCTGGAAGGGGTCAAGGTGGTACTTTTTGGAATTTTGGATGGCCGAAAAAGTGGCGACAATGAAGGGTGCAGCGGGGGTCCACAAAGCATAAGAGAGTGTCTTTACAGACTGACGCCTCACCATCATTGGGGCAGCACTGTAGACTTAGGTGACTTGCGTCCCGGGGTCACAGAAGCCGATACAGCTGCAGCTGTTGAATCCGTGTCAGCGGAGTTGATGCAAATGGGGATTATTCCAATCATTATCGGCGGCGGTCAAAATTGGACCTCAGCACTCTACCGAGCGCTTGAACCATTCGGCAAACCCGTTGAACTGGTTACCATCGATTCAAGGCTTGATTTTGGGGCCGATCCAGAGGATTCAAATTCGAGAAATTTCATGAATGACATCATTCTTCATGAGCCCAATTATCTGTTCGACTACACCAACATTGGGCACCAAGGATACCTCACGGACCCGGACACCTTGGAGCTGCTCGAGAAAATGCAATTCACTTCCATTCGATTGGGGTCTGCAATGGCCGGCCCTCATAAAATGGAGCCTGTCTTGCGCGATGCCGATTTAGTCTCATTTGATGCTAGCGCCATAAGAGGCTGCGACCATGCGGCACACAGTGAAGCCGGACCCAACGGGATTGATGCGGTAACGGCATGTCAACTCGCACGCTACGCTGGAATGTCCGACCGAGTCAAAAGCATTGGATTTTTCGAACACAATCCAGATTTGGATCAGCGCAATCTCGGTGCGCAGCTTATGGCACAATTGGTATGGCACGCATTGGACGGGATTTACGCTCAAAAGTCTGACTATCCCAAATGCAACATCGAAGAGTACACAAAATTTGTAGTTGATCTCGACGAAGTCGAGCAGGAAATCATTTTTCACAAAAGCCCCCGAAGCGATCGGTGGTGGATGGAAATACCTTACCCTCCGCAGAGAGGCAATCACAAAAAAATCACGCACCTCGTCAGTTGCAGCCATGAAGACTACATCGAATCCACTCAGGGCAAGCTCCCAGAACGCTGGTGGCAAACCTTTAAAAAACTCGCTTAAAGAGCGCCCAAATGCGGAGAAACTTACCCTCGAAATTCTGTAGTTTTAGAAATTCTCTATATTAGCGTTCTTGGGACTTGACTGCTCCAAGAAGAACCTGCTGATAACCAACTAGTTAACATGACTCGCATCCTCCTACTCGCGTGCTTTTCGCTGGCGATCGTCTCCACAACGATGTCCCAACAAGACCCGCAATTCACCCAATGGTACATGGAACCCGCATCATTCAACCCTGCTGTAGCGGGAAACAGTGAACTGACGTGTGTTTCGGGCACATATCGCAACCAATGGGAAGGCCTGGACCGAGACCCGAATACAAGCATGCTTACAGCGCACACCTTCGTGGATGCCTTGAAAGGTGGAGTGCTTCTGAGTTTTTACTCGGATGCATTGGGACAGGAAACGAATACGCTAGGGAAATTGGGTTATGCCTACCACCTCGAACCACTATCAAATGGTGCAATCGTAAGCGTCGGCCTCGCCGCATCGATGTTTTCAAAAACACTGGGAAACGATTGGATCGCAATTGATGATTACACCCAAGACCAGGCAATTCCAAATAACAAAACCAGCTCACGTGCTGTGGATTTAGACCTTGGAGTCTTTATCCGCAAACCAGGCTCGTTCTACGCCGGATTGAGTACAACTCATGTCATGGAGACTGAGTTAGCCGATTTGAGCATGCAGCCACGACGACACATTTATGCCATGGGAGGCTACGACCACCCCTTGGATGGCGATTATCTCGTCTTACGCACAAATGTTCTTGCGAAGACGGATCTCAGCGCGACCATTGCCGATATCAATGTAAATGTACTTTGGGACAACATGCTTTGGGCTGGTGTAAGCTGGAGACCAACTGACGCTATTGCTCCGACTTTCGGTGTGGAGTATGCAATGGAGGACAAGCAACGGAACACCTATGCCAAGCAAGTTTTTCGCCTCGGATACTCGTACGATGCGACCACATCTGAACTTCGGAACTATTCATCAGGTTCTCATGAAGTATTCCTGAGCTACTGCTTCAAATTTGAAAGCATTCCAGTGAAGAATCGATACGCCAACCCCCGATTCCTCTAAGGAAGCCATACTAAATGGCAACAATTTGGAGTTATTACTCGTAATCCTTTAGTGGATTCATAGCCTGCAAGCAACATGAAAAAGACACTCATCATACTCATTACAGCCGCTACCCTTTTTGGCTGTTACGCTGGACCTCAGGGTGAACTCGTAGGAGTCTACCCTCGCGAAAATTGGATTCAAGTGAATCCATATGGGATGAATTACATCCACCTGGGCTCATACACCATGGGACCAAGCGATCAAGACGTGCCATTCGCACTGAATACCAGATCAAAAACGGTCAGTATTCCAGCTTTCTACATTGATGTACATGAAATCTCGAACAATGAATATCGGCAGTTCACGAATTGGGTGAAAGATTCACTGTTCCGAAACACACTCGCTGAAGACGATAATGAGGACTTCTTTTTTGCCGAGGATGCGCTGGGACGAGAACTTGACCGATTCATCGATAAGGGTTACATCTTGAACTGGGAGACGCCGATCAATTGGGAAGATGAGGATATTTTTGACCTCCTTTACGACGAGTACTTCCTCCAAGGTTCAGACCAGTTTTACAACGAGGCGAGTTATGACACGAGAAAATTAAACTACCGCTACTGGTGGATGAACTACCAGGCTGCAGCGAGCAAAGGAGGTCTCGACGAAGAATATGGAGAGGTCAATAGCCTCAACCAATTGCATAGCATTCGTGGCCACAGTGACCGATCACAATTCGTAGTGGAAGAAACCATCAATGTCTACCCTGACACATTGGTCTGGGTGCGTGACTACACGTACTCGTATACCGAGGATATGATGCACTATTTCTACCACCCCGCCTACGATAATTATCCTGTCGTTGGGGTGACTTGGAGTCAAGCCAAGGCATTCAATGCATGGCGAACCCAACTGATGAATAACTACCGAGCGAGCAACGGACAATCCGATGTTCAGCGATTCCGCTTGCCGACGGAGGCCGAATGGGAGTTTGCAGCACGAGGAGGTTTGCAATTGAGTCCATTTCCATGGGGTGGTCCGTACATGCGGAATGCTCAAGGCTGTCCTTTGGCGAACTTCAAGCCGATGCGCGGAGACTATGTCGAGGACGGTGCAATCCGAACGGTATCGACAGATAGTTACAGCCCCAATGATTATGGGCTGTTCAACATGGCTGGCAACGTTGCAGAGTGGACGAGTACCGCCTTCGACGAAACAGTCTATGATTTCTCCCACGATCTCAGCCCTGAATATAGCTACCACGCTCGCGTGGACGATCCCCCAACCCTTCACCGAAAAGTAATACGAGGGGGCTCTTGGAAAGACATCGGATACTATTGTCAGACTGGGACTCGTTCTTTTGAATACCGAGATACCAGCAAAGCATATGTCGGGTTCCGAAGCGCAATGACGTACATGGGTCGCGGTAAAAGCGGATCACCGGAAGATTGGAACTAAAACCAATCGCAGATTGAATGCTGTGACTCAGCGCAGTCTCAATCTATTTTTTTGAATTGAAACCACATTAAAAGACTTTTTTAAATGAAACCAGGAAGCAAAGGCTGGAAAAACTTGATGGCAAAGATGTACGGTATAGGTGCAGCTGTCGTCATTGTCGGGGCGCTATTTAAAATCAACCACTATCCATTTGCATCGGAGATGTTGATTGTCGGTTTAGGAACGGAAGCCATCATCTTCTTTTTCTCAGCTTTCGAGAAACCCCATGAGGAGCCGGACTGGTCCTTGGTTTACCCTGAACTAGCAACACCTGCTGACGGCTCACCTCCCAAGAAAAATCTTACTGGACAATTGGATGACATGTTGCAAGAAGCGAACATCGAATCCGAGTTGATTGAACGCCTAGGCGATGGTATGCGTCATCTTGGTGAACAGGCTACGAAGATGGGAGAAGCCGCTGACGTTTCATCAGCAGCGCAGGATTACGGCAACGCCCTCAACTCTGCAACAACGAACGTAAGCCAGTTAGCGGATGACTACTCCAAAGTTTCGGAGTCGCTCACAGGACTCGAAGCAGCTGGAGAGATGAGCTCTACGGTTGGAAGTGCCATGCAACAGATGACTGAAAACTTAACCTCTCTCAACGATATGTATGGAGCCCAGTTAGAGCAAATGAAAGTCAATGCTGAACTCTACACTGGAATGGGTGAATTGGTTCAAAATCTCAACGATTCTGTCGAGGACACGAAATTGTACAAAGAGAACATCGCAGAACTTTCGAAGAATCTAGCCTCTCTCAATACGGTCTACGGTAACATGCTCAATGCTATGGGTCGATAAGCATCATGCTTACGATGATTTAAAACCATTAAAAATCAACCATGGCCGGAGGAAAAGAAACACCCAGGCAGAAGATGATCGGAATGATGTACTTGGTACTCACCGCCCTTCTTGCCCTGAACATATCAAAAGAAGTCCTGAACGGATTCGTAAAAGTTGAGACAAGCCTGCGCAATACGCAAGGAACATTGGACTCAAAAGTGAACGAGACGAGTTCTGCACTTCAAGCAAAATATTTGCAGAACAAGGAGAAAGTACAACCTTTCTTCGATCGTGCTGAGGTCGTTAATAAACGATCCGAGGCCTTGATCTCTTACATCAATGAATTGAAGGCCCGCATCATGGCGGCATCCGCTGGAGATTATGATGAAGCAGGAGATTTGAACTTCGGCAGCTACATCGGCAAAGACGGCAACGGTATGGATACCGTTTTGAATCTAGCCCATGTACCCATCAAGGACGAATATCAAAACCTGACGACCTACGTCGGATTGGCCGAGCCCGCCACACCTCGTGAAGAAGAGTGGACTGCATGGGACCTCAAGACAAAAATGACATCGTTCAAAGAATACTTGAGTAACATTTCAGTCACGGACAACCTTGGACAGCGCCGAGAATTACCAGAATCAATCAAAAACCAGATTGAAGAAACCTTCGCATTTCCGTCAGAAATGGTGGAGAACCGTGAAGTCAGTTGGGAACAGGCAACGTTCTATCACGTTCCTCTTGCGGCTGTTATGCCATTGATGACGAAAATGACCTTGGATGTTCAAGACATCCAAGAAGACATTTTGTCTTGGTTGCTCGGTAGTGTAGATGCCAAATCGTACAAGTTTACCAACCTTTTACCACTTGTAGTTCCAGAATCAAACTATATCCTGAGAGGTGACAGCTTTCGAGCTAACGTTCTTCTGGCCGCTTTCGATGGAACCAATCCTCCCGATATTTTTGTCGAAGGGAAAAAGTGGAATGGTCGGGACTCAAGCATGCTGGAATACACTGACATGGAGATGTTACCCATTGGAACGGATGGTCTCGGAAAACTTCGAGTCTCTACCCGAGGCATGTCTCTTGGTGATGTGAACTACAAAGGATTGATCCGATTCCAAGGCCCTGATGGAAACATCGAGCCGTACCCTTTCTACACACCAAGTTTCACAGTTGCAGAGCCTGCACTTGTTGTTTCCCCAACCAAAATGAATGTGTTCTACCGTGGCTTACCCAATCCTGTAGAAATTTCAGTTCCTGGTGTCCCTGGAGATCGACTTGACGTGCGCATTACTGGTGGACACAAAATCAAGAAGCAACCGGATGGATCTTACGTGGTTGAACCCGGAAAAACGAATGAAGCGAAAATCAGCGTTTCTGCGACCATGCCTGATGGATCAAAGAAGAGCCTTCCACAACGAGATTTTCGTGTCAAGCGAATACCGGACCCAGTTCCCTCATTCGCAGGGAAAGAACCTTCCGATCGCACGATCAGCAAAAACACATTGCTCGGCGCTCCGGGCGTTGCCGCCAAAATGGTCAATTTCGATTTCGATGTCAAAGTCGTCGTGAAAAGTTTTAGCATTTCAGTTAGCCGAGACGGGACATTGGTTGAACGAAAATCAAACAGCAACCGTTTGACGGACAACATGAAAGAGCTCCTCAATCGCGTTACCCGAGGAAATGTAATCTACATCGAGGACATCGTAGTCAAAATGCCTGACGGTACCGAACGTCAATTGGCCACTATGAAACTCAAAGTATCCTGAACAATCTGACCATCATGAAAAGGTTCATCACCCCCATCTTGCTTTTCGCTCTTTGCATTTTTGCCAGCACTGATCTCTCGGCACAGGTTTCCAATGTCTTGGATGGAGCGTATGTCAAAGAAGCAAACATCACAAAACGCGTCGTGCCCTATCCGCATTTGCGAGAGGCGGACGTTATGTATACTCAGCGTATTTGGCAAGAAATTGACCTGAGGGAGAAGATGAACCATCCGTACTATTACCCGATCAAGCCCATTGCAGACCGAAAAAGTCTTTTCGATGTCGTTCGTGACGCACTCTTGGTCGAAGGTTCGCTTGTGGCCTATGGAACCGGTCCAGCCGGCGATGATGACGAATTCCGCTATCCCCTCACGCCGAATCAAGTCGATAGCATCTTGAACCCAACCGTTTTAATTCCTGAATTTGATCTCGAGACGGGAGAAAAAATAGGAGACCGACCCGAACAGGTTGCCATCGAAACGGGTTCAATTACTCGATATTTAATCAAAGAAGACTGGATCTGGGACCGTCAACGAGGCGAACGTTACGTGCGTATTATTGGAATAGCACCACGCTTGGAAGAATTCGATGATGAAGGCTTGTCCAAAGGTTTCAAGGATTTATTTTGGCTCTACTACCCTGAGTGCCGCTACGTTTTCGCAAATTCAGAAGCTTATAACCCCATGAATGACGCCCAACGTCGGACTTACGAGGACTTATTCCAAAAACGCTTCTTCAGTAGTTTCGTGGTGAAGGAATCCAACGTCTACGACCGACCGATTTCATCCTACGCCCGCGGATTAGACGCATTGGCTGAATCCGAGCGGATCAAAGAAGAATTGTTCCTGCTAGAGCACGACCTCTGGCATTATTGATCTTATAGCATCTTAAAAGCCGGTCCATGTGACCGGCTTTTTTTTGCTCCAATAAAATGCGACCTTTGCCGTCCCTATGTTAAGCATATCAAACATTGCCGTCCATTTTGGACAACGCACACTCTTCGAAAATCTCGACCTGTTCATCGGACTGCGCGAACGTGTGGGACTGGTTGGCAGAAACGGTGCCGGAAAATCAACCCTACTCAAAATCATTGCAGGCGTTAACCCTCCTTCAACTGGAATCGTCACCATGCCGAAAGGCTCCAAGGTGGGCTACTTGCCACAAGAGATGGAGCACAATGAACATGCAACCATACTGGAAGAAGCAAGCAGTGCATTCATCGAGGTTCAAGATCTCGAAGCTAGATTGGAGCAAATCACAAAAGAACTTGGCGAACGCACGGACTATGAATCAATCGAATACGGTCGTCTGATCGAAGAGCTTACCACCACCAACGAAAGGATTGACATTTTAGGTGGTGCTTCGCAAGAAGAACAGGTGCAACGCATCCTTCAAGGGCTGGGCTTTACCCCCAGTGATATGGATCGTAAAATGAGCGAATTCTCTGGTGGATGGAAGATGCGTGTCGAACTTGCCAAGCTTCTGCTTGCCAGCCCGGAACTGCTGCTGCTCGATGAGCCGACCAATCACCTCGATCTCGAAAGCATTGAATGGCTCGAAGGGTTTCTCATGCAATCCTCTAGTTCCATTCTATTGATATCGCATGACCGAACATTTTTAGACAATTTGACCACACGAACGATTGAAATTACGCCAATCAAATTGTTCGATTTCAAGTCAAGCTTTACCAAATATCAAGTGTGGCGTGAAGAGGAACGAATGAGGCAAGAACAAGCCTATAAAAATCAGCAGAAATACATCGAAGACACGGAAGTCCTCATCAACAAATTCCGTGCAAAAAAGAACAAAGCCGCATTTGCACAATCGCTCATCAAGAAATTGGATAAACTCGAGCGCATCGAAGTTGACGCTACGGACAAGGCGGACATTCGATTTCGATTTCCATCGGCTCCTCGTTCCGGAAAAGTAAGCATCGAAGCTGCAGACTTGACGAAATCATACGATGGAAAGCCGGTGTTTGAAGGGCTCGACTTTATTTTAGCGCGGCAACAAAAAGTGGCTCTTGTTGGGAAGAATGGGGCAGGAAAAACAACCCTTACTCGGATTTTCATGGGACTCGAAGCCCATCTGGGCGATCTCACCATCGGGCACAATGTAGACATAGGATACTACGCTCAGAACCAAGCCGAAGAACTGGATGGCGAACTCACCGTGTACGAGACATTGGACGATGTTGCCGTCGGTGAAATTCGCAAACGCTTGAGAAGCATTCTGGGTGCATTTTTATTCAGTGGTGAAGACGCTGACAAAAAAGTGAAGGTCCTATCTGGAGGTGAAAAAGCGAGACTTGCATTGTGTAAACTACTTCTGCATCCCTACAACCTTTTGATCCTGGATGAGCCGACCAATCACCTCGATATCCGAGCCAAAGGCGTTCTCAAGGAAGCCCTCCAAGCATTTGATGGGACGTTAATTGTCGTTTCCCACGACCGCGACTTTCTCAATTCCTTGACTGAGTTGGTGTACGAAGTAAAGCCCAATGGCTTAAAACAGTACATCGGCGACATCAAACAATTCCTTCACGAAAAGCACGCCAACAGCATACGGGCGTACGAAGCCGAAAAAGGAACACATGTCCCTACTCCAAAAGCGAAGCCTGATTCGTCTCCGAAAAATCATCGGAAACAAGGCGCCGATGGGATTTCCAATAAAGAATCATACAAAGCCCGCAAAGAGCAGGAACGTCAGGAGCGTAAGGATCAAAATCGTTTCAAAAAACTCGAGAGTATTATTTCCGAAAAGGAAACTAACCTGAAAGCCTTGGACGAGCAAATTGCGACCCTTGGAACCGATGACCGGGCCAAAATGACAGAGCTCTCCTATCAATATGAAACCGCTCAAAACGAGCTCAGTGCAGCCATGGAAGAGTGGTCAATGTTGGGAGATAAACTCACCTAATGCACTTGCGAATGAAGACGCTCATTGCAGAATACGTGCGGCGCGATTGTTGATAACCCTTGTTTAAAAGTGGCCAAATCAGTGGGCTGAGACGCTTGAATCCCTGAAACCTAAGCAGCATCTTCGTCGTATGCAGAGCGTGAAGTATACCATTGCCATTTTTGCTGTGATCCTCGGAACGGTTAGTTCCCAGGCACAGAACACTCCCTTGTCCATTGGAATGTCCGTTGGTGGATCAAACTACCTAGGAGAAATTGGAGGGAAATTTGACCCACGTGCATCGTTGCTCGATGCTGACATCATCACAACCTCACCTGCAATGGGTGCCTTTTTGCGATACGCCGCAAATGACTATGTGCGTGTATCAGGTGAGGTGAATTATGTGCACATTCGTCAAGCCGATCACAATGCAGAAGATCCGGCCCGTCAAGCACGCAATCTGAACTTCCGTAACCGAATGGTTGAATTTGGATTCCGCACGGATTTCACGCTTTTCAACCTTGGGCAGTCCAGCTATCCGCGAAATTTTGCCCGACCCGGAAAAATGTCATTCAAAGCCTTCGCCTTCACCGGCGTTTATGGCGTTCTACACAATCCACAAGCTCAGATCACCGATGATCCCAACAATGAGTGGGACGATCGCTGGTACGACTTGCGTCCACTGCGCACAGAAGGCCAAGTGGAGGAATACGCCTCTTTTATCGCAGCTATTCCAATGGGGATAGGTTTTGAATTTGGGCTCGGACAAGGCTGGATTTTTGGGGTAGAAGGCTCGTGGAGAGCCACCTTCACTGATTACCTGGATGACCTTTCGGGCATGTACGCCAATCCTGAGTTCCTCTCACCGCTTGCAGAAGCGATCAGTTCACAGTCGAATTCCGATGTTATCGCTGCCATCAATGATCCCGCCTCCGGCACACTTGGAAACCATAGCTACAGCGAAGGTGGAACATTTCGAGGCAATCCAGAATCTAACGACAGTTACGGCACCATTCAATTCACGTTCAGTCGTGTCATAGACACGCGAACATCTTTTGAGCGTGCCTTGGATCACATTTCGAAGAGAAAATAAGAGGCCCTACCTCGCCGAGGCAACTTGCCTTCGATTGGCCTCAGACGCCACCCAAATAAGACTTCCAACGGTCGAGAACCGTAACCATGTCCTGCGGTAATTCCGTTTCAAACGTCAGCCGTTCTTTCGTCATCGGATGTGTGAACGCCAATGAACGTGCATGCAATGCTTGACGAGGAAGTACTTCAAAGCAGTTATTTAGAAAAGCCTGGTATTTCCCCCCACGAACCCCTTTGACCGCTCTGTTTCCTCCATAGGACTCATCGCCAAACAACGGGTGTCCATTGTGCTCCATATGAACACGAATCTGGTGAGTGCGTCCGGTTTCCAGTTTACATTTCACCAAAGTTACAGGACCCAATCGTTCCAACACTTCGTAGTGTGTGATCGCGTGTTTGCCTTCATCGCCATGCACATAAACAGCTTGAATTTTGCGATTCCGACGATTGCGGCCAATGTGACCTTCAATGGTCCCATCCTTCTCCAAGTCACCCCACACCAAAGCGAGGTATCGACGATCGACAGAGCGTTCGAAGAACTGCTGACTCAGCGAGGTCATTGCCTCCTCCGTTTTGCCCAGAACCATGACGCCCGTTGTGTCTTTATCCAATCGATGCACCAGTCCCGGCCTCGGGATTACCTGATCAAACTGCGCATCACGTGGACGTCCGCTGGATAAGTCCGGTGGCAACTCATTTTGCTGCTGCAAGAGGTGCCATGCCACGCCATGAACCAGCGTTCCAGTGTAATTGCCATTTCCAGGGTGGACGACAAGGCCAGCAGGTTTATTGATGACCATGAGGTGATCATCCTCGAATAAAACATCCAACGCCATCTCCTCAGGAATCAGCTCAAACGTCCGAATGGGATTGGGCAATTCAATGGACACTTTATCCCCTGCCTTCACTTTGTGATTCGGTTTGACCGGCACACCGTTGACACGAACATAACCCGCTTTTGCCGCGGCTTGCAACCTCGTCCGCGACATATTCGAAACCAAATTCAATACAAATTTGTCGACCCGAAGCGGCTGTTGTCGCGGATCAGCAAGCAACTGATGGTGCTCGAATAGCTCTTCTCCAGACTCATCTGCCGAATCGGGAGTTGGAAGATTTTCTGTGGTTTGATCCGTGTCCATCACTCTAGTTTCGCAGGATTCGGACGCTTTGTCCTAAATCGTTGATCAAGAAATACATCCCAGATGCGAGACCTGTCAAATCACAATTGTAGACCCCAGGCGACATCCATCGACCCGCCTGCAACAAACGCCCCTCTGCACTCCAAAGTTGCCATGCCGATGCAACAGGAACTTGAACTTGACAAGCATTGCCGTTGACCGGATTGGGATATGCCCGCAGCGGTGAACGCGTATGCGCATCGTTCTCAGCTACGTCGCTCCAAACTTCAGTCTTATTGGCACGTAACACCGGACGAATCATGACAGATCCTTCGATTTCGGAGTTGATCCAGCTTCCGCCAAGACCCAATGAGTAGTGAAGTTGTCCCACATTTGAATTGGTGTTCTTATCCAACCCGAAGTTTAACCCTACCTCACTTGCCTGGACCAGACCAACGTGAATATTGCCCTCCACAGGTATGGGATCGTCGTATTCGTAAAACGCGAACAAATCGTATCCATCATTGAAATATTGAGGCGTCTGAAAGGCATAATTTTCGGACAGTTCAGCCCCGGGAACCCCAAGGCTATCTTGCCACGCTCTGAGCAAAAACGTCTCATCATCAACGTCCGTGTAGTACGGAGTAAAATGGATGGCGAGTCCTAACAAGGTATCCGGCACCTCCAGCGAATATCGCATGGCCACCTTACCGCCTGCCGCTGTCAGCGCATAAGCCTTTTCGGCTGTTCCGTCGTCGTAAGCAAAGTCATTGTCAAAAACTTGATGGAATACGATGCTGTCGTTATCCCGAACTCCCTCCTTTTCGGTGTGCAATAGACCGATTGAACTTTGCCATATGGACACCGCAAACGTCGCGGCTGTGTCCGCAACAGAGGCATCGAAGACAAAACTCTCCCCAAACGGATTCGTTCCGATGTACAGTGTTGTATTGAAGGCGGTCTCAGGTTGAACGTTGGTGTTTTGAACCGCGGTTTCGTATACCTCTACGGCTCCCTCGTAATCAACGGAGAAGCCCCAATTGATGTTATCTGCTTGCGTTCCAAAATTGCGTTGCTCCATGAGCAAACTGTCGCGCATGTAATAGGTCGGATTCGCCACGAAATGATTCCAAGGCATTCGAGTGAAGTCGCGCAGAAAAGTCGGTATTGGTTCTGTTATCGCCACCTCGCTTACCAATTCGAATGCGTCAGGATTGATTTGGTCATCCAATAAAATATAGTCCAAGTGCCACAAGTCCACATTTCCAGCGAGTGCTCCGTAATTTCTAAAGCGGAATTGGAAATCATTCACGAGGTAGGGGAACTGATCGACTGGAACAAAAACACGTTCGAAAGCCACTGTAGACGTGCTATCCGATGACCAAACCTCGGTCCAAAAAACCTCGCCGGAAACATCGTCGGTCGATTTAAATTCGAGTGTCAAAAAATCCTCATCGACATCCGGAGCATTTCCGCGTCCTCCTGCCTCGTAATGAAACATAAGATGCACATTGGACTCTGGGAAATATCCATTCAGCGCAATGGGCCGCGAAGTCAAGGTATCACACCAGCCAGAGGTGTTGACTTCAACAAAATTATAAGGCTCTCCAAATCGATTCAATCCATCTAAAGTTGCCGCTCCAATGGTGGGCGATGCAATCGCAAACGTTTCGGTTTGCCTTGCCGAACCCAATTCCCATCTCTGGTACACTTCAAATCCAGGGAGCATCCCGTCAAACCGTGGCATTGAAGGCGTCGAGAAGTCATCAAAAAAAGGCAAAGCAAGCGCAGCTCCCCTTTCCTGTACAACAGCACCTGCAGCCGGTCTCTCGTCCAGCGATTCGAGAGCCCTGGAAGCACGATTTTCGAGTGGCACAAACTTTAAATCTCGCTCAACTTCATGTGATTGAGTGGATTGAGCTCTCATCGGATTAACCCCCATGATCCCAGCACATACCATCAACCCAACTACTCCCCCGATTATTCGATTTTCGTTTCGCATGCTCAGCTATTCTATAACGATGAAATGATCATTCCTGCCTTCCTGAATCCCAGCGCAGTCCAAGGTACAAATCTATTTCGGTGCCAGCTGATACTGTTTTCAGATCAGATGGTTTCAAATGCTGTTCCAAAACCTTCGCCTTCAAAGAGTCGCTCTCATCTTCAACCGATGAAGCGTATTCAACCAGCCCCAAACTCAACTTAGCCGCAACAAGTTTTGCTCGAACAAGATCAAGCGTGAGCCCCTTCAAATTGGGGACAGCAACAAGTTCGTTGGTCGTAGTCCCCGAAATCAAACGCAGGATTGACCCTTTGGGCATGCGAACATCTGCTGACAACACCTGACCTTTTTCAGTTTCAATGCGAATAACGCGCCCTACCAACGCCACATTGGGTTCTAGGACTTCCTCCACTTCAAATCCTTTATTTTCCAGAATAACACGGGCGATTCCCGGTTCTTGCCCCTCTCCAACCCCGATTTTTTCATAAGGCGGTGTGCTGCGGTACGTCGTGATGTAAATCCTTCGACCAGACTTGATCTTGGCGCCCGGTGGAGGAACCTGTTCGATCACCTCAAATGGACTTCCGTTGCGGCTATAAATGCTATCCAAATGCACCGCTTCCAAACCGAGTTCCTCGAGGGCATCTTGGGCCTCTACCAATTTCATCCCCCTCAAGTTTGGCAAAACCTGAATGGCTCCTGGGCGGCTGTAAAACTTCAAATAAAACCATAGCCCGCCCAACAGCAAAAGCCACACGCCTGCGATGCGCAAAAGCGATCGCAAAAAAGAACGACTAAAGATGAATAAGATCCACTGTTTCATCGCTTTCTAAACGGCATTAAATCCGATTTGTTTTGCACTCCGATTCGAATAACGAGGCCACGAGTGCGCTCAATCCATTAATTCTTCCTCCAAAGCATTGTCATACGTGTTTCGCCATTCCTGACAGAAACCAAAAGCCTCGCCATCAACCATAATTTTGCCTTTCGTAACATGTCCCAACAAGACAATAGGAATATCAAAATCCTCGATCAAGTCCAAAAGACGGTCCTGCTGGTTCTCTTTGCAACTGATCACGATTCTGCCCTGGCCTTCTCCGAATAGAAATGCATCCAACCGGATATCGTCGTCTGTAACCAAATCAAAACCTAACCCTGAGGGCATGGCCATTTCCAATAATGTCACAAACAAACCACCGTCCGCTACGTCATGGGCGGCTTCGATGCATCCGCGCTGAATCGCCTTGCGAACACACGCTTGTACTTTTCCTTCTGCCTCCATATCGAAATGAGGAGCTGGTGAACGTTTTACCCCCACAATACTGCTGAGGTATTCCGATGCATTGATGCAATTGGTAGCTTCTCCAAGCATAAAAATCAACTCCCCTTTCTCTTTGAAATCCAGCGACATGTGATGATCACGGTCTTCAATGATTCCCACCATGCCAATCGTCGGTGTGGGGAACACCGCAACTGCAGTGCCATCCGGTTGGGCGGATTGGTTGTAAAAGCTAACATTACCTCCAGTAACCGGCGTATTGAAAAATCGACAAGAACGACTCATGCCCTCAATGGCCTTGACAAATTGCCAGTAAACTTCGGGATTGTAGGGGTTGCCAAAATTCAGGCAATTGGTGATGGCGCTGGGGGTTCCTCCGCTGCATGTGATGTTCCGCGCAGCCTCTGCAACAGCAATGGCCGTGCCCACCTCAGGGTCCATTTCTACGTAGCGCGCATTGCAATCCACGGTCAGAGCCAAAGCTTTCTTTGTGCCCCGAACACTGACAACGCCCGCGTCGGACGGCCGGTTTGTGCCGCGATTCAAGGTCCCAACCATGCTGTCGTATTGCTCCCAGACCCATCGCTTTGACGCGATATTGGGCAACTCGATCAATTGCTCTGCAATGCGTTTGACTTCAGCCAAACCTGGAACGGGCACAGAGGCTGCATCCCAAACTTGTGCATCGGCAAACCAATCAGGCTCAGAATATTCTCGATCATAAACAGGAGCACCACCTCCCAAAACCAAGGTGTCTGCCGGCACTTCAGCGATCAACTCGCCTCCCTTGAAGTAGCGCAATTGATTGCCCTCGGTTACAACGCCAATGCTCACAGCATGCAGGTCCCATTTTTCAAAAATACTCTCGACCAAGGCCTCTTGACCTTGGGCAACAACGACCAACATGCGTTCCTGTGATTCGCTCAGCAAAATCTCAAAAGGCTGCATATCATCCTGCCTTAGTGGCACCTCATCCAGATGGATATCCATGCCCACCTCCCCTGCAGCCGACATTTCGGAGGTCGAGCAGGTGATTCCAGCAGCTCCCATGTCTTGCATGCCTCGAACCGCGTCTGTGGCGGCCAATTCCAACGTCGCCTCAAGCAATAGCTTCTCTTGAAATGGGTCTCCCACCTGAACAGAAGGCAAGTCATTGGCGCTATCTGCTGTAATGTCCTTGGATGCAAACGAAGCCCCTTGGATTCCGTCCTTGCCCGTAGCCGAACCAACGATGTAAACCGAATTTCCAATGCCTGACGCCGTGGCGCTGATGATTTTATCCGTTTCCAAAATTCCCACGGACATGGCATTCACAAGTGGATTGACCTGATAACAGGGGTCAAAAAACACTTCTCCACCCACGATAGGCACGCCAAAACTATTGCCATAATCTCCAATGCCCTTCACCACGCCTTCCAACAGCCATTTCGTTCGAGGGTGATTCAAATCTCCAAAACGCAAGCTGTTAAGCTGCGCAATTGGTCTTGCGCCCATGGTGAAAATATCCCTGTTTATTCCACCCACGCCGGTTGCTGCGCCCTGATACGGCTCGAGTGCAGACGGATGATTATGTGATTCGATTTTGAAAGCACACCCCAATCCATCCCCAATATCCACAATCCCTGCATTTTCCTCTCCGGCTTTGACCAACATGTGATCCCCTTCCTTCGGGAGCGTCTTGAGGTACTTGATGGAATTCTTATACGAGCAATGCTCACTCCACATCACCGAGTAAATGCACATTTCAGTGAAGTTGGGCACACGCCCCAAGATCTCTTGGATTTTCTGAAATTCATCAGCTGTCAGCCCCATTTCCTGGGCCTGGTCCAATGTTGCGGGTGCAGTAGAAGCGTTCATGTCTGGCAATTCTTTATGACTGTAAAATTACGTCTCGAACCATTTTTTTTCACAGCTAATTCCATCCGATTTACCACCAATTGTCCACGAATTTCTGAGCTGCTGTGGATGACGAAAAGTCATCGAGAAGCATGTTGTAATTTGCAACCACATGCGTGCAGTCATTCAAAGAGTATCCAATGCCTCCGTTTCCATCTCCGAAAAGGTTTGCGGGGCAATCAATCAGGGCTTGATGATTCTCATCGGCATTGAAGAATCAGATGGCCCAGAAGATGTTGATTGGCTCACTCGAAAAATAGCGAGTTTGCGCATTTTCACTGATGCAGACGGCAAAATGAACCAGTCTGTATGCGACATAAACGGACAAGTACTTGTCGTCAGCCAGTTTACATTGCACGCCTCTACGAAAAAAGGCACGCGTCCGAGCTTCATTCGGGCTGCGCGCCCCGAACACGCCGCACCCCTTTATGAAGGGTTCATAAAAGCCATGAACGAGCTTATCGACTCACCTGTGGAAACCGGTGAATTTGGCGCTGACATGCAAGTTCAACTCACCAATGACGGCCCTGTCACCATATGGATTGACACCAAAAACAAATCATGAAACCCAAATCATGAAGAACCATTCACCCAGTTTGCAGGACCTCCAAAACGAAGTCGACGATTGGATCACCACAACAGGTGTTCGCTACTTCAACGAGCTCACCAATCTCGCCATCCTGACGGAGGAAGTGGGCGAACTTGCCCGAATCATGGCCAGGCGTTATGGAGAACAAAGCGAAAAAGAGTCTGACCGTGGCGCAGACCTCGGCGATGAAATGGCCGACGTTCTTTGGGTTTTAATCGCACTTGCGAATCAGACCGGTGTCGACTTATCGGAAGCATTTCATAAAAACATGCTTAAAAAAAATACCCGCGACGCGACGCGGCACATCAACAACCCCAAATTGAAATGATCTTTCGAAGTTTTCCAACCATTGCCTTGATGCTCACCTCTGCCCTTCTCTTCGGGCAAAAGGCAGTCGCTCAGCGTCAGGAGTCTAAGAATTCGTTGAACGCCACACCCGCAAGCGAACGAATGACCGTGAAAGATCAAGTCCAAACTGCTCAGGAAAACAGCTGGACTGGAGGCTTAAACTTGCGCAGCGTGGGACCAACTGTTATGAGCGGACGGGTGGTAGATGTCGCACTCGCATCGGATGACGGAAGTGCTTTTTTTGTGGCCTATGCGTCGGGTGGACTCTGGCTCACTGAAAACCACGGCACAAGTTTTGAGCCTCTTTTTGATGAAGCACTGAGCATCACCCTTGGTGCGGTGGCATTCCATCCAGAATCCAATCGCATCTGGGTTGGAACCGGCGAAGTCAATTCATCTCGCAGTTCCTACGCCGGGACAGGCATTTACGCCAGTGATGACCGTGGAACAACCTGGAAACATCTCGGCCTACCTGATACGCACCACATTGGACGAATCGTTTTAGACCCCAAAAACCCCAATGTCGCTCACGTTGCTGCACTTGGCCCCCTTTACTCAAAAAACGAATCCGGAGGCGTTTACACAACGATTGATGGCGGAAAAACCTGGAAAAAAACCCTCGAAGTGCGAGGAACAGAAGGCTTGTCTGGAGCGGTAGATCTCATCATGGACCCCGACAATGCTGAGCATCTCTTCGCAGCCACGTGGGATCGAACACGCCGAGCTTGGGACTTTCAAGGCAATGGAATCGGCAGCCGGATTTGGGAATCAACGGATGGCGGAACAACGTGGCGAGACCTCACGGCTCTTGACGGGTTTCCCCATTCTGAATTCACAGGAAGAATTGGTCTGAGCTGGCATGCCGAAAGCGCACAGCTTTTTGCCCTGGTCGACAATCAATCACCACAGGAAGAGGAGGAGGAGGAAGTAGGATACCGAGCTGAGAAGTTCATTGGGATGAATGCCAACGCATTTGGCAACTTGGACACTTCCCTTCTTGACGCATTCTTGGAAAGCAACAATTTCCCAGAGGACATCGCGGCGGATGACGTTTTCGAACGGGTTCAAAAAGGTACGTTGCAACCTGCTGCGTTGCATGACTACCTCACCGATGGAAATAAAGCCTTGTTCGAAACCAAGATCATAGGAGCCGAAGTGTATCGACTGAATCTTGATTCAGACGAAAGATGGGAAAGGACACACTCCGATCCCTTGGAAAATGTGTGCTACACTTACGGATATTACTTCGGTTTGATCCAGGTCGACCCGACCAACGCGGATCACCTGTGGATTGCAGGTGTTCCGCTTTTGGAATCCACTGATGGCGGAAACGATTGGCACTCCATTGGTGCAGCAAACGTGCACGTCGATCATCATTTCCTTTGGTCCAACCCTTCGAATCCGCAGCACCTGATCAATGGAAACGACGGAGGCATCAACATTTCGTGGGATGGAGGGGCTCACTGGATCAAATGCAACAGCCCTGCAGTGGGTCAGTTCTATGCCATTGAGGTGGACAACGATGACCCCTACAACATCTACGGCGGACTTCAGGACAATGGAACCTGGGTCGGTTCATCCCGCTACAAAGCCTCTCCAAAATGGCAGCAAAATGGCCAGTACGACTGGAAAATGATTGGCGGAGGTGATGGGATGCAAATTGAAGTGGATCCACGCGACCCTTCTGTGGTTTTTTCTGGCTCACAGTTCGGCTGGTACAACAGACAAAACAGGGCAAAAGACGAATACACGAGCCTGCACCCGCAACACCAATTGGGAGAAACTCCTTTGCGGTGGAATTGGCAAACGCCCATTTGGCTCAGTCGCCATCAATCCGATATCCTTTATATGGCCTCCAACCGTGTCCATCGATCCTTTGATCAAGGAGAGTCGTGGGAAACCTTGAGTCGCGATTTAACACGAGGAGGAATCTCTGGCAACGTGCCATTTGGCACCATCACCACATTGCATGAGAGTCCGCTCCGATTTGGACAACTCGCAGTTGGCACGGATGATGGATTGATTCAAGTGAGCCGAGACGGTGGCTATAGCTGGACCGAACTGAGCTCGCCGGTGCCTCAGAATTCGAAAAGAAACCAAACATTATGGGTGAGCGAGGTGCTGTGGAGTGAGCACGATCAGCAACGACTGTATGTGGCGCTCAACGGTTACCGACTCGACCATTTCGACTCATACGTCTTTGCAACGGAAAACGACGGCAGAACATGGGAGCGATTGGGTGCGAGCTCTCAAAGCAACGGAATCCCAGCCGAACCTGTGAATGCACTCGTGGAGTCAGCCACTCACGCCGACCTCCTTTTTGCCGGAACTGACGGTGGAGCTTACGCCAGCCTCGACGCAGGTGAGACCTGGGGTGCACTGCACCCCGAACTTCCTCGCGTACCGGTGCACGATCTCGTCATACAGGAACGCGAAAACGAGCTCGTCATTGGCACCCACGGACGCAGCATTTGGGTGCTCGAACTCGATTTGCTTTTAGACGAATGGGCGGAGGACCTCAGCTGGGCTGACTCCGCACCCCATACATTTGAATTGGACACCTTGATCCAAGTCACATGGAGTGAAAGCTGGGGTGAACGCGGCTGGTCGTGGGACGACCCCACGGATGCGGCAGTCAATGTAAAATGTTACTCAACCAATTCAGAAAGCGGAACTTGGTTGGTCGAGGATTCGAGCGGTCAACAGCTGACCTTGGTCGACTCAATGATCCTGCAGCGAGGTTGGCAGCATGTACCGGTTCCGATGAAGATTAGCGGATCTCCTGACTACTTGACCAAAGGCAACTACCCACTCATTTGGAAAAGTCAATCCGGCGAAAAGCGAACGCGCCTGAGCGTTCGAACAGGTGAAGAAGAAGAGCAATAGAATCAACGAATGCCTCGAGTGTCATCCGGCATAATGCAGACCGGAATTGGCTGCATTTTATGCCGATTCGCCCGATTCAAGCGTAAAAAAATAGCCATGACTTCGTGCTGGCGTGCTGTCCAATTTTCAGACGAAGAACCTTCCATCTGCATGGCCCATTCGAGCTCGTCGTAACGGGCACCGAGCTGATCTTCATCTGTCCGATCATCTCCCCAAAGACCATCCGTAGGTGGCGCCGACTGGATGGATTGAACGACACCTAGCTCTGCTCCTACCGCAAACACCTCAGATTTCATTAAATCAGCGATGGGACTTAAGTCAACCCCGCCGTCACCATACTTCGTGTAAAACCCGACGCCAAAGTCTTCGACTTTGTTACCGGTACCGACCACCAGCGACCTGCGCTGAGCGGCCAGTGCGTACAGTGTTGTCATCCGGATCCGCGCGCGTGAGTTGGCGAATGCCAAACCTCCGGACTGATCCTCCTCATTGGGCAATGCCGAAACCAAATTCTCGTACACGTTTGTCAAGTCCACGCAAACATCCGTGACATTGGCATGCTTGGCTTGCAGCGCCCTGATGTGCTCCTGAGCGCGACTCACTTGCTCAGCATGCTGGTGTATTGGCATTTCGACAAGCAAGGTGGGCAGTCCTGTGCGAGCGCACAAGGTGGATGTCACAGCAGAATCAATACCACCGCTAACGCCCACTACCCATCCATCTGTTCCTGCCTTCCCCTGATAATCTTTCAACCATTGCTCGATGCAGTCGATTGCTTTGGAAGGAGAGAATTGATTCGCCATATCAGATTAAAACATCAAGCCGAAGCAAAGTTCAATCTGACCTGTTTTTCCTTGCATTTGAATCGGAACGGGCAATTCCTGCTCCAATGCAGCATCGTATTGATAGACCAGTTCTTCGGCAGCCTGGGACTGCAGAACATTGAACTCCTCATATTGATTGCGCAAACCCACGTTGTATCGCACGGCAAAAACCAACGCGGTGGTTCCTGTCAATCGCCGCTCAACCCCCAACCCGACGATCAAACTCGGGCGAAACAAGCGAGTCCGGGCCGCCATTGAGACCTGTTCACTCGTGGCCGTCTCGAAAGATGACGCGTCAAACACGAATTCAGAAACGCCGCCCAGCGAGTCCAACGTTGCAAATCGCGTGGTCTTTTGACTCGCTTCTGAGCGCACATTCAACCCAAAGCCCACCCCAAATTGACCGAAATAAGTTGCGTAACCAATCTCATTCGTTCGCATCTTGAACGTCAAAGGGACCTCCACATACTGCTGCTGCTGACGAAGCTGAACGGCTTCGATGTACGCTCCATTTTGATCTTCATTTTGAGCAAGATGCTGAGTAAATCCCCCGTTGTAAAACACATTCACTCCGGTTCCAATCGCATACGTATCAGTAAACATCGCATCAAACACGAAACCATATCCAAAGTGAAATTCAGCGCCAATGCCCGTGTGAGACAACTCCCTTGGCTCGGCCATGGAGAAATTAGGCTTGAGTTGCAGCCCCAAATGATAGCCCTGACCACGCGCCAAGTTTGGCGTTAGAAAAAGAAGGGCACCTACCGAGGCCAATAAGGTCCTCAAGAAATTTCGAAAGCGAGTTGACTGTTCCATCTTTGCAATGATTCAAAACTAATGGCAACGACCCAATGATTTCAATCAATCGGCACACAATTCTCAACAGGCACTGTTCACGAGTTCAACCCCTCGTCTTTTGCATCGCAGTAGCATTGACTCTAACGCTCCTCAATAGCTGCGGCGATAGTCGCTGGAATGTTCCAGAATCTGCCCTTGAGCCCTACTCATCGTTGCAGCCCCTGGATGTCCGAAACGTCATTCTCAGCTTGCCTGAAGATCCGAAAGAAGCCTTTGAGACTTGGAGCCAATCAACTGGGGCTTTTGGACCCATTTACACAGAAGACATCCTGCGGATTGGCGCAGCAAATCGACCTGAAACGATCGAGAGACTGAAAGCATTCACCGTGCATCCAGACGTCATGCCAATCGAATCTGCCATAGACTCAACATGCGGGGCAGCATCGGAAATAGCTGTTTACGGGAAACGTCTTTCCCACGGCATCGACCGCTTCCATTTTTTCCTACCCAATGAGGTCACGCCCCGAGTCACTTGGATGAACAGCGGATTTAACTTTGCCATTTATCCAACTCCGACTCACCTCGGTGTTGGCTTGGAGTGGTTTTTGGGATCTACCAATCCGCTCGTGCAAACGCTTCCGCCTAGCATGTTCCCGCAGTACATGCGCGACAAAATGGAACCTCATCGCCTCCCCGCCACTGCCTTACGAGGCTGGTTGCTGGTGCACTTTAGTGAACGGTATTATGATTCAAGCCAGTGCATCAACGAACTGCTCTATTGGGGCAAAATCATGTTTTTGACCCAAAAATGCCTTCCACACGAATCCCTGAGCGATCTGCTCGATTGGAGCGCAGAAGACCTTGAATGGGCCGAAACAAACGAACAATCCATCTGGCTCGAACTGCAACCACAAGACATGCTTTTCAATTCCAATCGCATGGAGTTTGGCCGGTGGTTTGACGAAGGGCCATTTACGCGCATCGGAGGAATTCCTCAAGAAGGTCCGGATCGACTCGGAGCTTGGATAGGATTGCGCATGGTGACGGACTTCATGAATGCCAACCCTGAACTGGACATGAATGAGCTCATGGAAATGCGAGATCCCCTTCCCATTATTAAAAGTTATCGCCCTGCATAATGGACATTCCAACCGACCTTTGCTACCCTAATCTATTGCCATGACCAATTCCCAAATTCAAATCGACATCACCACGGATGAAAACAAAGTGCCATCCAAGATCCAGTGGTCTGCAGAAGACAGCGATGTGCGTGATCGTCAGGCCAAAGCCATGGCTCTAGCAATGTGGGATGACCAAGATGGAAATGCCGTGCACATGGACCTTTGGACCAAAGAAATGAGCGTTGAAGAAATGCGGCATTTCATTTGCCAAACCATG
Organism: uncultured Flavobacteriales bacterium; assembly: GCA_965661575.1. GTDB lineage: Bacteria > Bacteroidota > Bacteroidia > Flavobacteriales_D > Sanyastnellaceae > UA16. The sequence continues at coordinate 28,548 of CBFIEJ010000002.1, read as the reverse complement.
ATGACCATGGCAAATACGTTGGAGCGGGCCACCAACGACAAAGCGCATGCCGACGCCGTGAGAAGCTTTACCGAAGAATTGGCCAAACGCCTCGGCGTCCTGAAGGACTAAACCAGATCAAGGCGCTTCAAAAAGCGCATTGGTTTGCTCGATGAAACGAAGCAACTCATCTCGTCCCTCACCTTTTTCCGCACTTGTGATGTACACGGGAGGCATTCGGTGCCAGCGTTTCAGCATGACCGCTTCGTAATCAGGTAAAAATGAGGCGCGTTCAGCCTGGTTCAGCTTATCGACTTTGGTGAACACCATGACAAATGGAAGCTGATTTTCCCCCATCCACTCCATGAACTCCATGTCCACCTTTTGAGGTGAGTGACGGCTATCCAAAAGCATCATCACGCACATCAAATTGGGGCGGCTTTTGAGAAATTGTTCACTGGTTCGCTGCCACTTCACACGGCTTGACCTGCTCACCTTGGCATAACCAAAGCCCGGCAAATCGACCAGGTACCAGCTCGCAGGAACGCCGTTCTTCTCTCTGTCTTCATCAATCACAAAATGATTGATCAACTGAGTCTTGCCAGGTGTTGACGAAATCTTCGCCAAGCTGTTCCGATTGGTCAGCATGTTGATCAGAGATGACTTCCCCACATTCGAACGTCCGATGAATGCGTATTCTGGGCGTTCTGGCGACGGGCATTCTTGCGGATGCGCGCTCGACTTCATAAACTCGGCGTGCTGAACGTCCATGACTTTATGCTTGTCCAATGCCTCGGGCATCATACCAAGCGGATAAAATGCGGTTGAACTCGTCTGGATGCTCCATCATCGGAGCGTGGCCGCATTTCTCAATCCAGAACAGATCACTGTCTGGAAATCCCGAATGAAACTCCTCTGCTACCTCAGGTGGTGTGATGATGTCGTCTTTGCCCCAGATCAAACAGACTGGCGTGTTCATTGCCGGTAAATCCTTGGCCATATTGTGTCGGATAGCGCTTTTGGCAATGGCTAGAATACGGAGGATTTTCTCACGGCTATTGACCGCTTCGAAACACTCATCCACAAGCTCATCCGTTGCGTGCTTTGGATCGTAAAAGGTCACTCCAACTTTATCGCGGATGAACGTTTTGTCCTCACGACGCGGAAAACTATTGCCAAAAGCATTCTCATAAAGTCCGCTGCTTGCTGTCAAGCTCAATGATGCCACGCGCTCCAAATTGTTTTTGGTAAAGATCAAACCAACATGCCCCCCCAAGCTATTGCCCAATAGGTGAACACGATCGAGATTCATCTCATCAACAAAACCTTCGATGTGCTCGGATAAATTCTTCGCACTGGTCTTGAGCATCGGCAACTCATAAATCGGCAGCATGGGGATGATCACCCTAAACCGATCGGAAAAGTGGTCAAACACGTCTTTAAAATTACTTAAGGCTCCAAAGAGACCGTGAAGCACCACAAGTGGCTCTCCCGAGCCTGCTTCGATGTACCGGTACTCGCCTCGTTCAATGATGTCGGGTGTGCTCATGCTTACTCTGGTTTTCGAATCATTCGTCACTAACAGAGTGCAAAGGAAAGGCAATTCATGCTTGAGGCGCTGCCCACTCGTGCCTTCGTTTCACCCACCTGTGTTCACAATTACTGTTGAAAACATGTTAATAGCCACTTTTCAATCCCTCACACGCTTTTTCGCATTGCCTTGCTGTGACTCAGTTATAACGATTTCACCCTTCACAACTTTTCCACAAAGTGGGAGAAAGTGTCATAGAGTGGGAGAAAGTGGGAAATCTTGGGTATTTTTGAAAAGCGAAAAGAACCATGTTAAATCTGCTCGGAGAATACAATTGCAAAATCGACGCCAAGGGGCGTTTGATGTTTCCTGCACGATTGCGAAAGCAGATGAGCAGTGTACTCCAGCATGGTCTCGTAGTGAATCGTGACATCTTCGAAGGATGCCTTGTAATCTATCCTCAGCCCGAATGGGACAAGGTGAATCGCGAGATGTCCAGCCTGAGCCGCTACAACAAAAAACACCAACTGTTTCAACGAAAATTCATGAAGGGAGCCACCCATGTTGAACTCGACGGATCCGGTCGAATCAATATCCCAGCCCTTTTGCTCGAGCATGCCGGCATTCAATTGCCAAAAGACAACGAAATCATCGTGTCGGGCTTGGGTGAGAAAATTGAGGTGTGGAGCAAAACGCGTTACGACCGCAGTGTGCTGGACGACGCAGAAGATTTTGACTTTGGTTCGCTCGCCGAAGAGGTCCGCAAGGACATCGAACCCTCAAACGAAAATTGAGCCATGGATGCCACTGCATACCACATACCAGTCCTCGCCACAGCGAGCCTCGAAGGACTCGGCATCGGTAGTAACGCAGGTGGCAAATTTGTTGACGCCACTTTTGGGGGCGGAGGTCACACCCGCTTGATGCTTGATGCGCTCGGCCAAGCGGGACACGTCTACGGCATGGACCAGGATTCCGATGCACACAAAAATGCGCCTGAAGACAAACGCTTCACCTTGATTCCTGAAAACTTCCGCTACATGCGAAACTTCCTGCGACAAGAAGGGGTGCGCAGTGTGAATGGAATCCTTGGGGACCTTGGCGTCTCTTCCCATCAATTTGATACGGGATCCCGTGGATTTTCTACGCGATTTGAAGGACCCCTTGACATGCGAATGAATCAGTCTCAGCCGGTATCTGCAGCGGAGGTAATTGCCACATATACTGTATCTGATTTAACCCGTATTTTCAGACAATACGGAGAGCTTAAGCGTCCTGACAAAGCTGCCTATGCCATCGAATCCGCTCGCAAAGCGAACCCGATCAAACGCACCGGTCAGCTAAAAGACTGCCTCAGCAGCCTCGCTCCTCGGGGCAAGGAAAACCAATATTTCGCCCAAGTCTTCCAAGCGCTCCGCATCGAAGTCAACGATGAATTAGGGGCGCTTCAGGCGATGCTCCTGTCCTCCATCGAACTGCTTGAGGAAGGGGGGCGCCTGGCCATTATCTCCTACCACAGCCTCGAGGACCGCATGGTCAAGCACTTTATGCGTTCCGGAAACTTCGAAGACACCATTCATCGGGATTTCAAGGGACAGGCACTGTGCCCATTCAACCTTCTGTCGCGCAAAGCAATCGTTGCTGACAGTGCAGAACAAGAACGAAACCCTCGAGCACGCAGTGCGCGCCTGCGCATCGCTCAGCGGACTGGATTGAGCCCTGAACAAATCAAATCGGCGACGGCATGAAGAATCCATTGCTGTCCATCCGATCTTGGTTTAAAAAGCCTCAGCAAACCATTAAGAAAGCCGGCAATCGCCGTTTGAGCCCCACAGAAATGGAGGCGCAGCGACAGCGGTTACAAGAACGAAAAGACCGGGAAGCCACTCGACTCAAAGCCCAAAAGAGCATCAGTCCAAACGCACCGAGAAATCGCCCGAAACATCAAGCGGACACTGAAAAAGCCGCCAAAAAGAAATCCTGGTGGTCCTTCCGGACGAATCGTAAAAGCGATCCGAAAAAACGAGAGCAACGGAGGCAAAAACATTCCATCACACCCCTCATCGGCGATCTATTAAGCGGTGAGTTCTTGACCCGAGAAGGAGTGACTCGTCACATCCCCTACCTGCTTTTCATCAGCGGACTCTTCATCGCATACATCGCAATGGGCTATCAGTTTGAACGCATGGAACGCGCTAAAATTCAAAACAAGCGACAGCTGCAAGAATTGAGCGCAGAATACAAAACCATCAAGGCCCAATTTGAGACCCAATTGCAACAAAGCCGCGTCGAAGAGAGCATCGCGAATATCGGCCTGAGCCAACCTGTCGAACCGCCCTTCCTTTTGGAACAAAAGTCAACGCGGCCATGAAGAATCAAAGAGAATTCTCGACACGTGCGTGGATCGTATTCGGATTGTTCGCCGCGCTTGGAATCAGTATTTTCGGCAGAATCCTCTGGATACAGAGCGCAGAACACGAACAATGGAAAGAAGTCGGAGAACGATTTGAATCAAGTGTTCGCGACATCAACCCTTCACGCGGTCAGATCTACGCCATCAACGGCAATGTACTGGCTACCTCTGTTCCCATTTTCGAAGTGCGATGGGACAGCAAAAGTGAAGCCATCAACTGGAACACCTTCGATGCTGAATTGGATAGCCTCTGCAGCGGATTGAGCCAAGTACTGCGTGACCGCAGTCCTCGAGAATATCGAGAATTGCTCAGGAACGGACGAAACCTCGGACGTCGAAACACCCTAGTAGCGCGGCGCGCCTCGTACATCCAGCAGAAGAAACTCGCTCAACTTCCGTTCATCCGCCGCGGCCGATTCAAGTCTGGATTCACTTTTGCACGAACCGAGCAACGACGAAAACCCTTCGGTGACCTCGCTTCCCGGACCATTGGAATCGACCGCAATGAAAATCGTGTCGGACTCGAAGCGAGCTGGAACAACGAGTTAGCAGGCAGTGTCGGCAAGCAAATACAACGTCGCATTGCAGGTGGTGAATGGATGCCAGTCTCCGATGACTTCATCTTGGAACCCAAGGCTGGACTGGACGTCGTTTCAAGCATCGACATGCACCTGCAAGATGTCGCCTCCAATGCGTTGCGCCAACAATTGCAAGACCATGACGCTGCATGGGGAACCGTCATCTTGATGGAAGTCAGCACGGGTATGATTCGGGCCATGGCCAATCTCACCCGCTCATCCGAAGCATCAGCAGAGGGTGAGCGTTCCCAATATTTCGAATCATTCAACCACGCCATTGGCACTGCCGTTGAGCCGGGATCCACCTTCAAACTTGCGACCCTAATGGCCGCCATGAACGAAGGCAACGTCAAGCCAGACGACGAGATTGACACTGGAAATGGCATCACCTATTTCTACGGAAAACGTATGTCGGACTCAAATGCCGACCAAGGAGGCAGTGGCGTCTTGAATACCACTGAAATTTTCGAAGTCAGCTCAAATGTAGGCACCGCTTTAACCATCAAAAATGCCTTTGGAGAGAATCCACAAGCCTTTTTGGATGCCTTAAAAAACATCGGGATTCAAACACCCTGCGGAGTCCGTTTGGCTGGAGAATCCACACCAATGGTCTATGAAAATGTTGGAGACGGGCGCTGGTCAGGACTCTCGCTCACGCAAATGTCCATCGGCTATGAAGTCACTCAAACACCGCTTCAAACCCTTACACTGTACAATGCAGTTGCCAACGGCGGAACCGCCCTGCGACCTCAGTTGGTCGAAAGACTTGAAAACAACGGCGAAATTGTAAAAACATTTGAGCCAGAAATACTCAAGCAACGCATCTGTCAACCCGATGTACTCGTCGCGTGTCAGGACATGCTCACGAGCGTCGCGGACCCTGAAGGAAAGGGAACCGCCCAATACATTTTTGCCAAGAGTCCGTACCGCGTTGCCGGAAAGACAGGAACGGCCCGCATCGCCGGCCCCAATGGCTACGACGGACGATACCGCGCTTCATTTGCCGGTTATTTCCCAGCTGAAAATCCGCGCTATTCGTGCATTGTAGTCATCGCAGACACCCGAAGCGGAGTGTATTACGGTTCGAGCATTGCCGGACCCGTGTTCCGCGAACTGGCCAACAAAGTTTACGCCACTGACCCCACCTTCCACACAACGAGCACTGGCACATTGGCCGAAAATTGCAAACTCCCCGGATCCAAAGACGGTGCTCAGGCCGATCTCATCCGTCTCTATGAATCACTCGAACTCCCTTATTCGGGCGGAAGTGCTGGCGATTGGGTGACCGTTACCACAGGAGACAGTGCGGCTGTTCTGAGCCCTCGATCCATCGAAGCCAATCGCGTGCCAGATGTGCGCGGAATGGGTCTACGAGACGCTCTTTATCTGCTTGAAAATGCCGGCATGAATGTCAAAACACTCGGGATGGGCACCGTTCGCCGCCAAAGCATCTCGCCAGGCTCTGAACTCATTTCCAATCAAGCCATCACCCTCGAATTGTCCTGAAGCGCATGAAACTATTGAAAGAAATCCTTTACGGAACGCGGATCACAGAGATTCAAGGCAACACCAACGTCGCAATTGAGGAATTGGCTTTTGATAGCCGAAAAGCTCGAGCTTTCAGTCTTTTTGTAGCCATTCCCGGCACCCAAGTGGATGGCTTTTTATACATCAGCAAAGCCATTGAAAACGGGGCGATTGCCGTTGTTTGTGAACGGATGCCCGAACACCTCACCGAAGGCGTGACGTACGTGTTGGTGCACGACGCTTCAAAAGCCCTTGGACAAATCGCCTCCCAGTTTTATGGAGAACCTAGTTCTCGGATGAAAGTCATCGCGGTGACTGGGACCAACGGCAAAACAACTACCGTTAGTCTATTGCACCGCCTGTTCCGCTCCATGGACCGGAAGGCCGGCATGCTCTCCACCGTTGAAAACCGCATTGTAGACGAAGTGTCTCCCTCGACACATACGACGCCAGATGCCCTTCAAATGCAGCAAATGTTTCACCAAATGGCGGAGGCCGGATGCCGCTATGTTTTCATCGAAGCAAGCTCCCACAGCATACACCAACATCGTTTGGCCGGGACAAAGCTGAGTGGAGCCGTATTCACCAACATCACCCACGAGCATCTCGACTATCATGGGGACTTCAATGGCTACATCCAAGCCAAGAAGGGACTTTTCGATGCGCTCGATGCAACTGCGTTTGCCTTGTACAATCAAGACGATGCGCACGGAGCAGATATGGTGCACAACTGCAAGGCCAAGACCCACGATTATGCGCTCACGTCCATGGCGGACTTTCGAGGAAAAGTTGTCGAAAACCAATTGGGCGGACTGCATCTGAACATCAATGGACACGATCTCTACAGCAAACTTATTGGGGGATTTAACGCTTACAATTTACTCGCTGTTTATGCCGTAGCCCTCGAATTGGAAATGGAGGAATTGGAAGTGCTCACCCACCTCTCCCTCTTGAATCCGCCACCGGGCCGATTCGAACAGGTTCAAGCCGGCAACGACATCACAGCCGTTGTTGATTACGCTCATACACCAGACGCCCTGGACAATGTCCTGAAAACGATCGATTCTTTTCGAGCGGGCGAGACACAAGTCATCACCGTTGTTGGATGTGGCGGAAATCGCGACAAAACCAAACGCCCGGTGATGGCAAAGGTTGCAGCCAACTGGAGCGATCGTGTATTTCTGACTTCCGACAATCCACGGAATGAAGATCCCGATGCCATCATTTCCGATATGCGCAAGGGACTGGATCCCATTGATGCCAAAAAATGCATCGCCATTTCAGACCGACGCGAAGCCATCCGCATGGCCGCTCAAATTGCACAAAGCGGAGACATTGTCCTGGTCGCGGGAAAGGGGCACGAAACGTATCAGGAAATCAAAGGTGTGCGCCACGACTTTGACGACCGAGATGAATTATTCAATGCATTCAAAACAGCCTGATGCTCTATCACCTCTTCACCTCCATTGATCAAGCTTGGGATTTCCCAGGAGCCGGACTGTTTCAATACATCTCCTTCCGAGCTGCACTGAGCCTCATTGCCTCGCTCGTCATCGGAATTCTCTTTGGGAAACGCATCATCCAATGGTTGCAACTGAAGCAAGTAGGTGAAATTGTTCGGGATTTGGGTTTGGAGGGCCAAATGAACAAACAAGGCACACCCACCATGGGCGGTCTCATCATCTTGGCGTCCATTGTCATTCCCACTCTCTTGTTTGCAGACTTGACCAACATCTACACACAAATGATGTTGCTCGTAACGGTTTGGCTCGGCGCAATCGGATTCATTGATGACTACATCAAAGTTTTCAAAAACAACAAAGACGGATTGGCCGGACGGTTTAAAATCATTGGACAAGTTGGAGTAGGTCTGATTGTCGGCTCCATCATGTGGTGGCATCCTGACGTCACGGTTAAAGATCCTGCCGATCGCGTTTTTACGGGACAGGTGGTTACCATGACTTCCATCGAAGGCGAAGAATTTGAAGTGCTCGAGCCGAATGCAGGCCTACCGATTTGGGAGGCCAAGAAATCCTCCGAGACGACCGTCCCATTCATCAAAGACAACGCGTTTGATTATGAACGTCTCATCAGCTGGTTGGGACCTCAGGCAGCAGGATTTGGTTGGATCATTTTCATTCCGCTGGTCATTCTCATTGTGACAGCCGTTTCAAATGGAGCCAATCTTACCGATGGCATCGATGGGTTGGCGACAGGCACCAGCGCGATCATCGGACTCGGGCTCGCAGTATTGGCCTATGTCAGCTCCAACATCGTAGCTGCTGATTATCTGAACATCCACTACATCCCACTGTCGCAAGAACTCGTTGTATTCATAGCAGCATTTGTGGGAGGATGCATCGCCTTTCTCTGGTACAATGCCTTCCCCGCTCAAGTCTTCATGGGCGACACAGGAAGTTTAGCCCTTGGCGGAATCATCGCCGCATTTGCCATCGCAATCAGAAAGGAGCTCTTACTTCCTGTCTTGTGTGGAATTTTTCTGATTGAAAACCTATCCGTGGTCATGCAAGTCGGTTGGTTCAAATACACGCGAAAAAAGACAGGTACAGGCCAACGCATCTTTTTGATGGCGCCCTTGCACCACCACTACCAAAAACTCAATCTGCCTGAATCCAAAATCACCGCTCGATTCTGGATCGTTGGAATCCTCCTTGCCGTAGTCACCATTGTCACCCTGAAAGTCCGCTAATTATCATGTCTCAAGCGATCATTCCCATTCTTGGAGCAGGCGAAAGCGGCATTGGTGCCGCTCTACTCGCCCTGCGCCATGGGCTGTCGCCGTGGATCAGTGACAGAGGCGCTATCGCATCTGATCGCATCGAGGAATTGAACGCATTGAGCATCGCATTTGAAAGCGGACAACACGATACTAAACGCATAATTGAAGCTGGCAAAACCAATGGATTTGTCATTAAAAGTCCGGGGATACCCGAGCATGCTGCAGTGATTCAAACGCTGCGGGAAGCAGGAGTTGAAATCATCAGTGAAATCGAATTTGCTGCACGTTATGCCCGAAAATCTGGCGAGCAAATTGTTGCCATCACCGGAGCCAATGGCAAAACAACGACCACCGCTCTGGTTGCCGCTATTCTCGAGGATGCAGGACGTGAAGTAGCTTGTGTTGGCAACATCGGAATCAGCTGGGCCCGTGACCTCGCAGAGCGCCAACAGCCCGCCGAATACCAGGTGGTAGAGGTGAGCAGTTTCCAGTTAGATGGGGCCATCTCGTTTCGGCCAGACATCGCCATTCTGCTCAACATCACCCCTGATCATCTGGACCGATACAACCAAAACATCGAAGATTACGCCGATTCCAAGTGGCGCATCACCGCACAACAAACCGAAGAAGACGTGCTCATTCTCAACGCGGATGATACGCTTTCTATGGACCGTTGGAAGCAAAACAAAGGCTCCGGAACCAGAGCTCGTGTTGTCGCAGTCAGCGTCAACCAATCTCCTGAAGCTGTGAAAACCAGCCTCGAAAACGAAGGCTTAGCCCCCTGGGGTTGGGCCGGTGTCGACACAGACACGAACCCTCAACAAGAATCATTTACAGTCTACATACCCAACCAAAACCCATTTACCATGACCATCCAAGAATTGGCCTTACAGGGAAAACACAACCTCTACAACAGCATGGCCGCGAGCGTTGCCACCCGTGTCCTCGAATTGCGCAGCGAAGGCATCAGGGAGAGCTTGTCCCAATTCGACGCCATTGAACACCGCATGGAGTTCGTGCAAGAAATCAACAACATCAAATTCGTCAACGATTCAAAAGCGACCAACGTCAACAGCGCGTGGTTTGCACTGGAAAGCATCGAAGGACCCGTCATCTGGATTGCGGGAGGCATAGACAAAGGGAACGACTACACTTCCCTTTTGCACCTCGTCACAAGCAAAGTAGATCACCTCATTTGCCTGGGAAAAAACAATCAAACGTTGATCGACACCTTTGGCGATCGCGTCGATAGCACATCAGAAGCGGCAACAGCGCAAGAAGCTGTTCAAGCGGCATACAACTTGGGCCTGCCCGGCTGCACTGTTTTGCTCTCTCCCGCGTGTGCTAGTTTCGATCTCTTTGGATCTTACGAGGAACGCGGCCGTGCATTTAAAGCCGCCGTTCGCAGCCTCTAAAAATGGGCAAAGCCGCGACAAATTCTGAAACACAGGGAGACATGCGCTCGCTGCATCGACGCATCGGAGCCTGGCTAGAAGGGGACAAAGTCATTTGGATGGTCACTTTGATCCTCAGCCTGTGCTCGCTTCTGGCGGTGTACAGCGCCATCTCTTCACTTGCTTATAAAACCGATGGTAGTTCGCTGCGGTTTCTGTTCAAGCAGGCTACGATGCTCGCTCTCGGATGGGGGGTTATGCTCCTCGTGCACAAGGTGAATTTTCGCTATTTCTCCCGCATATCACAGGTCTTGATTTGGGTGGCTGCGGCGCTGCTTTTGCTCACCCTGATGTTTGGTGCCGATATCAACGAAGCCAAGCGCTGGCTGCGGATTCCATTCATTGGATTGACACTGCAAACATCAGATTTCGCAAAGGTTGTTCTCGTAACATTCGTTGCCCGTGAACTGAACAATCGACGCACCCAACTGCACGATTTCAAGCGGGGTGTGTTCCCCATTTTGATTCCCATTGGTCTGATATGCTTTCTGATTTTACCTGCAGATTTCTCAACAGCCGCATTGCTCGGGCTGGTTTGCATTGGAATGTTGTTCATTGGTGGCGTGCCTTTTCGACACATGCTTAAAATTGGAGGCTTGGGTGTTGCGGCACTCTTCGTCCTTTACGGATTGGGCAAAGCTGCACCTGACTTATTGCCAAGATTCGGCACTTGGGCCGGTCGGATTGAACGCTTCGCCGGGGTTGGAAATGCTGCAGACGGAGACGCTTTGGAGTATCAAATTGAATTGGCCCAAGTCGCCATCAACCGCGGCGGTATCTTGCCTCAAGGACCTGGTTCCGGCACATCTCGAAACTTTCTTCCACATCCTTATTCAGACATGATTTACGCATTCATCATTGAAGAATGGGGTGCCATCATGGGCGGACTGGGATTGGTCCTTCTCTATGTGATTTTACTTTACCGCACCGTGCGGACAGCCACGCGCTGTCCACGGCATTTCGGTGGGCTTCTCGCCATGGGCTTGGGTTTTCTATTGGTCTTGCAAGCGATGATTAATATGGCCGTGGCTGTTCGCCTTTTCCCCACAACAGGACAACCCCTACCCTTGGTCTCCTATGGCGGTACATCGATGGTTTTCACCTGCCTCGCCATCGGAATGATCCTAGCTGTATCTCGTTCGGTCACCCAACCCGAAGGTTGGGAAAATGACCGCAGCTCTGGCGAAACCCGGAAGGCTTCCAATCGTCTGGTGAAAACCGAAACAAGCGCTGGATGAAACAGAAGCCAAAGTCGGTTGCCTTGCAACGCGTCATCATCTCGGGTGGGGGAACAGGTGGCCACATCCATCCTGCAGTCGCAATTGCAGACGAGATAAAACACCGGTACCCGGATTGTGAAATCCTATTCGTTGGTGCCATTGGGAGAATGGAAATGGAAAAAGTACCTCAGTCTGGCTATCCCATTCAAGGGTTATGGATCAGCGGTATCGATCGCAATTGGCGGAGCAGACGCAACCTCACCTTTCCATTCAAACTTCTCAGTAGCCTTGTGACAGCCGGACGAATCATCCGGAAGTTCAAGCCTCAAATTGCCGTTGGAGTGGGCGGATTTGCCAGCGGCCCCCTGCTCTACCGTGCGGCATTAAAAGGCATTCCGACAGCAATTCAAGAACAAAACTCATTCCCTGGAATCACCAATCGACTCTTGGCGAAAAAAGTCCAGTTGATCTGCGCTGGTTTCCCAGGATTGAATCGATGGTTTCCGGCAGATCGCATCGTCGAGACCGGAAACCCCTTGCGCGAAAACGTCACCAAGATTCAAGCCCTCAATCCCGAACAAAAAGCGAAGGCCTTGGCTCATTTCGGCTTCAGTGGCAACCGACCCATCGCATTCATCATGGGCGGAAGTCTCGGAGCAGGCTCAATGAATGATGCTGTTCTCGGCATTGCTCGTCAAATAAAAAAGCACCAAAAAGCACTTCCTTACGACTTGTTGTGGCAGTGTGGCGCACGGTTCCAACAGGCTATGGAGGAGGCGCTCGGCACGATGGACCTACCATCAGAGCAAAGCATCGTTTGTGTGGGGTTCATTGATCGAATGGATCATGCATACAGCGCCGCAGATATCATTGCAAGCCGAGCAGGTGCAATGTCCATCGCAGAATTGGCATTGGTCGGCAAACCCACGTTGCTCGTACCCTCTCCGGTGGTAGCAGAGGACCACCAAACCAAAAACGCACGGTCCCTCAGCGATCGTGGCGGAGCTTTGTTAATCCCGGATAGCGAAATCGTGGAACGCTTGGAGCCCGTATTGAGTCAATTGTTTGGAGACCCCAAACAGCAACAATCTCTGACCGAGGCCCTGAAAGGATCCGCTCGACCTCACGCCGCAAAGGACGTGGTATCGGAGCTCGAAAAACTCCTCAAGCCTTCCGCATGAAATGGGGTGAAAAAACGGTTGATCGCCTGTACTTCGTCGGAATCGGAGGCATTGGCATGAGCGGCCTCGCCCGTTATGCCCAACAATTGGGTTTGGATGTTGCCGGTTATGACAAAACCCAAACTGCGCTCACCAATGAATTGGAGAAGGAAGGGATCTCGATTGGATTCGAAGAAAACTTGGATCATTTCAATCGTTGGTTTGACCCCCGTGGAAGGGAGCGCACAGGAATTGTTCGCACCCCCGCCGTACCGAAGAATCATCCACTATTTGATCGAATTGCTGAGCTAGCCTTGCCTGCGCTAAAACGCAGTGAAATGCTCGGCGCCATTGCACAGAGTTTTGAAACTTTCGCCGTGGCGGGCACTCATGGCAAGACCACAACAACCGCGATGCTCACCCACCTGCTCGCTGACACTCCTGGCGGTTGCAATGCTTTTCTCGGCGGCATCCTAGCTTCTACCGGCTCAAACGTTTTACTCAATGCCAAGAGCAAACGATTGGTGGTTGAGGCTGATGAATTTGACCGAAGCTTTTTACAGTTGCATCCGACCCATGCTGTCATCACGAGCATGGACCCCGATCACCTTGACGTTTATGGTGACGAAGCTGGCTTCAAAGCTGGCTTTGAAACTTTCGGTAACCAGGTCACGGGTCAGGTCATTCGCGAATCTGCACTCGCATCAGCAGAGACAGAACTCACTTATGGATGTGCCTCGGATCGAGAAACAGCGGAACGATTGGATTACGCCGCAAGCGAACCCCGGATCGAAGGTGGCTGGATGGTTGCTGACATCAAAATGCGCGATGAGTGGTTTAATTCTGTCAAGTTCCCCATGCCTGGAATACACAACCTGAGCAATGCCCTAGCAGCTTTGTCCCTGGCGGATTTGGCCGGTGCAGACCGAGGAGATTGCATGCAAAGCATGGGGCGGTTCGGAGGCATTCACCGGCGGTTCGCCTACCGCATCCGAGAATCGCATGGCACATACATTGATGACTATGCGCATCACCCGAAAGAAATAAGCGCCGTGCTAGCAGCGGTACGACTCCACCATCCTAAAAAATCCATTACGGCCATCTTTCAGCCCCATCTGTACTCGCGAACACGCGACCACATGACGGAATTCGCAGAAGTTTTGAGCCAGTTTGATCGCGTCTTCTTGCTGCCGATTTACCCCGCTCGCGAGAAACCCATAGCCGGCATCGATTCACAAAGCTTGTTTGAAAACATCCTCGGCACCTCCAAGCATCTCACATCAATAGAACGGATATTCGATAACCTGAAGGAACATCCTCCTGAGGTTCTTCTGACCATCGGCGCAGGTGACATTGATCGCCTCGTTCAGCCCCTGTCAGACTGGCTTCAAGAAGACTCCCGACGGTTCAAACCCTTCGAATAGACCGACTCTATGATTCGCCACATTGCACTCATTTCAGCTTCCTTTCTCCTGCTTGCAGGCACGGCTGCTCTGGTGGGGTTTGCGCAATTGGAAGAACAAAATATCAGGTGCAAGGCCCTCGCGGTCGACGTGGAGGAAATCGATGGAATGTTTTTTGTTGATGCCTCTGGGGTGAAAGATGCCATTTTTGAACATGACAGCATCAGCGGCAGCTTCTTTGCCGACTTGAACCTCACAGATGTGGCGAACTGGGTTCGCACCATACCGGCAGTGGATGCAGTAGAAGTATACCCAGGCTTAGATCGCATTCTGCACATCAAGGTCACGCAACGCAAACCAATTGCTCGAATTCACGTGGATGCCGATGTCGCTGACATGTACATCGACTCTGAGGGGAATCCACTCGAGCTATCGCCGTATTTCACCGCTCGCGTTCCGGTCATTCACGCCGCAAGCACCGAAGACGCTCAACCCGCCATTCGCTTCATTCAAGCCATTCGGCACGATTCATTCTGGGCCGCATTTTGTGACCAAATCGCAGTCAAAGCACAAGGCGAGATAGAAATCATACCTCGCATTGGCAATGCGCGCATTGCGCTCAACAACAACGAAGAGTTGCAGAACAAACTTGACAAACTCTTCACCTTCTACCACGAGCAGATAAGCCGTGGAAACCTGAACGATTACAAGCGCATCGATTTGTCCTACCAAGATCAAGTTGTTGCCCAACGATATTATTAAGTACGAAATCATCATCCATGGATTCTCAAAAGCACTCCCCCCAAAACGACGAACTGGTCGTCGGCCTCGACATCGGCACAACCAAAATCGCTTGCTTCGTCGGCAGCCGAAACGAACACGGCAAAATTGAAATCCTCGGTTACGGCAAAAGCGAATCAGTTGGTGTTTCGCGGGGCGTGGTGGCCAACATCGAACGCACTGTTGAATCCATTCGAAAAGCCGTTGAAGAGGCTGAGCGTACTTCAGGCTGTGAAATCCGATTGGTCAATGTCGGCATTGCAGGGCAACACATCAAAAGCCAACAGACCCGCGGGCAGCGTACCCGCGATGATTTAGAATCTGAAATCAGTCAAAGTGACATCGATGCATTGATTCAAGATATGTATCGCCAAGTCATGCAGCCGGGCGAAGAGATTTTGCACGTACTGCCTCAAGAATATGCGGTCGACAATGAAGGTGGCATCAAAGAACCCGTTGGGATGAGCGGGATTCGATTAGAAGCCAATTTTCACGTCATCATCGGTCAGATTGCAGCCATTCGCAACATCAATCGCTGCATCAAAAAGGCAGGTCTCGTGGTTGATCAATTGATCTTGGAGCCGTTGGCCTCATCGGCCTCAGTACTCAGTGAAGAAGAAAAAGAAGCGGGAGTCGCTCTTGTGGATATAGGTGGAGGCACAACTGACATCGCCATTTTTCAAGATGGCATCATCCGACACACCGCTGTGATTCCATTTGGAGGAAACGTTCTCACCGAAGACATCCGTCAAGGCTGTCAAATCATGAAGAAGCAAGCTGAACAAGTGAAACAACGATTCGGCTCTGCCATTTCGACTGAGATGAAAGACAACGAGATTGTCTGCATCCCGGGTTTGCAGGGACGCAACCCGCGTGAAATCAGCCTCAAGAATTTGGCCGCCATCATTGAAGCTCGGGTAACTGAAATCATCGAGCACGTGCATTTCGAAATCAGGAATTCAGGCTTCGAAGATCAACTCATTGGCGGTGTAGTGCTGACAGGAGGTGGAAGTCAATTGCGGCATATTACACAACTCTTCCAA
Source organism: uncultured Flavobacteriales bacterium (assembly GCA_965661575.1). GTDB lineage: Bacteria > Bacteroidota > Bacteroidia > Flavobacteriales_D > Sanyastnellaceae > UA16. Next base: position 12,720 of record CBFIEJ010000002.1, on the reverse strand, counting down.
TATGTCACTGGAATGGACTGCCGCGTAGGCTTTCCGAGCGAACATCTCGCTGAAGCGCCCAGCCAAGATGCCACTGCTCCTAGCTTCTCCACTGGCGTTGGACTCGTCATTCAAGGCTACGACCGACTCTCCCCTCGATCCGAGTCGGCTGAAAAGCTGCGGGAACATGTCAACGCTGGATCGACCAAAGAACGCTTGATTGACCGCCTCAAAGGTTACTTCATCGAAGACGAGGAACTCACTTGATTTTCACTTCTACCACAAAAGAAACACCATGAACGATACATTTTCATCCAGCCCTTCAGAAGTGAATCTGAACGCACCCATCAAAGTGATTGGCGTTGGCGGCGGTGGCTCCAATGCCGTAAATACCATGTACACGCGTGGCATTTCAGGCGTAGACTTCATTGTCTGCAATACGGACGCACAAGCCTTGGAAGCCAGCCCAGTCCCCATTAAAGTACAACTGGGACTTACGCTAACGGGCGGACAGGGAGCGGGATCCCTTCCTGAAGTTGGTCGCAATGCCGCCATCGAATCCTTGGACGAAGTCAAAGAACTCATTGGCGACAACACCAGCATGGTATTCATCACCGCAGGTATGGGCGGAGGCACCGGAACCGGCGCTGCTCCTGTTATCGCGCAAGCGGCCCGAGAGATGAATATCCTCACCGTTGGAATCGTGACCATTCCTTTTCAATTTGAAGGAAGACGCCGTACAGCACAAGCACAGGATGGCCTCGAACAAATTCGCCAGTCCGTAGACACCTTGCTCATCATTCGCAACGACAAATTGCGGGAACTCTATGGCAACTTGACCATTCGAGCAGCGTTTAACAATGCTGATGAAATTCTTTGCACTGCTGCAAAAGGCATCGCCGAAGTCATCACCCTCACGGGTGAAATCAACGTGGACATGAACGATGTGAATACCGTCATGCGCAATTCCGGGCGAGCCATTATGGGTTCAGGGACCGCATCCGGTGAAGGCCGAGCTCGCACCGCGGTCATCGAAGCACTTGAATCTCCGCTGCTGAATGATTGTGACATCACCGGAGCACACTTTGTCCTGTTGAACATCACCTTCGGAAACGAAGAGATCTTGATGGACGAAATCATGGAAATCACAGACTTCATCCAAAATGCTGCTGGCCAATCTGCCGAAGTCATCTGGGGATATGGAGTGGACGAATCATTGACAGATGATTTGTGCGTAACCGTTATCGCTACCGGATTCGAGGGCAAGGACCAGTGGAATCCCGGTCAAGCTGAAAAAACAACACGGTTTGTTTTGGGAGCTGAAAAGGAAATCACCGCACCCGTGACCGCACCTGCAGCCACCATAACCAGTGAAAATTTAACGCCGAGCACAGCCCAAGACGTTGAAGAAACACCGTTTCTAAAGACAGAAGCCACAATCGAGGCTTCCGAAGCAATTTCGGATGAGCCCCATGAAATGAACGCCGAACCGGAAGCTGAGGCGAATCTGCCGGAAGAAACCGAGCCAGTCGCGGACGATCAATTTCAGGAAGATGACGCCAGGACGGTATACACATTGGATAGCGATCCGTTGCCCATCACTTCGGATGAACCCAACTTGGGAGGCATTCGTTTTCATGAGGCGCAAAAAGAGGAACCGACAACACCGCAAAAGGCACCCCTTTCCAAAACTACTGACACCACTTCATCTGCCAATCGAGTTCCCATCCAGCCGGTCACTCGTCAACCAGAATCAGGAGAAATAGGACGCAACCAACGCATCCAGCAATTCACCCGTAAGCTCAAAACACCGGGAGGACTTGCCAACCTTGAGGCTGAGCCGGCGTACAAGCGTCGTCAAGTGACTTTGGATGACGTGGATCACTCGTCAAAATCACAAGTAAGTCGCTTCACACTCAATGAACAAGTTGACGAAGAAGGCGAACGACATGTCGAACTTCGCAACGATAATCCTTTCTTGCACGATAACGTTGATTGAACACCCATGTCATTTTACACCACCATCTCGGAAGGCATCAAAGATGCCATGCGCAGCAGAGACAAAGAGCGCCTGAGCGCATTGAGAGACATCAAGAGCAAGCTCCTTCTCGAAGCAACGAAAACAGGTGCCGAGGCCGAAAGCATCGATGATGCCGCAGCATTTTCCATTCTGAACAAACTCTTCAAGCAACGCAACGAGTCCGCAGAAATCTACAAAGAACAAGGCAGGTCCGACCTTGAGGCTGAGGAGAGAAGCCAGGCAAAAGTAATTGCCGAATTCCTGCCTCAGCAGTTGAATGAAGATGAAATTGCTGCAAACGTAGCCAGCATCATTGCTGAAATGGGCGCATCGTCAATGGCAGACATGGGCAAGGTAATGGGCCGCGCTTCAGCGTCCATGGCGGGAAAAGCCGACGGAAAGCTCATTGCCCAATTTGTCAAATCACAATTGCAGAACCAATAAAGGGCAAGCTTGTTATACAGCAAACGCATCGATCAAATGAAACAATTAGTAACCACTCTTCTCGCCCTGCCCTTACTCGTAAATTGTGGCACCGCGCCAAGTGAAACCAGCAACAGCGCTGAGGCCAAAGCCAAAGAAAACACTGCCGAAGGCAAAACAACAAACTCAGCTTTCGCCGACGGTCAATACGTCATCAATCAAGAATTAAGCACTTGCAATTGGGTCGGGACTGAAATCACGACTAAAACGCACACGGGAACACTGGACGTCTACAAAGGCTCTGTTAAGGTAGTTGACAACAGGGTTTCTTCTGGGTTCATTGGCATGGATATGGCCAGTCTCAACGTAACGGATTTGTCCGGTGGAGCCAAGGAAAACCTCGAAGGTCATCTGAAGTCCGAAGATTTTTTCGGGGTAGACAAGCATCCCTTTGCTGAATTAAAATTGGAAAGCATCAAAACCAAAGATGGACAATCCTTCGCAGGCGGCATACTGAGCATTCGTGGCATCAACCACCCCATCGCATTTCCAGTGAAAGTTTCCCAAGATGGGAACCAGTTGACCTTCGATGGAGACATGACATTCGATCGCTCCAAGTACAACGTCAAATTTCGATCTGGCGCCTTCCCTGATCTATTCCCAGATCTCGGTGACAAATTAATCAACGATGACATTTCGCTCAGCTTTCACATCATAGCTGAAAGTTGAAGCTGCTGAAGTGCAATTGAAACCGAAAGGCCTGTCTCCGTCATTGGAGGCGGGCCTTTTTTGTGAGGCGCTGAAAGACTTCTATCTTCGCTAACTAGATTATGCGCTGGACCAACTACTTCATCCACCCAGGTGACAATCGCTATTATGTCTTTTCATTTAGAGAAGATGAACACGCCAACGATTTCGAACAGCGTCTCAACAATGCCCAGATTCCATTCGAACGACATCGTGAAGACACCGAATGGTTATTTGGCGTGGCACGTACGTATTTCAAACAGGCCTTGAATGCCAATCATCTGGTCTATGCGCAATACCGTACCAAATTCATTCCAGTCAGAGGGTTGCGCAATGCCATGCTGGTGGTCACACTTGGCGCCATCGTACTGGCCTTGATTGGCTTCTTTACGAGTACTGCAAATGCGCAACAAATGAAAGCCAACAACCCGTGGAGTCTTTCCGTGGGCGGACTTTACATGGTACCGCTTGAGGCCGTGGGTTTTGAATCTGTCGCATCGGGTGATGAAGGACTGAATGTCCAGTGGAACCCGAAAGGAGGCAACGCTTTTGGAGCCCGCATCCGACGTGACATCAACACCTCATGGAGCGCCGAGATCGGATTGGAAACCCTGCGCATGCTCGCAGATTGGGAATTGAAATACAACTCCGATTGGGAGAACAGCGCATCGGGAGAAGACGGCCTGTCTGATACGTTGCGCCTGCGCTCGAGTCGCTATCGATTGCCCCTCTTGGGGATCGTGCGGGTTCCTGTCAATGCTAAGACAGAACTGTCAGCTGGCGCTGGTGTTAGCCTTGATTTCCTTCTCAGCGATGTTTTTACTGCCGATTACCAACAAAATGGAGCCATCTACAGCGAGTACTCTGTCGAAGAAAATCGGCAAAAACGATTGAGCGTGCCCTTGCGAGCAGACATTGGTCTAAAAATAAAAGGAAAGACAAACGATGATGTTGCCTTCTACTTGGGGGTCACGTATTGGCGGGAATGGACCTCAAACCGCTGGGGCGAAGCCCAATGGAAGGAAGGTCTTGACCAAACGAGAGTTCGCATCTTCCTTCCCCAGTCTGCCTTCGCCATCGACGTTCGAATCTTTTTGCCCTGAGAGCGATCACGGTTCCGTAGACTCCACCCAACGGGTCACATACTCAAGAGGTTTGCGGTGGCTTTTCGGCCACTCGCCCTCTGGATATCCCACATAGAAGAACCCCAAGACTTCTGTATCGTCGTCAAAACCTGCAAACGCTCGCACCTCGGGCAAATGAATCATAGAAGGCGTGGACCAAAATCCTCCAAGGCCGTGCGCAGTGCATGTTAGGTACATGTTTTGCATTGCACATGCTACGGCGTAGCGCTCGTCGCGAATGTCAATTCGCCCGTTCGGATCGGGCTTGACACCCACAATAACCATTGCCGATACACGCTCCCCGCGGGCTTTGAGCTTTTCAACTTTCCCTTCCGTAGCAGCTTCGCCCGCAGCTATCCGATACCACTCTGCCAGCTTCGGCCCGATGGACTTCATACCGTCTCCTACATACGCCGCAAAACGCCAAGGCTGGGTCATGCCATGTGTAGGCGCCCACGTTGCATTGCTCAACATCAACTCAACGACTTCCTTGTGAACTTTCCGAGATGAAAAGCGTTCAGGCGAAATGCTGCGTCGATCGCGCATCAGTTCTGTAACCTCAGATAGATTGTGCCTCATGGTGGTGTTCTATTTGCTTGCCAAAGGTAATCGTGAAAAATCGAGTGGCATGCCCCATTCAATCCTTCCACTGCGGCAAATATTCCCGTAATTTCCCACCATGCTTCGAATCTCATTCCTTCTCATTGTCTCTTTGTCCTGCGCGGCTATTTCAACGGCACAATCAGACAACGACAGTCTGCTCTTGCGTTCGATTTACGACGAGGCCCTCACCAACGGTGAAGCTTATTCCAATCTACGCATCCTTACCAAGGACATTGGACATCGTTTGAGCGGATCCCAAAGCGCCGCGAATGCCATGGAGTGGGGACAATCGGTGATGAACGCGTATGGCGCAGACCGGACATGGATCATGCCTGTTGTGGTGCCCAGCTGGACGCGAGGAGATATCGCACGCTCGACGGCATACATTGGGCAAAGAGAACTCCCTTTGCATGTCACAGCACTCGGCGGCTCCATTGGCACTCCAAACAATCAGACCATCCGCGGCAAGGTCATCATGGTCAAGAATGTCGATGCGCTCGACACCTTGCCAAAATCAGACATCGAGGGACGCATTGTCTTATTCAACCGACCGATGGATCCTGTTTTGATCAATACCGGTGCAGCTTATGGCGGTGCTGTTGATCAACGCGGAAATGGGGCGAGTGCCGCAGCGAAAGCCGGCGCCGTTGGCGCCCTTGTTCGTTCCATGACCCACGCTTTGGACACCCTTCCCCACACCGGAGCGTTGCGGTATAACGACGCCGTGGACCGCATTCCAGCAGCGGCCATATCAACCGTAGACGCGACCTTATTGAGCCGTGAACTTCAATCACATCCCGACTTGGAGGTTTCATTGCAAATGAATTGCGAAGCATTCGATGATGTGGAACAAGGCAACGTCATTGGAGAATGGACGGGGACCGTACTGCCGAATGAAGTCATCACCATCGGTGGACACTTGGATTCGTGGGACATTGGCGAAGGGGCACACGACGATGGTGCGGGGGTTGTGCATACCCTCGAAACCCTCCGGATTCTGAAGGCCATTGGGTACCAGCCAAGACGCACCCTGCGCTTTGTACTGTTCATCAATGAGGAAAATGGAAATCGTGGTGGAAAAGAATATGCGCGGCAAGCGGGAATTGAAAATGAGCAATCTGAGTTGGTGCATGTTGCTGCCATGGAATCCGATGCCGGTGGTTTCGTCCCTCGCGGATTCAGAATCGATGCGAGTGATTCCGCAACTGCAATCGTACGCAGTTGGGAGGATCTCTTTGCGCCTTACAACGTGCACTTATTTCGGCGTGGAGGCGCTGGGGTCGACATCTCGCCTTTGAAAACCCTGACACCACGACCTACAATGTTGGGATTGAGCCCGGATGGGCAGCGGTACTTCGATTTCCATCACAGCAGCCAGGATGTGTTCGAAAATGTTCACAAGCGAGAATTGGAGCTGGGAGCTGCCACATTTGCTGCGGCACTGGTGATGCTCGATCAGCACCTACCTTCCATTCGATAGGGCAAATGACTTCAGCTCATTCCTGACAATCACCGAACATCACATTGAGCAAAATCAGCAAATCTGACACCGTAATGGTATTGTCGTAATTCAAGTCACCCACACAGGGATCAGGATCTGGGACGCAAGTAGCCGAATCTTCATTCCAGACGGTACCGAGACCGCAAGCATTGGCATTGGACCAACATGAGAAACTGCATGTTCCGTCTTCAATATTGGCTTCGGGATTGAAATTACAGGCCTCTGCATAGGTGCAGCCATAACACTCGTCTTCACAAACATTATCGGACGTCCAGAGATTCATAGGCTCTTCATCTTGCACCAGCAACCAATGTTCGTCCACCTCCAAACCCTCGTAAACAGACTGTGCCCCAATGGGCCAATTCACGACCACAGAATCCACTGAAGTCATATCGCCAATGCCGAAGTGCTCCCAATGGCTGTTTTGACCCAGGTAGTTTTCACCCGCAAACAGCATTCGACTTTGCGAGATTCCATCAACCCAAATTTCAATCGTTGCGCCAATCGCATCCCGGTTGCTAATCCCCCCTTCCAACCAAAATTTCATCCAATGGTTCTCGTTCGGTTCCGCACGCAAAATCTGGGCATAGTCTCCAACACAATTGGACACCAAATCCGGAAATCCATCTCGATTATAATCGCCCACTGCTGTGCTAAAAGACAAGGTATTTACGTTCTGAAATAAGTTGTCTTCTGACTCTGTAAACGCACCGTTATCGCTGAGAAATAGTTTATCTGGTTCATCGTAAACATCCAATATCGCGGGATAATTTGTGTATTCGCTGTAACCATTTGCCACATGCAAATCCTCAAATCCATTGTTGTCGACATCCAGCCAATTTCCGGCCCAACAAATGGCATCCACTTGTAAATTGTCCATGGGCGTCTCACCGCTGTCTTCATTCACCGGTGAAAATGAGTAATCATTGTTGACCAACAACCAATTCTGATCCCCAGGAAATGCCGTGATGTAAACGTCCATATCCAAATCACCGTCGTAATCTGCAATGGTCGTCGACATGCAATTGATGGAAGCATTCAACCCTACCTCGTTGGCCTTTTCAACGAATGGAGTGACAGCACCTGCCGGCTGCTGTTCGAAAAAATGATTGGCATAAATAGTACGGTCCCTCACCACATGAAGGTCCAACAAACCATCTTGATTGAAGTCCACCCACTGGCCCTGGAAAGATTGAATTCCTGTCACTTCATACATTCCCGAAGCCATTGTTACGTCTTCAAAGGTCCCATCTCCCTGGTTCAAATAGAGTTCGTTGAAGGCGTACTCGTCAAAAGAAGATGTGTAATTGGCTATGAACAAATCCAGGTACCCGTCTTTGTCATAATCGCCAAAACAAGCACCGTAACTCTTGCGCGCACCTTGGTCGATTCCGCATGTCGCACTCACATTCACAAATTGACCACCATCATTGCGAAACAATCGATTGGGCGCCAATCGGTACGTCATGAAAAGGTCTTGATCCCCATCATTGTCAATATCGGCCCACAAAATCATTTTGGCCTCAAAGGGGTAATCAGGTAGGTCTAAATCCACTTCAACGAATCCGGTCTCCTCTCCCGTACCCGCGTAAAACCGAAGATCACCGGAGTGATGAGCAAAACTCAAATCGTCAATGTGATCGCCATTGAAGTCAGCAAAGCTCACACCAGCTCCTAAAAAACCATCCGTGTGATCCGTTTCCAAACCAATGAAGTTGCTCACATCTGTCATTTGCGAGAATGACGTAAAGTGCATGACGAACATTGCAAAAAACATCATGGTCTTAGACCAAATTCGATATTCATTAAACTTGATCATTCGGGACATTGACTATCAAACGCAATAAGAAAAAGCAATAAATCGAGAACACTCGTCATACCATCATCATTTAAATCGGTAGGGCAATCTGAGGGGATCAAGGCACACGTTTGCGAGGACTCATCCCAGAATGTTCCTTCACCGCACGCCTCGGCGTCTGTCCAACACGCAAAATCACAACTACCATCATCTTCATTTGCATTGGAATCGAAATTGCAGGCGATCTGGTAAGTGCATCCGAAACAAACAGGACCCGAACAAGGCGGTGTATCACCTGCGGTCTCACCTTCCACTGCCATGATGGATTGATTGGGACCGAGATCGTAATACCGGTCGGAGATACCAGACGGCCAATCAATGACCAACGAATCCACGGCGGTACTCAACCCCAATCCGAAATGTTCCCACCGACTGCTCTGGGACAGGAAGTTCTCCCCGCAATGTGTCATTCGGCTTCCAAGCAATCCGTCTCGATAAACCCTAATGCGGGCGCCAATGCCATCACGATTGCTCTGTGTTCCCTCGAGGTGCACCTTCAACCAGCGGTTCCCATTAGGCTCTGACTTGAGCACCTGAACAAATTCGCCCACCGAATTGGAAAATAGATCCGGAAAACCGTCTGAGTTGTAATCCGAAGACGCAGAGGAGAAAGACAGGACATTGGGGTCAAACATCCCTGAATCATCCTCCTCAAATGCCCCTTCCTGATTCCAAAAAAACTGATCTGGCACGTCAGGATATTGATTGAATATGCCCGGATAATTGGTGTAAACACTGAATCCAGTACAAACGTGTAAATCTTCCCAACCGTCATTGTCTGGATCAAACCAGGTGGAAGCCCACGAAGTAAGATGCACAGCAACACTATCTCCTGTAACCGTTTCATAAGGTTCAAAATCACCTCCTTCATTGACCAGTAGTGAATTGCCTTCGAACAGGCCAGCAGCGATGTACAAATCTTGGTCATTGTCTCGATCAAAATCAGCGGATGACGTGCACATTGCATTCACCATAAGATCCAAGCCACGATCATGAGCCGTATTCAGAAAAGTCCCATCTGACTGCTGTTCGTAATAGTAGTTATCAAAGCACAATCGATCCCGAATCAGATGGAGATCGAGCAGGCCGTCCCCGTTGAAATCCACCCAATGGCCTTGGAAACTTTGCTGCAGGGCCTGTCCCATTCCCAACTCAAACGTGACTTCTTCAAACTGTCCGTTGCCAACATTGTGATAGAGCTCATTGAACGGCGTATCCGATCCACTGACATAATTGGCTACAAATAAATCCACAAGCCCATCATTGTCGTAATCACCAAAGCTTGCGCCATAGCTCCTGCGATCCTCCACCAGAATCCCGCATGTTTCGCTGACATCTTGCATGAACAAATCACCTTGATTCAAGTACATGCGATTTGGCTGCAGGCGGTAGGTGATGAATAAATCCTGATCACCATCGTTATCGACGTCCACCCACGTAATTGATTTTGCTTCGTGAGGATAATCAGAAAGGTTGAGTAGATAATTCTCAAAACCATCACCATTGCCCAAGTAGAACTTTAAATAGCCATCGTGATGTGCTAAGCTCAAATCATCGATTCCATCACCGTTGAAATCAGCAACGCTCAATCCCGCGCCCAAATACCCCCCAGTATGGTCGCTGAGTATGCTGAGTTGATTGCTGACATCTGAAAAGTTTGTTTGACCCAGAAGACCGAACACTGCACCAAACATTGCACCGAGCAGAACCAGCCTACGAATGAAGCCGGAAAAAATTGCTTGACGAAACCGAATAATTGGGCGCATGTTCAAAATTGAAGTCCTGACAATCAGTCGGATTTCAATTCACGCAGGTTTACTAAAAATAGTTCAGGACATCATGATATCCAAGGCTTCTACCATCTAAATCAAGGACATACTGTGGCAAATACACTCAGTAGAATTAAAAGATCCTCTACAGCAATCGAGCCGTCGTTGTCGAGATCTCCAACACACGAGACTTCGCATTGAGCGGTGTTTTCGTTCCAAACAGCCCCCTCCCCACAAATGACTGAGTTGAAGAAACATGAAAAATCACATGTTCCATCGTCCGTGTTAGCCTCAGGATCATAATTACACGCATCAGGATACGTGCACCCCGGACAAACACCTTGACAAATTACTGAGCCCTCCACCAAATTAAGATTGTCGTTGACTCCCACATCATACCATGTTTCGATTAACCCATTGGGCCAATGTACTACCACCGAATCCAGGGCGCTCGCACCCCCTAAACCAAAATGCTCCCAACGCGAGTTTTGAGACAAATATCCCTCTCCACAATAAGTCTCGCGATACCAATAATCATTGCCTTCATACAATTCGATTTTGGATCCGATTGCATCGCGATTGCTCGCGGTGCCTTCGAGTTGAATTTTGATCCAACTGTTTTCATTTGGAATACTCATCCGAAATTCGGGTGCAAAGCCAATGTGATGCGAGACTAAATCCATGAAACCATCACCATTGTAATCACCAATCGCTGTGGAATATCCCAGCGAGGTGACGCTTTGAAAAAGCGCCCCAGATTCCTCCATGGCACCTTCATTGTTCGAAAACAGCACATCTGGCTCTTCGTTGAATTCGTACAAAATACCGGGGTAGTCGATGTAAGTAGCCACACTCGTAGCGACGTGCAACTCTTCCCATCCATCTGAGTCCACATCAAGCCATTGGCCTGCCCAACAAACCTCATACATCGCCAACAACTCGGTCGTAACGTCAGTAAAATTCCCTTGACCATCATTCTCAAGCATCACGTTGCCCTCCAAGCCACCGGATAAGAAAAAATCGATATCTCCATCTCGATCATAGTCATGGGCACAGGTGGACATGCAATTGATGGCCACATCCAATCCCATGGATTCAGCTGACTCTGTAAAGGTTACCTCACCTGATGACCCGTTATTCATATAGAATAAATTCGGATAGATAAAGCGATCTCGAATCACATTCAAATCCAACCAACCGTCTCGATCCACGTCCACCCACTGAGCTTGAAACGATTGCAAATTTGCGCCGCCCATCCCCAGTTCATCTGAGACCTCTTCAAACGTTCCATCTCCGAGATTCCGATAGAGCTCATTCCCTTGAGGAATGTCAACTCCGTAACCATAGTTGGAAACAAATAGATCAATCTGTCCATCCCGATCAAAATCTCCAAAGGCCGGCCCAAAACTTCTCCGATTATCCTGAGCAATACCACATGTCTCACTGACATCGACCATACTCATATCGCCTTCATTGATCCATAATTTATTCGGTGCTAAACGAAAAGCCACAAACAAATCCTGATCACCATCGTTATCAATGTCTGCCCAGAGCAAACCCTTTGATTGCACTTCGGGCGTGGTCAAACCCAAGTCGAGTTCTTCGAACCCCTCATCCGTGGAAACATAAAAACGCAAGTCACCTTCATGGTGACCAAAACTCAAATCATCCTTTCCATCACCATTGAAATCTGCAAAGCTCACCCCAGTTCCAAGGTAGCCGCCAGTGTGGTCCGTTAACACACCCATGATCGCGTCATCCTCTATCAACTGGGCGACAGTGGCTTGAAAATAAAGAAGAAGCCCTGCGGTCAAAATGATCTTCAAGTCAAACCCAAGAAACGGCGGGCTTATAATCGGTCGACGATACAACATATAGAAGTAAAAGATACATCAGAATTAGAGGCATAAAAAAAGGGCCTGACACATGTCAGGCCCTTTTCCATATCAGTCTAAAGGATTATTCGCAAACTGTTCCGAATGCTCCCAAGAATTCAAGCAAGTCAGCTGTGGTTACAGAACCATCCTGGTTGATGTCAGCTGGGCATGGGTTTGAAAGATCAAACACACATGAACCGTCATCGTTTCCAGCAGCTGGATCGTAGTTGTTTGCATCAGCATAAGTACAACCTGTGCAATCATCAAACACACACTCATCGAGTACTGTGATGTTCGCAGCTGGGTCATAGTTGCAAGCGCAAGCAATGTCACAACCTTCGATACAGTTGTTACCACCTACACTGATGTAAGCAGGACCGAAGTTCTCACCACCTGTGACCACACCACCGAACAAGCCGGCAATAGACCAAGATGGCTCAAAGTTGAACGTATCGTCACCCGTTGTCAAGATGTAACATCCTGCTTCCATGCAGTAAACCTCTTGCAAGAATGAACCATCACTGTTGTCCGTAGTCAACGTGGTGTTGATCACTTCGTTGCCTTCAAGGTCAGTAACGACGATGTCGCAACCTGTCCATCCGTCACCAAAGCTATCGTTCATTGTTACAGTCACGCAAGTGCCGTAGCAGCATGATCCGTCTTCAATGGTCGCTTCTGGATCGTAGTCACAAGCCTCAGCATCAGTACAACCTGCACACGTCACGTACTCACACGTTCCGTTTTCAGTTGTAGCCTCTGGGTCGTAGTTACAAGCGAAGTCATCCATACATCCGCAGACAACGTCAGCACCGGCAGAGA
>CBFIEJ010000001.1:0-106711 GCA_965661575.1 uncultured Flavobacteriales bacterium | reverse complement strand
AATCGAACTTTTGACCGGGCGGGTCGTCAATCAAAGTGTTGTCAAAACAGCAAAAAAGCGCCTTGATGACTACTACTACGACAAGGGTTTTTGGGACGCGAGGATAGATATTGCGCAAGCAAAGGACACCGCTTTCGAGAACGGCGCACGTTTGAATATCGCCATTGACAAGGGCACCAAAGTCAAGGTGGGTGAGATTGTTTTATCGGGTACTTCGCATTTGGATGAAAAGAAAGTCCTTCGTGCCATGAAGGACTTGAAGAGTAAGAAGTGGTACAGATTCTTCAAGTCGAGCAAGTTCGTCGAGGCCAATGTGGAATTGGCTAAATCCAGTATATCCGCACTATACAATTCTGATGGTTACCGTAATGCCCGTGTGATCTCAGACTCAATTTACCGTCTAGAGGATGGCAACGTGGGGATTGCATTCAACATCAACGAAGGCAATCAATTTTACTTTGGAGATGTTTCGTTTTCGGGAAATTCGAAATACCGAAGTACCCAGTTGGATTCTATTTTGGGGATCCGTCGTGGCGATACGTATAGCCTGGAACGACTCGAAACGCGGGTTTTTATGGATCCAAAGGGGTTGGATTTGAGTTCCTTGTACCAGGACGATGGGTACCTCACCTTTCAGGCCATGCCCATGGAAACGCGCATCGAAAATGACACCATCGACATTGAGGTGCGGATGATGGAGGGCAAACAATTCCGCATCGGAAGAATCCTTGTCAAGGGAAATACGAAGACCAATGATCATGTCATTTACCGGGAAATTCGAACGCGTCCGGGAGATTTGTTTTCACGAACAGACATCATTCGTACGCAACGTGAATTGGCACAACTGAATTATTTCAACCAGGAAGCATTCGGCATCAACCCGATTCAGCATCCTGAAGATGGTACCGTTGATATCGAGTATGCTGTTGAAGAAAAACCGTCGGACCAAATCGAACTTTCTGGAGGATGGGGCGGCGGCCGTGTTGTGGGAACCTTGGGGGTGAGCTTCACGAACTTCAGCGCAAGAAATATGTTTAAGAAAGGGGCATGGAAACCCATTCCAACCGGTGACGGACAGCGTGTATCTCTGAGAGCACAATCGAACGGTCTCTTTTTCCAGAGCTATAATTTCAGTTTCATGGAGCCGTGGTTGGGTGGTAAAAAACCCAATGCATTGAGTTTTAACGTTTGGCGTTCGGTCCAATCAAACGGTCAGCCAAAACGAGTGGACGGGGAATTCAACGACCTGCGACAGTCGCTGCAGATTACGGGAGTTCAGGTAGGTTTTGGACAACGATGGAAGAAGCCTGATGATTGGTTTACCATGAATGTGGCGCTGAGCTATCAGCACTTTCAGTTGAATGACTATGGTGTGTTCTTCAGCTTTTCCGATGGTACTGCCAATAATTTGGCAGCCAACTTTACGTTGGCTCGAAACTCGGTTTCGGATCCGATATATCCGGTATGGGGTTCGAACATTTCTCTTTCAGTGAAAGCAACTCCGCCGTACAGTGCACTCAGAGGCGAAGACGACGCGTATTACGAAGATCTCTCCGATCAAGATCGGTTCCGATGGGTTGAATACCACAAGTGGAAAGTCAAGGCAGAGTGGTACACGCCATTGACTCAGTCGGCAGGCGAAAATCCTCGAACACTGGTCTTGCGCACCCACGCCGGAATTGGACTCATTGGACAATACAACCGAGCAGTAGGATTGTCGCCATTTGAACGCTTCTACCTCGGCGGTGTTTTCCTCAGCGGCTACGTCTTAGATGGAAGAGAAATCGTGAACTTACGTGGCTTCGATGACTTGTCCTTGACCATGCCTGATCAAAATACTGGAGCTCCGGTCATTGCAAAGTATGGTGCCGAATTGCGTTATCCTCTATCCACGAATCCAAGCGCCACGATTTATATGCTCGCTTTTTTGGATGCGGGAAAAACGTGGGCTGATGCTCGAGAATTCAATCCGTTCGAAGTTTATAGATCGGCTGGTGTGGGGATGAGAATCTTCCTCCCTATGTTTGGGCTCCTAGGGTTGGATTACGGCTGGCGTTTGGACGATATTCCAACGCAGCCAAACATGTCACGGGGTCAATTCCACTTCAGTATTGGAATGAATACCGGGGAACTCTAACGTACAATCGAAATGAATCTGATGAAAAATACGCTGATTGCCACCTTGGCACTATTTGCTGGTTTAAGTGCGGTAAGTGCACAGAAATTCGCTTATGTCGATACCGATTATGTCTTGCTGCACATCCAAGAATATGCGGACGCGCAAACAGAGCTAAATCAAATGGCCATTGATTGGCAGGTGGAAATAGAGACGAAGATGCAATCCATTGAGCGACTCGAGTTGGCTTACCGTGCCGAGCGCGTTCTTTTGACAGCTGAAATGCGTGCGAAGCGAGAAGAAGAAATCAGCACGAAACGCCTCGAGGCTCGTGAACTTCAGAAGTTGAAATTTGGTGTGGATGGGGAGTTGTTCCAAAAGCGTCAAGAACTTATTCAACCTGTTCAGGATCAAGTTTTTGAAGAGCTCAAGGACATTGCAAGTGGCAGCGGTTACATGGTTGTTTTTGACAAAAGCAACCAAAGCAATATGCTGTACACCAATCCCAAGTATGACATCTCGGATCGATTGATCAAGAAATTGGGCTACGTGCCGGGAGAGACCCTCGAGCCAGAGACCAAGGAGGGTGAGGAAGGTAAGTCGATACAGGACCGAGCAAAAGACGCCATGGACAAGGGGAAAAACACCGCGACAGATCGAATGCGCGGAGCTGCTAGTGGCATGCGCGGGGGCAACACGGTGAACAGCAAAAACAAAAATTAAAAGAGGACCGTCGAGTCGACGGCACAAAAATCAAGCATAAAATCAAAGACAATATGAAGCAAGTATTAATGGTTATCGGCATGGTAGCCGCAATTTCAGTCACGGGATTCGCTCAAAAATTTGGACACATTGATTCGCAAGAAATTTTGTTGAGCATGCCAGAGCGAGCAGACGCGCAAACAACGATTGAGGCGCGAGCAGCTGAATACGAGGCAGAGATCGGCCGGATGCAGCAGGATCTTCAGACAAAGTTTGCAGAGTACCAAGCCAAAGGCGAGACCTGGCCGGATGCAATCCGTCAGCAGAAGGAGCGTGAATTGCAGTCATTGGACCAGGGAATGCAAGAATTTGGCGCTACGGTCCAGAACGAATTGGCCCAGCTGGAGCAACAACTATTGATGCCCATGATTGAACGTGTTCAGGAGGCAATCAATGAGGTTGGATCAGAGAATGGGTTCACGTATATATTTGATACGAGCTCGGGAGCAACAGTGTATACGGGCGGAGAAGATGTTGGTGGTTTGGTGCGCGCAAAACTGAGCATGTAAATCGTTCCGCATGCCACAGGCAATGCGACCGATTGGCGTTTTTGATTCTGGAATCGGAGGATTAACGGTCGCGAGAGCGATCTCTCAGCGGTTTCCGAATCATCCTTTGATCTATTTTGGCGACACCGCACACTTGCCGTACGGAGAGAAAAGTCCCGAATTGATTCGACGTTATGCTACGAGAATCACGAAGGAACTTGTGGCGATGGATTGTGCTGCGATTGTTGTGGCATGCAATTCAGCGTCGAGCAATGCATTGGACGAAGTACGATTGGTAGCCGGTCGTTCTGTGCCCGTCATTGACGTTATACATCCGGTGGTTGAGTCAATATCTCGTCAGTTTCAGGGAGATTTGGTGGGTGTGATTGGCACGAGAGCGACCATTGAATCGGGATGGTATCAGCGGTTGCTATCAGAAAAGGGGTGCATGGTAAAGGCCAAAGTGACTCCCTTACTTGCATCAGCCATCGAAGAGGGATTCCACGAGGGAAAGGTTTCCTCTGCTCTGATAGAGGCTTACCTCACCGATGATTTTTACGAAGGAATCAACGCGCTGGTGTTGGGTTGCACGCATTATCCATTGATTTCGGAACAGATTCTACGGGCACTTCCACCAGGCGTGAAGATTGTCGATAGTGCGGAAGTCGTTGCGGATGCGATCGACTGCTTGAATCTGGACTTTGCATCTGATATCGCCGATAATTCCACGGTCAATGGCTCACTACGACGTTTCATTGTATCTGACTTGACCCAATCGTTTCAACGCGGTGCAGAACGATTTTTCGGAGCGCCAATCACGCTGGAAGAACGAACATTGAGTGAATAATAGACCAGGTCGATACGGATTTAATTCACTATTTGAACCATTGGGAGTACGTGACGTAGCGGTTTGAGGTATCCGCCAATGATTGCTTTAAGCTGTCACTTACTTTTCCTCGCTCCCGGGCCGGCACACCAGCCCAGAGTGTTCCTTTTGGAATGTGCGTATTTTCCAAAACAACGGCTCCGGCTGCAACAACTGCCCCGGCACCGACGACTGCACCATCCATGACAATGGCCCCCATCCCAATCAGCGCATGTGACTGGATATGGGCTCCATGCACAATGGCATTGTGGCCGATGCTCGCATCATCTTCGATTACGGTTTCACTTTTATCGAGTGTGCCGTGAATGACCGCCCCGTCTTGAATATTCACGCGTTTTCCAATGGAAATTGCAGAAACGTCTCCTCGAACAACGGCATTGAACCAGCAAGAACTTCCCTCGGCCATCGTCACCTGACCGATGACGGTTGCATTGGGTGCTAACCAGCAGGATTTATGAAGTTGAGGGGTGAAGTTTCTGCAAGAGAGTACCAGACCGGAAGAGGGAGCATTCATGGTTCGAGATCGTTCGATTCATCAGCAGGAAAGGTTCGCCAGGTTGAAGTTCGACCAATTTCCCACCAGTTTGTTCGGTCAAATATCTGCAATTGGCAGGCGAATGTCACGTCATCGAGGTCAATTTTGATTGTTGACATTGGGGGCGTGTTGTTGTGCTTGACGAGCAGGGCGTGGGTCCTTGCAATGCTTTGGATTGACTGAATTTTGCGATCAGAGCAGTGGTGCAGTAGCGCGTATTGATTCAGTGCTTGCATGCTCTCCGGGGTCCATTTTATTTCAATAGAAGAGCTCGATTTGAGCAATCCTTGGACGTGTTGGACCGCGGTCTTTGCTGAACTTAAGGAGAATAACCAAGGTAAATCAGATACAGGTTTTTCATTTCGCGCTGGTTCCCTCAGGTTGGTTTCAAGGTGGATATGAAAACGGGAACTGATGGGCCCAGTGATGCGCCGTAAGTATCGGTTGATGGCACCTCTGCCGCATGAACACTTGCGTTGTCGGTCTTGGAAGAAACCGCACGGACAAGGATTCGCTGTGGCGACAACCAAAGCTCGAAACGGTAACTCAACGGTTCCATCGGTACGACCAATTGTGATGATTTGACGCTCCATGGGGGAGCGTAAACTCTCGATGCAGCTTCGATTGAATTCAGGAAACTCATCCAAGGCAAGCACCCCGCCATTGGCCAAACTGCATTCACCAGCGACGACTCCATGCTTGTTGCATGTCCCGAGGAGTCCAGCTGCGGACGTTTGCGAATGTGGTGTTCTGAAAGGTGGCACCTCTGAGAGGCCTCGCGATTCTCTTCGCGAATTGCCCCAGCGTCTGATTTGTTTGGCTTCTGCTTCTCCAACTGCCGGCAGCAGTTCGTGAATGCAACGTGCCATCATCGACTTTCCCGTCCCGGGCGACCCTATGATAAGGGTGTGATGAGTTCCAGCAGCGGCTACAACGAGTGCCAACCTCTGCCGGGAGGATAGTCGAATGGACTCAAATTCTGACGATTTCGGGAGTTGCATTCGCAGCCTTTGGTTCCATGCGTTTTTAGAATGAAACACGGGGAGTCGTCTTTGGCCATTCAAATTCTCGACCAATGGAATCAAATGGTTGGCCTGCAAATTGACAGCATCAGAAGTTGTGTCATCCGTCCAAATCGCATCCAGTGAATGAGGAGTATAGATCGTCAGTTGCTGCGGCAGTGCGATTGGTACGTTTAGCGGGTGTGTTTGAGTGGTCAACGATATAGAACCATCCAATGCGAGTTCGCCTATAAAAAGTCCGTCACGACAGCAGCCGTTGGGTATTTCCCCCATGCTGCATAGGAGGGAGATGGCGATCGGAAGGTCTAAGTGAGCCGTGTTGGTGTGTTGCATTTCGGGCCCGACATGCAATGTGATTGCTCCGGTGGGACGCGGCCAACCGCAGGATTCAAAAGTGGCGTAAATCCGAGCGAGTGAATGTTGGAGGGCAGTCCATGAAAGACCAGAAGTATGAATGCGCGCGCCTTTCGTACGGTGGACTTGCACCGATACCAAACGCGCATTTGAGCCGGAAATTCCGACTCCATGCGTTGATGACAACATGAAAGGCTTCCTTACTGCTGACGCTCAATCAAATCAATCCAAGCATGGATGACCTTGATGTGTATTTCTTGAACGCGATCTGCGAAACCTTTCCAGGGCACATCAATGACAACGTCACACAAGTCTTTCAGTTCTCCGCCGCCTCTTCCTGTCAGGCCAATCACGGTCATGCCTTTCGTTTTGGCAGCCTTGGCCGCCTCGATTACGTTGGCGCTATTTCCACTGGTGGAAATGGCCAACAGAGCATCTTCTTTCTGTCCGACTGCTTCTACGAATCGCGAAAAAATGAATTCAAATCCGTAGTCATTTCCGACGCACGTGATGTGGGAGGGATCGCTGCACGAAATCGCTGCAATTCCCGGTCGATGTTCTCGGTAGCGTCCACTGAGTTCTTCGGCAAAGTGCATGGCGTCACTCATTGAACCACCATTGCCGCAAGAGATGATTTTTCCGCCTCGAGCGATGGAAGATGCCAATGCATTGCCTCCCGTTTCGACAGAGTCCATGAAGTTGGCATCAGAAAGAAGCTGCTCCAAGAGTTGGGCGGCCTGTTCAAAATGCTCAGAGATACGTGCCTTGTTATTCATGGTGCGAAGGTGCGATTTGAAGTCGAATGTTTGAGCAGTGGTTTGCAGGTGTACAGGTCAATTTTACTGCTTATTCCTGGAACTTCTCAATGCCCTGCTTCAGGAAGTCAATAAACTTCGCGGGATCCGGATCATAGCCCACCCCCTCAGAAATTGGCTGGCCGTCGTGGTCGAGCAGCACGTAAAAGGGTTGAGAATTTGTGTTGAAGCGAGAGGCTTGTAGATAGGACCACTTGTTGCCGACCGTCTTGACTTTAAACGCCTTTCCACCGTATGTCTCCTCGCCCTGCTCGGATTCCGGAAGTGCTTTTCGTTCATCCACGTAGAGCGATACCAGAACCACATCGTTTACAAGCATGTCAGCGACTGCTGCGTCAGACCAGACTTGCTCTTCCATTTTACGACAATTCACACAGGCCCATCCGGTGAAATCTAGCGCCAAAGGCTTGCCTTCTGCAATGGCAGCGGCCATCCCTTCCTCATAATCGGTGAATCGTGCTTCGACATGGCCATTGGAGTGGCCTTCACCACCGGTGCCGCCTTGGCTCCATTCGCTGTAAAACATGGGAGGTGGGAATCCGCTGATTAGCTTGACGGGTGCGCCCCACATTCCAGGTATGAGGTAGATTCCAAGCGTCAGAAACATCATACCCATTGAAAAGCGGAAAACGCCGATGCGCTCGGTCTTCGAATCGTGCGGGAAAAGAATCCAACCGAACAAGTAAAATGCAATGCACAATACAATGGCTACCCAGATGGCGATGAACAGTTCCCGCTGCAATAGACCCAATTGAAGCACCAGATCTGCGTTGGATAAAAACTTAAAAGCGAATCCTACTTCCAACAGCCCCAAGACGACTTTTACGGAATTCAGCCAACCGCCAGATTGAGGCAATGAATTCAACCATCCTGGAAACGCGGAGAACAGCATAAACGGCAGAGCGAGCGCCAATGAGAACCCAAACATGACTGCTGTGGGCGCAGCATATGAACCGGTTGCCGCTCCTGCCAATGCACTGCCGATCAATGGTCCGGTGCAGGAAAAGGAGACAATTGCCAAGGTAGCCGCCATAAAGAAGATACCAAGTAACCCCCCTTTGTCCGCTGCTTCGTCGGTTTTATTTGCCCAGCTAGTGGGCAGTTGAATTTCAAATGCACCGAGGAAACTCGCTCCAAATACCAGAAGCAATAGGAAGAGGAAGACATTGAAAAATGGATCCGTAGAAATCACGTTGAGGATGTCCACTCCAAAAACTGCGGTGAGCAACAATCCGAGTCCGGTGTATATGAAGATGATGAAGAATCCGTAAATCAGAGCATTGCGAATGCCTTCAGAACGTGTTTTTGATTGCTTCGTAAAAAAGCTCACAGTCATCGGAATCATGGGGAATACGCATGGTGTCAACAACGCAGCAAATCCAAGCAACATGCCCAACAGGAAGACTCCGAGCAATCCTTCTTCTTCACTGTTTTCCGAAGAATCCGACGAATGTGTTCCTCCGCACAAACCCTGTAGGTGAGGACAGGAATCGGGTCGATCGTTGCTTTCGAGTGCATGGCTCCAGTCCGCGAGGCTCACTTTGAAGTTCAAATCAGGAGGGAACACACAGCGCTCTTCGTCGCAAGCCATGTAAGTGATAAAACCTGCCAAGGTGGATTCCGCATTCTCAGCAGCACGGAAGCGCTGAACAAAGAACACTTCCTCCTCAAAATATGGGACATCCATGTTGAACTGCGGATCAAATTTGACAATCGGATCGCATTCTTGAACATCTCCCATGGGCTCCATTCCCTCTGACCATTCCACTCCAAAGGCTGTGGCCATTGGGCCGTCGAATCCTTCGATGAACTGACTGTAAACGTGCCAGCAAGGCTCAACGGATGCATGAAAAATCAGTTCGTATTCGTCTGTTTTATCCGTTTTGTAAATGGAAGTGTTCCACGTGACCGGTTCTAAAATGCCAGCTGGT
Source organism: uncultured Flavobacteriales bacterium (assembly GCA_965661575.1). Lineage (GTDB taxonomy): Bacteria > Bacteroidota > Bacteroidia > Flavobacteriales_D > Sanyastnellaceae > UA16. The sequence continues at coordinate 97,802 of CBFIEJ010000001.1, read as the reverse complement.
TTGGCCATGTCTAATCCATCATCTCCATGGCACAGATGTTTGGAGGGGGGGCAACGATTTTCGAGCGCTGGCGCCGGATTTTCGATGAGATTGAATTCGAAATCAATGTCTTCGGGCGGCAAGCACCGCGACTCATCACAGACCATGAAACTGAGGTAACCTTTCACCGATTCAGTGACATCTCCATTGATTTGAATCGTTTGAACCCAATTCACTTCTTCTTCAAAAAACTTCAAATCCATCATGAAGTTGGGGTCGTATTCCACAATGGGTTGGCATTCTTCTACGGCTCCGATGGCTTCCACTCCGTCGGGAAGTTCCAGTTCGAAAAAGGTTGGAAGGGGCCCATTCGGGTCCTCCAAGAATTGACTGTAAATGTGCCAGCAAGGCTCCACATCAGCGTGAAAAACCAGATTGACTTGATTGGACTGCTCCGTTTCATGAACGGAGAATGACCAGGCCACAGGATCGAGGATTTGAGCCTGAAGTGCCGTTGACGCTGAGGCCAACAGGCAAAACCCAAAGGCAAAGGTCAATAGACGTGGAAAGCGGTTGATCAAATTCATTGCACCGCGAATATAAAACTTAGTGAACCGGGAATTGCCGTGCACCCTGCAAACGTTCGTTATTCTAATTCACTCGCTGACAGAAAAGGTTCAGAAATGGATTTCTTCACCGAGTTTCAGTCCGAATGGCCGGCGGATTAGCCAACTCCCAAGGTAGACCAAGGGTGTGTCGATCAAGGCAACAATGAATTTGAAGATGACACCATTGAGGAGCAGGGTTCCGAACAACTCCCATTGGATTTGGCCTGCTGCGCACATTAGAAAGAGGACGGCGAACGTATCGATGAATTGGGACGGAATTGTGCTGAGGTTGTTACGCAACCAGAGTTTTTTTCCGTGGGTTCGTTTTTTCCAAAAGTGAAAGAGGCGGACGTCGAGGAACTGTGCCAACAAGTAGGCGGTCATCGAGGCACTCACCGCTACAATGGTCGAACCAAAAACGTGGTTGAATTCGGTGTCACTTACCGGTGACCAATCCGCAGCAGGAATGGATTGGCCCAGGGTGATGATGACCAAGGTGAAAGCACTTGCGATTAGACCGGAGATCACCACCCAATTCGCTTTTTTCTTGCCAAAGCACTCAGAGATGAGATCGGTAACGAGGAAGGTGACGGGATAGGGTAAAAGGCCAACGCTTTGTTCGAAGGTCAAGCCCGAAATGGGAGTCCAGTGGAAGAATTTGCGGAAAATCAAGTTACAAGCAACTAAGCTGGCGATGAACAACGCTGCGAGGATCAGAAATATCCTCAGGGACAATTCTTTTTTAGCGGCTACAGTATCGATTGCCGTGGACGATTGACTCATGCATTCGGATTTTTTGGTATCCAAATCAAGCGTTGTTTCTCGCGAGTGACCGTGCAAATGCTCGATTGGAATCGAGCTCCAGATTCGACGCCTGTTTCAGTCAAGGTAACTATTTCTTGGATGGCTTTTGCCGAGACACCATACTGCTGCGCCAAGCGATACAAAACTTCCATTCGAAGTGGCTCGGGGGACCAGAGATTTAAGTTGAGTTCAAAGCTTCCGTTGCGTTCAATTCCACAACGGCCCAATGCTTCATTTATAGCGATTCTCGATTCTTGGGCCAATGGTTGAAAACGATCGGCGGTTCGCGCAAGATGCCGCGCTGTGCCTGGACGCAGTGCCTCCAAGAGAGGAAGTACCTCGAGCCGAAGGCGATTGCGCAAGTAGTCGGGTTTTTGATTGCTTGAATCTTCTCTTGGCGAGAGTTTCCAATGCTCGGCCCACTGCTCTAATTCTTCGCGTCGTTCATCGAGGAGGGGCCGGATCAGCTTTTGTGCTTCAGATACCTGAAGCATTCCAGACAGAGACAAAGGATCAGAAGATCTCAGTAAATGCAATAGCACAGTTTCGGCTTGATCATCTGCATGGTGGGCTGTTGCGACGTAAACAGGGGATTCATCGGGTTGCTGCAATTTCGATTGCAACGTCTTGAACCACCGATAACGGATGCGCCTTGCTTCGGCTTGAACGCCATCGGAGTCGCCAGATATTTCTGCCTGAAACCGGTGAAATGGGACATTGCGCGTTGCGCACCATTGGCGCACGTGTTCTTCATCGCCATCAGACTCTTCTCCTCGCAATTGATAATTGACATGGGCTACTTGCAAGGGCTGTCCGCATCGAAAAAGGGATTCTGCCAGAACCATGGAGTCGCAACCTCCACTGACGCCCACAAGGATTGTACTGTCTTTTGCAACGCCATTTTTATTCAGCCAAGCCGACATGCGTTGTGTAATACCGGCTCGGTCTTTAGCCATCTTTTCGCAAAGTTTTCAGCATTGCTTCGGCCTTGAGTAAGCACTCTTCGTATTCCTTTTCTGGGACGCTCAAAGAGGTGATGGCTCCGCCAACGTGCATGCTTATGCGCTTCTGGCTGGCGTTGTACAATAAACTCCTAATGACCACATTGAGCGAGAAATCTCCACTGGGCTGGAAGTAGCCAACGCTGCCAGAGTAAACTCCTCGACGGCACCCTTCCAATTCGTCAATTAATTCCATCGCTCGCACCTTAGGAGCGCCGGTCATGGAACCCATGGGGAATGAGGCGCGAAGGATATCCACAGGTTCGCATTCTGGACGGACCTCGCATTGCACGGTCGAAATCATTTGATGCACACTCCGAAATCGGTGAATGCCAAATAGCTCTGGAACGTGGACAGTTCCGGGCTGGGCAATCCGACTCAAGTCGTTGCGTACGAGATCACAAATCATCACGTTCTCACCACGTTCTTTAGGGTCAGCATGCAATTTTCGGGCGAGTTCCTGGTCTTCCATTTCCGTGGAGCCTCGTCCAATGGTCCCTTTGATGGGAGACGATGTTAACGTGCTGCCACGCTTATCCAAGAATAACTCAGGCGATCCAGAAATCAAATGGAACTCTCCAGCTTTGACGAGGGCAGTGTAGGGGGATTGTGTGAAATGTTGCAAGCGAACAAACGCGTCCCAGACGGATTCTAACGCGTCATTGCTCATCCATTCTTGGCAGAGGTTTAGCTCGTAAACGTCGCCGCGCTGAATGTGTTTTTTAACCCGCCGAGCGCGCTGAAGGTAGGTGGCTTCATCCCATCTCGGCTTGAGGGAAATTTCGGGGGCTTCTGGGATGGAGGCAATCGGCCTGAGCACTTGTTGCAGGAGTTCTTGAGCATCATCCTCATCAGCACCGTGCACAATTTGAGCAGTGGAATGGCTGCTTCCCCACTCAATAACGACCCGAGGCTCCACCCAATGCAGGGTCGGGAATTGCGCATGATCCAATCGCTGAGATTCGAGTTGTTCGATGCCGTTTTTCAAATCGTAACCGAGCCAGCCAAATGCCCAAGTGGCTTTTCCATTGGGCTGTAAAAATTCGTTCCAGCTGTCGAGGCTTTCAGCATTTTCTCCGGACCAAGTAAAGGAGCGTCGAGCGCCAACGGCGAGGAGACATTTGCCATCGGGATGGTCGTCAAAAAGTAACGAAGCATGGGTTTCGCGTTCGAAGACAGCCCTCAAATCAGGCATGACCCGTGCTTTGAATTCGATGGCGTTTCCTTCGGAAGACTGAGCAACGGTTGGGCTCGAAACCTCCGGCTGTGATGCCGCTGCGAATGCTTTCGTCTCGGTAGGCATGCCTCGATTTTTTACACGTGCAACGCTCTGTTGCCGGTGGCAGCGAGGGCGGCCTCCTTGATGGCCTCGGTGAAAGTGGGGTGGGCGTGTGACATGCGACTAATGTCCTCTGCGGTCGCACGGAATTCCATGGCAACTACCGCCTCCGCAATCATATCGGCCGCACGAGGACCGCACATGTGGACCCCGAGGATTTCATCCGTCTCAGCGTGGGCGAGGACCTTAATCGATCCGTCGGTGTCCATGGAAGCGCGCGCTCTGCCGCTTGCTTTGAATGGAAATGAGCCAGATTTGTACGGAGTTTCGGAGGCCTTCAGTTGTTCTTCTGTTTGTCCAACACCGGCCACTTCTGGCCATGTGTAAACGACATTGGGAATGAGGTTGTAATCGATGTGGGGATGCTCACCGGCAATGACCTCTGCAGCGACAACCCCTTCCTCTTCAGCCTTGTGGGCGAGCATTGCACCGCGCACCACATCGCCAATGGCAAAGATGTGGGGAACGGCCGTTTGCATGTGCTCATTGACATCAATGCGGCCTCGCTCATCTGTGGTCAGCCCGGCTGATTCGAGATTCAGACCTTCTGTGTAAGCTTTTCGACCTACAGAAACGAGGCAGTAATCCGCTTCCCAACGGACTTCTTTGCCTTTTTTGTCATCGGCTTTGACGACCACTCCTTTGGCCGTGGCTTTGACTTCTTTGACGCCATGCTGGAGGTGAAATTTCACCCCTAATTTTTTCATGCTGCGCATCAGTTCTTTGCCCATGCTCTTATCCATAGTTGGGATGATGCCATCTTGGTATTCCACAACATGTACTTCCGTACCTAGACGCGCATAAACGCTCCCCATTTCCAGCCCAATGACTCCACCACCGATTACGATCATGCTCTTCGGAAGAGCGGCAAGTGTAAGGGCCTCGGTGGAAGTGATGATGCGTTTTTTGTCAATTTTAATGAAGGGAAGTGACGCTGGTTTTGAGCCCGTAGCGATGATGATGTGAGCTCCGGTAATGCTTGTCGCTTTTCCCCCTTGAGGCTTCACCTCAATGGTGTTTGCATCCACAAATGAGCCGAGCCCGTTCAGGACATCAATACCATTCTTTTTCATCAGGAAGTCAATCCCCCCCACGGTTTGTTCTACGACTTCAGCTTTCCGAGCAATCATGCGCTTGAAGTCGAGTTTCAACTCTCCGGTGCCGATTCCGTGCGCTTCGAACTGATGGGCTGCTTGGTGAAAATGTTCGGAACTGTCCAAGAGCGCCTTCGAAGGAATGCATCCTACATTGAGACAGGTGCCTCCTAGCGAGTTGTACTTTTCGATCAGGGCCGTTTTCTTGCCCAATTGCGCAGCGCGGATTGCAGCTACGTATCCTCCTGGCCCACTGCCAATGACGATTACATCATAAGATTCCATAGTGTAAAGGTAATGGTCAGCGCGATGAATTACAGCGAGACCTTGCAATGAGCTCAATAGAAGTTTTTTCCCCTTTCTTTGCATCGTTGAATGCGAACAAAGCGCGCAGTTCTTCAGTTCAATGTGTTCATCGCCACGCCAGCCATTACTCATGTTCCATGTGGAATAACATAGCGTCTTTATTGATTCGACAGCGATTGCTGTGGCTCGTTTTGCTTGCCTTGGGGACTGCCTTTATGGCGAAACAGATTCCCAATTTGAGGCTGCAATACACGTTCAGCGGCCTCTTACCCGCTGACGATTCAATAGCGCTCGACTATGCGCGGTTTCAGGATGTATTTGGGACTGAGGGAAACGTCATGCTCATAGGAGCGGATTTGGCTCCGCTGAGCAACCCAGAAGGCTTATCGGCTTGGGAAGAGCTTGCGCGATCCATTCATGAGATGGAAACCTTGCGTGACACTGTGGATGACGGGTTGGAGGAGAAAGTACAGATTCCGCTCATCGATAGTGTGTTCTCCATCACCCGGGCCGTTGACGTTGAAAAAGACATTGCGAACCGCCAATTTGTGCTGACACCGCTGGTGCCAGCGGGGCGCTTTCAAGGCGAGAACAGCATCAGTCAGCAGTACGTCGATAGTTTGCTGAGCAGACTCTTAGAACTTCCATTTTACGAAGGCTTATTGTTCAATGAATCGCATGATGCCACGCTGCTATCTGTGTTTATGAATCCGAAACTTTTCGATTCCAAGCACCGTGGCGCCGTTGTGGAAGACGTGGTTGCTTTGACGGATGCATGGAGCGAGCGTCACGGGGTGAAATTATCGATCAGTGGTCTGCCGTTCATTCGGGTGCAGATGACCAACAAGGTCAAAAATGAAATTGGCTGGTTCATCGGGGCCGCGCTCCTCGTAACGATGTTTCTGCTGTTCCTGTTTTTCCGAAATCCGATCGTAACAGGAGTGAGTTTGATTGTGGTGGGAACCGGTGTGATTTGGTCTCTGGGTACCATCGCGCTGTTTGATTTCCCTGTGAATCTCATCATGAGTCTGATTCCGCCTTTGATGATTGTCATTGGTGTTCCCAACTGCATTTACTTGATCAACAAGTACCACTCTGAATTTAAACGACACGGCAACAAAGCCATGGCTTTGCAGCGAATGATTGTCAAAGTGGGCAACGCCACATTGCTAACGAATTTCACCACGGCTCTGGGCTTCGCAACATTCATTTTCACCCACAGTGAAATGCTCCGACATTTTGGGATTGTTACAGCGCTCAATATCCTGGGGGTGTTTGTGATTTCAATCATCGTCATTCCTGCAATGATGGCTGGTTTGCCCGCCCCAAAAGTGAAACATACCCGCCACTTGGATCGCCGGTGGATGTTCACATTTGTGAATCGATTGGCCGAAGTGGTCGAAAACCGCAGGCCACGTGTCTACGCTGGAGCCGTCTTGTTGCTGCTGTTCAGCATTGGGGGCATCTTTCAAATGCAAACCACTGGAAACATTGTCGATGACTTGCCCGATCAAGACCGCGTGATCACAGACTTGAAATGGATGGAGCGGAGGTTTGGTGGTGCTATGCCGTTCGAAATTATGATTGATACGCATCGTCCGAATGGCGTGACAGGTTCGAATTTTTTAAAACGTGTCGACAAGCTTCAAAATGTCCTGGACGAATACCCAGAATACAGCCGTTCCATTAGCGCTGCCGATGCAGCGAAATTTGCATTTCAAGCATTCAAGAATGGCCATCCCAAAAATTATCGTCTGCCGCGTTTGGGGATGGAAAAAACACAGTTTGGTCCATGGGTGAGAGGCACCGAGGCCTCTGCGGGGACCTCCAAATCCGCCAACGATGTGGCCTCCAAATTTTTCAATGAAGACCGATCTGTAGCGCGAGTAAGTGCACAGATGATGGACATTGGGACGCTCGAAATGCGCGCTTTGATGGATGAAATCAAGCCGCGGTTGGATAGCATATTTCCGGCTCCAGAGTATAGCTTGATTTTGACTGGCACGAGTGTAACCTTTTTGGAAGGCACAACTTACATGGTGAAGAACTTAGGGATTTCGATTGCCCTTGCCATTTGTGTCATCGCATTGATGATGGCGTTGCTATTCAAATCATCTCGAATGGTCGGGATTGCTCTTTTGCCCAATTTATTCCCGCTCATGTTCACTGCGGGAATCATGGGCTGGTTAGGCATTCCCATCAAACCTTCTACGATCTTAGTGTTCAGCATTGCATTCGGCATATCGGTGGATGACACCATTCACTTTTTGGCCAAATACAGGCAAGAATTGAACTTTAAAGCTTGGAACATCAAGGACTCTGTTATGCTTGCTCTGAAGGAGACAGGGGTGAGCATGATGTATACATCGATCGTTTTGTTTTTTGGTTTTTTGATGTTCGCCATGTCAGAATTTGAAGGCACCAGATACCTAGGGTTGCTGGTTTCAATCACCCTGGGGGTAGCAATGTTTACGAACCTGCTTTTGCTGCCTTCTTTGCTCTTGGCCTTTGAAAAATCGCTAACCACGCGATCATTTTCAGAACCATTCTTTTCGATTTTGGACGAGGAGGAAGACATAGAATTGGAGGAATTGGAAATTCAAAAAGGCTTTTCACCGGGAAAGGGTGATGAACAGCATGCAATCCTGAGAAGCAATCGGTCCAAGTCGGATTCGGTAGATTCGGAATCGGAGTCTTAAATTAGGAGCGAATCAATAAGCTATGAAAGGAATTATTTTAGCTGGAGGGTCGGGTACACGCCTGTGGCCGCTGACCAAAGCGGTAAGCAAGCAGTTGATGCCTGTTTACGATAAACCGATGATTTATTACCCTCTATCTACCCTCATGTTGAGTGGGATTAAGGATATTCTCATCATCAGCACTCCAATGGATTTGCCGGGTTTTCAACGCTTGTTGGGCGATGGGAGTGCCATTGGTTGTAACATTGAATATGCCGAACAACCTGAGCCGAATGGTTTGGCGCAAGCTTTTGTCATTGGAGCGGATTTCATTGGTTCGGATAAGGTGGCTCTGGTGTTGGGGGATAACATCTTTTACGGCAAGGGGTTTGGGCGGCAGCTGCGTGCGAACATCGATCCCAACGGTGCCATTGTTTACGCTTATTATGTAAACGATCCTGAACGTTATGGCGTTGTTACGTTTGACGAAAATGAGAAGGCGGTGAGCATTGTGGAGAAACCCGAAAACCCTACGTCCAACTATGCTGTGCCCGGGCTGTATTTTTATGACAACGATGTGGTTTCCATTGCGGCCAACTTGGAGCCAAGTGCCCGAGGCGAGTATGAGATCACCGATGTCAACAAAGCTTATTTAGAGGCAGGAAAGTTATTTGTATCCAAGATGGACCGTGGAATGGCTTGGTTGGACACCGGCACCCACGAGTCGCTGATGCAGGCATCACAATATGTCCAGGTCATTGAGGAGCGTCAAGGTTTGAAGGTAGGATGCATTGAAGAGATTGCCTGGCGAATGGGCTACATCGATGACGCCACTTTGATTAGAATTGCCGAGCCTCTGAAGAAGTCTGGTTACGGAGACTATCTAATCGACCAGCTCGAGAGAGGTAAATAGCGCGCGCACAGTAGATGGAGCACCCAACCCTCACCAGACTCAAGCAGGAAGCGAATCATGCGATAGAGTCATTTTTGAATCGATACCCTCAAGGTGCTGCAGACGGTCTGTACGATCCGGTGCACTATCTCATGGGCATCGGAGGCAAACGATTGCGCGCAGTGCTGGCTTTGTCAGCTGCAGAAGCCGAAGGTTCTGAAGCGCAAAAAGCTCATCCTGCTGCTCTCGCCGTTGAGTTGTTTCACAACTTCACTTTGATGCACGATGACATCATGGATCAAGCTCCAAAGCGGCGCGGGAATCCTACGGTTCATGTCAAGTGGGACGAGAACGCTGGTATTCTTTCTGGCGATGCGATGTATACTTTGGCTCACATGGCCCTGGCAGAGATGGATCTCAAGGCCTTGCCAAACGCTTTGAAGGTATTCAACCAAACAGCATTGGAAGTGTGCATTGGGCAGCAATCAGACATGGATTTTGAGCGGCGATTAGACGTCACAGTGGAAGAATATATGGAGATGATTCGCCTTAAAACCTCGGTCCTAGTGGCGGCTTCTTTGGCCATGGGTGCAATCGCTGTAGGTGCAAATGAAGAACGCGTAAAGCTGTGGTATGAAGCGGGTGAACAATTGGGTTTGGCTTTTCAGATGCAGGACGATTTGCTGGACGTTTTCGGTGGAGACGCCATGGGCAAGCAGGTGGGCGGCGACATCCTTTCGAACAAAAAGACTTTTTTGCGTTTGCACACCTGGGAGCAGGCAAGCCCTGAACTGCTCAGTGAGTTGAAGATGTGGGATGATATCGATGATCGACCAATTGATAAGGTTGAATTCGTGAAAAAAGCCATGGTCGAATGTGGTGCGGATGAGGCCGCAAGAAGTGCGATGGTCGATTATGTCAATCGAGCGATGTCTGCTTTGGATGATTTGAACTTGAGTGAAACAAACCGTGAATGGTTCGATTTCTTGGGCGGCTTGGTTACCCAACGAACATCTTAATTGTTTTATGGAACTGGCGCGGATTTTACCTGATAAAGCCTTGCCGGTGCATCGTTCAGAAGAGGATTTCTTAACGGCTGTAGTGACGCAATTGGTCAAGGATTTTCAATGGGATCTCGAGCGAGTCAAAAAGGCCAATATGCCAATGAATTCCCTTGTTGAGGGTGAGATTGAATGGGGAATGGATCACGACCCGAGCGGCACATTTGCTGCCTTTTATCGCCTGGATTTAGGGGAGGATTTGGTGCGCACAATTTTGCATGATTTCGAACGGCCAAAAGCCATTTCAATGCTCGCGGAAAAATGCCTCCAACGCGCTGCATTGAAGGTCTGGACAAGGTGGACATATTCAGTTCAATAGACTCCGAAGCACGGGACTTGATGCGAATTTCAAAGGCAATTGTCGAATTCATTTCAGGAGTGCGGCCCTCAGTGTATCTTTAACCCGACAAAATACGTATAGTCCGCATGGACCCTTTAGATTTCATCAGCCAAGCTGAACCTCAGGCGCTGGAACGACTGTATCAACAGTACCGAAACAACCCGGAATCCGTTGATCAGAGTTGGCGTTTATTTTTCAAAGGATTTGATCTGGCTACAGCCTCCTATGGCGAAGATGCCGGAAGTCCTCAAACCCAAAAGGAGTTCCAGGTCATTGGATTGATCCAAGCGTACCGCGAACGGGGTCATCTTTTTACAAAGACCAATCCTGTGCGAGCAAGGCGAGTCTATCAACCAGATCTGAGTTTGAGCCACTTTGGCCTTTCAGAAGAGGATTTGAAGACCGTATTCCAAGCGGGTACTCAAGTTGGATTGGGCCCTGCAACCTTGCAATCCATTGTGAACCATCTTGAAGAAACTTACTGCCATAGCATTGGCATTGAGTATGTAATGATTCAAGATGTGGACAGACAGGCATGGGTCCGTGAACACATTGAGCTCGCCAATCGTCCGCGCATCGAGCTTGCGGATCGCATACAGATTTTGAAAAAACTTTCCCAGGCTACTCTGTTCGAGGAGTTCTTGCAGAAAAAGTTCGTCGGTCAAAAACGCTTTTCGTTGGAAGGCGGAGAGACCTTGATTGCTGCACTGGATGCGGTCATTGAATCAGGAACGGAGCAGGGCGTTGAGGAGGTGTTTATTGGTATGGCTCACCGTGGACGACTTTCCACGTTGGCGCACATTTTAGGGAAACCTTACGAGGAGATTTTCTGCGAATTTGAAGGCAAGGCGTACGATGATGAGGGCGAATTTGATGGTGACGTCAAATACCACCTCGGCTATTCGCGCATGCAGCAAGCGGACAGCGGAAATTCGGTCTCCATCTCTTTGGCTCCCAATCCATCTCATCTCGAAGCAGTAGGGCCCGTGGTGGAAGGTTTGACCCGTGCTCGCATCGATGCTACAGGCGGTGATGCGAATCGTGTCTTGCCGATCTTGATCCATGGCGATGCCGCCATGTCGGGCCAAGGAGTGGTTTATGAGGTCGCACAAATGGCACAATTGGATGGCTATCACACAGGTGGGACCGTGCACATTGTGGTCAACAATCAGGTAGGCTTTACAACCAATTACCTTGACGGTCGAAGTTCCATTTATTGCACGGATGTGAGCAAGGTGACAGAGTCCTTGTCGTTTCACGTGAATGCGGATGATGCAGAGGCAGTTGTTCAGGTTATGCGAATTGCATTGGCGTATCGGCAGCGTTGGAACCGCGATGTGTTTATCGATTTGTTGGGCTACCGAAAATACGGACACAACGAGGGCGACGAACCCATGTTTACTCAGCCTCAGTTGTACAAGGCTATTTCGAAACATCCCAATCCACTCCAGATTTACATCGAACGTTTGCTTGCCGACGGCAGCATGGAAGAGGCGCAAGTCGAGTCCATTCGAAATGATCAGCACCAGTTGCTTGAGAGGGCTTACCAAAACGCTCAGAAACGAGAAGTCGCTCAGGTGGAGGACTTTTTGGGTGATCTATGGAAAGGATACAAGGCTGCTGACGAAAAAGCGTTGGTTGTCACTCCCAAAACGAGCATTGCTGAGAAAAAATTAAAAGAGCTTGCCATTGCGATGTCAACTTTGCCGGAAGGCAAGAAGATCTACAGAAAAGTAGCACGACTTATGCGCGATCGCCTCAAGATGGTAGAAGAGGATCGTCTCGACTGGGCTCTGGGAGAATTGCTGGCATACGCGACCTTACTGGTGGAAGGCCACCCGGTTCGCATCAGCGGTCAAGATGTTGAGCGCGGTACGTTTTCGCACCGCCACGCTGTGGTCAAGACGGAGGACAGTGAAGAGGAAATCATTCCGCTCAATCACCTTCGGAAAGGACAGGCGAATCTCACTATTTACAATAGTTTGCTGAGTGAATATGCTGTAGCAGGGTTTGATTACGGCTACGCGTTTGCAACGCCGAATGGGCTGACGATTTGGGAAGCTCAGTTTGGAGACTTCAACAATGGCGCGCAAATTCTATTTGATCAATTTTTGAGTGCAGCAGAGGACAAGTGGAGAACCATGAATGGCTTAACTCTGCTTTTGCCACATGGCTACGAAGGCATGGGGTCCGAACACAGTTCTGGGCGCATGGAACGCTTCTTGCAGTTGGGGAGTGGTGAGAACATGTTCGTTTGCAACATCACAGAGCCGTCCAATTATTTTCATCTTCTTCGCCGCCAAGTCAAGTTGAACTACCGAAAGCCACTGGTCATTTTCACACCCAAAAAACTATTGCGTTATCCAAAAGCGGTTTCGAAATTATCTGAAATGGCTTCAGGGGGCTTCCAAAAAGTATTGGATGATCCGCGTATGAGTGACAAATCTGGCGCAAGCAAAGTGGATACAGTGGTGCTTTGCTCCGGCAAAATTTACTATGACTTGGTGGAGCGATTGGACGAAAATCCAGCGCTGAACATCGCCCTGATTCGGGTTGAGCAAATCCACCCGTTGCCGCAAGTGGAATTGGCTGCAGTGGTCGAAAAGTATGGCGCGGATGCCAATTACATTTGGGTTCAAGAAGAGCCGAAGAATATGGGTGCTTGGTCATTCATGCTCCAAAACTTCACGACTGTTCCACTCAGTGTTATCGCTAGAAGTACAAGTGCTAGCCCTGCTTCAGGTTCGTCCGATGTACACAAACTTCGTCAGGAAGCGATTCTGGATGAAGTTTTTGCGCATACGAACGGTTGAGAAATCATGTTGGGCGCGTCTCCATATGTGGATGATGCGTTGTTAATTGCACGATATAGGAGCGATCAAAAAACAATTTGAATAGCGATGTCAAAGCTAGAAATGAAAGTCCCCAGTCCAGGGGAGTCCATCAGTGAGGTAGAAATTGCAACATGGCTTGTGTCCGATGGCGATTATGTCGAAAAGGATCAAGCGATTGCTGAGGTAGACTCAGACAAGGCAACGTTGGAACTTCCCGCAGAAGAGGCAGGGATCATCACGCTCAAGGCTGAGGAGGGCGATGTCATTGAAGTCGGAGCGGTATGTTGTCTGATTGATACGTCGGCGAAAGCTCCAGAAGGCAAGCAGATTAAACCGAAAGCAGCTCCTGCGCCTGCGCCTGCACCTGCACCCGCGCCTGCATCGGCACCTGCTGCGAAACAAGTCAATCCGAATCCGGCTGTGGCACCTGCAAAGAGTCACGCGGATAAACACCCTTCACCAGCGGCTCGAAAAATGATGTCCGATCATGGAGTTGCCGCAAATCAAGTAAGCGGAACGGGTCGGGATGGGCGAATTCTGCAACAAGATGTTGCTGCTGCGATGGCGGCTGGTTTTGATGTGAACGCCACACAAACTTGGGGCGGAAGTCGGGAGGTTCGCCGTGAAAAAATGTCGATGCTTCGACGCAAAGTCGCTGAACGTTTGGTGGGTGTCAAGAATGAAACGGCTATGTTGACCACTTTCAATGAGGTGGACATGAAACCGGTCATGGATCTTCGCGCGAAATACAAAGATGCCTTTCGAGAATCACATGGTGTTGGACTTGGCTTCATGAGCTTCTTTACGAAAGCAGTGACGCACGCCATTGCTCAGTTTCCAACGGTCAATGGCATGATCGATGGAAAGGAGGTCATTGTCCCCGATTACGCCGACATCGGTATTGCTGTGAGCTCACCGAAGGGCTTGATGGTGCCTGTGGTGCGGAATGCGGAGTCCATGAATTTGGCTCAAATTGAGGCTGAAATTAAGCGATTGGCCATTCGAGCACGTGACGGAGAGTTGGGGATTGATGAGATGCAAGGGGGGACATTCACTATTACCAATGGAGGTGTATTCGGTTCGATGCTGTCTACGCCGATCATCAATCCACCACAAAGCGCAATTCTGGGGATGCATAACATTGTGGAGCGGCCGGTCGCCGTCAATGGAAAAGTGGAAGTGAGACCTGTGATGTATGTAGCTTTAAGCTACGATCACCGGATCATTGATGGAAAGGAAAGCGTTGGCTTTTTGTACGCCATCAAGGAAATGATTGAACAGCCTGAGCGCCTCCTGTTCATGGGGAAAAAACCTGCGGAGGTTTTGCTGGGCCTTTAAGCATCAATCGCATAGCATTAAAAAAGCCCCGCTTCGCAGCGGGGCTTTTGGTTTTGTTGTTTTGCGGCGCACACCAAATGACATGAAAAATCCCATTGCTTTGGAGTTGAATCCTAGTGCAATGGGTTAAAATGTATTCGGGAATGTGACACATGTAAATATACGACGAAATAATTATAAAGTTCTGCTAATATGCTTTTTTTTAAGATTAAAATATTTATCGCAAAACATATGAACGTTCGGCATCCAGCCGTAGCAGGATGGCGATCAGAATGGTGAATCCAACCAAGGAAGAACCACCAGCGCTGATAAAAGGCAAAGGAATTCCGATGACTGGAGCGAGACCGAGCACCATGCCCACATTGATTAAGAAGTGCATGAAAAGAATGCTGGCAACAGCGTATGCATAGATTCGGGTAAAATCACTCCTTTGTCGTTCAGCGAGGACAAGTATTCGGAGCAGAAGCATGGTGTACAAAAGGATAGCCAATGTGCTTCCCAGAAAGCCCCATTCTTCGCCTATGGTGCAAAAAATAAAGTCGGTCTCTTGTTCAGGAACAAAACCATAAGCGGTCATGGGACCTTGGAGAAATCCTGTGCCAGTCCAACTTCCCGAACTTACAGCAGCTTTGGCATGGCGAATGTTATAGTCGGCATCAGGATTGCCTACATCGATTCCGAACAAAACATAAATCCGTTCCTTTTGGTGTGTCTTGAGCATGCCCTCCAGGCCACTATGAACACCTGCGCTGAATGCCAATGCCAACGTGAAGCAAACCAGAGTCGCCTTTCTCACGCGTTTGCGGTTCCGCGGAACTACCCATCCGGGAATCAACTTCCAAATCAGAGCACCAAGGAAGACCAGGATGAGCCAGAGCCACCCGATTGCAGACTGTGTGCCAAGTCCGGGATAATCGTAGGAAGATGATCCCGTCAAAATCGTTGCAATCAGCAGTAGCAAGGCACAGAAAACGGCAATGAGCACGTTTCCAGATAGTCCTTCTCGGTAGAATGCGAAAATCAATCCACCATAGACGAGGACCGTTCCAGCGTCGGGCTGAAGCATGATCAAAGCTGCCGGAATGCAAACGATCAATACCGATTGCACCAGTGTTTTGGTATCTCTGATTTTCCCATCGCTTCGGCTGAGCAGCCAGGCCAACATGAGTGCAGTGCCTGTTTTGGCGAATTCAGACGGTTGCAGACTCACCGACCCGATTCCAAACCAAGATTTGGCACCTCCCACTGTTTTACCAATAAGCAGAACTGCGATGAGAAGAACAATGTTCACCACGTAGTGAAGGACAGTGGTGCGGATGAAAAATTCGCCTTCAACAATGAGCGTAACCGCTGCAATTGCGAGAGCGATAAACACCCAAATGAACTGTTTGCCAACTTTGCTATTGAGGTCGAACCACTCAACAGTTTCAGCGCCACTGGTGGAACTCGCGATGTTTAGCAGTCCCATGGCCATAAAGGTGAGCACGAGACCAATCGTAATCCAATCAATGCGCTGCAATATGGGAGCTGTTCTTCTCATTGCTTTGCGTTGGCGAATGGATACGTGCCCCGGACAACCCGCAACTCTTTATCCGCTTGTTCTACGTTCCCTTTGAGGTATTTTTCCATCATGAGACTGGCAATTGGAGCGGCCCAATCTCCTCCTGCGCCTGCATTTTCCACGTAAACACTCAATGCGATCCTCGGATTTTCGGCTGGAGCGAAAGCGATGAAAACCGAGTGGTTTCCTTTTGAATCTTGAACGGTTCCTGTTTTGCCACAGACCTTTATTCCCGGCACACGGGCAAGCGGTGCAGTGCCTTCGTCTGACTCTGTAACCGCATTCATGGCTTTGATGACAGGCTCAAAAAGCTCCCGTGAAATCCCAGTCCGAACCAATGAGTCTGTCCCAGACGGTTTGCCATTCGATCCGATTGATTGAACAACATGAGGCGTTCTAAATGCACCGCGATTGGCAAGTATGGCCGCAAGATTTGCCATGTGCAGTGGTGTGGTGAGAAGCTCTCCTTCTCCAATAGAAATCGAATAAATCGTCGAGAAGGCCCATCTCTTTCGGCCGTATAGCTTGTCGTAAAGTGTGGTGTCTGGTACTGATCCTGATCGCAGCCCAGGGAAATTTCCTCCGAGATCAGTGCCCAGGCCAAAGCGTTCAATGGAAGCTGTCCATTTATTGAGTTCTTGGCGGGCTTCTGTAAAGATATTTGTCGTTTTTCGCGGCTGAATCATACGACGCATTACCTCATGAAAATAAGGATTGCAGGAATGCACAATTGCAGCCTCAAGGTTGTCATTGGTGTGTCCTCCGTGGCAGCCGATGATGGATCGATTGCATGGAATACGGGTTTGAGACGAGATCAACCCTTGATCCAAAGCGATCAATCCTTGAATCATCTTGAAGATGCTCCCAGGTCGATAGGTTGCTCGCATGGTTCGGTTAAACAGGGGTTTGTTTGGATCGCGCAAGAGGCTGTCATAATGCACTCCGCGCATCCGACCGGTCAGAAGATCTGTTCCGTAGCTTGGAGCGCTGACCATGGCTAAGACTTCACCTGTTTCAGGTTCGATGGCAACGATGCTGCCGCGTTTGCCTTGCATGATGTGTTCTCCGTATGCTTGAAGGTGCATGTCAAGTGTCAGTGTCAGGTTTTCTCCCGGGGTGGGGATGGAGTCTAATTCACCTTGCTGGGCAGATTCACGGTAGTCGTTTCGAATGTCGACCAAATGAAACTTGACGCCTTTCTTCCCTTTGAGTTCATGTTCCCACTGCAATTCAAGACCAGACTTTCCTTTGTAGTCTCCGAGCTGATAGCCAAGGTTGGACTCAATGTCATCGCGGTCGACTTCGCGGTATTCTCCTAGGAGGTGGCTGCCAAGTCCTGATTCATTGGTTCGAATGGATCGTCTCCGAGCTTGTATGCCCGGGAATTTCCACAATTCTCCTGCGATCGCGGCATACTCCGAAGCTGGCATTTGCTTGCGAATGCTGGAGGGGCGATACGTTGCATAAGCTTCTGCCTTGCGAATGGCTCTTTGAATTTCGGCTGACGTCAGGTCGACAAGTTCTGCAAGTGCGAGGGTATCCATGCCGCCCCCCAAGCGGCATTGTCTTGGTGTGAATAGAATATCATATCCTGCTTGGTTGTCCAAAAACAACTGTCCGTTGCGATCGTAAATCAAACCTCTGGCGGGTTCTAGAACTTCCCGTTCCTGAGTGAGGCGAGCGGCGTAATCCTGAAGATTGCTCGAGAAAAGTTGGAGGTGAGCAAGCCTGCCGATGAAGATGATTGCGATCAGCAGAAAAATAGCTCCAATGATCCATTGGCGTTCTCTCAGGTTCATCGCCTTTTCCCTTTTGACTGCACGAGTTGCAGGGTAATGGCAAATAAGAACCAACAGATGAGAGAGGATGTAATTGCTTTGCCCCAACCCACAAGAACCAACTCCCATCGACCAGCTTCCATTGAAAACATCCAGAGATTGTGGATCAGCAAGGCGGCAATGGTTCGGATTGAAAACCACTGGATGCCCATGCTTTGAATGATCGGTTTGTCGGTGACTTCATAGCCTTCGCGCGGGGCGAGGAGCCGATTGATGAATGGTAAAACCAACGCCATGGCAACCGCCGAGGAGGTAAAGATTCCTCCTCCGAATGCAAAAAAGTCAACCGTGGCTCCAATGATACCGCTAATGATCATCAGCACAATGGGACGCGTGTTCAGCGGAAGCAAGAGGATTCCAAGGACATGAAAAATCACAATTCCCCATCCGTCCCAGAAAGTCATATTCTGAAAAAATAAAACTTGCAGTGCGCAGGTCAACAGCAGCTGCAGGGGTATGAGCAGTGCTAGATTCACGGTGTGGTTTGATTGGCGGTGTTCTCCAAAGAGTTGATTTGACTCGCATCAGTGGTTTCAGTAAGCTGCACATACCTGAGCGATTGAAAGTCGACCGTCCAAATGACGGGAACATTCAAAAACTCTCCATCAAATGAAGGCTCATCATCGGCGACGATTCCAAACAGAAGATTCGGAGGGAACACGCCTTGAAACCCAGTCGTAATGACGGAATCTCCGGGGCTGAATGCCGCACTTCTCGGAATGTCAAACAATGTACCTAACGTGCGGTCTTCTCCGTCCCATTTCAATCTTCCGATGGCACCCGTTTCGCCGATTCGGGCGCTCCAATCGATTTGGTTGTGAATCAAGGGAATTCCCAACGAATAACCATCCGTTGTTTCGATTATTTTTCCGATTGCCGCGCCATTTGAGGTCACTCCCTGCCCGGCGGCAGCGCCCTGCTCTTTCCCTTTGTCGAGAATGAAATAATTTTGATTCTGCGTCCATGTGGAGCGAATGACTTCAGCGGCTGTAAATTGACTTCTTTTCGCAATCTGAACGGCCGATGGTGATCCCGCTCTGGAACGCAGTCGTGCGTTTTCTTCGAGCAGTTGGATGTTTTGATCTGAGAGTTCAGCGCGGTGTCTCCAAGCGGAGATTTGTCCTTGCCAGGCACTTTCCCAATCCAATGCGAGTCGAACCCATGCGCCCCGTGGATAGCCATGACTGGACACGAACCAGCTCATCGCGAAGCCCTGCAGCACTATGAAAACCAAGATTACCTGGTACTGAACGATGAAGTTCCAGAGGTTTCTCATGTTGCAGCGCTTGGAATCAGTTGCGCATCAAGAAGGTGAATCGTTCGATGTTTTTCAGCGCGATAGCTGTTCCTTTTGCAACAGCATGGAGCGGATCTTCAGCGACATGCACGGGTAGTTTCGTTCGAGCTGAAATGCGCTTGTCCAACCCGCGCAAAAGAGCTCCTCCACCGGCCAAGTAAATCCCGGTGCGGTAAATGTCCGCGGAGAGTTCAGGAGGGGTTTGTTCCAATGCGGAGTGAATAGCTTCTTCAATTTTGGAAATGCTCTTGTCCAAGGCTTGTGCAATTTCGCTGTACGAAACCAAGATTTCCTTGGGAATACCCGTCATCAAGTCTCGACCTCGAACAGGATAATCTTCGGGAGGATTTTCCAATTCGAGCGTAGCGGCCCCAACTTCAATCTTGATTTGTTCTGCCGTTCGTTCACCGATGAGGATGTTGTGCTGTCGGCGCATGTACTCTTCGATGTCTGAGGTAAATTCATCACCAGCCACTCGGATGTTTTTATCGGTCACGATACCACCCAAGGCGATTACGGCGATTTCGGAAGTTCCACCTCCGATATCAATGATCATATTGCCCATGGGCTCTTCTACATCAATTCCAATACCGATGGCGGCTGCCATGGGTTCGTGAATCAGGTAGACATCCTTTCCTCCAGCGTGTTCAGCACTATCAGCAACGGCGCGTTTTTCGACTTCGGTAATGCCAGAAGGAATGCAGATGACCATGCGCAATGAGGGCGTAAACCAAGAGTTGCGTTGATTGATCATCTTGATCATTCCTTTGATCATTTCTTCAGCAGCCTGAAAATCTGCAATCACACCATCCTTGAGAGGCCGGATGGTTTCAATGTTTTTGTGTGTCTTACCGTGCATTTGCTGCGCGAGACGACCAATGGCTACAACGCGGCCATTGCTCCGATCTTTGGCGACTATACTGGGTTCATCTACGACGACTTTGTCTTCATAATAGATGATGGTGTTGGCTGTACCGAGATCAATCGCGATCTCTTGCATGAAAAAATTGAACAATCCCATGATCGGACTTGGCTAAGTGTGGAAGAACAACTGTGAACACTCAAATATAGGCAACCGCAACTGCGGATTGCATGCCTGTGGAGAAAAGTGTGGCATCATTTTTATTGCCTTGAAACCAACTTATTTTTTTGCTGAATCCGGCGAGTCAATGCCGGAAATGACGCGTACCCGTCATGTACATCGCCACGCTGTTTTCGTTGCAGTAATCGATGCTCAATTGATCTTTGACGGATCCGCCAGGCTGAATGACCGCTTCGATTCCAGCCTCTTTGGCCAGTGCAACGCAATCGGGGAACGGGAAGAAGGCGTCTGACGCCATAACGGCGCCTTTAAGATCAAAACCAAAGGCTTGTGCTTTGACAACGGCTTGTTTCAGTGCGTCCACCCGACTGGTTTGTCCTGTACCACTTCCGAGCAGTTGGCCGTCTTTGGCAAACACGATGGTGTTCGAACGGGTATGCTTGGCAATTTTCATCGCAAAAACCAAATCACGCAGTTGTTGCTCGCTTGCGGCAGTCGTTGTCGCGAGATTCAAGTCTTTGTTTGTTTCTGTTTGGGCGTCAGCTTGTTGGACGAGGTAACCATTTAGAATGGATCGAACCGTGGTGGCCTGAGGTGCACAAGGTTTTTGCACGAGCAAGATCCGGTTTTTTTTCTGCTGCAAAATGGCCAGCGCATCGGGTTCGAAGGCAGGAGCAATGGCCACCTCAAAGAACAATTCATGCATGGACGTTGCTGTTGCAGCATCGATGGCTTTGTTGCAGATGAGCACCCCCCCGAATGCAGACACAGGATCCCCAGCAAGTGCGTCTTTCCACGCTTCAGACACGGTTGACCGAGAGGCCAGTCCACATGCATTGTTGTGTTTTAAAACAGCAAAGGTTGGTTCGCCATCTTGGAATTCTCGCATCAGCTGAACGGCTGAGTCGATGTCCAACAAATTGTTATACGACATCGGCTTTCCATGCAATTGTTCAAACAGTTCCCCTAAATCACCGAAGAATCGACCTTCCTGGTGGGGGTTTTCGCCATACCGTAGAACGGTTGATTGACGCTCTGACAAGTTCAGTTCGTTCACGGTGTTGCCACCTTGCATCCATTCATGGATGCGCGTGTCGTAATGAGAGCTGATTCGAAATGCCTGCGTTGCAAGGTTTTGGCGTTCTTCCCGAGTCGTGACGCCTTCTCCATTTTGAAGTAAACCGAGCACTGTTCCGTACTCATCTTGACTCGGTACGATGACCACATCTTCGAAGTTTTTCGCCGCTGCGCGGATCAATGAGATCCCTCCAATGTCGATTTTTTCAATCACCTCTTGGTGCGAACCACCTTGCGCTACGGTTTGCTCAAATGGGTAGAGATCGACAATCACGAGGTCAATGTGCGGTAAGTCGTATTCTTCCATGTGTGCGACGTCGGCCTCAAAGTTTCTCCGGTTCAGGATTCCTCCAAAAACTTTGGGGTGTAGTGTCTTCACTCGACCGCCGAGGATGGAGGGATAGTCCGTGACCTCCTCAACCGGTACAACATCAGCACCCATTTTTTCCAACGCTCGTTGAGTACCACCAGTAGAGTAAATGGTTACGCCAAGCCTTTTCAGCTCGTCGACGATGGGCTCTAAGCCTTCTTTGTGAAAAACGGAAATGAGAGCGGATTGAATGCGACGAGGAGCGTTCATGATGCGAATGGTTTCAGGTGAATCGGAAAGGGCTAAAATTACAATTAAACATCAAACCATGGGGCGTTTAATGCCCCTCGAATTAGCTTTGTTGACATGTTGTGGTTACGCCTTCTTGGAGAAAGTTTTGCATTTGCCTGGTCAGCCATTGTGACCAATCGTTTACGGACGTTTTTATCTCTGCTCGGGGTGATGGTTGGAATTTTTATGATCACGGCCGTTTTTGCAGTTGTCGACTCGCTCGAGGACGGATTGAAAAGCACGTTCAACATCTTGGACGATGAAGTTCTGTTCATTCAAAAATGGCCATGGACATTTGGTGAAGATTATCCTTGGTGGAAATATGTTCAGCGGAGGGAGGTGAGCCTGAGCGACATGGACATGTTGGCAAATCGTTTGGAGTTGGCGCAGGATGTTGTGTTTCAAGCCAAAGCAGGTCTCCCGCTGGAATCTCAGAACAGTCGAATGGAAGGTGTTGGAGTGGCTGCTGTCTCGGACGGCTATGAGGATGTGATAGCCTTGGATATTGCAAAAGGACGCTATTTTTCACCGATGGAAGTGGCGGGTGGACGCAGCGTTGCTGTGGTCGGATATGATGTGGCCATGGAGTTGACGGGCAAGGACGATCCAATTGGAGAAACCGTAGAGACGAGAGGTCAGCGCATAGAGATTGTTGGTGTTTTTGCAAAACAAGGTGCTTCGATGATCAATGATGGATTTGATCGTGCCATTGTTATCCCGGCCAAATTTGGTCATCGAATCATGGATTATGGACAAGGGACACAAATCATGGTGAAGCCGAAGGAAGGGGTGGGTACCGATGAATTGTCAGACGAAATTGTGCAACAATTTCGATCTGTTCGACGTCTCCGACCGATGGAAGAAGAGGACTTTTCAATCAACCAAATTGGCATGCTCACGTCGATTTTGGATTCGATTTTCCAGCAGGTGGAATATGGGGGTTGGTTCATTGGCATATTCGCCATTCTTGTTGGATGTTTCAGCGTTGCCAACATCATGTTCGTGAGTGTTCGCGAACGAACGAAAATCATAGGAGTTCAAAAAGCCATTGGGGCGAAGTCAACCTTTATTTTGATGCAGTTTTTATTTGAAGCGGTTGCTTTATGTGTGATCGGTGCATTGTTCGCTTTGCTTGCTATTGAGGGTATTGTCGCACTTGTCAATGCAATAGACATTGGTTTTGTCATGGTCGTACGCCCTTCTCGAATCATCATTGCTCTGAGCGTCGCGGTCACTTCCGGTTTGTTGGCTGGCCTCGCTCCCGCGCAAAAGGCGGCACGCATGGAGCCTGTGGAGGCGATGCGTTCAAATGGTTAGTGCAGATCGGTTTCAGAATTTTTAAATTTGACCATGAGAAAGGCATTGATCACAGGAGCGAACGGACAATTGGGTTCACGGTTGAGTGAGTTGGCGTTGTCCAACGGAGACCCTGTTATGGTGTGTGATCGAACAAACCTGGACATCACGGATCCAACATCCATTGAACAGGCTTTATCGAAACACAGGCCTCAAGTGGTGATCAATGCAGCTGCATACACGGCTGTCGATCAAGCGGAAGAAGAGGTGGAAAAGGCTTATGCAGTCAATGCAGTGGGGACGGAACACCTTGCTCGCGCATGCGCGAACAGCAGCATCGATATGATTCACATTAGCACGGATTATGTGTTTTCGGGCAATCAAAGTGAACCCTATCGCACCGACGACGAGCCTTCGCCTACGGGTGTTTATGGCCAATCCAAATGGGAGGGTGAAAAAGCGGTTCAGTCCGCGTTTGCTGAAAGAGAGAATAGCCACGCGTGGATTTTTCGAGTGGCGTGGCTTTATGATTCAAGGGGAGAAAACTTCGCACAGACGATGCTGCGACTTGGTGCTTCCGGTAAAGCATTGAAAATTGTAGACGATCAGTTGGGCGCTCCCACAGCGGCAGGACCTTTTGCTGAATTTTTGTTGAAGGTGGCCCAAAATCCAGCGTTGCTCAGACCTGGGATGTGGCATTACGGCACGTTGGGACCTGCCACGTGGTATGATTTTGCCAGGGCTATTTTTGCACATAAAGAAATGGATGTCGATGCAACTCCGTGCACAACGGAGACGTATCCGACACCTGCACGGCGTCCGGCTTATTCCTATTTGGATCCATATCCGTTGATGCAAGCCCTTGGGCAGAAGCCCGAACACTGGAAGGATCAATTGCGAAGAGTGCTTTAAAACGAAAGAGAAATGAACGGAGAAGAATTGAAAAGGTTAGCACACCAGCGCGCAGATGCATGGACTGCGGAGCCGTACGATGAGGAGACGCGCTCGAAAGTGCAGAATATGATGGCGGCTGATGGAGATGAACTCGTCGAATCTTTTTACACGGATTTGGAATTTGGAACGGGAGGATTGCGAGGTCTGATGGGTCCGGGCACCAACCGTATGAATAAATATACCGTGGCTCAGGCCACGCAGGGATTGGCTCAGTACATCTTAAAGTCCCAGCCTCATGATGCTCGTGTTGCAATTGCTCATGACTCGAGAAACGGAAGCCCGGATTTTGCTCGTGTTGCGGCGGAGGTTTTGGCTGGGAATGGCATCGAAGTGCATTTGTTTCCAGCTTTGCGGCCTACGCCACAGCTCTCGTTCACGGTGCGTCATTTGGGATGTACATCGGGCATTGTCATTACGGCGAGTCATAATCCAAAAGAATACAACGGCTACAAAGTGTATTGGAATGACGGTGGTCAAATTGTGCCGCCTCATGATCGCGGAATCATTGAGGAAGTGAGAAATGTGCAAGGGCCAAATGCTGTGAAGTGGGGTCAGGATGAAGTTTCGCAAGAGCGAATCAAGATGACGTCGTCCGAAACGGATGATGCTTACTTTCAGACGGTCACGGACTTGCGCATGGATCGCGATTTGATTGAAAAGGGTTCGGACTTGCCTATCGTGTATACGCCATTGCATGGAACGGGATCGGTTTCGGTCATTCCAGCATTGGCGAAGGCTGGTTTTCGGAATGTCCATGTCGTTGAAAATCAGCGGAAACCTGACGGCAATTTCCCAACCGTTCACAGTCCCAATCCAGAAGAAGGTGCAGCACTTTCTGCGGCGATTGAATTGGCGAAAGAAGTGAATGCTCAGCTTGTTTTGGGGACCGACCCTGACGCAGATCGCGTGGGAATTGCAGTGCCTGACCCACAGGCGACAGGCGGCTGGCGGTTGCTCAATGGCAACGAGACCGGCGCTTTGTTGGTCGATTATGTTGTCAGTGGACGCGCTGCAAATGGGTCCTTGCAACCGGGATTTGATTTTGTGGCCAAGACGATTGTTACATCAGACTTGATGTCTGAAATCGGGAAAGCGGCGGGATTGGCTGTTCACGAGACATTAACGGGCTTCAAGTGGATTGCGGCGGCGATTCGCGAGCAAGAGGGCAAAGGACGATTTGTGGTCGGAGGAGAGGAGAGTTACGGATACATGATTGGCGATGCGGTGCGCGACAAGGACGCAGTGGCTGCGGCATGTTTGATCTGTGAGATGGCTCACGCTGCACAGCGCGAAGGCATCGATATGCTGGGTCGGTTGGAGCGCATTCACCGGACACATGGGGCTTATCTCGAGTCGTTGGTGTCACAGACGAAGCAAGGACGGGCTGGCAAAGAGGAAATTGCTCAACAAATGGAAACATTCCGTTCGAATCCCCCCGCTGAATTGGGCGGAGAGCAGGTAGTAGAGTTGCGGGATTATAAGGCTCAGACCCGAACCAATTTATTGGATGGAACATCGAACGGTATGGATTTGCCGCCTTCCAATGTGATTCAAATGATCACGGAACGAGGTTCGGTTGTGACGGCTAGGCCGAGCGGTACGGAGCCGAAAATTAAATTCTACTTTTCCGTTCGAATGAGCAAATCGAAACTCGCTGAGGCGAAAGGCTACACTGCTGCAATGGAAGTTCTTGAGGATCGAATCCAGACCTTAAAAGGAGCGCTGGGGGTGAGTTGAGTCATTCAGGGCGCAGCCTGTTCCAAACGTTCAATTCCTTCTTCAACCGTGTCTTGGATGCGCTCAACACCATCCTGCACGTGATCGCGTATTTCATCCCATGGAGTGGAGCGGTTCATCTCGGGAATGATCCATTCGATGGCCGTCTCGACGTGGGGATACAATAAAGACTCGTCGGCGGTATTTTCTGGCAGCCACGAGCGCGGGCCGAAAACACCATCCAAGGCGAAGGTCAGTGTGGATAAGAGCAAGATCATTTGGGCCGCACCTAGCGCCATACCTGCGAGTTTGTTGACCACTCCAAGCGCAGTGAGATCGACCATTTTCTCAATGACCTTGGCAAGGAAATGCACACCAATGACAACCAGAATGAAGGTCAAGATGAACGCTGTCAATTGCACGCTTGTATCCGACCAATCGACCTCTTGACTCAACCACAGGGCCAAGCCTTCGGATCCGTGAAAACCGGCGAATGTGCCGGCAATGAGGGCAATGAGGGAAGCGATTTTCACGATGAACCCTTTCTGAAAACCTCGGAATAGTGCCCATGCCAAAGCAATGCCAATAATGGCGTCCAATGCACCGATTTCGCTTGCAGTCATGGGTCGAATGTAAGGACTGGAGTGCTGCTTACCTTTGTCCCCATGCAACTTTCTAAGCGACCTCTTGTTCGTCAAGCCACTACCGAAGACATTCCAGCCGTTCATGCACTCATCGTTGAACTGGCCATTTATGAACGTGCCGGCGATGAGGTGGAGACTACAATCGAGCAATTGATGAAAGACGGATTTGGCCCGGAGCGGGTTTTCGAATTATTTGTAGCTGAATCAGAAGGAATGATTGTGGGCATGGCCTTGTGGTATACCAAGTACAGCACATGGAAAGGGAAATGTGGTTTTTTGGAAGATCTCGTTGTTCGAGATTCATTCCGAGGCACCGGGATTGGAAGAGCGCTTTTCGAAGCGGTTGCAGCCGAATGTGCAAAACGGAATTTTGGCCGAATGGAATGGCAGGTTTTGGACTGGAACGAGCCAGCGATTGGCTTCTACAAAAGATTGGGGGCGGAACTTGATCCTGAGTGGCTCAATGGCAAGTTTACTCGACACGGACTGAAGCAGTTCGCCGATTCGTAACACGCACAGAAAAAGTGATGGGCGAGCTGACGACTAGTATTCGTCTTCGTTGAAGAAGAAGTCCTCTTTACTCGGATAGTCCGGCCAGATGTCCTCGATGGTTTCAAAGGCATCTCCTTCATCCTCAAGTTGCTGCAAATTTTCGACCACTTCCAAGGGAGCGCCGGTTCGCATAGCGAAGTCAATCAACTCGTCTTTGGTTGCAGGCCAAGGCGCGTCTTCTAAATAGGATGCCAATTCGAGTGTCCAATACATACTTGTGCTCTTCAGCGCGCAAAAATAGAAGAATCGCGATGAGATGCAAGAAAACTGGGCTCAATCAACAAAAAAAGATGGAATTGTGGAGCCAAAGTCCTCAGTTTTCCGATTTCCACGGGATTTCATCGACATTGAGAGCCATGTGCAGTTGTCTGCTCCACATGAAAAATACGTCGCTCAAGCGGTTGAGGTAAGGCAGAATCCCATCGGGAACCTCAGCATCTCGCGCCAAGGTGATTACCCTTCTCTCTGCTCGACGACATGTGACACGACAGATGTGGCATGCTGAAATCGCCGGATGTCCTCCGGGCAAAAGAAAATTTTTGAGCTCTGGCAACGATTGATTGACAGCATCCATCCAATCTTCCATTTCTTGGACTCGCCCGACGGGTATCGCAGGGAGGTGTTTGACCATCGCTTCGTCCGTGGTGGCGAGATGACTCCCGAGGGTGAACACATCGGATTGCAGTTTTTGAAGCCATTCCACCCCGGATGAATCGGTGATGAATCCATCGCTGGAACACAATGTGCCCATTGCTGCATTCAGCTCGTCAAGGGTGCCATACGCCTCAATGCGCATGTCATCTTTATTCAAGCGTTGCCCCCCGAAAAGGGAAGTCGTGCCATCGTCTCCTGTGCGTGTGTATATGCGCATTTGTCAATCTTTCTGTTCTGCAAGCTACGAACCCCACTTCAGAAGCCTAACTTTGGGAGGTGGTCTCGCTTGTGCTTGACTCAACAGCTGAGAAAGGAAAAAGATCATTTTTCGACTACGATGAACGAACAGGAACGGAAGCAACAACGATACGACGAGGCGTACATGCGCATGGCCACGGAATGGGCGCAACTCTCCCATTGCACGCGCAAGCAAGTGGGAGCGCTCATCGTAAAGGATCGCATGATCATCGCCGACGGTTTCAACGGTTCACCAAGTGGGTTCCCGAACGTTTGCGAAAACGATGATGGGGAAACACATTGGTACGTGCTGCATGCAGAGGCCAATGCGATCACCAAGTTGGCCCGATCCAACAACAGCGCAGTTGGTTCAACGTTGTACATCACGCTCTCGCCATGCAGAGAATGTGCAAAATTGATACACCAAGCGGGAATAAGCCGTCTGGTGTATCGCAACGAATACAAGGACGCCCAGGGGTTGGAATTTTTGCGTCAGGCGGGTGTGGAATTGGTGCGTCTCGAACAACCTGCAGCTTAAAGCGGTTAAACGAGAATTGGCCATGGAACCTTCGAAGCATCAATCACCAATACGTAAAATTGCGCCGTCCTGGCAGCCACTGGGCTTTGCCATTGTTTTGATTTTGGGTGTTTGGATCGGACTTCTCTCAGGAGTCGATTCGACAAAGACCTTTGCGCCAGGGGCGTCACGCAGTGCATTGAATGGTGTTTTGGACCGTGTCGAACAGACATACGTTGACCCCGTAATGCGCCAAGAGCTGGAGCAGATTGCGCTCGATGCCGTGTTGAACGAATTGGATCCTCATACACTGTTTTTATCTTCTCAAGAGCTCGCAGACATGGCGGAGCCCATGGAAGGAAATTTCGAGGGTATCGGGGTCGAATTCATCATTCAAGACGATACACTGATGGTGGTAGCAGCTATCTCAGGTGGGCCAGCAGAGAAGGCAGGGGTGCGCGCTGGTGACCGGATTTTGCAAGTTGATTCAGTTTCGATTTCAGGCCCTGAATTAGACAATCGAAAGGTGATGGAGTTGTTGAAAGGACCAAGGAACACAAAGGTGAGGGTCGGCGTGCCGAGACGGGATGGTTTGGAGCAAATTTTGCTGAAACGAGACCGAATTCCAATCCACAGTGTTGTCTCAGCTTTCAACGTTAACGCTGATTGCGGTTACATCAAAGTTGTGCGGTTCGCACAGAATACGGCGGAGGAATTCGAAGCCGCCATGTCAAAGTTGGATCGAACAGGCGCGAAGCAAGTCATCGTGGACTTGCGTGGCAACGGAGGTGGTTACTTGAATGCAGTTGTACCCATGGTCGAATCCTTTTTGAAGAAAGGTCAAATGGTGGTTTACACCGAAGGCGAACATGTGCCGCGTAGAACCTATGAAGCCCGAAGAGACGGTCAGTGGTCGGATTGGGACTTGGCTGTTTTAGTCGATGAGTCTTCTGCCTCGGCCAGCGAGATTTTTGCAGGTGCTATCCAAGACCATGATCGCGGCATCATATTGGGCAGAAGAACCTTCGGAAAAGGCCTCGTGCAAGAAGAATTTTCGATTTCCAACTTAGGGGCGTTGCGACTGACTGTTGCTCGCTTTTACACCCCCACGGGCAGGGCAATCCAAAAACCCTACGGCACTGAAATTGATTATAGCGACGATTATTTCATGCGCTACGAACGTGGGGAGTTGTTTGTGGAGGACAGCATACTCGAGTTGGAGGCTGATTCCTTGAACTTTCGGACCCCAATGGGTCGGATTGTAAAGGGACGTGGTGGCATCACTCCTGATGTATTTGTGCCCCTCGATACGTCTGGAATGTCGAGTTTTATGTCTGAGTTGAGTTGGTCTGGCGTTTTGCGTGATGCGGCATTTTCTTTTGTCGACGAGCATAGAGATGAGTGGTTTGTAGCGGATGACTCGGAGTCACACGATGAGCTTTGGAAAGAGGCTGGTTGGATGCACTTGATGAGCATGGCTCGGCGAAACAACATCGATATTCCCGAGTTGCAGGCATCAGAGCGTTTGATTTTGGAGCAGCGTTTTGCCTCTCAAGTTTTTCGCAATGCCTTCGGCGAAAGTGCCTTCTATGAGCACTCTGTTCAATTCGATCAAGAATTCAATACTGCGATTCACTGGCTTCAGCACATGGATGCTGTGGTCGTCATCGAAGGTCAATTATCTTTGACACAGGAAAACAAAAAAAATTAATACCACATCACATGGCTTTTGAATTACCCGCACTGCCTTATGCATACGATGCATTGGAACCGCACATTGATGCGCGCACCATGGAAATCCATCATGGAAAGCACCACGCTGGATACACCAGCAAGCTAAACGCTGCTGTTGCAGGCACAGAGATGGAGGGGAAATCCATCGAAGAACTCCTTGCGCAGCATGCTGACCACGCTGGAGTGCGAAACAATGGTGGAGGATTTTACAACCACACCTTGTTTTGGAGCATCATGTCCCCAAATGGAGGCGGTGCCCCGAGTGGAGATCTGGCAGCAGCGATCGACTCTGACTTGGGTGGCATGGAGAAATTTCAGCAAACGTTTGCACAAGCGGCAGCCACACGTTTTGGCTCGGGCTGGGCGTGGTTGTGTGTCAAAAACGGAAAATTAGAGGTTTGTTCCTCGGCCAACCAAGACAATCCCTTGATGGAAGGCGTAGGTTGCGGAGGGACACCTATTCTAGGCTTGGATGTTTGGGAGCACGCTTATTACTTGAATTATCAGAACCGACGTCCTGATTACATCGCAGCATTTTTCAATGTGATTGACTGGAACGCTGTGGCAGGCCGTTACAACGCTGCTCGCGGGTGAAGCAACACCTGATTCTTGTGGCCGGTGGAACGGGCACGCGCATGCAACAACCGGTTGCAAAGCAATTCATATTGTTGAAGGGTCGACCGCTTATGTGGTGGACCCTTCAGCGCTTTCGGGATGCGCTGGGTGATGATTTGGAAGTGGTGCTGGTCTTGCACAAGAGCTTGGTGCAGGAATTTCATGAATTGGAGAAGACGCACGGGCCTGCTGGAGTTAATCAGGTGGTCCCCGGGGGAGTCGAACGCTGGCATTCAGTGCTCAATGGACTCGATTCGTTGCCTGATTCAGGGGTGGTGGGCATTCACGATGCTGTGCGTCCCTTCGTTGCAGCAGCAACCATTCGCGATTGTTACGAAACAGCTCGTGCTTCTGGATCTGCCGTCCCTGTGGTGCCTGTGAAGGACAGCATTCGCGAAGTCCACGGTGCTGGATCACATGCGGTTACACGAGATGGGCTGCGCGCGGTACAAACCCCTCAATGCTTTGATGTTCAAATGCTAAAAGCGGCGTATGGTTCAGGTTATCGGGAAGAATTTACGGATGATGCTAGCGTGTTTGAATACGCGGGCCATCCCATTCACTTGGTGAAAGGAGATCATCAAAACATCAAAATCACCACTCCGGAAGATTTACTGATCGCCCGTGCTTTTGTCGAAGGATTCACGCAGGATTAATTAGCACATGGGGTGTTTTTCGGGCCATTGAGAATGTCTGCGAATCCAGCGGATTCCGAAAATTCCGATCGCCAATGCCACAATGGCAAAGCCATAATCGCCGAGTTCCCAGGCGCGACTGGCGTTCATTTCTTCTTGAATGAATGCTTCTCCATAAATGGCCGCCATTACGATTGCGCCTGCGTTGTTGAAGAAGTGTGCGGCGATGGCGGGCCACAAGCTGCCGCTGAATACCACAAGGTATCCGAGTCCTGCTCCGATGATCATTCGAGGCAAGAACCCTTGGAACTGCAGGTGAATTGCACTGAATAGAAACGCACCCATCCAGACACCGGCGTGGATGTTGTTGGTCCAACGTGCAGTGAGCGGTTGGATGATTCCGCGAAAGGCGAATTCTTCGCAGATTGCGGGGAGCAGAGCCACTGTGATCAAGGTCGCTGGGAATTGCCAGGTGGCGTCGAAGGTCAGGAGCGAGGCTGTCACTTCCGCAGCCACTGCCTCATAATGGTTGATGGACTCAACCAAGGCATCAGGTAGAAAATCGAGGAGCAAGCCGTTGAGACGAAAAGTCAGATCAATGAGCGGTTGCACGGCCCAGGCGAGGGCAAAGGCACACAGCCACCATCCTGATTTGGGAAAGGAGAGGTTGAGAAATGTTCGTCCAGCGAATAATTTCTGTGCGAACCAAGCCATCAGCCCAAAAGAGAGCAATTGATTCACGCCGTTGATGATGAGGTTGTAGATTTTTCCTTCATCGGACGAGGCGTCATTGGCGAAGGCCATTGCCTGGTCCACAGAATGACCTTGTAGTGCGGCGAGCGCGGCAAAACCACCTCCGGAGGCCAAGGCCATTCCCACAAGCACCATGCAAAAAAAGAAAATCAATTGCCCAAAAGGGTGCATCGTTTGAAAGGCGGTTCGGATCATGGCTTAATTTTGCATTCGAAGGTTTCCAATCCGCAAGTTCGGGGATTGAATGGAAATGTCTACTTGAAATAGAAAATGGTACGGATTGCTGACATTGATATCGCAGAATTCCCTCTGTTGCTCGCACCGATGGAGGATGTGAGTGATCCGCCGTTTCGCGCGCTTTGCAAAAAGTACGGAGCCGATTTGATGTACACTGAATTCATCAGTTCGGAAGGGTTGATTCGCGATGCCGCCAAGAGTCGGGCGAAGTTGGATATTTTCGAATATGAGCGTCCAGTAGGGATTCAGATCTTTGGAAGTGAGATCGAGTCGATGCGACAGGCTACAGCGATTACTGAGCAAGCGCAACCGGATATCATCGACATCAATTACGGCTGTCCTGTTAAAAAAGTGGCTTGCAAGGGGGCCGGAGCTGGCATTCTGCAGGACATTCCAAAGATGGTGGAGATGACCAAGGAAATCGTCAACAGTACGTCGCTGCCGGTTACGGTCAAAACAAGGCTCGGTTGGGACGATCAATCCAAATTCATCGTTGAAGTCGCGGAGCGGCTGCAAGATGTTGGCATCAAGGCCATCAGCATTCATGGGCGCACCCGCGCTCAGATGTATAAAGGCGAGGCTGACTGGAGTTTAATCTCCGAGGTAAAGAACAATTCACGGATGCACATTCCAGTCTTCGGAAACGGTGATATCAACTCCCCTCAAAAGGCAGTGGAGTATAAAAACCGTTATGGGATTGACGGAATTATGATTGGTCGGGCGAGCATCGGAGCACCTTGGGTTTTCCGAGAAATAAAACATTTCATGGCGACGGGGGAGGTGCTCGAAGCCCCTGGCATGCAGGAACGGGTTGCAGTTGCACGGGAGCATTTTGAAAAGGGTGTTGAGTGGAAAGGCGAACGGCTTGGCATCGTCGAGATGCGCCGTCATTACGCCAACTATTTCAAAGGACTGCGCGACTTTAAATCGCATCGGCTGGACCTGGTGACGCTTGATGATGTCGACGCTATTCGAGATAAACTCGATGCTTTGGCCACCATGCCATTTGAGAAAGCGATTTAGAGCTCGATCAGCCCAAATTGATGGGGTGTTCGATGCGGCGGACCAATCAAACGAAACGGTGCACGAGGTTGCGCACCATCCATCCGGATCCGATTCCACCGATGATCACGACAACGGTCAACGTGCCAACCACATCGAACATTTCAAGGGCAACGGGATACGATGGAATGACAGACCCTTGCAGCTTGACCCATCCGAACGTTTGCTGGCCCAACACCAAAAGAGTGCCGACAACAGCGCCGACGACACCTCCAACGGTGTTGATCAGCACTCCTTGAAGCGCAAAAACTTGTTCGAGCTTCCATCCTGTGAGTCCGAGTGCATTGAGGACTTCCATGTCTTGTCGCTTATCCAATAACATCATCGTCAATGAAGCCATGACATTGAAAGCAGCCACGACAAGAATGAAACTTAAGATGACAAACGTGGCCCATTTTTCGGCGCGATTTGTTTGTGTGATGAGCTTGTTTTTTTCCGATCGTGTGCGCACCTGCCAATCGAGATTTTCAGCAGCTATACGTGTTCTAATCGCATGTGCGGCCTCATCTTCTGAAACACCGGTCGCCAACCCTAATTCGTATCGGGAGACCGTCGAATCTTTTGAAAACAAAGTCCTTGCAAAATCAATGGGCCCCAAGATGTACTTGCGGTCAATTTCGGCATTGATGGAGAAGACGTCGCACACAAACGCACGCTCGGCTTGAAAGGCCTTTTCTTTATGCCGTGCCAGCTTTTTGCCTGGAATTGGGGCTCGGAGCAAAAGTGACGCCCGCTGACTTTCGTCATGTATGGAGTTCAATCCAAGGATGTTTTTGACGCCAAGCCCCACGACCAAGCAGGCGGGTGACTGGCTCCATGCTGGATTCCAGGTCCCCGAGCGGACCGCTGAGGTGATGGGGGCGATGTTGAGAAAGAGGGAATCAAAGGCTAAAACAGCGCATACATGAGGTTGGTTCCCCGCCCAGGACACGATGGCTTCTCCTTCAATGACAGGGGCAACAAATTCGATCAATGGTGTTTTGGATTGAGCTCCAAATGATTGTTCAACCCACGCTCCGACTTCGTTGGGAAGATCAGTTCCCGTTATGGGGACGATAGCCACGGGCGCATCGAGCGTGCCAAACAAATCAGAAACGACTTCTTCAATTCCGTTGAATGCACTCAGAATCGCAATCATTGCCGCTGTTACGGCAGCAATAACGAACATTGAAATACCTGATATCAGGTGGGTCAGGCTTTTGGAACGACTTGCCCATGCATAGCGCCAAGCGAGACGAAGTGGAAGTTTCACGTCGGCGTTATTTTTTCAGAGCATTGTTGATGGACTCATAATAGTCAATGCTGTCATCCAGGTAGAAATTCAATTCAGGAATGACGCGGACTTGCTTTCCGATTTTATCGCTGAGGGCTTTGCGTACGCGCCACGCCTCCTGTTTGACGGCTTCGAGGGCTATTTTCTTATCAGGTACGGCCATAAAACTGAGATACACCTTGGCCAGACCCAGATCGGGAGACATGCGCACTTGGGTCACTGAAATGAACATTCCGGCAAACCAGGAGCTGCTATTTTGCTGGAACAAAACACTCAAATCACGCCGAATCAGTTCGGCTACTTTTTCTTGTCGGATCGCTGCCATAGTGCAAAGGTCGCAAAGTCAGAGCAACTCCGCCACCGCTTGAGGCCAATCAGTAAAGAAAGTTGTGATAAGGGTACCTTTTAACGTGGATTTCTTTTACCGCTTCAAACACTTTGGTCCGCAATTCTTCCAGTCCCACCCTTTGGACCGCTGAGATGAAGACGGCCTCCCGGTCCACTCGCTCAAAGCGTTCACGCAATCCAGCGATTTGATCTTCTCGGGTGGGACCGAAAGGCTCTTCTTCCAAGCAATCGATTTTATTGAAGACAATCATGGATGGTTTGTCGTCGCTTCCGATTTCTGCCAATGTGCTCTCTACGATGGTGAGGTGTTCTTCGAATTGCGGATGGCTCACATCGATGACATGCAGAAGCAGATCGCTTTCGCGTGTTTCGTCCAATGTTGATTTGAAACTTTCGATCAGTTGATGAGGCAGTTTCCGAATGAATCCGACAGTATCACTGAGCAGGAATGGCAGGTTTTGCAGGACTACTTTTCGCACTGTGGTGTCCAGCGTGGCGAATAATTTATTCTCCGCAAAGACCTTGCTTTTGGACATCGAGGTCATCAAAGTACTCTTACCTGCATTGGTGTACCCAACCAATGCGACACGAACCAACGCACCGCGATTGCCTCGTTGAGTGGCCATCTGCTTGTCGATTGATTTTAACTCTTTCTTGAGATGGGAAATGCGGTCACGGATGATTCGACGATCGGTTTCAATTTCCTTCTCTCCTGGACCCTTCATGCCGATGCCACCTTTCTGCTTTTGCAAGTGTGTCCACATGTTGGTGAGGCGAGGCAGAAGGTATTGATACTGTGCCAGCTCTACTTGGGTCTTCGCGTGGGCTGTACGGGCGCGTTGGGCAAAGATGTCGAGGATTAAATTTGGGCGATCGAGAATTTTCCGTTCCGGAATTTCGCGTTCGATGTTTCTCAGTTGAGTCGGACTCAATTCGTCGTCAAAGATGAGCATATCCACGTCTCTCTCCTCTACGAATTCCTTGATTTCTTGGAGCTTACCGCTGCCCACAAACGTTCGGGTATCTGGGCGATCGAGCCCTTGGATGAAGGTTCTGAGTGTCGTAGCCTCAGCGGTGGTGGCTAAAAAAGCTAACTCCTCGAGGTGTTCATCAACGGTGTCCCGTGACGCTCGTCCCGTGACCAATCCGATGAGGATGCATGTTTCGGGTTCCTGAGCCGTGGAGTGCGATTTCTTTTTGTCTAACATGGTCGCGTTAATCCCTGAATTCTTCGATGTATGCAGCAACGCCACGAATGGTGGCGGCGTCGAGGATGTCTTTTTGCGGAGGCATGGTTCCCTTTCCATAGGTGATGAGCGCAATGCGTTCTTCGAGACTCATTTTGGAAACACTGAGGTCGGGAGCCTTCGAAGCCATCAGTTTGCCATCGTTGCCATGGCAAAGCGAACATTTCATTGTGTACGCTCGCTTGATGGAGGCAATTGATGGCTGCGGGCTGGATGGGGAACTCGATTCAGCGGGACCTTTGCCCGGACCGCATTGGACTAGCAATAAAAATGGCAAAAAGCCAAGGAGCAGTGAGTGGCGGCTCAAGGTATTCTGTTCAACCAAATCAGAACCAACCGTAAGCCTCGAAACCGGGGCGCACGGGCCATGGAATGCTTGCAATGATGATCACAAGAGCGATGAGGAAATACCGGAATTGACGGTTGTTTTTCAACTCATCGGTGTCCGCTCGTTTGACCAAGCTGTGCCCTAAGGTGCCGAATAAGATGGCAATCAACATTCCAACGAGATGCTCGACCGTGAAAAACCGCATAACCGTTGATGACATCACTCCAGGCGAGCCGAGTAAGGAAGCCCAGCCTTTCATAAAGTAAAGAGCGAGACCCAAAAGCAGTTGCACATGGAGGCTGATCATGGAGAAAAGACCCAATTTCGCTTGGCCAGCTGAAAAGCTACTTCCGTTGCGCTTGGCGGACCAAGCTTTCAAAATGGTGACGACGATGAGGGCGAGCACGACCCAGCGCATAGCGCTGTGCAGGTGTTGGAATCCGGTAATCATGCTCCAAAGATAACCCGTTCTGGATTTCGTTTAGACGATGCCCTGATCGATCATCGCGTCCGCGACTTTCACAAAACCGGCGATGTTTGCCCCTTTGACATAATCCACATAGCCATTCTCGTCTTTTCCAAATGCAACGCACTGTGAATGAATGTCTTTCATGATGGCCAGCAATCGCTGATCTACTTCTTCGCGAGACCAAGACAAACGCAGGCTGTTTTGGGACATTTCAAGTCCGCTTGTTGCCACACCACCAGCGTTTGACGCCTTGCCCGGTGCGAAGAGCACCTTGGCTGCTTGAAATGCTTCAATCGCTTCGGGCGTGCTCGGCATATTTGCTCCTTCAGCTACGACCATGCAGCCATTGGAGATGAGATTGGCAGCGTCCGAAGCTTCCAGTTCATTCTGTGTAGCACATGGAAAGGCTGCGTCGCAGCTGATGCTCCAAGGCCGACCTCCCGCGTGGTATGTTGAACCGGGGTGTGCATCGGTGTATTCTGAAATTCGCCCGCGGCGACCATTTTTCAAATCCATGATCCAGGCCAGTTTATTCTGGTCAATGCCATTGGGATCGTGGACGAATCCTCCTGAGTCCGACATGGTGAGTACTTTTCCACCCATCTGGATCACCTTTTCCGCAGCGTATTGCGCGACGTTACCAGATCCTGAAATAACAACTTCTTTGCCGGCAAAGTCTTGCCCCTTGGTGTTGAGCATTTCGGCGGCAAAGTACACAGCACCGTATCCAGTAGCTTCTGGGCGGATCAACGACCCACCCCAGTTGCGGCCTTTGCCTGTCAACACACCGGTGAATTCGTTTCTCAGGCGTTTGTATTGTCCAAACATGTAACCGATTTCTCGGCCTCCGACACCAATGTCCCCAGCTGGTACGTCGGTGTTTGGCCCAATGTGTCGGGACAACTCGGTCATGAAGCTTTGGCAAAACTGCATCACTTCACGATCAGATTTTCCTTTGGGGTTGAAATCGGCACCGCCTTTTCCACCGCCCATTGGAAGCGTGGTCAAACTGTTTTTGAATACCTGTTCGAATCCCAAGAATTTCAAAACACTGAGGTTGACAGTTGGGTGGAAGCGCAAGCCGCCTTTG
This sequence comes from uncultured Flavobacteriales bacterium, assembly GCA_965661575.1. Taxonomy (GTDB): domain Bacteria; phylum Bacteroidota; class Bacteroidia; order Flavobacteriales_D; family Sanyastnellaceae; genus UA16. The sequence continues at coordinate 59,751 of CBFIEJ010000001.1, read as the reverse complement.
TAAGGACCAATTGCGGAGTTGAATTCAACTCTGTACCCTCGATTTACTTGAACGTTCCCATCATCGTCCGTCCAAGGCACCCGGAACATGATGACACGTTCAGGTTCCACCATGCGCTTCAGGATTTGTTCCTTGGCGTATTTTGGATGATTGGAAATGAAAGGAATGACAGTTTCGGCAACTTCTTGGACCGCTTGAATGAACTCAGGTTCGTGCGGATTTTGAGCGGTGACTTCATTCATGAAGTGCTGCACCTGCTCGTGGATAGAGTGGGTCATCAACGTGTTTATTAACGTTAGTGGTGCAAATTTAATTCACAAGGAAGAAGTTCGGCCTCCATCCACAGGTAAATTCACACCGGAGATGTAACTCGCTGAAGGTGAGGCTAAAAAGGCGATAGCTCGCCCCACTTCTTCCGGGTTTCCTGTGCGTTTCATAGGCACCGCATTCGCCATTTGCTGTCGAATTTCGTCTGCCGGGGTGCTTGTTTTGGCTGATTTATTTTCGATGATCTGGTCGAGCCTTGCCGTGTTGGTGGCTCCAGGCAGAACATTGTTCACGGTAATGCCATAAACGCCGACTTCATTTGCCCAAGTTTTGGCCCAACTGGCTACAGCGCCTCGGATGGTGTTACTCACGCCTAAGTTGGGAAGAGGTTGTTTTACACTCGTGCTGATGACATTGATGATTCTGCCGTAGCCTGCACTTTTCATGCCGGGGAGAACGGCTTGAGCCAAAATTTGATTGCAGACGAGGTGCTGTTCGAATGTGGTTCGGAAGGCGTCAATTTCTGCGTTGACAATGGGTCCGCCTGCGGGTCCACCTGTGTTGTTGACGAGGATGTGAATGGTTTCTTTTTCAACGATCCCTCGGATGGTATCGCGCACCTCACTGGGGTTGCTAAAATCAGCCACTGCGATTGCATGGTTGGCGTTGCCTGGCAATTTGGAAAGTGATGTTTTAAGGCTTTCTGCGTTTCGGGAGAGCAAAACAATTTTGGCACCGAGACCTGCGAGGTGTGATGCTGCTGCCCAGCCAATTCCCTGTGTTGATCCACATACCACGGCGGTTTTACCCGAGAGATCGAGTGGCATCCATTCCTTGAATTCATTTGACATGCGGCGAATTTAGGACAGCGGGGCTCAAATCATGCTGTACATTTGAAACACACGCGAATGATTATGAAACGAATCGAACACATCGGCATTGCCGTCAGAGACTTGGAGGCGGCAGAGCGCATCTTCGAAGACATTCTCGGGGAGCCGGCCTTCAAACGTGAAAGCGTCCCTTCTGAGTCCGTGAAGGTGAGCTTTTTTCAAACGGGAGAGAGCAAGGTGGAGTTGCTGGAATCGACTGATGCCGATGGCCCGATTGCAAAACACATTGAGAAACGCGGAGAAGGTTTGCATCACCTCGCTTTTGCTGTGGATGATTTACAGGCTGAAATTGACCACCTGCAAACACTGGGCTACCGTGTTGTGAGTGGGCCAAAGGAAGGCGCCGATCAGAAAATGATTGCATTTCTTCACCCTGCGGATTCCTCCAAAGTCCTCGTAGAGCTTTGTGCTGAGCGATAAAAGGAAAGCATCACCATCCGCTGCAGTCGTATTATCCCCTTCGGCGTCGCTTTTTCATTTTGCGCTGCATGGCGGGCTCAAAAAGTGGCATTGCCTCGTTTCCTAAGTTTTTTCCTGCACACGACACGTCTGGTTTATCTCGCAGAAAATCCCACTTGATTGTGAGATGAGCGGAGCGAAATGCTCCTTCATAGCGGTCTATAAGCCCACCGCCGTCATTCGCCAGCGGTGCGAGCTGCAAAGCGTCAGTCTGGGCTATGATGCGCAAGTAGCGGCCCGCTCGGGTCCGCACCCCGACCCCGACCCCCAGTTCCAATGCCAACCGATGACGCGCGGGGTCTGTTCTTGGAACGAAACGATGCACCGGTCCAGACCGACTGAATGATCCTCCCCATTCGGCATCCCATCCCAGTCCCATCTGGGCCTCCATGAAAAAGTCAGGCTTCAATTCAATGGCGCGATGAAGCCGGAGTGTTAATTCTGATAAGACTACTGCAGAGCTGATATCGGTGAGCGTATCTGGAATGAGCAACCCCGTTGAGTCTGCAACATTGCCGAGGAAAATTGATTCAGCTCGTTGTTTTCCTCCTTCCAACTGGATGCTTATCCGATCCCAAAGAACGGGGCGTTTGGCCACGTGCCAATATCCTATGCCAAGCTTCAGTGCCGTGGAACCTTGATGACTCCAGGCTCCAGCGTGCAGTGTGTCGATTTGGTCGATTTCATTGACCACGGATAGAACGGACTCCGACGCTTCTGGATTTGCATGAAGCCAATGAACTCCGGCACCAACGGTCCATCCACTGCCCCGAAATTGATTGCGTTGCGCATCAAACAAAATGTCTGATTGGCCATTGGCAGGAGGGGCGAATCCTCCAAGTAGGAGCAAAAATGTTGCGCTCTGAACAAAACCCTTCAAAACTGTTTTTTCGTGGCTCATGCCTCGACTTCCCAAGCTTGGATGATTTCTTCAAAGAGTTCAGGCGTGTTCCAGTTTTCGGACAAACCAGGGCGATCTAAAATGGATTCCATGATTCCATCTTGCTTTTTTCCTGCAGCTAGGGCTTGTTCGTATGGGGTGTGACTGAAAGTGACTTGCGAGTATAAAGGCAACCACCGACCGGGATACTTCACGGCCATTTGTGCTTCTATTTTTTTGCGCAGCAGAAACCTTGGATCTCCTGTTTTGTCGCGCATCTCGATGTAGTTTCTGAGAGCGAGTTCCAATATGGCATCGCCCGAAGGTTTCCGCAGTTCCGAATATTGCTCCAGGACACGTCCCCAGTCTGAAGCGTCAGACATTTCATCGATGAGCTCACTCAACACTGAGCAGTCTTCCATGCCGCTGTTCATGCCTTGGCCATAAAAGGGGACAATGGCGTGCGCTGAATCTCCCATGAGGCATATGCGTTCGCCTTTGTGCCATGGGTTGCAGCGGGTCATGACCAGCGAGCTGGTGGGGTTGGCAAGCCATTGCTCGGCATAATCCGGTACCAGCGGAATGACATCTGCAAAGTGCGTTTCGAAATAATCCCGCACGCGGTGTTCTTCTTCGAGGTTGTTCAAGCCAGCTTCACCTTCGTAAGGAGCAAAAACCGTGCAGGTGAATGTACCGTCTGGATTGGGCAGCGCCATGAGCATGAACTCGCCGCGTGGCCAAATGTGCAAGGCATCGGACTCCATTTTGAAGTCGCCATTCTCCGCCGGTTTCATCTCGATTTCCTTGTAACCGTGAGTCAAGTAACGCTGTTCAAAATCGAACCGATCGGTGCGGGTCATTTTTTGGCGAACCGCACTGAACGCACCATCGGTTCCGAATACGCGGTCGAATTTGTGTTCAATTCGTTCGTCATCTCGATTTCTGAGAACGACGTGCGCGCGCTCCAAATCCACATCCTCGCATTGATGTCCAAAGTGGTATGCGACATCGCTGTGAGACTCACTTTTTTCAACCAGCAGTTTATTCAGCAATCCCCTCGAGACGGAATAAATGCATTGAGGGTCATCAAACAATCCGTTTTCGTTGGGCAGTCCATAAGGTTGTCGCGTCAGTGCCCCATCCGGAGCGTGCATCGTTCGGTGGGTAATAGGCAGCGCAATCTTCCTTACTTCTTCAGCAATCCCGGCCTTTTCCAAGGCTCGCCAACCTCTATTACTGAGAGCGAGGTTGATGCTTCTCCCTCCTTTGTACGATCCGACGCGCGGGTCGGGACGTCGTTCAAATACATCCACTCTATGCCCTCTTTGGGCGAGCATCAATGCCCAGAGACTTCCGACGAGACCCGCCCCGATGACGGCCATATGCTCCGTTGGGATATTGGACTTGATTGGTGCCATGGGTTTAGTGCATTACTTTTTGCATGGCTTGCTCGAGATCTGCGATCAAATCATCAGCGTCTTCAACCCCTACGCTGAGGCGGATAAAGCCGTCTGAAATCCCCAATTCTTCTCGAATTTCTGCAGGCACGCTAGCGTGTGTCATGGCCGCTGGGTGCTCAATCAACGATTCGACACCCCCGAGGGATTCCGCAAGGGCAAAGAGCTCAGTGGATGCCACGAAATTCATTGCTTGATCCAAGTTGTTTCCAGCCAATTCAAAGGCAATCATACCGCCGAAATCATCCATCTGGCGTGCAGCAATTTCATGCCCTGGATGGTCTTCAAATCCAGGCCAATAAACCTTTCCAACATTGGAATTCGCTCTGAGCCAATGCGCGATTTTTCGACCGTTGAGGCAATGTCGCTCGACCCTGAGGTGCAGCGTTTTTAAACCGCGCAGCACCAAGAACGAATCAAATGGTTGAGCAATTGCTCCGCAGTTGTTTTGAATGGTGCGCAAAGCAGCGTCTACTTCTTCGTCTTTCGTGATCAATGCGCCCATCACGACATCACTGTGTCCGCCCATGTACTTTGTGACGGAGTGCATGACAATATCTGCTCCGTGCTCCAATGGTCGCTGCAGCATGGGTGATGCAAAGGTGTTATCCACCGCCAAAAGCACACCACGTGGGTTTGTGAGCTTCGCGATTGCAGCAATATCTGTGATCTGCATCAATGGGTTGGTTGGACTCTCCAGCCAAACCAATTTGGTGCGATCGTTCATCGCAGCTGCCACCAATTCTGGGTTCTGTGTATCTACAAAGTGAAAGACCAAACCCATGGGAGCATGATTGGCGCGAAACAAGCGAGCCGTTCCACCATATAAATCTTGACCGGCGATGATTTCGTCTCCGGGCTTCAAGGTTTTGAGGACCGCATCAATTGCAGCGAGACCAGAGGCAAATGCGAGGCCATGTGTGCCTCCTTCGAGTTCGGCAAATGCAGATTCCAAGGCGGCACGTGTTGGGTTGGAGCTGCGTGAATACTCCCAGCCTTTGTGGACACCTACGGCCTCTTGGATATAGGTTGAAGTCTGAAAGATTGGCGTCATAATCGCCCCGGTTGAAGGGTCCGGTTCCACCCCAGCATGGACCGCTCGGGTGCCTTTGCCAATTTGTTTGTTTGCTTTCATAGTTAGGTCAAAGTTAAGAAGCCATCAATGGTTCACGCGGTGGAGATTGATTTCGTGTCTTCAGGAGCCATCGAGGGAGTACAAATGCGCCGAGTATGAGGTACAGAAAATACGTTGCGATGCGCCAAATAAGAATGACTGCGGCAATGTAAGCGACGCCCATGAGGTCGGATGTGACGGCGGACAGTCCGAGCTCTGCAGCACCCGATGAGCCTGGGGTGGGGCTGATGGTCAATACCAGCCATAACACCAGTTGACGAGCGATCAGTGCCGCATGAGGAATGCTGTCGTAAAAGATCAGAAAAACCATGTTCAAGGTTGCGAAGCGAGCGCCCCAGCTTACGCAAGTGGCTAAAAATGCTCGACTCCAAAACCGATGACCGGAGTTGTGCATCGCTTCGGAAGCTTCCAATAAATCTTCTGCCCATTTCTCAATGCGGCTCTTCCACCGGCGAAGGAGACTGTTTTTACTTGCGCGAAGCAGCATCCGATGGGTGGCTTGAGGTCGAATGACCAAGCCCCAGAGAATGATGATCGTCAAGCACGCGATAAAGGCATAAGCCACGCCAAAGAGAACAGGCAGACTGTTTTCTACGGACTGTATCCCAGGGGGTATGTTCGGAAAAATGGAATGATGGGATAGTAAAGCGAGGCCGAACATCACCGGGACAGCGAGCAGGTAGAAAAGTTCGTCCATCAACGCTGTCGCAAATACGGTAGCCAAGCTTTTCCCCCAGCGCATGCCTTCTCTTTTCAAGATCCAAACTGCCGCTGCTGAACCGCCAACAACACTCGGAGTCAATGCAGAAGCAAGTTCCCAAAGGATGATACTCTCGAGGGCTTGACGCCAGGTCATGCTCCCGCGGGAAAGGATGCGCAGCCGATAAATGTATCCCAAATCACGCAATGCGATGCAGGCAATCAGTCCGATGATTGCCACGCTTGCACGTTTGCTCCATGTGAAGGAATGCCAGAGTTCGAGGGGGTGGATGGCACGTTGCGTGACAGGGTCGATGATGTCTTGCTGAAGCCACCACCAAATCACAGAAACGGCTGAACCGGTGCCGATTAAAATGGGCCCGATCCATCGTTGCCACCGAAATGGTGTGGGGGCTGAATCAGTTGTTTCAAGCATAGACATGGCTGCCTTCCGAACAGTTTTGGCACATCTCAATGCTTGATCGGGCATGAAAGATTTGTGAGCGGAAGGCGTCGTATTGCTCGCTGAACCAGATGCTTTCAAATGATTGGTCACCGAAGGTACCCATGGCGTGTTCTGCGTCTTTGTCAAAGCAGCACGGAACGATGCGACCATCCCATGTCATGACGCACCCTTGCCACATTCTCCAGCATTCATCCCGGAAGGCGTTTCGAATTGACCATTTGCCCGCAGGGTTTCGGTCGTAGCGACGAAGATCCGGATCTTCGGTGAGCAAAGGGTGTCCGTCTCTGGGGTCGTCGATTTGTGCTGTTTTGATCACCAATTCGTCCACGCCTATTTGCTTGGCCATGGATTGTATTTCATCCAATTGATGCTCATTTGGTCCAACGACTAGGAATTGCCAAACGATGTGGGGCAGACCACTGTTCGATTTTTTTCGAGCTCGCAACATGTTCTCCGTGCCTTCGAGAACTTTGTCCAGTTGCCCTCCAACTCGGTAGGAGGAATAGGTGTCCTGTGTCGTTCCATCGATGCTGATGATCAGTCGATTCAATCCGGATTCTACGATTGCCTCGCAGCGTTCAGGGCGCAAGAAGTGGGCATTGGTTGATGTGGAAGTGTAAACGCCTTGCTCGCGTCCCAGTCTGACCAAATCATCCATTCCTTTGTGCAAATAAGGTTCGCCCTGAAAGTATAAATTGAGGTAGGCTAACCGGGGTCCGACTTCCTTCATCAATTCTGCTAACAATTCCGTTTGCAACATGCCTGTGGGTCGCGTAAAAGAGCGAAGACCTGAAGGGCACTCTGGACAACGCAAATTGCAGGAAGTGGTTGGTTCGACACTCAAACTCATGGGCCAGGCATTCTGTGGAACCGTCTTACCGCTTTGCATGGCACGAAAACCGCGGTGCAATGCCCAAGCATTTTGAATTCGCCTGGCATTCAACGGTTGCATACGCCGCCATCGATCTTGGATCACGCGATTCCCTTTGTGCCAGCCATTTCGCATAATATCAAAGTTAACTCTTCCTGTTCTTGTTGCGGTCGTTCGGGTTGTTCGATTTAATTTCGCTCACATGATTGCATTGGGAGATACGCTGATTTCGGAGGATGTTTTTGAAGCCATGTTTGCATGTGACCTATCCAAATGCAAGGGTGCTTGTTGTGTGGAAGGCGAAAGCGGAGCGCCATTGACGGAGGATGAGCTCGAAAAAATCGAAGATGTTTTTGAGGTGATTAAGCCGCACTTGCGACCTGAGGCGATGAAGGTCATTGAGCGAGTGGGACTGTTCGAAGTGGATCACGACGGCGATTATGTGACGCCCATCATCAACGGTAAGGAATGCGTTTACGCAACATTTGACCCGAACGGGACAGCTAAGTGTGCTTTTGAGCAAGCTTGGCGCCGTGGGGAAACGCAATGGCCAAAGCCGATTTCTTGTCATTTGTATCCGATTCGAATCAAAGAGCTCCAGGATTTTTCGGCGTTGAACGTGCATCAATGGCCCATATGCGACGCCGCAAGGTCCTGTGGAGCGGCGAGTCAGACCAATGTGCTCGATTTCTGTAAGACGGCGCTGGTGCGTCGCTTTGGTGAGGATTGGTATGACGAGGCTCAAGAGGTTTGCAAGGCCTGGAAAGAAGAGCAAGCCAAAAGATGATCAACGAAAATCACTTGAACTTTCGATTGATGTTACAGTCTCAATTTCGAGGCTTTGCTCTGGTATTGTTGAGTTGCATCATCGTGCAGTGTGTTGCCGCTCAGTCGGAGGATTGGAGGCTCGTTACGTTGGATGATTTGAATACGTCGAGTGATGAAGTGCTCGTGGGCTGGGATGGCGAATCACTTTTTTTCAATCGATTTGAAGGGTCTGAAAAACGCAAAGGAAGCCTTGATTGGTTTCGACAGGGTAAATCCGATTGGGAGTCAAAGCGTCTCAAGGGTTGGTCTCATTTTAATGAACCCAATTCGATTGTGCTTCGCGCTTTTTCCAGCGCTCACTGGCCAGGATTTGAAACGATTCAGCATGTTGCGATCGATGAGGTCCGTGGGGTTTTGGTGATGAGTGCTGTCGCTGAAGGCGGAGATTTTGATTTGTACATGGCTCAAGAATCTGAAAACGGTTGGGGCATCCCAGAGCCGCTCACGGAGTTGAATACCCCAGGCGATGAGGTCTATCCCAACTTTCATTCAGGCACTCTGTTGTTTGCGACCAACGGACGAAAAGATGGATTGGGAGGGTTCGATCTTTATGAGTCGGTCCGTTCTGATCACTATGCTGTTGCCAATCCCTTTGGGTCACCAATCAACTCTGCCGGAGATGAGTTGTCCTTGGTGTCTGCCGGATCCGCTTCAGAAGCGGGGTATTATCTCACTGCTTCGCGCACGGAAGGCTCTGGGATGGATTTATGGTGGGTTGGGCCACCGTCAAAAGCACCGACAGAAGCATCTGAATTTGCTTTGGAATTTCGATTTCAACGTTCTCCTCTGCCGGGGTTGAACGTCGAGTTGCGCGAACGTGGCGGACCTCACGTTTTTTCAGGACAATCCGATGCTCTTGGTCGTTTGCGCATCGGAGACATCCAATTGGACGCAGCATTATCGGTGCAGGTTACCCAGTATAAGAGCACCGAACCAATCCCAGACGGAGCCGTTTGCCATGTTTTTGAGCGTTGTCCATCAGGGGAATGTGCAAGCGAATATTGGGAGGGATGGAAACGCGTTAGAAGCTATCGGATGGAAGGTGGTATAGCTTTTGTTTTTGATCTTCTCCCTTTGGATCACCTGCGTCGCTGGCCGAGGCCGAACGAAGGTGATGCTAGTCGATTGGAAACAATTTCCACAGCGTGGCAAGTCCAATTTGCAAAATCTGGTTTTGAGCTGGGTGTAAAAGAGCGGCAATCATTGTCAGATTGGTTAGAGGAGTCGAAAGATGACGAAGGTCGCTGGCCGGTTGGCTGGAAAATCGAGATCACTGGATATGCAGATGCTAGTGGTACGTCTGAATTGAATCTAGACCTATCCAAAAGACGTGCAGAGCATGCGAGAGAATTCGTGATTTCATCGGGATTTGATGCGGCGCGGATCACTTGCTTTGGAAAGGGTTCGCACGGATCGAAAGGTGTTTCTGAATTCGACCGAAGGGTCGAATTGCATTGGGTTCCGACCTTCTGAATGGACTGGCCATGAAGATCACGCGATTCAAGCGCTGTGGTCTTTTCGTGTTTCTTACTTTTGCAGCATGTTGATTACCATGCTACGCGCCAAGTTGCACCGTTTAACGGTGACGCAGGCGGATTTAAATTACATCGGTTCCATCACGCTTGATCCCGATTTGCTGGATGCAGCTGGATTGTTTGAAGGTGAAAAGGTGCAGATCGTCAACATCAATAATGGAGAACGATTTGAAACCTACACCATTCTTGGAGAGCGCGGGAGCGGACAAGTGGGCCTCAATGGTCCTGCGGCCCGGCGCGTTCAGGTGGGTGATGTGATCATTGTCATTGCCTATGGCCACATGACTCCAGAGGAGGCGAAAACCCATCAGCCTAAGCTCGTCTTCCCTGATACAAGCACCAATAAGCTAACATCATGAGTTTCCGAAAAGTATTGATGTACTTAGGGTTTTTGGGCATTGGAGTCTTGCTCTTCTATATGGCTTTTTCCATGGTCGAAGACCGAGAAGCTTTATGGAATGATATGCGTTCGGCTTCGTGGACAGGGCTAATCCTCTCGTTTGTCATGGGATATTTGGCGATTGTCAGCCGAGGTTTGCGCTGGGTGATCTTGCTTGATCCACTCGGCCATAAACCCTCTCCAATTCGAACGGTGCACGCGGTAACCTTCGCGTACTTTGCCAACACATTTATCCCACGAAGTGGTGAGTTGGCCCGCTGCGCCGCTCTGAATCAAACGGATGATATCCCAGTTGATCAGTTGTTCGGGACGGTGATCAGCGAACGCGTGGTCGATTTTGTCATCCTGATGGTTTTGACTTGCATCGCTGTGTTTTCCAATCTGCCGGCATTTTTGGGCTTGATTGAGGGGGCAGAATTACCGGACACTACCAACGCGGTCATCGGTGGATTTGTCTTGCTGGGCGCATTGGGGTTGGCTTGGTTCAAGCGAAAGATGCTGTTGCAATTGTCTTTTGCACAAAAAGTATTGTCTTTTCTGAAAGGCATATGGGAGGGCTTGAATAGCATACGGCAGATGAAACGAAAAGGCATGTTTTTGTTTCATACTTTCTTCATCTGGAGCATGTACTTTTTCATGGCTTGGGTGATTTTCAAGTCCATTGGCGCGGTCGCCTCGATCACGGTTACACAGGCTTTGTTTATCATGGTCGCGGGTGGCTTCGGAATGGTCATGCCCGCGCCTGGCGGAGTGGGTGCATACCATTGGGCAGTTATGCTCGGTTTCTCCGCTTTGGGATATGCTCAAGAATTGGGGTTTGCAGTTGCCAATGTGATCTGGATTACGCAAACGGCAATGATTGTGATCACCGGCGGTATTGCTTATTTGGCGCTGATGTGGTTTCGCATTCGCAAAGACCGAGAAAATCGTCCAACAACAACGATCTAAATGGAACGGATGAATTCATCACTGGAATCGGTCCTTGAGCGGTGGAAATCCGAAGGCGAAACCATCGTGTTTACCAATGGTGTTTTCGATTTATTGCATGCGGGGCATGTGACCTATCTGCGCGGCGCTCGGGAATTGGGCCATCGGCTCGTTGTGGGTGTGAATTCGGATTCCAGCGTGCGCACGTTGGGGAAGGGGCCAGAACGTCCAATCAATGACGAAGGATCGCGGAAGTTGGTTTTGGAGGCGCTTCGTTCCGTGGATTTGGCGGTGGTTTTTTCAGCAGAAACTCCGTTGGAACTGATCAAACAGATTCGTCCGGATGTTCTCGTCAAAGGTGGAGACTATGACCCCGACGTGAAGGATCCGAACTCACCGTCATACATCGTAGGATCGCATGAAGTTTCGAAGTACGGAGGAAAGGTTGCGGTCCTGCCATTCTTAGCCGGTCATTCCACTACGGCCATGTTGCAAAAAAGCCGCTCCAAGGACTGAGGCGGCTTTTTAAAACGCGTTTAGCGTTGCGGAGAACTCAATGACGGTTAGACCGTCTCCTCTTCCATGAACTTCGTCGTGAAGTCACCGCTCTTGAAGCGCTCGTGACGCATCAACCTTTGGTGAAAGGGAATGGTGGTTTTGACACCTTCGATGACGTACTCATCCAACGCGCGTTGCATCTTCAATATGGCTTCATCTCTCGTTTGAGCAACGACGATGAGCTTGGAGATCATTGAGTCGTAGTACGGAGGGATGCTATAGCCAGAGTATACGTGCGTGTCGAGCCGAACACCGTGCCCTCCTGGAGCGTGGTAGTCGGTGATCATCCCAGGGCAAGGAGCGAAATTTCGGTCTGGATCCTCGGCGTTGATTCGGCACTGAATGGCGTGCATCTGAGGGTAATAATTTTTCCCGCTGATGTTTTCTCCAGCGGCCAATTTGATCTGCTCCTTGATCAAATCGTAGTTGACCACCTCTTCAGTGATGGTGTGCTCAACTTGGATTCGGGTATTCATTTCCATGAAATAGAAATCCCGATTGGCATCAACCAGAAACTCGACAGTTCCCACACCTTCGTATTTCACCGCTTCCGCAGCTTTGATTGCCGCCTTGCCCATCTTTTCCCGAAGTTTATCGGTCATGTATGGAGACGGTGTTTCTTCTACCAGCTTTTGATGGCGCCGCTGAATGGAGCAATCACGCTCAGATAGGTGGCAAGCTTTGCCGCGTTGGTCAGCTGCAATTTGAATTTCGATGTGCCGTGGTTCTACCACGAACTTCTCCATGTACATGCCATCGTTTCCGAACGCTGCACCGGCTTCCCGACGCGTTGATTCCCAGCCTTCAGCTAATCCTTCTTCATCATGACAGACTTGCATGCCTTTTCCTCCGCCACCAGCCGTGGCTTTGAGCATTACAGGATAGCCAATTTTGGCAGCGATTTTGGTCGCTTCTTCCAAGCTTTCCAGAATACCGACGTTTCCGGGGATGGTTGGAACTCCGGCCTTTTTCATGGTTGCCTTTGCCGAAGCTTTGTCACCCATGGATTCGATCATTGTTGGACTTGCACCGATGAACTTGATGTGATTTTCTGCACAAATTCGAGAGAAGTCTGCGTTTTCAGAAAGGAATCCATATCCGGGGTGAATCGCATCGGCATTCGTGATTTCAGCGGCTGCGATGATCTTCGGAATGTCCAAATAGGACTCGGTGCTCCGAGGGGGACCTATGCAGACCGCTTCATCGGCAAATCGCACGTGCAAACTTTCAGCATCTGCAGTGGAGTATACGGCCACCGTTTTGATGCCCATTTCCTTGCATGTCCGGATGACGCGCAGGGCTATTTCCCCGCGGTTCGCAATCAGAATTTTCTTGAACATGGTGATGGGGTTCAGGCGGGATCGACCAAGAACAATGGCTGATCATATTCAACAGGTGAATTGTCATCCACAAGGATTTTGACAATTTTCCCCGTGATTTCCGATTCGATTTCATTGAACAGTTTCATCGCCTCAATGACACAGATGGTGTCTCCCACTTTGGTGGAATCACCGACATCAACAAATGCTTCTTTATCTGGAGCAGGTCTGCGATAAAACGTCCCGATCATGGGAGATTTTACAGTGACGTAGTTGTTCTCCTCTGTTTCAGTGGCTGGAGCTGCTGCCTCGACTGCTGGGGCGACAGGCGCAGATGGCGCCGCGACGACAGGTGCCATCGGCGTCATGCCTGTTGCCATCGCCATGGGCACTTGAATCGTAGCTTCGGCTTCGCCGAAGCCCTTCTTCTTTTTAGGCATTTCAGATTTGATGGTAATCTTAAAATCCTTTTTTTCGATTTCCACCTCTGTGACTCCCGCCTTAGCGATGAATTTGATGAGGTCTTGAATTTCGGTAATGGTCATATCTGACTATTTTAAGGGACGAATTTAGGTTGGATTTTTTTTAACCACGAACCAAAGGGTCATGATTGCGGAGTATCGTATGCCCATTGCAGGTAAACGGCACCCCATGTGAAGCCTCCACCGAACGCTGCAAGGATGATATTATCTCCAGCCTTCAATTGGGATTCCCAGTCTCGCAAGCACAAAGGAATTGTGGCTGCGGTGGTGTTTCCGTATTTCTGGATGTTGATCATCACTTTCTCTGCGGGCAGTCCCATGCGACGCTGTGTGGCATCAATGATGCGCAGATTTGCTTGGTGTGGAACGAGCCATGCGACGTCGTCTGGAGCTAAATCATTCCGTTGCATGATGTCGTAGCTGACGTCAGCCATTCCTTTGACGGCTGCTTTAAATACAGGCTGACCATCTTGCCAGATGACATGCTCTTTATTGTCAACGGTCTCGTGGGTGGGTGGGAAGAGGGATCCACCTGCTTTTTGTCGTAGAAAGTTGGCTCCGTTGCCGTCTACGTGTAATTTGTGGTCAATGATTCCGTGGTTTTCGGAAGGTTCGAGCAGCACCGCTGCTGCGCCATCACCGAATAGAATGCATGTCGTACGATCAGTGTAATCAATGATTGAACTCATCTTATCAGCACCTACGATCACGACTTTTTTGTACTGGCCACTTTCGATGAACTTGGCTCCCGTGGTCAGAGCGAAGATGAAGCCAGAACAAGCCGCACTCAAGTCATACCCCCAAGAATTCACAGCACCTACTTTGTGAGCGATGAGATTGGCGGTTGAAGGGAAATGCATGTCTGCTGTTACGGTGGCGACGATGATGAGATCAATCTCCGTCGCATCGATGCCTCGTTTTTCCAGAAGCGTTTTCACGGCTTCGGCCCCCATGTCAGAAGTGGCTTTTGTTGGGTCCTTCAAAATCCGACGTTCTTCAATTCCCGTGCGGGAACGAATCCATTCGTCGTTGGTGTCCACCATTTTTTCCAAATCAGCATTGGTGAGGACATCGTCGGGCAGGTAACCTGCAACAGAAGTTATGGCAGCGCGCATGACTTAATAAGCGTTGGTGAGTAAAATAGCGGGTAAAGATAGCCGGTGCACCCATGCAGTGCACATGAAGTTATACCCTTTTACACTGCACTTTGTGGAAGAACTCCGGTCAATTGAAATCATAGGGCAAAAAAAATGAGAGCGACTGTGGCTCTCATTTTTTCAAACATCCTCGCTCGGCGAGGTCTGTCAAAAGTCAAATAACTTGGATGTCAGGCTTCCGCCTTCTCCATCACCACTTTGCCCTTGTAGTAGAGTTTTCCTTCGTGCCAGTGAGCACGGTGGAAGAGGTGAGGCTGTCCAGTAGTTGGGCATGCTGCAACCTGAGGGGCAGTCAATGCGTCGTGAGTTCTACGCTTTCGCGTCCTTGCCTTGCTTTGGCGTCTTTTAGGATGTGCCATGACTTTTTATTTCAAATCTTTCAATGCGTTCCAACGAGGGTCTATATCGGTGTCATCATCTTTTCCTTCAACCCCTGACGACCCGTGAAGATCAGAGGATTCCTGCTTTGAGCCTCCTGCCAAGTAGTTCATGATTTCAGGATCACATTCGTCCTGGGTTTCATGAAGTCGCCTGCTCGGTAAGTTCAAGTGCAACCATTCAAAAACAGGTTGGCTGAGATTCAATTCGTGGCATTCAGGTCCCAGCGTCCAAATTTCTTCGTCCGTGTTTGTGAGCTCACCCAATTGAACAATCAGTCTTTCCGAAAACGTCAGCGCTACTTGGATTGGTTCTAGACACCGATCACAAGGAAGCTTTGCAAAGCCCTCGAAGTCGGCAACGCAGTCCATGCGTGAGCCTAGTTTATCCAGAGTAACAGATAGTTTTCCGAAGATTTCGTCGGTTTCTGCGTGGGGAAAAGATTCAAAGAACAACTGATCCACCTCCATGTGGAAGTCATGTTTCCCGGGCTTTAATCCCACGAAAGCAATTCGATAGGGTGCCAAGTGATCCATTTCCTCCTCAATTTGGGGAGTGCAAAGGTAGTGAGAAGAATCCGGTTCGGCAAATGCACTTCAATTCAATCACGACGACCATCTTCTCGGCGGTACTTTTCGCTGATTTTGAGGGGATTTGCTGTGAGTACCCGATGGTCTTGGCGGTTGGTGCGGATGTCACGTGCGAGGAAGATTGCAGCTCGCAATGAGTCGCCTTTCGCTAAGCCTTGACCTGCAATGTCGAAGCCTGTCCCATGGTCAGGACTTGTCCTCACCACGGGAAGTCCCGCTGTGAAGTTGACACCGTTTCCAAAACTTAGTGCTTTAAACGGCGCGAGTCCCTGGTCATGGTACATGGCCAAAACTCCGTCGAATTGTTTGTGAGCTCCCGAGCCAAAAAAGCCGTCTGCAGCATAAGGACCCATTGCAATTTTTCCTTCTGCGGCTAATTCTCGAACTGCAGGAGCGATGATGCGCTTCTCTTCATCGCCCATTAATCCATTGTCACTGGCATGTGGGTTCAAACCGAGGATAGCAATGCGCGGTTGAGCGATTCCAAAGTCTCGCGACAACGAATCGTGCATGAGCCGCGCTTTGTCGACGATCAGCTTGGAGTCCACGGTTGAAGCGACGTCCTTCAGGGCAATGTGACCGGTACACATTCCAACCCGAAGGTCACCAGCGACGAGCAACATCAACACTTCATCGACATTGGCGAAATCGGCCAGGTACTCCGTGTGTCCTGGGTGCTTGAACTGTCCCAAGCGCATTGCTTCCTTGTGTATGGGCAAGGTGACGAGGACATCTACTTTCGTTGACGCAAGGTCGTTGACGACTGTTTCAAGTGACTTCATGGCGAAATCTCCTGCGGCTGCGTCCACTTGTCCCCACTGCGTTTCCCATGAAGTGTCATCAATCGCGACAATGTTCAATTGATTTGCCTGAGCTTGATCGGCACTTTCGATGACTGCCCAATCCAGTTGGGCAGCGTCCGAAACGATTTCAATCGCTGATTCTACGAGGTTTTGAGTCGCATACAATACGGGAGTTGCCTCGCGAAACATTCGATTGTCAGCGAACACCTTGATCAGTGTTTCTATGCCGATCCCATTGGGGTCGCCACAACTGAATCCGATGCGTGTTGGGTTTTTTTTGCTAGCCATTTGCGTAGGCAAAGGTAACGGATGCATTCCTTGTCCTAACTTGCAAAAGAAGATGGTTTTTTCAAGGATTTTTTTAACGCTAGACAACGCAGTTGAAAGCAATTTTCGGAACACGCAAATTGTTCGGTTTGCTGTTGCTGCGATTTTCCTGCTCGGAATGGGATATTTGAATCGAGCTTTGGCCACTCACAATCGCGCGGGCGAGATCACTTACATGCATGTGAGTGGCTTGACATATGAGATTCAAATCACGACCTACACCAAATCCACAGCACCGGCGGACAGGCCATTTCTCTATCTCTATTGGGGTGATGAAAATGGAGCCCTAGTCGATAGCTTGGAACGAGAGAGCGAGACGCTTTTGGAAGATGAAGTGCAAATGAATCGATACCGTGGCTTGCACACGTATGGTGGGCCTGGGGCCTACGAAATTCAGGTGGAGGATCCCAATCGAAACAACGGCGTACTCAATATTCCAGGATCGGTTGACGTGCCTTTTTCCATCAGCAGCCTGCTGATCATTGATCCTCAAGCGGGTCACAACAGTTCGGTCCAATTATTGAATCCCGCTCAGCAAAATGCTTGCCTTTTTCAGACGTGGATTCACAACCCAGGTGCTTACGATCCCGATGGGGACCTGCTGACTTATGACTTGGTGCCTTGCCGTGGGTTCAATTCAGAAGTCATTCCGAATTACTTTCCACCAGACGAAGTCAGCCCTGGAGACGATTCGTTCACGATTGATCCAGTTTATGGCGACGTCATTTGGGATGCGCCGGAAATTCCAGGCATTTATAACGTGGCCCTTCGCATTCAAGAATGGAGGGATGTTGGGGGGGGGCTGATTTTGGTTGGTGAGGTTGTTCGCGACATGCAAATCACAGTGGAGATGTGCACCAATCAGCCGCCAGAGTTGGAGGGAATCGCAGATACTTGCGTGGTGGCAGGTTCGTTCCTTTCTTTATTCGTAAACGCTACAGATCCCGATGGAGATAGCGTTGTCTTGGACGCCATTGGTGGACCATTGACGGAGGTGGACAACCTCGCTAATTTCACCAACCTTGGGGCGGGCATAGGGCAATTTATCTGGTCGCCGGAATGCACGGAAGTGCGAGAAAATCCCTACCAAGTTGTGGTGCGTGCTGAGGACAACAGTAGCCAGGTGCAGTTGATGGATCTGGAGGCCTTCCAGATCAAGGTGATAGCGCCAGGTGTTGTCATGGGAGGTGCCGTTCCGGTTGGAAACAGTGTTATTTTGGATTGGAGCGCAAGTCCTTGCGTGGCAGAATTGCCGGCTTGGAAAATTGAGGGGGGCAATTACCACATTTATCGAAAGTTGAACTCGCTGGAGTGGTCACCTGGACCGTGTGAGACGGGAGTGCCGGACTACACGGGCTATGAGTGGGTGCACAGCGTTGACGGTCTCGATGTTACCGAGTGGATTGATACTTCGACTTTATCCTTTGGCGCGACCTATTGCTACCGCGTGGTTACGACATGGCCCGGAAGTGGGGAGTCGCTTGCTAGCGATGAGGTCTGTGCGACCATTCGCAAGGATATTCCGGTGATGACCCAAGCATCGGTCGAAGAAACTTCTGGAACGGGTGAAATCCGTATTGCTTGGTCCCCGCCAACTGATGCGGATACTGCTGTGTTTCTCGGGCCATATTCTTATCGGGTGTTTGGCGCCGTCGTCGGAGAAGAGGAAAGCGAAGAGTTGTTGTTCGAAACAGCCCCGAGCCTCTTTTTGATCAACCCCGATACGAGTTGGACGCATACGCCGGTCAATTCAGTGGATGCTGATTGGAGTTACCGCGTCAGTTGCTTCAGTGGTGCGGATGAAATTGGGATTTCGTCACGTACTTCAACGCCTTGGCTGAGCGTAGAATCAAATGACAATCGATTGACCCTGAAGGTCACGAACAACGTGCCATGGAACAATGATCAATTCGAGTTTTATCGGGAGGACTCGTTTGGTGTTTTCAACTTGATTGCCATCACCGATGAGCCGATGTACACCGACAGTGGTCTCGTCAACAATGTGAATTACTGTTACCGTGTGCGGACCGTTGGGACATACGAAGGACCCGGTGTGCCCTACGATTTGCTCAATTGGAGTCAAGAAACGTGCGGTGTCCCTTTTGATTTCACGCCACCATGTCCTCCTGAATTTTGGCTGGACTCCGATTGCATCTCGGAGCAAAATTTGATGCAGTGGCAAGATGAATCCGACTGTGCCGACGATGTGATGGCGTATCAGCTTCATTGGGCACCAGTTTTGGGCGATTCATTGAGGCCTGTTGTGTTTCTCGACGACCGTACGATTGCGGAATACACTTGGAATGCTGCAGGTGAATACGGGAGCATTGCGGGGTGCTTCGCCCTATCTGCCTTGGATAGCTTGATGCCGGGACCCGATGGTACATTGCGACGAAATGAAAGCGCTTTGAGTGACACCATCTGCGTGGACAACTGCCCTTATTATTTCTTGCCCAATGTTTTCACTCCCAACCGGGATGGTACAAATGACCTCTTTGAAGCATTCCCTTGGAAGTTTATCGATAGCGTGGACGTGCGTATTTTCAATCGGAACGGCGAAGAGGTGTTTCAAACCAACGAACCTGGCATCGAATGGGACGGGATGCACCGGGAAGGAAGCATGTGCGCGGACGGCGTGTATTATTACACAGCGAGAGTCTTCACAATCAGACTTACCGGGATAGTCGAGGAGACTTTCTCAGGTGAACTTCAGCTGTTGAACGGTGTTTTACCTGCAAACGAATAATTCATGTTTACAGGCATCATTGAAGATCTTGGTAAGGTTTTGCGGATTGAAAAGGATGGGTCGAATGTGCACTTTGAAATTCAAGCCCCTTTTACACCTGAATTGAAGATTGATCAGAGTGTCGCACACAATGGGGTGTGCTTGACCGTGGTTGAGAAGAACGCGCAAAGTTTTGTGGTCACTGCAATCCAAGAAACATTGGATCGAACCAATTTGGGCGGCTGGAAGGTCGGGGAGACTGTCAACTTGGAACGTTGTACGTCGCTCGGTGGTCGCTTGGACGGACACTTGGTGCAAGGTCATGTGGACGCTACGGCAAAATTGAAGAAAGTGGTAGACGCCGATGGAAGCTGGGAGTTGCACTTTGAGCACGAAGTGTCTCCTGAGAACATCACTGTTCCGAAAGGCTCCATAACGGTCAATGGGGTGAGTCTCACCGTGGTTGATTCGAATCCCGAGGGATTTTCAGTGGCCATCATTCCATACACATGGGAACACACCAATCTCGGTGCCTTGGCTACCGGCGACCTTGTGAATTTGGAGTTTGATGTGATAGGAAAGTATGTTGCTCGGATTCTTGCTCAGCAAGGATTGCGCTCATAACCGCTTACACAAGAGGGGGTCAATGCCGTTCGCGTAGAACAAAGTTCTGTCCCAAGTAGACTCTTCTGACTTGCTCGTCTGAGGCCAGTTCTTCGGCGGTTCCGTGTTTTAAGATTCGGCCTTCAAAAAGCAGGTATGCCCGGTCAGTGATGTGCAGCGTTTCCTGCACATTGTGGTCAGTGATAAGAATGCCAATGTTCTTGGCGCGCAGTTGCTCGACGATGCGCTGGATGTCTTCAACCGCGATGGGATCGACACCTGCAAAGGGCTCATCCAATAGAATGAATTGAGGGTTCGTGGCCAAGGCCCGAGCAATCTCGGTTCGTCTCCTTTCACCTCCACTCAAGACATCTCCCATGGATTTCCGCACTTTTTGCAGTCCAAATTCGTTCAGCAAGCCCTCTAGCTTTTCTTTTTGCTCCTGCTTACTTAGCGGTTGCAGCTCCAAGATCGCCGAGATGTTGTCTTCAACGGACAGTTTTCGGAAGACAGAGGGTTCTTGAGGCAAATAGCCCAGCCCCATGCGTCCTCTCTGGTACATAGGGCGGTCGGTGATTTCGACGTCATCGATGAATACCTGGCCTGCATCTGCTTGAACGAGCCCGACCACGGTGTAGAAACTCGTTGTTTTGCCTGCACCGTTTGGACCGAGCAATCCAACCACCTCGCCTTCTTTGACTTCCAGAGAGACCCCATCGACGACTTTTCGCTGTCCATATTGCTTCACCAAGCCTTTGGCGTGCAGTCGTTTTGGGGCTGTCGGTGTGGAGTTCATGGTGTAAAAATAGGGATGACAGACGTCAAATTTCAGCGCCAAATCCGAAACGAATGCCCCAGCTTTCTCTTTGATCAAAGGGCCGATCCGTGCGCCATACGGCATCAACGCGAAAAATCCCTAAGATATTCTCGATTCCAAAGGAGCATTCGGAGTATGTTCCGTTTAAACCCGAAGTATTGTCTGGCAATTCCAGTAAGTCTTCGTGTTTTTCGTCCCAGGCACCAATGATGCTGCGAACTCCAACGACCTCACGTAACTTTAATTTTCGAATCAATGGCAGGTGATTGAGCACCAAGCCTTCCGCATGCCATTCCAATAGTCCAGTGGCCCAGCGATCCGTGACCCGCTCGTACAAGTTGATCATGCTGAATGCTTCATTGCTGAGCAGAATTGTCCCACTCGCAGGCACCACTTCCATCAATGCAAATGGAGCTGTTCCTTGGTAAAATCCAGCTTGCGCATACCATTCAAGCCGTCCCCACCAACCCAGGCGCATTTCGTCTTCACCTTCCAGAGTCCATCGGGTGTAGCGGTATTGGGAGCCTAATAAATTGGGAATTCCAAGGGTCATTTTCGCGGTAAGAATGGGCCACTCTGTGCCCAAGCTTACACGTTCGAATTCTCCGCCGACGAATCGTTCTTTTTTGGCAAAACGCAATATGAGACTTGCTTCGGAAGTGACCAGTTGTTCGACAGGTTTTGCGGTGGCCGGTTCTAAAAATTCCAGATCCCCTAGCGCTCCGATTTGACGATGACGCCATTCAAAAAAACCCGAAAATCCCGGTCCAAATTCGTGGAGTACCGACACTTCTGCGCGTTGTACTTCTGAGAGCGAGTTCACCGAGTCGGTCCGGAAAGCGGACGTGAATGCTTGTCCTTGATCGAGAAGACCAATCATACCCAATTGCTCAAGGTCTCTCTTGATTTCAAATAAGAACTCTGTTCGAGGCGTTTTCTTTTGAATATACCGTGCGCTGAAACCAGCTTTCCATCGCCGATCATCTGTTCCGTAGGCGGCAAAGATTTTTGGCATGAAGCGCGTGCTCCATGCATTGGAGGTGCGCAGGTCCAATCGAAAACGATTGCCTTCTGTTGGATTTTGGGTGAAAGCCGACCACCAAGCGCCTACTTCCAAAGGTCCTCTCGTTAGGTATCCTGTGCCGAGACAGTAACCCAAACCTTTGACAAATCGCCATTGCGGCATGGCCATGATGGAATCGGTCATTGAATAAATGTCCCCTTCGCGCTGTAGCAATGGAACAGGACGGTGCGTTATCCATTGATCAGGGGTCAGTGTGTCGGGTTGGAATTGCAAGTCTCTGCCACCGGTCCATCCTTTGGTCCACTTCTCGCCTTGCCACTCCAAATCGTTAAATTCAGTCGTTCTTCTGAGGTAAGCGCCAATGGCGCGATCAGTCAAGCTGAAATCCATGAGGATATGCTCCTCCCTCATCATCCAAGCTTCTTCTCCCTGCTGATCTCTGCTGGGTACTTGTTCAAAGGATTGTCGCCAATGCATTGCTCGGACAAAATTGACATTGGAGGCATTGCTCAACCGCGCTTCGATGGATTGCAGCCCCAAGGTCAATGAATCAATCCAGAGTTCCCCTTCGAAGGTCGATTCGCCCTTTCGGCGAGGGATGAAGGCGAGGTGAAAGGTTGGACGATTTTGAATTTCCAGAGTGTCGAGAATGTAAAAGCGGTAGTGGGCGAGTGCGCGGTCGTGCAGCGGAGAGGTGAATGTGCGATCCAAAAGCAGCATCTGGTTTTGGTAGATATCGAGTTTTGGCAACGCGGCATCTAGCTCAGCGGCATTTTTGGAGTTGCTGAATTTGCTACTCAGTTGACTAGCAACGATATTCTTTTGCTGTCGTTTTGGATTGACTTGCCATTGCTCTTCGGCAAGTATTTCAGCCATTACAAATGGCAAGGCAACGCGCGATTCGGAACTATCTAGGTAGCTGAAAACCCATTTGAAGGGTCCCCAGTACCAGCGCGAAGCTTGTTTTTCACTGATGTCATTGAGGTCCAGTTCCAGCTTGCTGTATGAGCTGTGTTTCGCCGCAGGGAGTGCGCTGGGATCATTGCTGTTTTTGACATCAATTACCCGCTGCATAAGAGGTTTGGCTGGGTTTTTCTTTTTGGATTTGTCAGGTCGAACTTCCGCAGTGAGTAGTTCAATGGATCTCGGTTCCAATGCTACGTCAACCGACTGAGAGAGGCCGCGAGTGATTTCGAGATTTTTGGTGCCGTAACCCATAAAACTGATGGATAGACGCCCTGGTCTCTGTTCTGTACTCAGTTTGAAAGCTCCTTTTTGATTGGTCATTGTCCCTTTGCCTGCAGCCGTCAGGGCCACATTGACAAAGGGGATGGGCAATCCTGTTTCACTGTCAAACACACGGCCTTGGACCGTTGTCGTCTGAGCATGAAGAACGAATGACCAAGGCAGCAGGATCACCACCCAAAAAAGCGTTGAGGCTTTCATCAGAGGTTCTTGGATTCTTTTGTTTTTCGTTTCATCACCCTCCGTGAAATTGCGATGCTGATTTCATAGAGAACGAGCACAGGCATGGCAACCAGCAGCTGACTGGTCACATCTGGTGGTGTGATGACTGCGGCAATGACAAGTATTCCCACCAAGGCGTGCTTTCGGTAGGACTTCAGGATATCAGGAGTGATGAGTCCGGCACGACTCAAAAAATAAACGACAACGGGCAACTGAAAGATCAGTCCAGCCGCCATGGTAATGGACGCAATGGTCTTCATGTAGGACATCACCGAAATCCGAGCTTGAACATCGCCCAATTCATAATTGCCCAGAAACTGCAGCGACAGTGGAGCGATGATGAGGTAACCAAATGCTACGCCTGTGAAAAAAAGCAATGATGAACTCAAACCGATTCCTCGAGCCGCTTGTCGCTCACGATCTTTTAAAGCTGGCCTCAGGAAAAGCCAGCCTTGCCAGAAGACCAGAGGAAAGGAAAGGATGAACCCGCCGATGGCTGAAACTAAAATATGCGTGGTGAAGTTGCCAAGCATGGTGGTGTTGATCAACTCGTAGTTGATTTCTTGTACGCACAACGCGTCTCCAGCGCCGACTTTATTGGAGAGCCAGCACCAGCCTCTAAAACTGATGAATTCGGGATTTCTCGGGCCAAAGAGCACCGTCTCAAAAAGCCAGTCTTTGGAGATGAACAAACCGATGCCTCCGATTAGAATGAAGGCCGCAGACCAAAACAGCCGTTTTCTCAGTTCCTCGAGGTGATCGAGGAATCCCATTTCTACATCCTGTAGCTTTTCATCTTCCGGTTGGTCCAGAGCCATGCTGCAAAATTAGGTCGTTAGAAGATGCCTTCCCGGAGGATGTCGTGCAAATGAACAATGCCCGCATATTCATCCCCATCCAGGACTACGATTTGCGAAATGGAATGTTTCTCCATTTGCTGAAACGCGAGGACAGCGAGAGCATCAATGGGCATTGTTTTGGGAGTCTCATTCATCAATTGGCTCGCCTCGGCATCCGTTCCAAGGCCATTTTCCATGGCTCTGCGCAGGTCGCCGTCAGTGATGATGCCCGCAATTTCATTGTTTCGCATGACAGCTGTTGCGCCGCAGCGGCCAGAACTCATTTCTAAAACCACCAATTTGAGGCTTGCATCGTGGTTAACGGAAGGATTTTGATCGTTGCGCATGACGTCTTGCAATCGCGTGTAGAGCCGCTTTCCAAGCGCTCCACCGGGATGCATTTGAGCAAAATCGGCAGCTTCAAAACCACGAGCTTCCATGAGGCATGTTGCGAGTGCATCTCCCATCGCCATTTGAGCTGCAGTGCTGGATGTAGGTGCGAGGTCTAAGGGGCATGCTTCCTTCGAGACAGTCGTGTCGAGCACATGATCGCTGTGTTGCGCGAGGTATGACCCATCGTTGCCCACCATTCCAATCAAAAGTATTTCACGGCTTTTGAGCAAGGGAATCAATGCCTTGATTTCGGGTGAATTACCACTCTTGGAAATGCAGATGACCAGATCATCGCGTTGCACCAATCCGAGATCCCCGTGGATGGCATCGGCAGCATGCATAAAAATGGCGGGGGTGCCTGTAGAGTTGAATGTTGCGACCAGTTTCTGCGCGATTATGGCACTTTTCCCAATTCCAGTGATGACCACCCTTCCTTTCATTTCAAGTAACAACTGCCCGATATCCTCGAATGCACGGCCAACTTTAGGGATGAGATCCCGGATGGCATCGCTTTCAAGGGTGAGGGTTTCTGTAGCTCGTCGGATCCAATCCATCATTTGAATTTAAAAAGGCTCATTCGCAAAATCCTATGTCTTCCTGCGTCGGGGCAACCCGAAAATGGCCTATCTTTAGTAAGCGCAAAGCTAAAGCTTTCGTCCGGCCTGTGCCGGCACCAAATGTCTGATTGATGAGTACGACCGAAATGTCGCCCCAAGTGGCGCTCAATAGGTTCTTTGGATTCAGTGAATTCAAAGGAGAACAAGAGCAAGTAATTGACTGCGTGTTACGCGGCCAAGACTCTTTTGTGATCATGCCAACAGGCGGTGGGAAGTCCATGTGTTATCAATTACCAGCTTTGATGATGGAAGGAACTGCCATTGTGGTTTCCCCGCTCATTGCATTGATGAAGAACCAGGTGGATGCCATCCGGGGACACCATGAAACGGATTCGATTGCACATTATTTGAACTCCAGCCTATCAAAGGCGGATGCGCTTCGTGTTCGCGATGACGTGGCTACGGGTTTGACCAAGTTGTTATACGTTGCTCCTGAGAGTTTGACCAAGGAGGACAACATCAATTTCTTGCGGAGCATTCGGATCAGTTTTGTAGCGGTAGATGAAGCGCACTGCATCTCGGAGTGGGGGCATGACTTTCGACCGGAGTACCGGCGCATCCGTTCCATCGTGAATCAGATCGCAGATGTACCGATCATTGCTTTGACGGCTACAGCTACACCCAAAGTTCAGGCTGATATCCAGAAGAATCTGGAAATGAAGAATGCGCAGCTTTTCAAGGCGTCGTTCAATAGGGACAACTTGTTTTACGAGGTTCGCGCCAAAAAGGACGCACTGAAGCAAATCGTTCGCCATGCCAAGAGGAATGTTGGAAAAAGCGGGATTGTCTATTGCTTGAGTCGCAAGAAAGTAGAAGAAATTTCAGAGGTTTTGCGGGTCAATGGGATCAAGGCACTCGGCTACCACGCGGGCATGGATGCTGGCACACGAAGCCGGATGCAAGACCAATTCCTGATGCAGGACGTTGATGTGATTGTGGCGACCATTGCGTTCGGTATGGGCATCGATAAGCCGGATGTGCGTTACGTGATTCACTACGACATTCCAAAGTCTCTGGAGAGCTACTACCAAGAAACGGGTAGAGCTGGTCGCGACGGTGGTGAAGGACATTGCATCGCTTTTTACAGCCACAGAGACATAGAGAAACTCGAAAAGTTTCTTCAGGGAAAACCGCTTGCGGAACAAGAAATCGGTCAGCAGTTGCTTCAAGAGGTGATGGCTTATGCCGAAACATCCATGAGCCGAAGGAAATTCCTGCTTCACTATTTCGGTGAGGAATTTGATGAGCACAACGGTCCTGGAGCCATGAACTGCGATAACATGGCAAATCCGCCAGTTTTGCGAGACGGCCAAGAGGAAGTTCATCTGATTTTAAGTGCCATTCTCGAGCACGAACAAAAATTCAGATCTCCTTTCATTACGGGTGTCTTGTGCGGAGAAGAAAACCGTGAAATTCAAGACTACAAGGGTGTTTCGAGTCCTTTCTGGTGCCGCGGAAAAGAACATGACGAAAGGCATTGGAACGGTCTCATTCGTCAAATGCTCGTGCTCGGATTGATTCGGAAAGAAATTGAGACTTATGGAGTTTTGAAGATCACGGATCGTGGGATGAAATTCTTGACGAATCCGACTCCTGTGATGGTTGCTCAGGAGCGAGATTACTCAGATGTGGATGCCATTGATTCAATGAGCCAGACGAGATCGAGTCAGGGTGGGGCAATGGATGAGAAGCTCAGGAATATGCTCAAGTCCTTGCGAAAGGAAGTGGCAGATGAGGAAACACTGCCACCTTACGTCATTTTCCAGGACGTGAGCCTCGATGAAATGGCGATTCATTATCCCTTGACTGAAGATGAATTGTTGCGAATTTCTGGTGTTGGTTCGGGCAAGGCACGGAAATACGGAAAGCCGTTTTTGAGTCTGATTGATGAGTACGTGAAAGAAGAGGGAATCGAGCGTGCAGAAGACTTATTGGTGCGAACGACCAACAACAAGTCCTCGTCCAAGGTGCACATCATACAGCGCATCGACCGTCAGATAGAACTCCAGGATATCGCAAAAGATTTGAACATCACTGCGAATGAAGTGATGAAGGAAATTGAGAACATTGTTTCAGCAGGTACCAAGGTCAATTTGGATTACATCATCGACAGAACGCTCGACGAAGAAAGCTTAGAGGAACTATTTGACTTCTTGAAAGAGTCAGAAGACGCAAGTGTGACGGCGTTGATTGAAGAGTGGAGCGATGTCTACAGCGAGGAAGAGCTCAAGCTAGCTCGCATCAAGTTCTTGAGCGAATACGCCAATTGATTGAGGGTGTTGGTGGTTTCGCCAATTTCATTTTCAGTCCGGAGACCTTTGCTAAGGCGATTCGGCTAGCCTTTTAATTCCAGCCATGATTTCCATCCGAGTCGGATGGCGGCATACAGCATAAAGACGGCGAAGATCGCGCGCACAACCGCTGGATTCAGTTTTAGCGACCACTTGCTTCCCAGCCAGGCGCCGAGGATAAATGTGACTGCAATAGCCGCGGCAAATTGCAGGTTGACTGCGCCCGCTTTGTAATAGCTCATGACAGCCAAAATCCCAATGGGCGGTATCATCATGGCCAAGCTCGTCCCTTGTGCCATGTGTTGGGACATCCCGAGCCCAAAGACGAGAGCAGGGACGATGATCATTCCGCCGCCGATGCCTACGAAACCGCTGGCGATTCCGGCGAAAAGGCCGATCGCCATTAAGATGAGCAATGTGTTGATGTCCATGGGTTAGAAGTCAAGTTGAAGGGAAAGATTGAAAATGCGGTCTTGCCAGCGTCCATCGTCGACGCCCCAGCACCAGTCGGCTCGAACCCAATAACCAAGCAATTTTGATCGCAGGCCAAACCCCGTTCCCCAGATGATTGGCTCTCGATTGTTATCGACCGTGACTGTGATCGGATTCTGGACCACCACCACTTGGTTAAATGAATTGGCTTCGTCATAGGGGTGACTGCCGTTCCACGCTGAACCGACGTCTGCAAACCCGACGCATTGCAGGTCTCGAAGGAATTCGGATTCAATGGAGCGTTTGCTCAAAGAACTCCAAATGGGCAACCGTATTTCGGTATTGAAAAGAGCCATGTTTGAACCGTTTCTGGCGTTATTTCGAAATCCGCGTATTGGAGTGATGCGCGTCTGATAGGCGTAGGCGACCATTGGATCAATCGGAGTGTTCGAATTGCCAGCTAGTGAAATCGCATTGTCGACGCCACCAATCATGGTGAGCAAACGTTGTTCCCCGATGGACCAATTGGCGGCACTGCGGAAGGCAAATGTGATGTTTCGCCAGAGCGGCTTGTACCATCGGAAATCCCATCCCAAGGTGCCGAATGTTGATTCGGTATTTTCCGGATTGATGAGGTACTCTCCCCAGATGCGGTAGCGCAACCCTTCCCGAATGTTCGTCATTCTCTGACGAGTATTGTCAAAGACATAGGCAAGTTGTAAACCTGTTTGGTGGGTGAATGTGGTGGGCAAACGCAGGTTGTAAGCATCTGTTGACAAGGGCGTGTTGCGATCCATTCGTACCATGGCTTGCAATCGAATGCTGCGCACTTCGTCGAGCGGATAACTCAATTGATGCCGAAGCAAATGAATGTGGGTGTTTACCGGCGATTGACTGTTGTCGATGTTCTGGGTAATCCCTTGCCGCTCTAAAATCCAGGTACGGTCTAGGCGTTTGCTTAAATCGGCGTAAGACAGCATATAACGGCTGTTGCTGAGTGATCCAGACAACCGAAAGCCGACCGTAAATCTCCGATCTTCAAACAGGTCGCTCATGGAGATTCGCGAGAGTCCACCCAAGCCGGGCTGCACCGCGATCTTTCCAGAATACGATTGATAAAAGTTGGTACCGAATGAGTTGTCCAGCTGACCGGTTACCGATTCGATGGCGTAGTTGCGGCGGTAATTGATGGGCTTTGGCAACGCATAGGGATCCCAGGCAGTTTCCAGTTCTTTGGCGTTCGGGTCATTTTCTGTTTCAGCCTGAGAGGGATCATCTTCACTTTTGGTTGTGCTGTCCCCGCCATTCCAAGCGCCAAATTGATAGTTCCGAATGTCAACTTCTCCCTTTTTTGGATTCCATCCCCAGTCCAACTCCAACAAATCATCCACCTCATTCGATTCCGTTGGTGATGTCAAACTTTCCCATTGACTTTGATTTTCAGCAACCTCATGCCAGAAGAGGTGGTCGCAGAGTTGATGTTGGAATCCGACGACACCACGTTTTTCGATGAACTGATAGGAACGAACCGGTGCTGCAAGAGTTTGGGCCAAGCGTTTCTGAGTGAACCAGCGGTAATGTATCGTGGTGTCAATGAACGCAACGGCACTGTCTCTCCATGATACCCAGCGTTCTTGTTTTCCATCGGGCTGTTCCGCCAAGTAGGTCAACTGATCTTCTCCATGCAATTGCGGCGATCTTTCATCATTCAAGGGTGTTTGCACCCATGCTTCAAGCTGCGGTGTTTTGCCTTGCCAATTCAACCGAAATAAATCATGCTGTTTGGCCAAGGGCTCACCCAAAACGAATTCAGTTTCGAGGTCTGTGTCGGGCCGATTGGAGGCGAACCAGATGTATTGACCATCTGAGGAATACACCGGGTCCAAATCATTGTATGGATCATTCCAAAGTGCCATTTGGTTGTTTCCCAGTACCTGGTAGAGGTATAAATCTGACTGTCCATTTCGCAGACCACTCCAAATCATTGTATTTCCATCTGGAGCATAGGTCATGCTCAGAATTTTATCGATTTGAAAAATATCCTTGGCGCTGGATTCAAGGGTCTCGATGTTGACCGTGATCAGTTTATTTTGAGCACCATCTTCTATGGTATAGGATAAAAGTTGGCCATTCGGATGCCAGGCAAACGCCGGAAACCAGCGACTTTGGATGCGATCAATCTTGTGACCGTGCTTTCCCAATCGGATGGCTTTTGCTCCGCTCAAATCTCCGAGCCATACTTTTATTTGCCCTCTTTCTTCTGTGGCCCATGCAAATCGGTTTCCATCGGGGTGAAACCAAACGGATTTCACGGTCGCCTCACTTGAGATCCGAATTGGAAGATCTCCAGGATTTTTGCTTGCCTGCCTGCGCTCTCGTCGGTTGCCCACGGTTGGAAATGGAGCATCGGGATCGTTCCATTCCAGATGATAGCGATTGGCCTCTTCAAGTACCGTGGCCAAGTCCATGCCTGTGGCATATTGAAATCCCTTTTCCAAACTTCGGGATACACGGGTCATGTACAACGTGTTTGAGACAACCATTGGGCCAAAGATGTCTGCGATGTATTTCCAGACCGCGTGCCCGACCCAGTGCGCTTCATCCGGTCCTGCTTGATGCGCTTGAGTGATGGTTCTGTTGAGTGCAGCGTCCCCAATGTGCACGGCGACCTCAGCATTCCAAGGCTGAGAAATATAGGATGCCAAGCCTTCTGAGAACCAGGTTGGGAAGGTAGTGGATGTGGAGTTTCGCAACGCTTCTTGCCAGTTTCCACCGTACATGATTTGGTTGAACAGCAATTGCGCAAGTCCTGACTTCACTTGGATTTCAACATCTGTCCATGCCTGCTGACCAAATGTGAAGAGCTTACTGCCGACCAGCATGGCTGTTCCTCCAATGTTATTTTCTGCATCGGCAGCGACACCAATATTCGATTGTCGGAATTCGGAGTGTTTGTTGAATACCAAAAGCTGCACACCTCCGTCGATGCGACGGTCAAATGCCTTTTCGACATCTTCCATCCACTGCGGTAGGGCCTCTGTGACCCGTGAGGCGAGATCTTTCCCGCCCTGGTAGTAATAGATTTCCGCTCTTGGAGCGGGGTAGTATTGCCATGTAAACGTGCGGTACTGCACTCTGTTCTTTCCGAAGGTTACATTCGAACCATCGTAAAACTGCGTCTGTCCGGATGGAAGGAACAGCGCAAGCATAAACCCAAGGATTGTGAATCGTATGAAATAGCTTTGCAAAGGCATACAATTCGAAGTTACAGCCAGATGACAACACTTCACGCATTTACATTCAACGCATTCGGTGAGCAAACCTACCTGCTCAATCATGGAGATGGCGCTGCCACTGTGTTTGACCCGGGCATGTCTACACCATTGGAGCAAGAAGAATTTGCAAAGTTTTGCGAAGAGCTAGGTGTCAAGCCGGTACAATGCCTGCTCACGCATGCGCATTTGGATCACATCATGGGTGCGGCGTGGGTGTTTAATCGTTGGGGACTCAAACCTCGACTGCATCCGTTGGATACTGCCACGTACGAGCAAGCACCGCGTGCGGCAGCCGTTTATGGTGTGCCCATGGAGAATCCGCCTGCGTTGGGTCCTTCCCTTGCATCAGGTGAACGAATTCGATGCGGATCTTCAGAATTGGAAGTGCGCCTGACACCGGGCCACGCGCCGGGTCATGTTGTTTTCGTGGAGCATCAGCAGGGTTGGGTCGTGGGGGGAGATGTTTTGTTCGAGCGGAGTGTGGGGCGGACCGATTTGCCTGGTTGCAATCCCGAGGATTTAGTGAATAGCATTGTTGATGTGCTGTTTTCGTTGCCCGATGATTTCGAAGTTTGGCCGGGTCACGGAAGCGTCACAACGATTGGAGTCGAAAAGAGAGAAAATCCTTTTGTGAACGTTGCTGGTACAGGAATGATGCAACGTCCAAAGCCTTAGAAGCTATTCGTCAGGCTCCCTCAGCAGGATTCACGGACAGGTTTCGGATTTCCGCCTCCCAGTCAAAGTTTACCAAACTCCATGAAAAGGAAGTTCCTTTTCCAGGCTCTGAAGAAACATCAATGCTCTGCCCATGTGATTCGATGATGTGCTTTACAATTGCCAATCCCAATCCCGAGCCACCCGCGTGACGTGACCGGCTCTTGTCCACGCGATAAAAGCGTTCGAAAATGCGTGTAAGATCGCTTGCTGCGATACCAACGCCATCGTCTTGAACAGTGATTTTGACCGTTTTGCCGTTGTTCTCGAGTTTTAACGTCGACTTTCCACCTTCATGACCATAATGGATTGAATTTGCTACCAAATTGGTCAGGACTTGTTGCATGTGATGCGGACTGCATAAAACGTTGACGCCCTGCTCTGAATTCTCAGGAAGTTCCATCGCAAGCTTGATGTTTTTCCTTTCAGCGGCAGGCTCAGCATTCTCTAATGCTTTACTCATTTCATCGATAATGTTGCACGGAATCAGTGAAACCTCAACGCTATCAGATTCCAACTTCGTAATGGCATCCAGATCTTCAATCAATTCTGTCATTCGGTCCACATTTTTATTGGCTTTCTTCAGGAAATTGCGGACCAGTTCCTCGTCTTTCATATCATTTTCCAACAAGGTCATCAAAAACCCTTGAATGTTGAACAAAGGTGTCTTCAGTTCATGGGCCAGATTACCGATGAATTCTTTGCGGAAGGAATCCTTTTTTCGCAGCGACTTGATATCATTGACTTGCGCGTTCGTCCACTCGATGATATCATCCAGAGTTTCTCGATCATCAGTCGTGGAGGCGCGTTGCTCAACCGAGGAGATGGCTTCTTTGAGGACTTTGACACGCCCAGCCATGAAGGTTTTAACGGACCACTGGATAATCAGGAAAGAGGCTGTTTCGGTGATCAGACCAGCGAGAAGCGCAAGGGCCCAGAGATGCAATGCATCAAGCGTTTGGAGCAAAATGAACGTGGCAATTCCACTCAGAACGGCTAGAATCGGAGATGTCTTGAGGGCGATTTCCCGAGGAGTGCTTCTTTTGCTCACATGTCAAATTTATAACCCACTCCTTTAACTGTGGTGAAGTGTTCGTCACCAAGTTTGCTTCTGAGCTTGCGGATGTGAACGTCGATTGTTCGGTCGCCTACGATAACATCATGTCCCCACACTTTGGTGAGAATGATATCGCGTGTAAAGACCTTTCCGGGTGATGAGCAAAGTAGAAAGAGCAGTTCAAATTCTTTCTTTGGTAACGAAAGTTCTTCACCGTTGCTGATAACGAGAAAGCGTTCACGATCGATTGTGAGGGAATCCAATGCAATGATATCTTTTGACGATGCTGACGGAAGTCGGCGCATCAGGGCCTCGATTCGCTTGATCAACACGCGAGGTGCTACCGGCTTTGTTATGTAATCGTCTGCCCCTGAGTCAAAACCGACCACTTGGCTGTAATCTTCCCCTCGAGCAGATAGAAAGGCGATGAGGCAGTCTTTGGTCAGAGGATGCTCACGGAGCTTTTTACACGCTTCAATGCCGTCCATTTCGGGCATCATGACGTCCAGTAAAATCAGGTCTGGTAAGGTTTTTATGGCCTTTTCAATGCCTCTGACGCCATTCTCAGCCGTCTCGACATTGAATCCTGCTTGATGCAAGTTGAAGCCGATCAATTCTCGGATGTCTGCATCGTCATCGACTACGAGTATGGTTTTGGTAAGGGTTGCCATGGTTTCCAAATATCGCCAAAAGCCTCTGAAGTCATGTGAAGAGATTGTAAACCTATTGTTGACTTGATGTCAATCTTTCACGCGGCTGAAGCGAAGTGATTTGAGCATCCAGCGGGGCAGAGGTTCATCCTGCCCTCGCTTTTGAACATCCAAGAATAACCCCCATTTTTCGATGATTGGCACCTTGTGCACTTCAATCATTTCAAGCCAACATTCATCGGGATCGTCGATGTAAGTGCAATGCACTTTTGTTTCCCCCATGCCGATGGCGTCAGCTGTATCGCATCGGAATGGAATGCCTCGATGGGCTAGTTCTGTTCCCAATGCTTGCATTCCACGAACATCAAACCCGAGGTGGGCAAACCCGAGGTCACACCATATGCGATTTTCAAAAATGAACTTGCCAGGTCGATCTTGGGCTTGAATGAGTTCGATGTAGGTCTTGCCTGTTAGTTTCCCAAACCCTCCCGCGCCTGGGGCGGATTGAGCGATGCGCACTCGACGATAAGATTGCTCTCCGCTTTGAAGGTGTTGCCAATCTTTGAAAGAGCTGGTCTCGTCAAAAAGTACTTCATCGAACCCGAGCGCATCGGCGTACAAAGCCAAAGATTTTTCCATATCCGAGACACCAATGCTGCACCCAAGTACGCCGCCAGAGGGGTGTCCATTGTTGTCGAACCAATCTTCGGCTTCGAGGATTTGAAAAAGATTACCGTCGCCATCGCGTAAGTAAAAAGTGTCCTCACCCCATGGTGTTGAAGTGATGTGTGCGTCGCAGTCATCACCTACGAGGTGTCGGGCATGAGCGTGCATGCGGCCAATGTTGCGCGTTTTCATTTGAACCGTTGTGATTCCGAGATCACCGATGCTCACTTCCCATCCCGCAGGTTCCGGCTTGAAGGATTCAGCATGTAACACTTCAAAAGCGCATCCACCTTGCAAATTCAGAATCATGCTGGCACGTTTGGAAATGGTCTCACCCCGGGTATGGCTATCCATCAACGGGGCATCTTGAACCGAGTCAAAAAATGGAACATCCATGCCAAACAACTGCCGATACAGTTTCAATGACTTGTCCATATCCCTTGTAGCTACTCCAATGTGTTGCATTCCTTGAATGCGGAATCCTGCTGCGGTCTCTGATTTCATCTTTTCAGTGAATTTGGAAGTCTACTTTTTGGTCTGAGTGGCGTTGTCCACTGCTTCGAGGTAGGTCATCCATGCTTTGCTCATACCCTGATCAGCCCAGGCATTTCGCGCCTTTTTGCGCCCAATTTCATCCAGATAAAGACCATACCACCAACCAGCAAATCGGCTTCCCAGCAGATGAAACATGTAACTCGTCATGACTGCGGTGAATGCAATAGCCCCGGTCGCGATGTACGCAATTGGCAAGGAGATGAGTAGCCAATAGAATGGAAATAAAACCATGCCTGCTGCAGCTTTCGAGGTGCTGATGAAGCAAGGGTCCTTGACGCGTTTTTGAACTTGAGATTCAATCCATTTGGAAACGGGAAAAGATGAAATCCCCGTTGCAAAGGCAAGAGGGGCTAGTAGCCATAGCCAGTAGCGCCTTTTACGGATACTCTGGGGAGTCATCCCCATGTCCTCCGTGCGGACGAAGTTGAATAGGCCAGTTGATTTAACGGCTTCCAGTGCGTCTTGGATGCGAGCCATGGTCTGTTCATCCACGTCTTGGAAGCGGTCAATCTTGCTCTTTGTGGTGCTCCAATCTTCGCATTCAGTGGTCCGCATGGCCTGCACGTAAGGCAGTAAAGTGTCATAGGCTTTCTCGGGCTGGATATTCACCAATATCTCATCCATTCCAATCTTTAGCGGCTCGAGCAGATCTCCGGGACTCACTGCATTGGTTTCAGGATTGACGAGTGCATCAATCTTGATGGGAGTTCCGATTCGGTACCGCAGCCTTCTGCGAAAGCTGGGCATTTCCTCGTAATCAATTCCAACCGGCAGAATTTGCAACTGACGCATGCTGGGGTCGAGCTTTAGGGAAGCGTTTACCATGTCGGAAACTCCCCGGCGCAGTGGACGAAGAGACTTCATCGCGCGATGGTTTCCTTCTGGGAATAGCCCCATACGTGCGCCAATTCGAAGTCGCTCAGCGCAGATTTCGAAGATTTTGGCATTGCGTTCTCGAGCATCGCTCAGCCGGTCGCGTTGCCGGTAGATGGGCATTTGATTGAACGAGAAAAGTATGGTTCGGGTGAGTTTTTTGTAGAAAATGTCCGCTCGGGTAAGCCAATGAACTTGGCTGTTGTTGACCAATGAAACCAAAACCAGTGGATCCATCAAGCCGTTTTGATGATTGGCCACTACGATGGTTGGGGTTTTGGGGTCAGTGATGTTCTCAAAGCCATCCACTCCTTGAATCCGGTGGAAACGTGTCACTGAAGCACGCACCAATTGAAGTGCGAAATCATAGCCCCAGTGCCCGCGTTGGATGGGTGGTGCGTGAAAAGGCTTCTTATTTGCTGAGTCGGACAAGATGCTGTCTATTTGGCGATTACTCGCGAAGGCGGGCTCCGGTTTCTTCTGTGATTTTACTCAAAATGCGCTGAACACTCTGTTCGATCTGTTTTTCATTCAAGGTGCCATCTGGATCTTGTAGGGTCAGGCTAATAGCGTATGACACTTCTCCATCGGCTAGTTTATCTCCTTCATAGACATCAAACAGTCCCACTCGTTTGAGTAATTTTTTTTCTGCCTTCGCCGCGCAATCGCGGAGCTGTCCGAAGGTGGTGCCCTTGTCGAGAATCAATGAAAGGTCTCGTCTGACAGCTGGGAATTTTGCAATTTCCTTCGATTTGACACGCTTCCGACGACTGATTTTTGTCAATGTTGCGACCGAAAAGTCGGCCCAAAAAACAGATTGATTCACGCCATGTTTTTTCGCAACTGTCTTACGAATCAAGCCAAGCCTGCCCAACATTTGGTTCTGGTAGGTCAGTTCAATGCCTTCGGCAAACAGAGGCGACTGAAACGCTGATTCCTTCACGGCAGCCGAAGAAATCCCAAGGCCATCCAAAAGTGCATATGCTTCTGTTTTTAGGGAATAAGGCGTCGACGATTCACCGGCATTGGTCCAATTTTCAGGGTTGGTTTTGCCAGTCATCCATAGTCCAATGCGTTCGTCTTCTTCGTATCGGTCGGACGCATTGTTCGTCTCAGAATTGACTGTTTCACGGTGCTGATAAGTCCGGCCGATTTCGAAAAATCGCAGGTCGGGTCGTTGGTGATTTCGGTTGTGCGCAATGGCTTCGAGGCCTTGGAACAGGAGCGATTGGCGCATGACGCCTAAATCGGAACTCAACGGATTCAACAGAGCAATTTGTCGGTTGTGGTCCCAGCCATCTGAGTTTTCTCCAAAATCTTCTGTGTGCGAGGCACGCGTCATGGAATTGCTCATGATTTCTTGGAACCCTCTGCTGACGAGGACGTTTGCCATTTGCAAACGGATGGGTTCTTCGGATACACCCGACTGATGCTGGGCTGTTGAGGTCATCCGTGACGGCAGTGGGATTTTGTCAAATCCGTAGATGCGCAACACTTCTTCAATGATATCAGCTGATCGGGTGACATCTCGACGGTAAGCGGGCACTTGCAGATTCATAGAAGATTCTGTCTCTTCCAAAATCGTGATGTCGAGATTGCCGCAAATCGCTCGCACTGTTGATCGGTCCAGAGAAACACCGATCAGCCGGTCCAGGTCTTCCCATTCGAGTTCGATGGTTGCGCCTTGAGGAAGTTCAGCAGCATTGATTTGCTTCACGCCCACAATGGAACAGCCTGCCCATTCTTGGAGCAAATGCGCGGCTCGTTGCAGGGCGATTTGGATCAAGTTGGGATCGACACCGCGTTCAAATCGGAACGAGGCATCCGTAGAAAGTCCATGCCGCTTGGCCATTTTTCTGGTCACGACGGGGTCGAAGTAGGCGGATTCGAGCACGACACATTGTGTGTTTTCATTTACTCCGCTTTGGTTGCCACCATAAACGCCCGCGAGGCACATGGGGCCGTTTTCGTCTGCGATGATTTGATCCTCACGGTTCAATTCACGTTCAATACCGTCGAGTGTAGTGAGTTTCTCTCCTTCGTTTGCCCTCCTGACCGTGATGTGATTGTCTTGAATGGCGTTGGCATCAAAAGCGTGCAATGGTTGGCCAAGCTCGTGCAAAACAAAATTGGTCGCATCGACCACATTGTTTTGAGGTTGAACCCCGATCGCTCGTAAGCGACGTTGGGCCCATTCGGGAGAAGGGGCAACCGTTATGTTCTCAAGCAACATTCCGCAGTAGACTGGACAGGCGGTCGCGTCCTGCACATCGATGACAAGTTCGTTGCTCAGTGCTGTGGG
The DNA here is from genome assembly GCA_965661575.1 of uncultured Flavobacteriales bacterium. Classification (GTDB taxonomy): domain Bacteria; phylum Bacteroidota; class Bacteroidia; order Flavobacteriales_D; family Sanyastnellaceae; genus UA16. The sequence goes on along the minus strand of CBFIEJ010000001.1, from coordinate 22,023 downwards.
CCAAGGAGCGGTGATGGGAATTTGCAGATCGCCGACTTTTTCCGACTTTCCTTCCACGGTTTCATGCAAAAAGCCTGCTCGCAAATCACGAGCGACGCCCCAATGGCTCATGCCGTCCGTCCGGTTTGGAGTGAGTCCGATTTCCAAGACCCAATCGGTTTGAAGGTCAAACACCGTTGCGGCGGCCGTTCCAGGCTCCCATTTATCGTCGAGTTCGATGATGCCTGCGTGCGATTCACCAATGCCGATTTCGTCTTCGGCGCAAATCATACCCATGGATACTTCACCACGGATTTTCCCTTTTTTAATTTTGAAAGGCTCGCCATCTACCGGGTGCAAGGTGGTTCCAACGGTTGCCACAATGACGGATAAGTCCTTGCGTGCGTTGCTCGCACCACAAACGATTTGCAGGGGCTCGGCCTGCCCAACGTTGACTTGACAAATTTGCAGACGATCGGCATTGGGATGTTGTTCTGCGCTGAGGATTTTCCCCGCGATCAGTCCGGACAATCCGCCCGGGACAGATTCGACTGACTCGACGCCTTCAACTTCAAGTCCAGTCGCTGTGAGCACTGCTGAGGCATCCTCAATGGAGGATTCCACGGGCAGCATTTGATTCAGCCAATCAAAGGAGATTTTCATGCGTCGCTTATTGGTCCCGCAAAGTTAGCAGGACTCTTCGGCTGGACATCATCAATGGGCCCCTTTTTGGTAATCTGATTCACGCTTTTGAGCGATTCAAAATAAAAGTTGAGTAACTTCGGCGTCCCAAAATCAATTGGATGGCGGGAACACATCGGGATGTAGCTCAGTTGGTAGAGTACGCGTCTGGGGGACGTGTGGTCGCTGGTTCAAGTCCAGTCATCCCGACATCAAAAAGAAACCTGGGGCTTTTCGGCTCCGGGTTTTTAAGTCAAATCAAGCGTTTCACGCTCAGCCTTTCATGGATTACGCTTTTGAACAACAATGGGGCCGATTGGTCCAAAAGATGGAGGACCGCTTTGGTGAGCCTCCAGATTTGACCACCATGATTTTCACCGTGGGACTTCAGGAATGTGGTCAAGGTTTTCGAAAGTTCAAGAAAGATGAGAAGCTTGAAGTGATGCACGTCGGCGTTTGCACATTGCTCACTCCGATGGGTTTTTACCGCGAGTTGGGGACAGATGAGGATGGCTGGCCTCACTTCGAGCGAATCGGAGACATACCGGCCGTATCAAAGCAGGAGCAAGAGTTGCTTATGAAACGAGCCTTGGTCGAATATTTTGGTGCGTGGATTGCGGTCGACAACCCGGATTGAACCGTCAAGCCTGAGTTGTCTACTCAATGTAAACCGTGGCTTCGTTGGTCATTTCCTCCTCAATTTTGATCAGGCCCGTTCCAATCAATGCAGCTTTAGTGGCTTCGATGTCCAAGACTGCAAATCCGGCTTGTCCTTCGACATAGAAAGAGGAGAAGTTAAAGCTTACGGTTCCAGCGGCATTGGTCACGGCGGTTGTGTCGAAACGAGGTTCACCTACAAAATCTTGGTCAACAGAGCCAAAGGCGAAAAGCCGAACGCTTGCGCCTTGAACGGGAGATCCGAGGTCATTCAGGACGACGACATTTGCAATGGTTTCTTCAACTTCGTGGCAACTTGTGGCTAAAAAGATGAAAGAAGTCATCAATAGGCAGAGGGAAAGGGTCGCTTTTCGCATCGGGTCTTCTAACTTTGCAGGGCAGTGAACCCCAAATATCTTCAAAAACTCATGAAATTCAAGACTCTAACCCAACATACCGCACTATTTGTGATTTCCACCATGCTATTCTTCGCAATGGGATGCAGTGAAAGCCCCTCCTCGGAGTCAGTGGTAGCGGATGCCTCCGGAGTGCTCAGCCGTCAAGTAAAGATTGGAACGAGCTTTGGAGATATGATCGTTGAATTGTCTGATAGCACCCCGGCTCATCGGGACAACTTCATCAAGTTGGCCTCTGAGGGTTTTTACGACAGCTTACTTTTCCATCGTGTCATCAAAGGTTTTATGGTCCAAGGAGGCGATCCCAACAGCCGGGGGGCAGATCTTTCGCAGCGACTTGGAATGGGCGGACCGGGATACACCGTTCCCGCAGAAATCCGCACGGACCACTTGCATTTTAAAGGGGCACTTTCTGCCGCCCGACAAGGTGATCAAGCCAACCCCAAGCGCGCAAGCTCAGGAAGTCAATTTTATGTGGTCCACGGAAGAAAATTCAACGAAGCAGAATTGCTGAACATCGAGGCGCGTGCTTCTCGTGCTGATGAGCAGTTTGACCAAAATGAAAAATTCAAGTACTCGGAGGAAGAAATGAGGCGCTACATGGAAGAAGGAGGCGCTCCTTTTTTGGACAATCAGTACACGGTTTTTGGTCAGGTGATCTCAGGACTTGATATCATTGATTCCATTGCTGCCGTGCCGACGGGTGCAGGGGATCGTCCGATGCAAGATGTTGCGATGACCATGGAAGTGATTCGTTGATCATGGAACTCAAAGAGCAGATTTTAGCTTACATCAGCGAGATCGAAGCGAAGACTTTGTCGTCGGCGGAAGAAGTCGAGGAATTTCGTATTGCCTGGTTGGGTAGAAAAGGGATTCTCAAGGATACCATGGCGGCGTTTAAAGCAGCGCCAAATGAACAAAAGCGTGAATTGGGGCAATTGGTCAACCAACTCAAGAAGGCGGCCGAGAACCGTGTTGCACAGGGTGCAGAAGGTGCAGATGCGTCGGACGAATCCGAGCAGATTTTGCACGATTGGACGCGCCCCGATGGAGGAGTGTCACTGGGAGCGCACCATCCGTTGAGTGTGGTGCGACGCGACATCATTGGAATCTTAGAGCGGATGGGCTTCGTTGTGACTGAAGGTCCAGAGATTGAAGACGATTGGCACGTTTTTAGCGGATTGAATTTTCCGGAAGAACATCCTGCACGGGACATGCAAGACACCTTTTTTGTGGATCGCAAGCCAGACATGTTGCTGCGAACGCACACATCGTCAGTTCAAGTGCGTGAGATGGAGCGGCGAGATCCGCCAATGCGTATCATGATGCCCGGTCGTGTTTTTCGGAACGAGGCCATCAGCGCCCGAGCGCATTGTATGTTTCATCAAATCGAGGGATTATACATCGATGAAGGCGTTTCTTTTGCTGATTTGAAGCAAACCTTGTTGCGTTTCGCGCAGGAATTCTTTGGAGCCGATACAAAAATCCGATTGCGGCCGTCTTATTTCCCCTTCACAGAGCCTAGCGCTGAGGTCGATGTCTACTGGGGATTGAAAACAGAGGTAGATAAGCGCATTACCAAGGGAACAGGATGGCTGGAGATTCTTGGATGTGGTATGGTCGATCCAGCGGTATTGGAAGCCTCGGGCATTGATTCGCGGAAATACTCTGGATTTGCATTCGGAATGGGAGTTGAGCGAATCGCGATGTTGAAATACCAAATCGGTGATTTGCGCGCTTTCTTTGAAAGTGACATGCGTTTCTTGAATCAATTCCAAGGGGAATACTGATCCAACCAGATCATCGATTCAGGCAAATGGCAGAGTCAAAGTGACTTTTTCTTCAACAGGCGAAATGCGTTCAACCTGAATCTTACCGGCTATTTTTCGGAGTTGCGCGTGTAGCTCATTCCAACGAGAAGAAGCCAATGCGTCCTTGCCGTGGAATAACCCCTGCATGGCCTTGGATGCTTCCGTGTGATTGCTGCTTAAGCAGAAATGCCAATGAGATGTTTCTGCCTCCACCTCAATGCGAATGGCATCTTCTGAATTCGATATTTCGGCAAGGCCACGCATGAAATTTCGGATCACCACTCTAACATCAGGACCAACAGAAAACTGCGTATTGGCGTCCATGGTCCAATTCATCTCAGCTTGAATTTCGTCATCAAGCGCGTTGAGAAATGTTTGGATGCTCTGCGATCGAAGATCTTCATCACGCTCGAAGACGAAATTTCCATTCGGCATTAGGCTGCTGCTTCCCCACTCTAAATTTGCATCCTCCGAATTCTGATTTACCGCTGTTCCTTGTGGTTTGGGGAGACGATCGGAAGGAACAAGGCTGCGCAGTCGAATGATGCGTCTGCGTTCTTTTCGCAAGGCCTCTTGGAGGACCCGATGACTTCTGGTGTTGGCAAGAAGCCCGATGCTGAGAAGTGCCGCGAGCCATGGCCACAATCCATAGGAGTTGGATGATGACTGAGCGGCCGTCATTTGGATGACGGCGCGGTCAAAGGGGTCCGGTTCAGGAAGAATGCGCTCCGTGAACCTTTGCACCTCACGATTGGGCTGCGCTTGTAATTCAGCCAAGACGCGCATATTGATTTCATCAACTTCCATCATTGCAGCCAGTGCTTCAGCTTCATTCCCACGGTTATGTTCGAAATCGGCGCGCTGCCGCAGAGCCTCGAGAAGTAATTCTTCATCCGTTGTAAGTCGAGCCTCTTTCACCGCTTCGTGAAGGGCGATGATGACATCCAGAGGTCGGTGCAATCTCTGCGCTGCATTTGCGACGCGCAATTGAGCGAGGCTCATATCTGCGGGATTGTTGCGGTCAGCATGATTTAAAATGCGCTTTGCCCATTCCATCGATTCGGCATCATGCCCTTCAGACGCCACGATCATCTGAATTTGCTCGCGGCAGTCTTGGGCCAAATCATCAAGGACTTGCGCTGAGGAGGTTTCAAAAACACGGGTCAATGAGTCTGCTCGATTTCCTTCCGTGATAAAGTCAAGTTGAATGGCTTGACTCAGCCAGCGCAACCGCTTTTCTTTGGGGATGTCCGAATTGCCAAGACTGAGGCACCTGAGGGTACAACGATTTGCTTCATCCCAGTTTCCACTGATGAAGTGCAGCTCGGCAATTTTTGATTTGAGCACCCAATCTTCAGGCCGCAACTTGATTTCACGGGTTAAAATTGAAATGGCACGTGCCTCCTGCTGAAGCTGCATCCAAAGGTCTGCGGCAAGTTGCGATTGCTTGAGGCGGTCTTCAGCACTGCAGGCGAGTAAACCATCACTTGTGAGTCTCAGGGTCTTTTCCGCCTGAGTGGGATTTTGACTTTGTACGTGGATGTGTGCAATACCCAGTCGAGCTCTCGCAACTTGACAAGGATCGAATGACCGTTCTTCAGCACCCCGGTACATGGCCAGTGCAGCGACCGGACGATTCGACTCAAAAAGCGAGTCACCGCGGCTGAGCATTTGCTCCGCTTCATTGGGTTCGCGAGGAGCCGTTGCGGGGTTTTGCGCCAAAACCACTCCCATTTGGGCGAGACAGAGACTTGCCAGAAAGAGGAGTTGCGGGTGAAAGAGCATGGACCAAGCTACCGACGAAACAGGCGCCTGAGCGATTCAGACGTGAGTTTTGTTCACACTCCGAGGCGTAAAAATTCGGTATGAATCAATCGTTCCAGAGGACGTCGAGCACCGTGCTTCCTACGGCCATAAGTGTGGGTTTGTTGATGACGCTCATATTGTCCTTGTGCGTGTGATGAAACGGACCGTATCCCATGGGCAGGACTTGCACTTGATAGTGTACGATGTTAGCAGAAGGAATCCCTCCAAGTTGAGAAACAAAAAGGTTATCATCGACTGTTTGGGGTGTGACGTCACTTTTGAAATAATCGCTGTATCCCAAGTTTTTCGCAGCTGCCCAAACTTTTTTGACCACCGAGGGAGCATAAGCCATGGAAGTCCCTTCTCGATTGAACACAGCATCTTTCGCACCGACCATATCGAGTAAGATTCCATACTTCGCTTGGTAGCCGAACTTGTGTGGTTGGTTGGCCCAGAACTGACTTCCGAGGCACCAAGTTGTGATGTCCCTGTTTTTGGCTGGGGCCCATTCTGGGGCTCCATAGTCTTCCGCATCGAAAAAGATGACATCGATACCGACATCCAATGTGGTGTCAGCACCGATGATTCGCGCAACCTCGAGCAGCACGCCCACTCCGGATCCGCCGTCATTGGCTCCATCAATCGGTTCGCGGACGCGAATGGTGTCCTTGTCTGCGAATGGGCGGGTGTCCCAATGGGCGTATAGCATGATGCGCTCTGGATTTTCAGGTCGGAACTGTCCAATGATATTGCGCATGTTGAGCACCGTTTCGTCGTAGGCGCGAACACGCCCGGGTTGTTCAATCACCTCGGCTCCATGACGTTTCAACTCTTCCACGAGCCAATCGCCGCAAGCGACGTGGTCAGCACTGTTGGGGACACGAGGACCAAAATCGACTTGTGTTTGAATGTAAGAAAAGGCTGAATCACTGTTGAATGCTGGAGCTTCAACGCGACTCATCACTTTCTTTACCGGAGGAGGTTTAGATTCGTTTCCACAGCTTTCAAACAGCAAACAGCTCAGGATGATCAGGATGCCGAATGGAGGATTCAGGGGGGTCAATCGCGGTTCCATGTGCTTCCGTCTTTTCCGTCTTTGATGGTCACACCCAAGTCACTCAGTGCCTTGCGAATGGAGTCGGCAGTGTTCCAATCTTGATTGGATTTTGCGTCGCTGCGCAGCTGCACGAGAAGATCCAACAAAGAATCAGCATCACCCGCAGTTTCTTCTGAAGCATCGTCCTCTAATTGAAGCCCGAGAACTTCAAAAAAGTAGCCATATACGAGGGCTTGGAGAGCATCTTTTTGTTTTACGCTGATCGCGACACGGCCGTCCTGAATGTTATTGATCAACTTCACGGCATCAAAGAGAACGCTGATTAGAATAGGCGTATTGAAGTCGTCCCCCATGGCGGACGCACAGCGCTTGGCGAGATCATCGATGTTGGCATCGGTATTGTTTTCGGATGCTGTTGCGGGGAGAACCTTCAAGGCTTGCACCGCCTTTGTGAGCCTGCTCAGGCCTTTTTCGGCAGCCTGCAATGCATCGTTTGAGAAGTCTAATGTGCTCGCATAGTGTCCTTGCAGCATGAAGAAGCGAACAGTCATGGCGGTATACCCTCGTTCAAGCAATTTGTGGTTGCCGGTGATGAGTTCGTCAGGGGTGAAGCCATTGCCTTCGGATTTCGCCATTTTGCGGCCATTGACGGTGAGCATGTTTCCATGCATCCAATACCCGACTGAATTGCCTTCGCCTGTTGCTCCCGCATTTTGAGCGATTTCACATTCATGGTGTGGAAACTTCAGATCCATCCCACCACCGTGGATGTCGAATGCATTGCCCAAGTATTTCGTACTCATTACAGAGCATTCAAGGTGCCACCCGGGAAAGCCTTCGCTCCAGGGTGAAGGCCATTTCATAAGGTGAGAGGTGTCGGCCTTTTTCCACAACGCAAAATCGAGGGGGTCGTTTTTTTCATCTTGTCCGTCGAGGACGCGCGTGTTGTTGAGCAAGTCATCGATTTTACGTCCCGACAGTTGACCGTATGGAAAGTCTTCGTTGAACTTGCGCACATTGAAATAAACGCTGCCATTGGACTCGTATCCATACCCGCGTGAAATGATTTGTTTGATCATTTCGATTTGCTCAACAATGTGACCGGTAGCGCTTGGTTCAATCGATGGACTTTTGATGTTAAAGACCCGCATCACATCATGAAAATCATTTGTGTACTTCTGCACAATTTCCATTGGCTCGAGATTTTCGAGTCGCGCTTTTTTCCCAATCTTATCTTCGCCATCATCAGAATCACCGGTCAAGTGTCCCACATCTGTGATGTTCCGCACGTAGCGCACTTGGTAGCCTAAAAAGGTCAGATGACGGTAGACAATATCAAAGGTGAGAAACGTTCTCACATTGCCCAAGTGAACATTGCTGTAGACGGTGGGGCCACAGACATACATGCCGACATAGGGAGCGTTAATCGGCGTGAATAACTCTTTTTCCCGGGTCAGGCTGTTTTGGATATAGAGGGGCGAGTGGTCGGACATGGAGGTGCGATGTCTAATAGAATGTGACGCGCCGTGTGAGCGGTTAGAATGTGCGGTCAGAATGTGCTTACAAAGTAAATGAATCCAATCGGAAGAAACGGACAAATCAGAGTCATCCTATTCCCTTCGTCCCTGAACGGAATCAGGGCTCTAATGTTTCGTTTGTGGTTGACATTGCATCCAACATGATATTGGTCATATCCTCTATCATGATTTCGGCTTGCCAACCCCAATCTTCCTTTGCAGCAGAATCGTCAATGCTACAAGGCCAGCTTTCAGCGATAGCTTGGCGTTGGTCGGGTGAATAGTCCAATCGAAATTCGGGTTTTTGTTGCCGGATGCATTCCCCGATTTCACTGGGGGTGAAACTCATCGCACCCAGGTTATAAGAGGTTCTCACCCTGATTTGGTCTTTTGGTGCACGCATCAGTTCCAAGGTGCCTCGAACCGCATCATCCATGTACATCATGGGCAAGGCTTGATCTGCTTTGAGAAAACAGGTGTAAGCTGCTTCTCTGACGGCGTAGTCATAGATCTCCACCGCATAATCCGTGGTTCCTCCTCCGGGAGCTGAACGGTGCCCTATGAGCCCTGGATACCGTATGCTTCGGACGTCTACACCGTATTTTTCGTGATAGTATCGGCACCAATATTCACCAGCTTGCTTGCTGATTCCATAGACCGTTGTAGGGTCCAAAGGAGCGTCCTGTGCGACCCTGTTTTTCGGCGTTCGAGGCCCAAAAACGGCAATTGAGCTGGGCCAGAAAACGCGCTTCACCCATCCTTCTTTTGCTGCTTCTAGAATGTTGAGCAAGGACTGCATATTCAGATCCCAAGCGGCGAGGGGTTTCTTTTCACCTGTGGCGCTCAGCATTGCAGCCAGATGATACACTTCGTCGTATTGGCCTTCTTCTAAGATTTTGGACATCGCCCCTTCGTCGGTGGCATCGAGGTGCAGGAATTTGCTCTGCATCACTGCTTGATTGTCTGGAACTCGTATGTCGGAGATATCGACAGAAGCTGGTCCAAACTCGGATTGCATCCTGAGGACAAGCTCAATTCCCAATTGCCCTGCGGCTCCAATTACTAGTCGGCGTACCATGTTTACGAAGATATGATATTGTGGACGGACAACACCACGTACTTTTGTAGCTGTGAAAAAGTCAGTTGATTTACCAGGTTACGACCATTTGGCATTTGATTATGATTTGCCAGAAACCCTCATTGCACTTCATCCATCAGAGCCGCGTTCAGCGGCGAAATTGCTTCATTGGAATGGCAAGGAGTCGAATGTGCATTACCGGTTTGATCATTTGCCGAATCTTTTGCCAAACGGCAGTCAACTTTGGATGAATGACACTCGAGTCATTCGCGCACGTCTTTTGCTTCAGAAAGAAACAGGAGGACGGCTTGAGATTTTTCTACTGGAACCGATGGGCCAATCCATGGAGCAATCGTTGAGTTCCATGACATCTGTTCGCTGGCGATGCATGGTTAGGGGCGGGAAAAAATGGAAAAATGGGCTCGCATCGATCCGAGTGGAAGATGCCGCGGGAATTTGGGAGGTCAACGCATGTCGTGTAGGCATGGAGGAGGGCATTCGTCATGTGGAATTGACATGGAAATTCATCTCCTCCGCCACGGGTGAGGCCGCTGAAGTCATGTTTTCAATGCTGCTCGAATCCCTTGGTCGGATGCCGCTGCCACCCTACATGCGACGGCCCGATGAACCGGATGATGCCTCCGATTATCAGACGGTGTATGCAGAAGTTCCTGGATCTGTTGCAGCACCAACAGCAGGGCTGCATTATGATGAAAATTTATTGGCAGAACTCAGCGCGACGAATTCACTGCATGCTGTGACGCTGCATGTTGGTGCAGGGACCTTCAAGCCGTTGGCCGAAGGTCAGGTGCGAGAGCACGTCATGCACGGGGAAAAGTGCACGGTTTCTTTTGATAGCATCAAGGCGTTATCACAACCGAATCAGAATCGAATTGCCACCGGTACGACAACTCTTCGAACACTGGAAAGCCTTTATTGGCTCGCTTTGAAGTGGCGGTCAGAAGGCGTACAACCGCATTCGCTTGAACAATGGGAGTGGAGCGACTCACTGCATCTTGTCGAAGAGCAAATGGGCTGGGACATGGAAACAGCGATGCAATGGTTGATTCAGCAGTTAGATGGGAAGGATTGGGAATTCGAAACAGCCATCATGATGGCGCCTCCCTATCAAATTCGTTCCGTCCAAGCGCTGATTACAAATTTCCACATGCCCCAGAGCACACTGCTCTGTTTGGTTGCATGCGCCATAGGTGGGCACTGGAGAGCCCTTTACGAGACGGCTATGGACAACGGGTTTAAATTCTTGAGCTACGGCGACGGCAGTTTGCTTCAGATTCACCCGTTTCGAAATTGACATAAAAAAAGCCCCCAAAACTGGGAGCTTTTTCAATGTTGTTCGAGTGTATTAATTCCTGTTGTCCGTCAAGTCTGCAGCATCCAACATTGCATTGGAAATGCGCTGCGTTACTGCACCTCGTGCTCTTGACAATAAACTTGTTTGCTCAGATAGGAAGTCGCTCTTTTCAGCGCTTTCTGTGGAGGAAGTGGGCGCGATGACCCAGATTCCATTTTCACCAATGATTGGCATGGAAACGTTCCCGTTGTCGATGGCAAACGCACGGCCTACTACCTCTGGTTCTGGCTTCGAGCCCGCTGCAGATATCGTTGGAAATTTCAACGCGATGTTCGATGCCGCTTTCACCGATGATCCAATGGCAGTTGCAATGTCTTCCAATGATCCTTCTCCCATCATGCCAGCATACATCGCTCCTTTCGCTTCTCGGACTGCAGCTGTGCGCATTTGCTGTTCTACGGCCTCAAAGTCAGGTTCTCCCTGTTCGGTGATACGATCCAAGTGGGCTACGACGTAGTTCTTATCGATGAGGATGGGATTGGAAACTTCACCTTCTTCGGCGTTGTACGCCCAAGAAACCATTTCTGTAGCATTCCGGAGGCCGGAAATGGAAGTCGCTTTGCGCAGAACTTTGTCTGCGGTATTGGTGGCATAACCAGCCTCACTTGATGAAGACATGAAGGCTTCGCGAGAGTTGGAGGCAATGGCAAATTCACTTGCCGCGCTGTATGCGTTACGCGCTGTCTCTGCAGAGGGTTGAATGAGTCGCTCAATCATTGCAACGCGAACAAATTCGACACGTGCAGTGTGCTCCATAACCTCGATGAGGTGCACTCCTAATTGCGTTTCAACAGCAGCGATGGATCCTGGCTTGTTTTCAAAACAGAAATCTTCAAAAGGCTTGACCATCCGTCCTCGTGTGAAGAAGTCGTAAAATCCACCAGTGCTCTTCGATCCAGGGTCATCTGAGAATCGTTCAGCTAAATCTTCAAAAGAAGCCCCGCGGCGCAATGCGCGCTTCAGGCTGTCTGCGCGGGCCATGAGGTTGTCCATTTCAGAAGCATCCTGTGGGTTCGCAGCTTTCAACAAGATGTGGCGGCAAGAAGCACTGTCAGGTTCTGTGAAGAAATCCATCACCCGAGCCAATTTATAAGATTGCTTTTTGAGGTACGGTCCAACGAGGTCACCTCGATCTGAATCGAAAAAAGTAGCTTCGTTCAAATCTGTTTCCACATCGCTCGCCTTGAGCACAGTTGATGTGAATGGTTTTTCATTCGCGGTAGCCACGAATTCGCTGTCACTCAGGGCAGAGGTCTGCCACAAGCTTTTGAGCTCTTCCAAGTTGTTTTCGATCGCTTGAGCGTCTTCAGCAGAGGCTGAAAGAGGTATACGCGCAAACGTGATTGTCCGTCCTGTTTTTTGCGCATACTCATCGTCGCTTTTGTGCGATCTGAAATAAGCCTTGACGTCTGAGTCAGAGACAGAAATTTCACTTTCGTCAATGTCGTTGTAAGCTTTGAAGGCGTAATTGAAATTGACCTTTCGGTTAGCGGTTATGTAGTCGTATTTTCCTTCCAAGGCATTGGTGTAGACTCCAGCCGAAACGAGGTTGTCGAATTTCTCACGCAAACGTTTCGAAACGATGAGTCGTTTGTATGACATGAAATCGGACTTTCCTTGGGGTGTGCTCAGCATGGCACCAAAGTTTTGCTGCCAGAAGGCTTTGTTCTCCGCATTCGAGTAGAATGCCCGGTTCATGTAGGGGGAGTAACCTGAGCCAAACAACATCTCTTGGAATTCTTCGTCACAAACTTGCAGACCGAGTGATTCGAAGCCATCGCGCAGGACGATGTTTGAAGTGAGGTCGTTCCATACTTCGTCTCCCAGTTGGTCTCCGCTGAAGCCCAGTCGTCGACGTTCTTGCAATTCTGTCTGGTAATCTAAAGCAGTGATTGCAATTCCATCCACTTCACCCACGTCTCGGTTGGTTCCTTGACCAACCAAAGCCATTACAGCATCATAGGGGACCAAAAAGCCTAACATTCCAATGCCGATCATTACGATCAGGAGGCCTTGGCGGTTTCGGATTTGTTCTATCATTGACATGGTATCATTCTCTTTTTTAAAGGATTGCGAAGATAAGCGAAATCGTGCAAAGACGCACGCGCTTTAGCATCGCCGATTTGTACGTGAATTTTGAACGAAAAGTTTCACAACGCCGTGTCGGGAATTTGGTTGACGATCACCGTTTGGACTTTGCTTCTCCCCACTTGTTCAACGGTGATGAGGCAGTGCTCAAAACGCAAGGTAAATCCGGCTTCAGGAATCTCCTCTGCATGGTGAAGAACCAAGCCTCCAATGGTTTCGTAGTCGTCCAACGCAGGCATGGAGAGGTTGTACGTCTCGTTCATCTCTTCCACATCGAGTCGAGCTGATAGTCGCCAGCGGCCGCGGCCGAGTTCTTCTTCGATCAATTCCTCGGTATCGTGCTCGTCTTCAATGTCTCCGATCAGTTGTTCCATGATGTCTTCCATGGTTAAAATTCCGGAGGTACCTCCAAACTCGTCGACTACGATGGCCAGGTGACGTTTTCTTTGAATGAACCGTTTCAACACGTCATCGGCAGGCATTGGCTCCGGAACTACGAACGTGGGATGAAGGATGCTTTTGACGGATTCAGGGTCCTTGAAAAGATCTTTGGAATGAACGTACCCAATGGTTTGATCGATGTCGTCACGGTAAATGACAATCTTCGAAAGACCCGTTGAAATGAAGAGTTCTTTCACTTCTCTGAGTGGAGTCTCTATATCTGCAGCGACAACTTCATTGCGCGGAACGAGGCAATCACGGGCTAGCACCTTATTGAATTCGAGAGCGTTTTGCATGATTTGCAATTCGTGTTCGAGTTCCTGTTCGGGTTCCATCCTCCCGCTGATTTCTCGGATGAAATGATCCAAGTCCGTCGCTCCGAGCTGTTCCCGTGATGTATCTGTTGATTTTGCAGATCTCCCCATCAGCTGTATGGAAATCCGACTCAACGCGACCACGATGTAACCTGGAATGGTGAGGAGGTAATGGATGATGACCAGCGGCGCTGCAAAAAACTTCAGCCAAAAGTTGGCATTGGCATGAAACAGAGCTTTCGGGATGAACTCCGCAAGGACAAGAATTACGGCTGTGGTCAGTGCGGTTTGTGTCGCGAGCACGGTGAATGGATTGGGCGCTACTGTCCAGTCACTGACTTGAAATATCGAGTTGCTGATCAAGGCGCCGGACTCCAGTCCGCAAAACACCAGGGCGAGGTTGTTTCCAACCAGCATGGTGGCGATGAAGAGTTGAGGTCGGTCTGCGAGATGCGTCAAAATCTTGCCTTGCCAGGTGCTCGTAGCATCCAATTCTATTTGCAGACGATTGGCGGAGACATAAGCAATCTCCATTCCGGAGAAAAATGCGGAAGCAAGGAGAGAGAGGACAATAATAATCAACGAACTGGCGGGGTCAGGGTCCATGGAAGGGTTCTATTGCAAGTCTAAGATACTGCGCTCGCTTAATTGCGCTCCATCTTTTTCCTGAAATACCGTCTAAACGCATACCAAGCAGTTGCAATGATTGGCAAAACAACAAGTTGCTTGCGTTCTTCCCATCCATCATTTACGATGAACCAAATCGTCGCACCGACACAAACGAGGATGACAACCAACCAGAACTTTTCTGCGGTTTTGTTGATGCGGCTGATGGTTTCTTGATCCATGGTGTGATGTTGAATGTTTAGTTGAACTTTTCGGACCCTTCAAGGATGATTTCTCCTTTGGGGCGTATGATTTCATAGTTTTCGAAACGTCCATCAGATTCCAGTCCTTCTCCGTACAGAATGCCCTGATCACTCGTAATGGTAACGGGCCGGTTTGTCCAGACTCGATTGGAATCTTCAGCCCAAACAAGGTATTCAGTTTCCAATACATCGCCTTTCCGATTGCTCAGAACGACTTCATGTTCAGCTACAAGGCGCAGTTGTTTCTCATCTAGAGAGGCCCATTGCGCTTGCAAGTGTGCTTCATGATTCGATTCATTTCCGTCAATGAAAAGCTCCATGCCGTTTCGGACTTCTACAAGGTCTTCAGGCGATTCTGCAGACCCGCCTTCGATGCGCGTCATTTCCCCTGCTTTCAGCACATGCAACGTCTGTCCCCGCTCAGAGTAGGTAAATGTTCCTTGCAGGATTCGTTGCATAGGTGGGGCTTCCGATGCGCGGACTTCTGACACTTCTTGGTCTGTATTCGAGCAGCCTGTGAAGGCCATTCCTAGAGCAAGCACACAAAAGAGCAGTGGATCAGGATTCAATACTTTAAGCTTTACCTAGCGGACGCGAATCGTGGTCTTTTCACCACTGCAAGGGCAACCTGCAATGGGGGGGATGGTGATTTCATTTCCAACGCTCTTTCCAACGGTGAAGATTTCCTCAACACTTGGAAACTGCTTGCTATTGTTGTTCAGTTTCTTTCGCGCTTTGGCAGCTGTTTCCTCGTCACCTTTGTTCACAGCACGCTGGTAATAGTCACAGGCCCGCAGGTAAGCGAGACGTTTTCCCAAGGCACCATCATCACATTTCGCGGCGGCGCCTGCAATGGCGTCTCCAATGAGCATCAGAGCGTCGGCGCTGTCACTATTGATGGCAAGCACCTTCTGAGCATAATTTCTAGCCGTGCTGGTTTTGCCGAGGAAAGAAGCAACCTTACCAGCCTTGAGCAAGTACATTTCCATTTCAGCGCAATCGGCGCAGAGCTCAACAGCTTGTTCCATGTAACGGAGAGCTTCAGAGAAGTTCTCCACTTTCGCTTGCTCACCACCAATGGCAAATGCCGACGGATGACTCGGTTCTTGGGCGTGCACGGCTTCTGCCACAGGCAAGTATAAATCGTTGTCTGTGCAGTCCTTTTGGTTTAAAAGTCGCAATACCTTTTTCTTCAATTCGAAATTGGCCGTATCTGCTGCGACCTTTTCGCTCAATACAGGCACCATGTCTTCGCAATTGGCAATGGCAATGAAGACTTTGTCAATGTTTGATTTTGCCTTGGCATATTTCTCTGCATCTTTCGGTTTCGCATTGGCATTGGCAACTGCGATACCGTCTTCAATGAAACCGCTCAACATGAGGTATTCTGTGAGCATTTCCCCGAGACGTTCGCGCGCTTCTGCGTCGTCCTCGATTGCTTTCATTGCGTAGAATGAGGTCACATAATAGGTGCTCAATGCTTTGGACCACAGTGCTGCTGGTATGGCTTGCGTGATTGCAGTGTCTGAACTGAGGCATTCAATGCTCTCTCTGAGCATCGCAGAAGCCTCAGATGCTCCACTTTTCTTGAAGATTTTGTATTGATCCATGCCCTTTTGGGCGAGCACCATGCAGCTGTTTTTGGGGTATTTCTTGGTCGCAGGAAACAGTTCCATGCGCTGGTCATAAAGCGAAAAAATGCTATCCGTGATGGATGCTCTTCGCGCCTCATCCTCTGTCTTTTTCAGTTGATTATTCAGAAAAGTGACGCCGTCTCTTAAAATGTTTTCAGTGGCAGTCAACGGGCAAACGTCGCACGCTTTCTTCCATTGGATGAATGCTTCATCGTAGTTTTTCTGCTTTTTGTAGCTTCTGTAGACACTAATGGCCTCTTTGCATAGCAGTTGTTGGTCTTCCGTTTCGCCGTAGCGCTCTTGAGCAAATGAAGTAAGAGGCAACAGGAGTGTTGCTAGGATAAGGGTACACAGTTTCATAGTCATAATTTTCAAACTCAGTCATATAATCGCGGGACGAGCCAATTGTTCTTGAAGAAAGGCATCAAGGACACACCTAAGTTGATTCGGTAAATGGTCTCATCGATGCCATCACTTGCTGCAGAGCGTGTTCCAAATTCCATGCCGAAATGAACTCGGCTCAACGATCGACTGCCAACCAGTGGAATGGTTGCACCTGCCGATGCTAGTTGATAGGAGATTGGGATTCCGTCAATTTCAAACGGCTGATTGCCCGTTGCTAGGCCAAGTCGGTAAGTTGCTTTGCCCCAGGTTGGATGACGTTGTTCGGAATTTCCCAGGTTGAACTGCAAACCAAAACGCAATGTGTTCGCGTCAACCCAACTGACGCCATCCGATAACAATTCAGTGGCCATGGCATCATCGACCTTTCCCCAAGCCGTGCTTGAATATTCCATCGCAGCAGCCAATCTCATTCCATCTGATCGATCATAGTGCAGGCTCAATGCGCCGTTTAATGACTGTGGCATTCGACCTTGAAAGTCGGGAAGTGAAGAAAAAGAAGAGGTGTCCAAGTTGACTGGAATCCCACCCAAGGTTTGCGTTGTTTCGTCCAAGCTGTAAATGTCTGATGTCAATGAGGCTTCAGGAGTAAAGACACCGCCAATGCGCAAGGCCATGCTGTTTTCGAACTCTCGATTTGCGTTGTAGCGCACGAACAACAATTGGTCGAGGATGACTCCAATATCGGTTGAGATGCTTCGATGCTGGGCGGTCACCTTGGATCTGTGGTCGAGGAATGTTGGGTCGATGATGTCCAGCGTGGATGACCGGCTGACTTGTCCAAAAAGGTATTGAGTTTGAACGCCGATGTGCAAAGAGCGGTTGCTCACGCGGATGCTATCTGAATCGCCGGCGGATACAAAGCTCGTCGATCGGAATACGCGTGCCCAACCGATATTTGCGTTGCTCAATCCGCCTTCGCCATTGTAGCGTTCCTCAACCACTCCGATTCCTTCAATGTCATTGGTCCGTGTGATTGCATAGCCCGAGTTACTGTAGCTAGATACGCCGAGAATCAGAGCGTTTTTTCCGTTTTTCTGTTTGACCACAATTCCCATTGGACCCGATGTGCCGTAGGTTGCTCCGGCTTCATCTCCATCCCCTTGACGCATCGTTAGGTTGCTAATAATCCCAGATCCTTGCAATGTCGTTTGGGTCAAAAATGTTGCAGAGGCCGGGTTCCCAGGATTGAATTGGTAGGAATTGGCCAGGCCGGTTTCCATTCCTGCCAAACCAGTGGCCACCGGAGTGTTCGCTTGATTGATGAGACCAAAACCAAACCGCGAGTACGGCGAGAATTCGCTTTGCTGAGCAGCTACATGCGTTTGAAACACCAATGTCCAGCCCGCAAGAATCAACCCCGCTCGAAGAGACGAGAAGATTGAACGCCTCGATGGGCGATTGTTGTTGATGGGCAACACGTGATCGGGATTATTGCTTTTGGACAAGGTCATTGAGAATTAGATGGAATCCTTTCCAAGTGAGATTTGGGTCGGCAAAAATGGGGAAGCGAGTGCGGAGTTCCAAGCATTCCGCATCTCCACCTGTGAGCGCAACGCGAAAATCTCCAAATTCCGTATGAAATGCCTCGATTCTTTGCTGCAATTCGGCATTGACTCCACCGATGGCTCCGGCGAGCAGAGATTCGATGGTGTTCGATCCAAGATGAAGACCAACGCCTTCCATGGCAGTCTCTCGCCAACTTTCTGGATAGGGCAAGTTTGCGGTGCCGGCATACATGGCACGAAGCCGCAAATCAATTCCTGGTGCAATGGACCCTCCTGAAAATTTCCCTGCTTGAATCCAATCGACTGTGATGCATGTCCCAATGTCGATGATGAGCCAATTTGATTCGAATTCTTCGGATAACACAGCTTTCGCGTTCGCTGCACGATCTAGTCCCAACGTATCCATGGAGGTGTAGGTCGATGTTAACCCGATGACTTCCGTGTTTTCCAGTTGGAATACCTTGGTTATTCCGGGCTGCGTATCTGCACACTTTTCATTCCAATGATTCCAGAATGAACCCAATTCTCCTGAGGCTGCAATGAGCGTGTATTGGGGCAGTTTTTTTGATGCCAACGCATTTTGGGCATGTTCCTCTGCCGCTTCGTCCGTGATCACTTTGACCACTTGACCATCTTGAAAGATCGCTAGTTTGATTCTGGTATTCCCAGCATCTAACACCCAATGCTCCTGGTCGTTGCTCATGAGGTTGCCCATTTTAAGGTTTCGATCAAATGGACCAGATCCTTCTTTACTTGTTCGAGAGCAGGAGCTATGCTGTCTGGGTTGGGCACATGGTTGAAATAAACGGATCCGCGCAGAAAATGCTGTGTGCTGTCGGTTGCTAGAAACTGCAACGGCGTTGCCACAGGACCCGACAATTCGTAAAGCAGTCCGCTGACATTGTTTTTTGGAAAGTCAAATCCATTCGCAGCGATGCCTGATGCTTTCATTTCATGGGCAAAAACCATCTGGTGCGCATCCTCGAGCATTCCGTAGAAATGGCTTTCAGATTGAAGAGGGATGTAACTGCAATGAACTTTAGCTTCAAAGTTGGGGAAAGCGAGGTTGAACCAATGATCCTGAGATTTTTTCTTCTGGACAATCAACTCGATTTTGGAATACTGAGGTACATCAAAGTGAATGCCACAAGGGTGGTCGTACCTGCGGTATGAAGCCTCTGGAATGGAAATTCGATGATAGCCACGAGGCTTTGGGGTAGGCGCGTCGCGGCAAGCAGATAGGCCGAAGGCCGTGAGGCTGGCCAGAAGAATGAACCTTTGAAGATGGCTTTTAGACTTCATTGATCCCTCCTTTTTCAGGCAATGTTAATTTGACGCGGAGAAGTCGTCGCGGAGTTGCCGCGTCAATTTTGAGTTCGACTGCTTCGAAGACGATGCTTTCTCCGCTGCGCATGATTCGTCCCGCCTGTTCCGTGACGAACCCACCCAAGGTGTCGCTTTCGCCTTTTGCCGCCTCCCAGGCTTCGTCAGCAAGGCCAAGAATACGATAGACGTCAATCAATGAGGTCTTGGCTTCGATGATGAATGTTCGGTCGTCGAGCCTCGAGTAAGCAATCTCTTCGGCATCAAATTCATCAGAGATCTCTCCGACGATTTCTTCCATGATGTCCTCGAGGGTTATGATTCCGCTGGTACCGCCATATTCATCAACCACAATTGCGATGTGCGTTTTGCGCTCTTGGAATTCGCGCATGATGTCATCGATTTTTTTATTCTCTGGGACGAAATAGACGGGGCGGATGAGAGAGGACCAAGCAATATCTTCCTCTTCTCGCAAGTGTGGCAAAAGGTCTTTGGTGTGAAGGATCCCTTTGATTTCGTCTTGTGAGCCGTTGTGTACGGGGATTCGTGAAAATCCAGATTCGATGATTTGAGCCTTCAATTGCTCCCAAGATTCATCTGATGAAATGGACTCCATGTCCGTTCGAGCGGTCATGACTTGTTTCGCATCTTTGGATCCCAAGGCAACGATTCCTTCCAGGATGCGTTGTTCTTCATCGCTCCTATCGTGGTCTGCAGTGAGGTGAAGGGCTTGTTCGAGATCCTCAACAGAAAGATCTGTCGCGGGCACTTCAACTCGCTTTCCGATCCATGTACCAAGTCGAACGAGTGGCTTCCAGATTGGAGAAACGATTCTGCGTGAAACCAACAGAGGTGTGGCCATCATTTGCGCGAATTGTAGGCGATTGTTGGTGGCATACACCTTCGGTACAACCTCTCCAAACAGCAAAATAACGAAAGTGACGACTCCAACGTGGACAGTCCAATATACCCAAGACTCGATGGCTTCTGAGGGGAGGATTTGCTCAACAATCAGTGTCGAAATCAAAATGATTAGAATGTTGACCAAGTTGTTCAGAACTAGAATGGTCGCAAGCAGGTGGCGCGGGGCTCGATCGGAGTCGGGATGTTGCAGTAGTTCGAGGGCCCGGCCGGCTGCTGCGGAATTTCCTGTGCTTTTTCGCTGCTGAAGTTCTTCTAGGTCAGCGGGTGTCAGACTGAAGAAGGCCACCTCTGAACCTGACACCAAGGCACTTGCAATCAACAAGAAAGCGATGCAAATGGAGGGCACTAGAATGCTATTCGGGCCAAAATCAATGGCGAGTAGCAGGGCAATTGGAGGGGGATTCAAGCGGGTAGTTTGCGTTCAACAATTCCTTCTTGTGCCACCATCAGAAGGGTAAGTCGTCTGCGCTAGGTGCCGCAGTGGCAGGTTTGTCCTGAGTGGATGGATTGTTTTCTTTCTCAGCCGCATGTGCATTATCCAGCGAACTGGCAGAAGGTTTAGAAGTGCTCATGGACTGGCTTTCATTTGAGCCGCTTCCTCCTGGATTCGAACCGGGACGATCGAGCAGTTGCATGACATCGGCAACAACTTCTGTGGTGTACCGCTTCTGGCCCTGTTGGTCCTCCCATGAACGCGTTTTGATTTTCCCTTCAATGAAGACCTGTGACCCTTTTTTTAAGTATTTCTCGGCAGTTTCGGCCATCCCCCTCCAAATGACAATGTTGTGCCATTCTGTTTGGGTGATTCGTTCTCCTGTGTTCCGGTCCTTGTACGTTTCGGAAGTTGCCATGGGAAATGAACACACAGCCACCCCGTTCGGGGTATAGCGCATTTCGGGATCCTTACCCAGATTCCCTACAAGGATTGCTTTGTTTACTCCTGCCATGAATCAAAAGTAAGCCAGCATTGCTTAAGAAAATCGTTGTTTCCGCAGGGAATTTTCCAACTCTTCCCAATTTTTTTCAATGGCTCGGGGAATGGGCAGTTTGCGCGCATCCTCCCAAGTAAGCCACTCCATGCCTTCCTCTTCAAACGCTGTTTCACTGAGCCAAGATTCGAAAGCCACCTTGAGCTTTCGGTGGCTGAGGACGTGTTCAAATGGTTGGCCGATCAGGCCGTTTCCGCTCAATGACTGCGGATGCTGTACCGGTGGGGCTTGTTTTATTTTGAACTCGTTGGACTCCGAATCGACCCAGTTGGATGGGAATTCCCACAATCCACCCCAAATTCCAGGACTGGGCCTCTGCCTCATCAACACTTTGTTTTCATGTGCAATGACATGAAAGGTCAAGTTGACATTGCGCACTTTCGTTTTGCCGGCTTTGACAGGAGCCATTGGTGTCTGACCCTTCATCTCAACTCGACTTTTACAGTTCTCATTGAGTGGGCAGTGCTCGCAATCGGGTGCTTTCGGAGTGCAAACCAATGCTCCCAATTCCATGACGGCTTGGTTATGCATGCCGGGTTCTGTCGAGTCCAAAAACTTTTCCGCTAACTGTTCGATGGGCTTGCGTCCTGCAGGCTTATCGATGGGCTCATGGATTCCGGCCCATCTGCTGAGAACACGAAGCGCATTACCGTCTACGGCAGCCACGGGGTCGTCAAAGCAAATGGACGCGATTGCGGCAGCGGTATAGGGGCCAACGCCAGGTAGTTGCTGCCAAGATTTGGCATTCGTAGGCAGTTCGCCAAGCCAATCGTTGGCAACAATTTTGGCTGCTTTGTGCAAATTTCGCGCTCGACTGTAATACCCCAAGCCTTGCCAAGTCTTCATTACTTCTTCTGGTTTGGCAGATGCAAGTGACTCAAAATCAGGCCATTGATTCAGGAAGGAGTGCCAATATCGCGTGCCCTGATCAATGCGAGTTTGCTGCATGATGATTTCACAAAGCCAAGTGGCGTAGGGGGCTGGTGCATCACGCCACGGCAGAGGTCTTTGATTGGAAATGAACCAGTTTTTCAGCTGGGCTCGTGCTTGAATGATTTCGCTTTTCGTTAAGATCTCGAAATTCTGCACCATTATCGTGTTCATTTTAAATTGAATAACCCTATTTTTGCACCCCTTTTCGAAGGGATTGAAAC